>NZ_JAUOPN010000009.1 GCF_030547005.1 Maribacter sp. 1_MG-2023 | reverse complement strand
TACTGTTTATGATTTGGAGTTTTAAAACACACCTAATCGTAAAAGAAAAAAGGACAGCCAATTGGCTGTCCTTTTTTTTTGATTATAAACTTAATTTAAACCCAAGTCGAACATTTCTACCCTTCGTAGTAAAAGAAACTACCTCGGTATATTCTTCGTTTAAAATATTATCCACAGCTAAAAACGCTGATAAATTTGTACAAAACTGATGCCTCAATTGTAAATTAGCTAAACTAAAACTATCTAAAGTTACATTTGAAAATGTAGCAAAATCAGTATCGGTTCTATCGGATACGTACTGATAAGAGAGTCCGACAAGTGTCTTCTCTTTTATAGCATACCCAATAGTAGCGTTGATTTTACTTTTAGGTACTCTCAATGCCAAATCTTCTTTAGAATTGGTATAGGTATAATTAGCATCAAAAGTTAGACCTTTAACTAGTTCTGAATTTAAGCCTACTTCTACCCCATCGAAATGTGCGGTTTCAGCAGAATTTCTATACTGACTTTCAAAAGTTGTAAAATCAATTGTAACATAATCAATTCTGTCTTCTTCGGTTCTATTAAAATAGAGTGCATTAATGGTAAACGCATCTGAAATTTTAAATTCAATACCTCCTTCTAAAGTAGTATCTTCTTCTGGATCCAAATCAGGGTTCGCCCCAAACGGACCATATAACTGCGATAAGTTAGGTGCAATGTATGAAGTTGCATAACTACCCATAAACTTTAAATACCCATCATTAATACTAATTCTGTATGACGGATTAATATTATAAATGAAATTAGAACCGTATTCGCTGTGATTGTTTAATCGAACACCAGCATTTAAATTAATTCCCTGTTCACCAACATATACCGCATTTAAATAAGGATCAACCGTATTAGAATTGTATTCCTCGCTAAACAAAGTTTGATTGTCTATATAATTTACACCAACTATAGTATGAATGTTATCTGAAAACGTGTACTTGTTAAAAACATCTAATACATAAGATTGTGAGTCGTAAGTTGCCGGAAAGCTAGATTCAAACGATCTCGTAATCTGATTAAATGCTGTATTTAAATTAATACTTCCGTTTTCATACCCAAATTTAGAATTTAAGCCAAAACGCGACTGCTCACTAGTAAAATAGTAATCAGCATCTTCAATAGGGAAACCGTTATCAAAATCGCTATTCAATTTATTATAGAAGGCCGATGCGTTTATCTCAAAGCGTTCAGAAAATTGATACCCTACTTTTAAGTTACCATCTATTCTAGAAACTTCGTCTGACTCCGTACCTATTGCAGCCGATAATCCATCTGTAAATTGATGTCCTCCTGAGGCTAAAACAGATAATTTTCCATGCTTAGCCGTTAGGTTTACTGTATTCGAAATATCAGAAATATTATAATTCTGATCATCTTTTGTTTGGTTGGTTCCAAAACTTGAAATAACATCAAGCGCAAGACCTTCTTTCTTAGCTTTCTTCGTTGTAATATTTATGACCGCTGTTGCTGCCGAATTTCCGTAAAGGGTACTCGCTGCACCTTTTAAAATTTCAATGCTTTCAATTTGTGCCGTATTCAATAATCTTAAATCATACTCGGCGCTTGTACCCGATGGATCTGATACTTGAATTCCATCGATAATAACCAAAACTTGACGATTATTACCACCTCTAACAAAAGTAGAAAGGTTCTGACCGGCAAAACTTCTGGTACCGTTAATTTCAATTCCGCTTTTCGTGTTGATAATTTCAGCAACCGAACGTCCCTGATTTTGTGCCAATTCTTTTTGAGAAATAGTAATAACGGTCTTACCCGAATTTTCTCGTTTTAATTCAAAACGTGAATCACTAACGACAACCTCATCAAGTTGTAAAGTGTTTGTAGAATCTTGCTCTTGCTGTGCTCCTACTTTAGCACATAATAATACAGTGACCGCAGGCCACAATAAATAATTTTTCATTCGTTTAAATTCATAAACGGGAGCGTAGTATGTCTGTACCCATACGCAAACCTTTATCCCGAAAGTTTAACATTGTTCGTTTGAATAAGGCAGGTCTCCTGACTTGTTTAATACTATTCTGCCTTCCCATGTTTTCCAAACCGGTTTGGATCCCATAGTGACTTTGAAGAAAATAGTACCTTCTTAAAAAGAAGTATCAAACAAAAACTATTTGCCAATAGATAGGTTTGAAATAAACTTACAGTTGCGGGAACAGCTCTAGATTTTCACTAGATTCCCTTTTAATTTCATCATCAAAAACGATGAAAACCAAAATTCACGGCGAAAGTAAACATTTAGTTTAATCTTTCTCGCTAAACTTTTATAATACTACTTTTGAAAAACAGACTAGATATAACCATGTTTAAACGCTTACTTATTATTAGTTACCTTTTTTTGTTATGCGGATGCAAACAGCAGAAAAAAGATTTAACACTCGATCAAAACATTACAAGTATTACATCCGTAAGGTATGCCAATGGTTTTTCAATCGAAAATCAAAGCAATGGTATTACTATCATCAAAGTCTTAAAACCTTGGGCAAATGCAGAAACTACCTATACATATGCATTGGTACCAAAAGAGATTCAAGCCACAATTACATTAAACAAAAGTGAATATGATGCTATAATTTCAACTCCTGTAGAAAATATTGTGGTAACCTCAACTACTCATATTCCTGCTTTAGAAGAATTGGGAGTTCTACATCAACTTATTGGTTTTCCCGATACCAAGTACATTTCTTCTTTAGCAGCAAGAAAATTAATTGATGCCGGGCAAATTAAAGAATTAGGTGTCAACGAAAGTATAAATACAGAGGCGGTTCTAGCTTTGCAGCCAGACCTTATCTTCGGCTTTGCCATTAACGACGGTAACAGTACCTATGAAACCATACAACGTGCTCATATCCCTGTAGTTTATAATGGAGATTGGGTAGAAGAAACTCCTTTAGGTAAAGCCGAATGGATTAAGTTCTTCGCTCCTTTTTTCAATAAAACTAAAGAAGCTGACACCATTTTTAATAAAATTGAAGCATCTTACCTAGAAGCCAAAAAGCTAGCTTCTGAAGCCAAAAAAAAACCTACCGTTCTAAGTGGAGCCATGTTTAAAGATATATGGTATTTACCTGGCGGAAAAAGTTGGGCAGCGAATTTTCTAGAAGATGCCAATGCTGATTACCTCTGGAGCTCAACAGATGAAAACGGAAGCCTCTCTTTAAGCTGGGAGAGTATTCTTGATGTTGGGCAACATGCCGAATATTGGATTGGACCAGCACAATTAGCTACTTACCAAGAAATGGAAGCATCAAGTCAGCATTATACACAGTTTGATGCCTTCAAGAATAGAAAAGTATTTTCCACGGCGAATACCAAGGGAGAAACTGGCGGTACTTTATATTATGAATTAGGTCCACAAAGACCAGACCTTGTGTTGAAAGATTTAATCCATATTTTACACCCTGGATTATTACCTAATTACGAACCCTACTTTTTTAAACCACTGCTTTAATTGTTAAAACAAACTACATATAGCTATCATTTTATAGCCTTGCTGATGGTATTGCTTCTATGCTTTATTATTAATATTTGTTTAGGCTCTGTAAATATTTCATTTGTAGATACTCTAAAAGCGTTATTTGGAATAGCAACTAAAGATTCTTCTAACTACTATATAATTTGGGAGTATAGACTGCCAAAAGCAATAACAGCTATATTGGTCGGTGGCGGACTCTCACTTAGCGGACTTCTCATGCAGACCTTATTTAGAAATCCCTTAGCAGGACCATATGTACTTGGTATTAGCTCTGGGGCTAGTTTAGGCGCTGCGCTCTTAATTATGGGAACTTCTCTATTTTCTGGCGCATTCAACTTTTCTACCTTTAATGACATTACACTTGCTATTGCATCTAGTCTTGGTTCTTTTTTGGTGTTATCATTAGTTCTTGTTGTTGCAGCTAAAGTAAAAGATACTATGGCTTTATTAATTATAGGGCTTATGTTTGGTAGTATAACAGCTGCTTTTGTAAGCGTACTTTCATATTTCTCTAAAGCTGAAAAATTACAACAATACATTTTTTGGTCATTTGGTAGTTTAGGTAATTTATCTTGGGTACAATTACTAATAGTCGCGCTTTGTACTATAATAGGAATTTTTCTAAGCATCATTTCCATTAAACCTTTAAATGCTTTTTTGCTCGGGGAGAATTACGCTAAGAGCTTAGGTATTGGTTTACAAAAATCGCGGTACACTATCATAGTAGCCACAGGTTTACTTGCTGGATCCATTACTGCCTTTGCCGGACCTATTGCCTTTGTCGGATTAGCCGTACCACACATTACCAAACAACTATTGCACACTACTGATCATAAAATTCAAATACCCGCTGTACTTTGTTGTGGAGCGATATTAATGTTGGTTTGCGATACCATTGCCCAACTACCGGGCTCAGTTAGTGTTTTACCTATTAACGCCATTACCAGTATATTAGGAGCCCCTGTAGTAATATGGTTACTGGTACGAAAAAGAAAAATGATATTTTAATATAAAACTAAAGTCATCAACAACAACAAATTAAATAGTATTTTACAAGTTGCCGACCTTTCTATTGGGTATGATGATATAGTCATTGCTTCTGCTATTTCTTTTGAACTACAGAAAGGGGAACTTGCAGCTATTGTTGGTGTAAATGGCATCGGTAAATCTACATTACTTCGTACGATAGGCAATTTTCAACCTAAAATATCTGGCTCTATACTCTATGAAGAAAAAGATTTAAATACGTATAACGAACTGCAAATAGCTTCTAAAATAAGTGTGGTACTTACAGAACCTATTGCTTCTAAAAATCTATCTGTTTATGAATTATTGGCTTTGGGCAGACAACCATACACAAATTGGCTAGGTAAATTGGCTGATGACGATATTTCAATTATTAGTAAAAGCATTGCTCTTTTAGAATTAGAGCCTTTCTTAGATAAAAAGTGTTTTCAGCTTAGTGATGGTCAATTACAACGTGTACTTATTGCTCGTGCCCTAATTCAAGATACCGATATTATTCTACTAGATGAACCTACTACTCATTTGGATCTATACCACAAAGTTCAGATTTTAAAACTACTAAAATCTATAGCACATGAAACTAATAAATCCATTTTGTTTACAAGCCACGAAATTGAACTTGCTATTCAATTATGCGATAAAATGTTGATTTTAGATGGAACTAACAATGCTTTTGATCAACCTTGTAATCTGATAGCAAATAACAGTTTTGATTCCCTCTTCCCCACTGACACCATTTCTTTTGACCCAAATACCGGTTCTTTTAGGATTAAAAAATAGA
The DNA here is from genome assembly GCF_030547005.1 of Maribacter sp. 1_MG-2023. Lineage (GTDB taxonomy): Bacteria > Bacteroidota > Bacteroidia > Flavobacteriales > Flavobacteriaceae > Maribacter. The sequence goes on along the minus strand of NZ_JAUOPN010000009.1, from coordinate 182,525 downwards.
AATTTTAACATTTATCAGAAATTCAATTAGGTATGTTAATTAAAAACAGACCTGCTCGTTTAAACTTTACTACCCAATCAAGTATCTTTACCTGATTACGTTAGCACACCGATGAACGAAATTTATATTTATTTACTAATAGCAATCCTTTGTCTTGCCATAGGATATTTTCTTGGTAACTATATTCAGCTTCTAAAAACAAAATCTCGGCAAAGCACTTTAGAAGAACGTGAGCAGCAAATGCTGAATAACCTTTCTGTGTTTCAAGATCGATTAAAAGAAAATGAGAAACATAAACTACAATTGCAATCAGAAAAGGAGCAACTAGGCAACCAAATCATTAGATATCAAGCAGACCTAGAAAACTTGCATCAAAAGAATAGCGAACAGAAGGAAGAAGTTGAAAAGCTTCAAGAAAAATTCACTAAAGAATTCGAGAACCTTGCCAATAAAATTCTAGAGGAAAAGAGTTTAAAATTTACTGAGCGAAACGAGAAGAATATCAAAAACATTCTTACTCCGTTAAATGAAAAAATACTTCTTTTTGAAAAGAAGGTTGAAGAAAGTCAGAAAGAAAACATCAGTATACATTCTGCTTTAAAAGAACAATTACTGAACCTGCAGACTCAGAACATTAAAATTACCCAAGAAGCAGAGAACTTGACCAAAGCTTTAAAAGGTGACAGTAAAATGCAAGGTAACTGGGGCGAGCTGGTATTGGAGCGTGTGTTAGAGAAATCTGGTTTAGAGAAAGACCGTGAATATACCGTTCAACAAAGCTTTACTCGAGAAGATGGTAGCCGCGTGCTACCAGATGTTATCATCAACTTACCCGACGGTAAGAAAATGGTGGTGGATTCCAAAGTATCCTTAACCGATTACGAGCGCTATGTAAATGCTGAAGATGAACTCAGAGAGAAGTTCTTAAAAGACCATATCAATTCCCTTAGAAGACACGTAGATCAATTATCTGCCAAGAAATATGAGGATTTGTATGAAATGGAGAGTCCCGATTTTGTATTGATGTTTGTCCCGATAGAACCAGCATTTGCCATAGCTATCAATCAAGATAGTTCTTTATACAATAAAGCTTTTGAACAAAATATTATTATTGTTACTCCTTCAACACTTCTTGCTACCTTGCGCACCATTGATAGCATGTGGAACAATGAAAAGCAACAACGAAATGCTATTGAAATAGCACGGCAAGCTGGTGCTCTTTATGATAAATTTGAAGGCTTTGTTGGCGACTTAATGAAAGTAGGCAAAAAGATGGAGGAAGCTAAAGGAGAATACCGGGGTGCGATGAACAAATTAGTCGATGGTCGTGGTAATATTATCACTAGTATAGAAAAGCTTAAAAAAATGGGTGCGAAAGCGAAAAAATCCATACCCGAATCATTAATTAATCGCGCCATTGAAGATGACGATTTCGAAGAGGAACCTAAATTAAAATTATAATACCAACCATTAATTATATATTAAATCTAAACACATGAAAAAGATAGTATCATTACTTTTATTAAGCGTAGTCGTTATTGGTGCGCTGTATTATGCCTTTATATACTTCGTAACCTTTAGTGAAGGTGTACGCTCTGGAGAACTCATTAAAATTAGTCACAAAGGTGTCATGGCGAAAACTTGGGAAGGTGAAATAAGCCAAGGGATTTCTGGAGCTCAAATATTCTCTTTTTCTGTATTGGACAAAGACAAAGAAGTAATCGAAAAATTACAAGAATATCAAGGTCAGTATGTAAAAGTAAGCTACGTAGAACGCTATACAACTTTCTTTTGGCTAGGTGATTCTAAATATTTTGTTACTGAAGTTCAAGCAGAAAAATCACCACATGTCAGAAACTAAGAAAGAAATTATCAAGTCTATGGAAAAGTTCAAAAGCGTAAGAGAGTCTAGAGTTTCTATCACCGAATTAATGCTTCCCTCTCATTCTAATTTTGGAGGAAAGGTACATGGCGGCCATATATTGAACCTAATGGATCAAATTGCCTTTGCCTGTGCATCCAAACACTCTCAACAGTATTGTGTAACCGCATCTGTTAACCGAGTAAACTTTCTAAACCCTATTGAAGTTGGTGAACTAGTGACCTTGAAAGCTAGTATAAACTATACGGGTAGAACTTCTATGGTAGTTGGTGTTCGTGTAGAATCAGAGAATATTACATCTGGCACTAAAAAGCACTGTAATTCATCTTACTTTACCATGGTAGCAAAGGGAACAGATGGTAAAAATGTTCCCGTACCAGGATTAATAATTTCTGATGACCAGGGTGTTAGAAGATTTGCACGTAGCAAATATCGTAAATTAGAAGCTCAAGAAAGAGACACTAAATTTGAATCTAAAACCTTTAATTCTGAAGATTATTTAACTGAATTAAAATCTGAAAATATTAAGATTGAGATGAAGTAAGAAGCTTTGCTGCAGCAGCATCTAAAAACCAGACCAAGTCTTTTGTTTTAGGTGCTACATGGCTTGCAGGGTATTCTAAATACCCCTCTGCTCTATCAATAATAATCTTGACCTTTTCTGCCTTGCTTTCGCCTGTTACCAAAAAAGCAACAGTTTTTGCATTATTAATTATTCTACCTGTCAAAGAAACTCTTCTTTGACCAGATTCTGGATGAATAGCTACTTCACAGTTATCGGGAGAAACCCAAAGGTTAATCTCATGTGGAAAAATAGATGCCGTATGACCGTCATCACCCATACCAAGAATAACTAAATCAAATTGAGGCAAGCCTAATTCTTTTGGTAATTCTTTATCCAATAAATCACCATAACGCTTAGCTTCTGCCTTAGGATCATTTTCACCTTTTATTCTATGAATGTTTTGCTCAGGTATATCAACTTTAGATATTAAATGCTCTACAGTCATTTTATAATTGCTCTCAGAATCATCTGGCGCTACACATCTTTCATCGCCCCAATATAAGTGAATAGTACTCCAGTCTACTTTATTAGCAAACTCCTCTGCCAAAACATCAAATACAATCTTTGGCGTACTACCACCTGATAATGCAATATGAAAAGCTTTCTGAGTACCTGACTTTTCAATCAGATATTTAGAAAACTCTTCTGCAACCTTTGTTTTATTTTGATAAACTTTTAATTCCATCTTCTCTCAATACTTAAATTAATCTTCTACCCTTACTAGCAAATTACACAGTAACCAGATTCGTCTGCTAAATTCTCGCTAGGGTTGCGCCATTCCCCTACTCCTTCAATAAGTTCATTGGCATTTTCAGGACCCCAAACTCCGGCTGCATAGCCGTACATTTTTACATCCTTACCATTTTTCCAATAGTCTAAAATAGGATCTACAAATGCCCAAGCAGCCTCCACTTCATCTGCTCTTGCATATAAAGTAGCATCACCTTGCATTGCATCTAACAATAGACGCTCATAAGCTTCCATCACATGTGTTTCTGTTAAACTAGAATAGTAAAAATCCATATTTGCGCGTTCTACTTCAAAACCTTGCCCTGGAACTTTTACTCCAAATTTTATCAAAATACCTTCATCTGGTTGAATACGAATAACCAATTTGTTATCCTTGTTACTAATACCAGATTCCTTAAAAATTTGATGGTGCGGAGTTTTGAAATGTATAACTACCTCAGTAACTTTTGTAGGCATACGTTTTGCCGTTCTCACATAAAAAGGAACATCTGCCCAACGCCAGTTATCTACAAAGAATTTAACCGCTGCAAAGGTTTCAGTAGTTGAGTTTTTATCAACTCCCTCCTCTTCTCGATAACCATTAACTTCTTGTCCATCAATCTTAGAAGACACATATTGAGCTCTAATTGTATTTTCAAAAAGTGTCTTCTCGTCATTCATAATCCTAAGTGACTTTAACGCTTTCAGCTTCTCATTACGAATTTCTTCTGCATCGGCACTCAATGGCGGCTCCATAACAATAAGAGCAACTATCTGTAATAAATGACTCTGAAACATATCTCTTAATGCGCCAGATTTATCATAATATCCACCTCTTTTTTCAACACCCACGCTCTCGGCATTTGTAATTTCTACGTGGTGAATATAATTTCTGTTCCAAAGTGGTTCAAAAATACTATTGGCAAAACGTGTTACCAATAAGTTTTGTACTGTTTCTTTTCCTAAATAATGATCAATTCTAAATATCTGCCCTTCTTTAAAATAGGTATGTAAACCATCGTTCAATTCTTTGGCAGATTCTAAACTATAACCGAATGGTTTTTCAACTATAATTCTTCTCCAGCCCGTAGATTCATTATTTAAACCTTGCTCAGATAAATTCTTTGCAATTGGCTCATACAAACTTGGTGGTGTAGATAGGTAAAACATATGATTACCATCTGTACCATATTTCTGATTTAAATCTGAAATACGTTTTTCTAAACGTTCGTATGATGTATCATAATCTGAGCCTAAATCTTCATAAAATAGTTTATCAGCAAATTTCTGAATATAATCCTCATCAAACTCCTCTCTTTCTTTTTCTAAATAAGGACTTTGTAGAACAACTTTACTTCTAAACTGTAAATCACCCAAATCACTTCTACTCACACCAAGAACCACAAAATTATCTGGAAGATCATTGCCCTTATATAAATTGAAAATAGCTGGTATAAGTTTTCTTGCCGTTAAATCTCCAGATGCTCCAAAGATTACGAGCATTTGATTTTCTGTCTTCTTCATTATAGGTTGATATTCTTTATTCTTCAAATATCTTAAAAAGTAAGCCATTATAGGGCGTTATTAAGATACAATTTGGATTTAAAGTCAATATTTTAAATTATTTTTGATTTTCATTATGTTACTAACAATAGATAATTAGGAATTGTAACATTTTGCTGTATTCTAATTATAAAACATTCAATTTATGTACGATTTTGGTTTAGTAGGTCTTGGAGTAATGGGACAAAATTTTATTCTCAATGTAGCCGACAACGGATTTTCTGCCTTCGGATATGATTTAGATGATGAAAAGGTAGAAGCTCTTAAGACTTTAGGTGGAGATGAAGACAAAGTAAGTGCATCAAGTAATATAAAAACCTTCGTTAAAAACTTAAAGCAACCACGTAAAATAATGTTATTGGTACCTGCCGGTAAAATTGTTGACGGTGTTATAGAATCTCTTTTGCCACATATTGACAAAGGTGACATTATTATTGATGGAGGAAACTCTTTCTTTACAGATACGGACAGAAGAGAAGCATTTTTACAAGAGAAAGGTATTAACTTTTTTGGTGCAGGAGTTTCGGGTGGTGCAAAAGGTGCTCGTAAAGGTCCAAGTATTATGCCTGGTGGTTCAAAATCTGCTTACGAACATATTAAACCAATTTTTGAAGCAGTATCTGCCAAATATAACGGCGAACCTTGTGTAGCTTATTTAGGACCTAAATCTGCAGGTAACTATGTTAAAATGGTGCACAATGGTATTGAATACGGATTGATGCAGCTTACTTCTGAAATTTATGATGTTCTTAAAAAAGGTGGCGACTACAATAATGACGAATTGCACAGCACTTTCGCAAAATGGAATGCGGGTAGATTACAATCGTTCTTAGTTCAAATCACTTCTGAAATATTCGAGCAAGAAGATGATTTAGTTAAAGGACGCTTAGTTGATCAAATTTTAGATAAAGCAAAACAAAAAGGAACCGGTAAATGGACAAGCCAAAACGCAATGGATTTGGGCATACCTGTACCTTCAATTGATGTTGCCGTTAGCATGCGTGAACTTTCTGCTTTAAAAGATGAAAGAATTAAAGCCGACGCTTTATATGACAGACCATCTGTAGCACACATGGATAAAGAGAAGCTAGAAGCGCTTACAGAAAAGGCTTTATACTTTTCATTTATTATCACTTACTCGCAAGGGTTACACCAATTAGCAGATGCTTCTAGAGAATACGGTTACGATTTAGATATTTCTGAAATCGCTAAAATATGGAGAGCTGGTTGTATTATACGTGCCGGTTTGTTAGCTGATATTACTGAAGCTTTTATAGCTGAACCTAACTTGCCTAACCTTTTACTCTCTTCGAATTTTGTAAGTAAAGTAAAAGAAACTGTTGGTGCTGCTAGAGAATTAGTTGCTTTTGGTGCTCAAAACGGAATTCCGCTACCTGGTCTATCAAATTCACTTACATATTTTGATGCCTACACTTCTAGTAAATTACCTTTGAACTTAATTCAAGCGCAACGTGATTACTTTGGTTCTCACACTTACGAGCGTTTAGACCGTGAAGGTATTTTTCATACAGAATGGGAAGACTAAAAATCAACATTTGAAAAAAAATAAGACTGTTTTAAATAGTATTTGCCTTTCACTGATTATGGCTACGACAATTATGTCGTGTAAAGAGATTTCGAAAGAAGAAGTTCCGGTTGAGATTCTAGACAACCATACTCTTGACAGAAAGGCAAATGCTATTTTAATAGATTCTCTCGTTAGACAAGTTTACGTACCCATATATTCTGATATTTATAACCAGACCAGAGATACTAGAACATTGCTTACCGCTACCTTAAGTATAAGAAATACAAGCTTAAAGGATAGTCTATTTGTAAGTAAGATTGATTACTACAATACAGAAGGCGATTTAGTTAGAAGTTATATAGACTCCCCTATTTACCTTACTCCAATGGAGTCTATTGATTATGTCATTGAACAACAAGATACTTCTGGTGGTAGTGGCGCTAATTTCTTAATTGATTGGTACTCTAAAAAACAACTTAATCCGTTATTTCAAGCAGTGATGGTTGGCGGATTAGGGGCACAAGCGTTTTCTTTTACTACAGAGGGTATTGAGATATTTGAGTAATTGTTTGATTTTCCTGAAATTACCACAAGCCAATTATAGTCTATAATTCATACTTTTTATGTACTCTATTTACGTTATCGAATTATCTAAAAAAGTGTTCACTGAGAACAGAAAGTTTAGAGAAGCTAATCCGCAATTCAATGGTGTTTTAGAATGTCTTTATGTTGGTATGACGAGTAAAACTCCTAAAGAGCGCTTTGATCAGCATAAAAACGGAACCTTGAGTAAAAAAGGACATAATATATCTTCAAAAATTGTACAGAAATACGGCTTGTATCTGCGCGGCAGTCTTTTTAATCATATTGATAAAATAAAGTCAAGAACCGAAGCTTTAAAAATGGAAGAACAATTAGCTCTTGAGCTTCGACGAAAAAAGTATGCTGTTTGGTTTAATTAATATTTTTATTTAGGTAACGGCGTAACAGCATCTAAAAGCTCATCTTCCATTCTGTGATTTAATTTATTAAAAATCTACATACAGTATTCAAAGATCATACTTATTAAATTACCTGATAAAATAATTTTTTAACCTTAAAAGAGGATTATACAGGTTATGAGACATCTACGTTTATTTACATCAGCAAATGTTAAAATTGTGATGATATCTCATTATAAATTGATTAAATTTAAGGGTAAATCAATTATTTATACTTAAAGGATGTTTTTATGAACGGATTAATAATGGATTACCCACTTACTACAAACACTATCTTAAAATATGCGAATAACGCTTTTCCTGATAAAAAATTAATTTCATACCTACCCGACGGAAGCAGGCACGAATACACCTACGGAAAATTATATAAGCGTTGTTGTCAGCTTGCTAATGCACTAAAAAATAAATTAGGAATAACTAAAGGTGATATGGTTGGCACATTTGCTTGGAATCATTATCAACATGTAGAACTATATTACGGAATACCCGGTATAGGGGCTGTTTGCCATACCATCAATATAAGATTATCATCTCAGCAAACAGAGTTTATTATCAATCATTCCGAAGACAAAGTAATCTTTGTTGACGCCACATTAGTTCCTCTTTTAGAAAAAATAGCCCCTAAACTAGAGACTGTAGAAAAATATATAATCATCAATGCTCCAAAAGGCTATACAACTACCCTACCTAATACTATACATTACGAAGATTTAATAGGAGAACAATTAGATGCTATTGAATGGCCGACCATAAATGAAAATGATGCAAGCGGCATGTGCTATACAAGTGGCACTACAGGTATGCCAAAAGGAGTTTTATATAGCCATAGATCAACGTACTTACACGCTATGACGATTTTATCACCAAATGCAGGTAACTATAGCAATAACGATATAATTTTACTTGTCGTTCCTCAATTTCATGTTATGGCATGGGGTTTTCCTTATATGTGCCTGTTAACAGGCTCAGATATGGTTATGCCCTCATTACACTTGCGCCCAGATGCCATTATTAGAATTCTTGAAAGTGAAAATATCAACAAAGCTAACGGAGTACCGTCTATATGGAGAGGCGTGTATGAAGAAATGAAAAAGAATCCGCCGAAAACAAAGCTAGCCTTAGAAGAGTATTTAGTTGGTGGCTCTGCATTATCTGGTAGTCTTATAGAAAATTTTGAAAAGGATTTCGGTATTAAAGGAGTTCAAGCATGGGGTATGACAGAAACTTCTCCACTTGGTACAGCTAGTAGACTTCAACGAAAACATGAAAGCCTTAGCTATAAAGAACAAATTAAAGTACGTGCAAAACAAGGAATTGAATTTCCAGGAATAGAAATGCGAATCATTGGCGATAACGGAAAAGTAGCCCCACGCGACGGAAAAACAATGGGAGAATTACAGGTTAAAGGAGCCTGGGTCATTAAGTCTTATTTTAAGACTAATAGCCGCGATAGCTTTACAAAAGATGGTTGGTTTAGAACAGGTGATGTAAGTACAATAGATGCAAATGGGTATATGGAAATTACCGATCGAACAAAAGACTTGATAAAAAGTGGTGGTGAATGGATATCTAGCGTTGCACTCGAATTAGCGTTGATGTCGCATGCGAATATTAAGGAAGCTGCGGTAATTGCAATACCTGATGAAAAATGGTCTGAAAGACCTTTGGCAACATTAGTTTTAGCAGATAAAAATAAACATGTATCAACCGAAGAATTGAAAGAATTTTTATCAAAAGAATTTGCTAGTTATCAAATACCTGATAATTACGTCGTAATAGATGAAGTGCCAAAAACAAGTGTTGGCAAATTTGACAAGAAAGAGATTAGAAGATTATATGCAGAAGGGAAGCTTTAAAAAAATCAAAGTTCCCCTTCTACTATTTTATAAGTCTAATAAAAAGACTATTTACTTAAGTACATTTTACGTCTTGCATAAAGGTTGTAAAAATCATCGTCCTTAAGACTATCAATGAACAGAATACTTTCACCTGTACTCTTCATCTCAGGACCCAAATTCTTATTTACATTCGGGAATTTGTTGAAAGAAAATACCGGTTGCTTAATTGCAAAGCCTTCTAATTGCGGATTGAAGTTAAAATCTTTTACCTTCTTCTCGCCTAACATGACTTTAGTAGCATAATTTACATAAGGCTCCTTGTAAGCTTTCGCTATAAAAGGCACTGTACGAGATGCTCTAGGGTTAGCTTCAATGATATAAACTACCTCGTCTTTAATTGCGAATTGAATATTAATAAGACCTACTGTATTTAAAGCTAACGCAATTTTCTTTGTGTGATCTTTAATTTGCTGCATTACCAACTCACCTAGATTAAATGGCGGTAAAGTTGAATTTGAATCTCCGGAATGAATTCCACAAGGTTCAATATGCTCCATTATTCCTATTATGTAAACATCTTGACCATCACAAATGGCATCAGCTTCCGCTTCAATAGCGCCATCTAAATAATGATCTAATAATAATTTGTTATTTGGTATTTTTCTAAGAAGATTAACAACATGTTCTTCTAGTTCTTCCTTATTGATTACAATTTTCATTCCTTGTCCACCCAAAACATATGAAGGTCTAACTAGTAATGGAAAATCTAAAGTATCTGCTAACTCAGAAGCTTCATCTGCAGTTTCTGCAATTCCGTATTTTGGAAAAGGAATATCATTCTCTAATAGCATTTCTGAGAACCTACCTCTATCTTCTGCTAAATCTAAAGCATCAAAACTTGTTCCAATAATCTTTATACCGTATTTCGATAATTTTTCAGCAAGTTTAAGAGCAGTTTGACCACCTAATTGAACAATTACTCCCTCAGGTTTTTCATGACGAATAATGTCATATATATGTTCCCAAAAAACTGGTTCAAAATACAATTTATCTGCCGTATCAAAATCTGTTGAAACCGTCTCAGGGTTACAGTTGATCATAATAGTTTCATATCCACATTCAGCTGCAGCCAAAACCCCATGAACACAGCAGTAGTCAAATTCTATACCTTGACCTATTCTATTCGGTCCTGATCCAAGAACTACTATTTTCTTCTTATCAGAAACTATACTATCATTTTCAACATAGCGTGTTCCATCTGGTTTTTCTATTTCTGCTTCAAAAGTGGAATAATAATAAGGTGTCATCGCCTTAAACTCGGCAGCACAAGTATCAACCAACTTATATACTCTATTTATATTAAGCTCGGTACGCTTGTTATAAACTTCGCTTTCATAAGAATCTACCATGTGCGCTATTTGCCTATCTGCAAATCCTTTCTGCTTCGCTTCCAGTAATAAATCTTTTGATAATGTCGCAATGGTATACTTTGATATTTCTTTCTCCAAGAAATACAGCTCCTCATATTGCTTCAAGAACCACATATCTATTTTTGTGATTTCATGAATTCTGCTTAATGGAATACCTATCTGTATTGCATCGTAAATTACGAACACACGATCCCAACTAGGTATGGTCAACTTACTTATTATCTGATCGTAATTTTTATACCCTTTACCATCAGCACCTAATCCATTTCTTTTAATTTCTAATGATTGGGTTGCTTTATGCAATGCCTCCTGAAAAGAACGACCTATACCCATAACTTCTCCTACAGATTTCATCTGCAGACCTAAAGTACGGTCAGAACCTTCAAATTTATCGAAGTTCCAACGTGGTATTTTTACTATCACATAATCTAGTGTTGGCTCAAATAATGCCGATGTAGATTTCGTAATTTGATTATCTAATTCATCTAGCGTGTACCCTATAGCTAATTTGGTTGCCACTTTTGCAATCGGGTAACCAGTTGCTTTTGAAGCTAATGCAGATGATCTTGACACTCTAGGGTTTATTTCAATCGCTATAATATCTTCTTTCTCATCAGGACTAACAGCAAACTGCACATTACATCCACCTTCAAAATCACCTATACTACGCATCATATGAATCGCCATATCACGCATTTTCTGATATGTTCTATCTGAAAGTGTCATTGCGGGCGCTACAGTTATAGAATCTCCTGTATGAATTCCCATTGGATCCATATTCTCTATAGCACATATAATAACAACGTTATCGTTTTTATCCCTCAGAAGCTCTAATTCATATTCTTTCCACCCCATAAGGGCTTTATCAATCATTACCTCATGAATTGGAGAAATCTCTAAACCATAACTTAATTGCTCGTCGAAATCTTCTGGCTTATAAACTATAGATGCTCCTGCCCCACCAAGTGTATACGAAGCACGTATTACCAGCGGAAAACCAAACTCTTGAGCGATTTCTTTACCTTTTAAGAAAGAAGTTGCCGTAGCCTGTGGCGCCATACCAACACCTATCTTCAACATCAATTCTCTAAACTGCTCTCTATCTTCGGTAATATTAATGGCATCAATATCTACACCTATTAATTCTACACCAAAATCTTCCCAAATACCTTTTTTATCAGCTTCTATACAAAGATTCAACGCTGTTTGACCTCCCATGGTTGGTAAAACTGCATCTATCTGAGGGTGAGCTTTTAAAATCTCTACAATAGATTTTGTAGTTAATGGTTTTAAATAAACATGATCCGCCATTGAAGGATCTGTCATTATAGTTGCAGGGTTACTATTTATCAAAATAGTTTCAATACCATCTTCACGTAACGAACGTAAAGATTGACTACCTGCGTAATCAAATTCACATGCTTGACCGATAACAATAGGACCGGATCCTATTAATAAAATTGACTTTAAATCTTTTCTTTTTGGCATATTGAAATCTTTGTATTTTGGGAATTGGGCAAAAAAAAGGTGCTACTTTCAAAAAAGTAACACCTATATATTTTAAAATCTATGCAATCATTATTTCTTATGTCTTGTTTCAGAGGAAACAGTCAATTTCTTTCTTCCTTTAGCTCTTCTTCTTGCAAGAACCTTTCTACCGTTTACGGAAGCCATACGCTCACGAAAACCATGTTTGTTCTTTCTCTTTCTTTTTGACGGCTGATATGTTCTTTTTTGTCCGGGCATCTCTTAAACCTTTTCTATTTAAATTGAATAATTCAGATTTCTCTGTGAAACTGGGCGCAAATATACAAAGAGTTTTTTCTTTAACAAGTGATATGAAAAAAATATTTTTATAAATCCGTACGTCACAAAACGAAGCTTTTGATTAATTTTGCCCGAATCGAAATTTAGCACCGAAATCGCTTTATTTTAATAGGGTTACGATTAATTTCAAAATTTCAACCAAACAATCATCGACTAACAAAAACTTTTAATATGTTCAATAAAAATTTAAAATTAATCATTGCAGGACTCATAATTGCTTTTTCTGTGTACCAATTTATAGAAGGCAACATAGGAAATGGCATATTTTTAATCCTACTATCATTAATTTTTATCTTTCTTTATTTTAGAAATGAAATTATTCTTTTGGCTTTTTTAAGAATGCGAAAGCAAGATTTAACTGGAACAAAGAATTGGTTAGATAAAATTAAAAATCCTGAAGGGGCACTAACCCTTAAGCAACAAGGCTACTATAATTACCTACATGGTATTATATTTTCTCAAACCAATTTAACCCAAGCTGAGAAATACTTTAAAAAAGCATTAAAGCTTGGCTTAACAATGGATTATGATGTTGCTATGGCAAAATTGAGCCTAGCAGGTATTTCTATGCAAAAACGTCGCAAGAGAGAAGCTACCATGTTACTGAACGAAGCCAAAAAATTAGACAAAAACAATATGTTGACGGATCAAATTAAGATGATGCAGCAGCAAATGAAGAAAATCTAATCTTATTTAGTTTCCCTGTAGTATCCTTTATTAGGAATTTCTACAGTATACTTCTTACGAGAATTATTATTTAAATGCGCCTCTCTCAACCAAGGATTGTGGCGCTTTAATATTTTGTAGTTGATTTCATATTCTTGTGCAAAATTAGCAAAATCACTTACTGGCTTGTCTATTTCTACAGTAAATGTCGGTACCGCTTCGTACATATCTTCTTTCTCGATATGAAAACCATACTTTTCTGGATTAGAAAGGATTTCTTTAATCGCCATAATTCTAAATACATACCTACCTGTTTCACTACCAAGTAACAAATCCCAGTAATTATCTACTTGCTGAATACCCATATATTTATTGATAGCGCCTGGTCCTGCGTTATAAGCTGCAGCAGTTAATGCCCAACTACCATATTTGACTTTCCATCTGTTTAAGTACTTACAAGCAACCTCTGTAGACTTTTCTAAATGGTAACGTTCATCTACATTTGAATTTACCTCTAAACCATATTCTCTACCGGTTTCTCGCATTATCTGCCAAAAACCAGTTGCTCCTGCTGGCGAAACTACATTCGTCAATCCGCTTTCAGCTACAGCTAAATATTTGAAATCATCAGGAATTCCATTTTTAGCTAAAATTGGCTCTATTACAGGAAAAAACTTATTAGCTCTTTTAATAAGTAATACTGCGTTTGACTGCCAATAGGTATTCACCAAAAATTCACGATCTATGCGCTCCATAATTTCTGGATCTGCCTGAGGAACTATTTCTCCTGCAAAATTTAAATCAGCAGGTATATCAATTGATGAAATCTTATATGATTTAGATACGTTTTTCTGAACACTATCATTTGCAACCACCCTAGCATTATTTACAATACCGTCAGTGTTTCCCACAGCAAATATCAACGTACCCGCAACGAACACAACACCTAACAACATCAATATATTCTTAATAGTTTTCATGAATTTTATATTTTAAATTATTTCTATCAACACTTTACGCTACCAAAGGTATATATAGAACTATCTTATTCCAAAATAATTGTTGGCAAGTTCTCGTTAAACCACTTTGCCCTATGTATTATCATGGTATGGGTTCCATTGGGCACATGTATACATTTACCACAATTTTCAATTGGGAACACAGGGTCCTTCTCACCTTGTATATGCACCAATTTTTCACAGGGCACCTCTTGCTTCCAATTTACCAGCTCATTTATACACCAATCTATATAGCTTTTATCTCTAACAGATAAATACTTTTCATACAAAGAAAGACGCTTTGTTACACTTTCGCCAAATGCATATTTAGCTAATAATTCTACATTGTTAACCAAACCAGTAGGTAGCAGTTTATGAACACCGGTATACCTCGAAAATATCATACGTTTAGGTAGCTCATATCTAGTTTTTACACTCGACACAATTATCACTTTTCTCACCTCAATATACTTAGACATTTCTTGGACTAGGAGTCCGCCTAACGAAACCCCCAACAATACCACATTCTTGTGTTGTATTTTACTACACATGTTTTTTGCATAATCAACGAATGAAATACCCTTTACAGGAATACTCCATTCTAAAAAATGAAGCTCAAAGCTTTCTTTAGGTAATTTTATATACTCAAAAATCGTAGGACTTGCTGCCATACCAGGCATACAATACACATGAATTACATTATCTGTCATAGTCACGAAGCGTAGTAAAAACTAGGAAATTAAGTATTTTTTAACTACTTTTGTAAGAGAATGTGAAAAACATACGCAATTTGATATGTTATATTTTGTACAGCATTCTCGAATGATTAATTACGATATGAGAACATCGTAATTTTTTTGTCTAACAACAAAATTAAAATTTTCTATATGAACGATGTTATCATTAATGACAATTCTTTTCTGCGACAATTTGAAACTACTGTAGATGGTCATCTTGCCAGAATTGAATATTCTTCTCAAGAAAGAAAGATATTCCTTACCAAATTAGTCGTTCCAGAGGAAATTACAGATGAAGATTTTAGAGAAAACTTCATAAAAGCTGTTTTGAGTATTATTCAAGATAGAAATCTTAGAGTTGTTCCTACTAGTCCTCATATCGCAGGATTTCTTAGAAAGAACAGAAGACAATACAAAGAAATGTTACCTATCGGTATTCGTATCTAATAAATTAAAAAGCCTTTCAATTGAAAGGCTTTTTTTTATGCTTCTACTTTTTCATTTACAAAATTAAACCGAACCAGACCATCCTTATCAATTTCGGTCAACTTCACTTCATGCAAAGTATTTACTAGTCCGGGATTCCAAGGTAATTTTACTTTCACGTAATTCTCAGTAAACCCATGAATATATCCTTCTTTATTCTCACCCTCGAACAACACCGTTAAATTATTACCCAACTGACTCTCATAGAACGCTCGTCTCTTCTTTACAGACAATCCGCGCAACATTTTACTCCTTTTACTCCTTAGTTTATTAGGAACCACTCCACCCATTGTAGCAGCTGGTGTATTTTCTCTTTCCGAATACGTAAAAACGTGTAAATAAGAAATATCTAAATCATTCAAAAAGTGATACGTTTCTAAAAAATGTTCTTCGGTCTCACCAGGGAAACCAACGATAACATCAACCCCAATACAACAATTAGGCATTACCCCTCTAATCTTCGCTACTCGTTCTTTATAAAGATTCGTCATATAACGACGCTTCATTAACTTAAGAAGATCATCACTACCACTCTGCAAAGGAATATGAAAATGAGGTACAAAGGTTTTACTTTGAGAAACAAACTCAATTGTTTCATTCTTTAATAGGTTTGGCTCAATTGATGAAATTCTTAAACGATGAATACCATCTACCTCATCTAAAGCGGTAACAAGATCTAAAAAAGTATGCTCATGCTTTTTATTACCAAACTCTCCTTTACCGTAATCTCCAATATTTACCCCAGTTAGAACAATTTCCTTAATACCCTGCTCAGATATATCAGCTGCATTCTTTAAAACGTTTTCTAAAGTATCGCTTCGAGAAATACCACGTGCTAAAGGTATTGTACAATACGTGCATTTATAATCACAACCATCTTGAACCTTTAAGAATGCCCTTGTTCTATCTCCAATAGCATAACTACCTACATAAAAATCGGCATCTGCTATTTCACAAGAATGAACCTTACCATGATCATTTTTGGTTAAGTCATTTATGTAATCGGTAATCTTGAATTTTTCTGTAGCCCCCAAAACCAGATCTACGCCATCTACATCAGCAAGTTCTTCTGGTTTTAATTGAGCATAGCAACCTACTGCCGCAACAAAAGCATCGGGATTTACCTTCTGCGCTTTTTTAACTATAGTCTTAAATTTTTTATCAGCATTATCGGTTACAGAACATGTATTTATAACATACAAATCTGCTTTTTCTGAAAAACCTACCCTATCGAATCCCTCGTCTGCAAAACTTCGGGCTATGGTAGATGTTTCTGAAAAGTTCAACTTACATCCTAAAGTGTAAAAGGCCACTTTCTTCTTCATCTAATAATCTCTTTTGAGATTGTAAAAATACTTAATCTTAATTTGGCTTAAAAACACAACTATCTGTATTACAGCCTTAAGTACTTAATACTTTCTCCATTTTTTGGTTAATTCAAATACATGGGTAAGAATATCTGCCTCAACATCATTAAACTCCACTCCCCTTCTAGCCATCATTACCTTAGCTGCATCAAATGCTTTTGCAGGTTGATATGCCGTAAATCCAGATGCCCCACCCCAACTAAAACTTGGAACAAAATTTCTAGGAAACCCAGGGACATAAATATTAGAATTTACTCCAATTACAGTACCTGTATTAAACATCGTATTAATAGCCGTCTTACTATGGTCACCCATCATCAGACCACAAAATTGTAATCCTGTTTGTTCAAAACGCTCCGTTGCGTAATCCCACAAACGGACTCTAGCATAGTTATTTTTAAGGTTTGAATTATTGGAATCTGCACCTATATTACACCATTCTCCTAATACTGCATTCCCTAAATATCCCTCATGACCTTTACTTGAATATCCAAATATAACCGAGTTACTAACTTCACCGCAGACCTTACTAAACGGACCAATAGTTGTAGCTCCATAAAGCTTACCTCCCATTTTTATGATAGCATTGTTACAAAGTGCCAAGCCCCCTCGTATTAGGCTGCCTTCCCAAATTTCAGAGTTCTTACCTAAATAAATAGGTCCGTCGGTAGCATTTAGAATACTAAATTCAACTTTTGCTCCTTCTTCCAGAAATATGCGTTCAGGATGTATTAATCGATTAGTACCTGAAATAGGTTGACTTTTTCTACCTTTTGTTATAAAATCAAAATCAAACTGTAAGATATCTGCATTTTTATCGAAAATATCCCAGGTGTTATTGATTTGAACAATATCATCTTTAAATTCAACTATATTGAAATTACTTAATTCATCTACATTTTTAGAAGTCGCAGCTAAATAAGCTATTACCAATTCGCCCGACATTAACCTTTCGCCCAATCGCAAAGCTTTTACCGCTTTTAGCAACTCATTAGATGGTAATACCGAAGCATCTATAAAAACATTAGATTCTTCTAAATTAACAGGGTATTTTACACTTAAATATTCTTCGGTTAAAGATGTAACCGAAACTTTTAAAAATGCTTCCCAACGCTCTTTCAAGGTCATAATACCCACTCGAATTTCTGAAACGGGACGCGTAAAAGTGAAGGGCAAAAGATGATTCCTACGAGGACCATCAAAAAGAATAACATTCATACGAGATGATTTTTTTTCAAAATTAACAAATATCCGTAGAGCATCTATATTTAATAGACAACTTCCTTTATTTAAAAGTTAAATGAAAAAGAAACGCCTTCGAAAATTTCGAAGGCGTTATATAATATAAAGAAATAAAAGTACTATTCCTGTTCTTTTGTCTCTTCTGTTTTCTCTTCCTTGACAAATTTCTTGTACTTGTTCTTGAACTTGTCGATACGACCTGCTGTATCCAAGAATTTAGCTTTACCAGTGTAAAACGGGTGAGAGGTTCTTGAAATCTCCAATTTTACTAAAGGGTACTCAACACCGTCTACATCTAAAGTCTCTTTAGTGTCAGCTGTTGATTTAGTTAAAAATACTTCTTCATTAGACATGTCCTTAAAGGCCACTATCCTATAATTTTCTGGGTGTATATCTTTTTTCATTTTAAAAACTTTAACGCACCCATTCCGACGGGCACTCATTTTAAGGCTGCAAAAATAGTGAAATTCTACAAATGCACAATTAGAAATCTAAAAAAATATTGAAAATTAATTTTACCACATTTGTAACATTATTAATTATTGCCATACTAATATACAAAACAACCTATAATCACTATACATCATGGAAGAAAACGAACCAAAAACAGGAAAATTTGCAATGAATTACGGCTTACTTACAGGTCTTGTAGGTGTTGTATTTGCAGTTATGCTTTTTGTAATGGACATGCATTACGAACAAGTGACTTCTGTACAAATTATTCAAATAATAATATTAGCTGCCGGAATTGTACTCGCAATACTACAATTTAAAAAAGCAGGTGGCGGACTATTGTCCATCTCTGAAGCTTTAAAAGTTGGTGCAGGTGTGGCGTTGATAGCTGGAATTGTTGGACTGCTATGGTTTTTCATACAATCTAACCTAATAGAACCTGATTATTTAGATAAGGTATATGAAATAGGTAAGATAAAAGCAATGAAAGACAACCCTAGTCTTACTGAAGAACAAATTGACCAAGGCATTGAAATGCAAAAAGGTCTTGCATGGATTATGTACCCAGTAGGTTTAATAATAAATGTTCTTATTGCTTTAATCATCAGCTTAATTACAGGATTAATTCTGAAAAAAGAAGAAGCTGCTTATTAATGCTAAGTAATTGTAGTATTTTTGGAGGCAATACCACAAGTCGCGCATGCAATTATCAATAGTAATTCCTTTACTTAACGAAGAAGAGTCACTTAAAGAACTTCATGATTGGATTGTATCTGTGATGCAAGCCAATCATTTTTCTTATGAAATACTATTTGTTGATGATGGCAGCACAGATGCCTCATGGAAGATTATCACCGCATTATCTGAGAAAAACCCCGCTGTTAAAGGAATTCATTTTTTACGCAACTTCGGAAAATCTCAAGCACTACATGCCGGATTTAAAGCTGTAAGCGGCGATGTTATCATCACTATGGATGCCGATTTACAAGATAACCCAGAAGAAATTCCGGAGTTATATCATATGATAACCAACGAAGGTTTCGAATTGGTATCTGGCTGGAAAAAGAAACGATACGATTCTATCGTCTTTAAAAATACACCTTCAAAATTATTCAATTGGGCAGCAAGAAGAACATCTGGTGTTCGATTACATGATTTCAACTGTGGTCTAAAAGCATACGCGCATGATGTTGTAAAGAACATTGAAGTATCTGGCGAAATGCATAGATACATTCCTGTTCTTGCAAAAAATGCCGGTTTTTCAAAAATTGGAGAAAAGGTAGTTCAACACCAAGCTCGTAAATACGGTAAAACAAAATTCGGAATGGAACGTTTCATAAATGGCTTTCTAGATTTACTGACCATTTGGTTCGTATCTAGATTTGGTAAACGACCTATGCACTTATTCGGCGCATTGGGCGTTATAATGTTTTTGATCGGATTCGGATTTGCTATCTATTTAGGTATCGATAAATTATTCATCAACAAGTTTGGAAGATTAATTACAGACCGACCTCAATTTTATATTTCACTGATAGCCATGGTTATAGGAACACAATTGTTCTTAGCTGGT
Organism: Maribacter sp. 1_MG-2023; assembly: GCF_030547005.1. Lineage (GTDB taxonomy): Bacteria > Bacteroidota > Bacteroidia > Flavobacteriales > Flavobacteriaceae > Maribacter. Next base: position 162,640 of record NZ_JAUOPN010000009.1, on the reverse strand, counting down.
TTTCTTGGTGAAATATTAATACGTTCTAAGAAAGAAGAAAAAAGATATATCGTTTCAGAAGAAATAAACACAGCACTTTTAGAATAGTAAAATTCTTACTAACTTAAATGCACATAAAACTATAAACCAAATGGATAACATCCTTGATACCGCAAAAACCTGGCTAACCGATTTTTTCGACCCATCTGTTAAAAAAGAAATTGAACACCTTATCGCCAACGATAAAGAAGAACTGAACGACCGTTTCTATAAAAATATGGAATTCGGTACCGGTGGTATGCGAGGCGTTATGGGCGTGGGCACCAATCGTATTAACAAATATACATTGGGTAAAAGCACACAGGGCCTTAGTAATTACCTTAATAAGGCATATAAAGACGAAGAAATTAAGGTAGTTATTGCTTTTGATTGTCGTCATAATAGTGATACGCTAGCTAGAATTGTAGCTGAGGTATTTTCTGCAAACAATATTAAAGTATACCTTTTCTCAGATTTGCGTACTACTCCAGAACTTTCGTTTGCAGTTAGACATTTAAATTGTCATGCCGGTATTGTACTTACAGCATCTCATAACCCACCAGAATATAATGGGTATAAGGTATATTGGACAGATGGTGGACAAATTGTACCACCACAAGACGGAGCTATAATTTCTGAAATTAACTCTCTTGACTTTGAAGATATAAAGTTTAAAGCAAATGATAGCCTTATTCAAGTAATTGACAAGGAAGTTGATGAAGCTTTTATTTCACAATCTGTAGCTGCAGGAAACTTTAATGCTGCCGGTAAAGATGATTTTAAAATTGTTTTCACATCACTACACGGAACTTCAATTACCGCTATACCAGAAGTATTAAAACGTGGCGGATATGAAAACGTAACTATTATAGAAGAACAAGCTAAACCTGACGGAAACTTCCCAACGGTAAAGTCTCCGAATCCAGAGGAACCCGAAGCGCTTTCTATGGCTGTTAAAAAGGCTGAAGAAATTGGTGCTGATATGGTTGTAGGTACAGATCCAGATAGTGATCGTTTAGGTATTGCCGTTCGTAATCTTGATGGAGAAATGGAAATAGTCAACGGAAACCAAGCAATGGTTTTAATGACAAAATTTCTTCTTGAAAAAAGAAAAGAAAAAGGATTCAAAGGCAATGAATTTATTGCAACTACTATAGTTTCTACCCCTATGATGGAAGCTATGGCCAAAGCATACGGCGTTGAATTTAAAACTGCACTCACAGGCTTCAAATGGATTGGTAAAATGATTAAAGATTTCCCTCAATCAGATTTTATTGGTGGTGGTGAAGAAAGTTTCGGTTATATGGTTGGTGATTTTGTTCGTGATAAAGATGCGGTTACTTCTACCCTATTGGCGTGTGAAATTGCTAGTCAGGCTAAAGCTAATGGTAGTTCTTTCTACAAGGACTTAATTCAATGTTATGTTGATTATGGCTTCTACAAAGAGCATTTAGTGTCTATAACCAAAAAAGGTATTAGTGGTGCAGAGGAGATTAAGCAAATGTTGAAGGACTTTAAAGAAAATCCGGTGGAATCTGTTGCTGGCTCTAAAGTAAAGTGGATTGAAGATTACAACACTTCAATTGCTAAAAATGTATTGACTGGCGAAGAGAAAACTATTGATATTCCAAAATCTAATGTTTTAATTTACGAAACTGAAGACGGAACTAGAATAGCAGCAAGACCAAGTGGAACGGAACCTAAGGTGAAATTCTACATTAGTACAAATACAAAATTAGAAAAAACTGAAGATTATAAAAAAGTGGCAGCAGAACTTGACAATAAGGTCAAGAGTATTCTTGCTGAGCTTAATTTAGCTTAATGAATTATTTCAAAAAGATTCTTCGCTTTGCGAAGCCCTACAAGATATATGCTATTTTAAATATTATATCTAACGTCTTTTATGCACTGTTTTCAACATTGGCGATGATTTCATTATTTCCAATGTTGAACGTGCTTTTTAATCAAACAGAAAAAATTTACATAAAACCAAAATGGAATGGTATTTCTGATTTAAAGGATTTTGTTACCGACTCTTTAAACTTTTATGTTACCGAACAAAGCGAGCATAGCGATCCAGGCGAAGTACTTATGTTAATGGTAGGATTAATAATTACGATGTTTCTTCTAAAGAATCTTTTTAATTACCTAGCCATGTACTTCATTACATTTCTGCGTAATGGTGTACTTAAAGATTTACGAAATGAATTATATGACAAAACAGTAGAATTACCAATATCCTATTATTCTGAAAAAAGAAAAGGTGATACTATTGCCCGTATAACATCCGATGTATTAGAAATACAACATTCTTTTTTATCTATATTAGAACTAATTATAAGAGAACCACTTACAATAATTTTTACGATTATAGCCATGTTAGCTATTAGTCCGAAATTAACATTATTTGTATTTCTATTTCTTCCGGTTTCAGGATTTTTAATTTCATTGATAGGCAAATCTTTAAAACGAAAATCTGACAAGGTTCAAAATGAACAGGGTTACTTCTTATCTATATTAGAAGAAACTTTAGGGGGATTACGAGTCATTAAAGCCTTTAACGCGGAATCGGTATTCGCCAAGAAATTTCAAGCGTCCACCAAAAGATTTTTTAATTTTTCTAATAGCCTGCTCAATAGACAAAATTTAGCATCGCCGACAAGTGAATTTTTTGGTATTGCTGCTATCGGAGTCATTCTTTGGTATGGAGGACAAATGGTACTTGTAGATAAAACACTTGAAGCTGAACTCTTTATAACGTATATGGCATTGTCGTATCAAATACTAACGCCTGCAAAATCTATTAGCAAAGCTTCGTATAGTGTCAAGAAAGGAAATGCAGCAGCAGAACGTGTTTTAGAAATATTAGAGACAGAAAACCCGATTTCTGAAATTGAAAATCCTATTCAACAAGAAATTTTTAATACAGCCGTTAACATCAATAATATCTCTTTTAAATATGAAGATGATTATGTGTTGAAGAATTTCAACTTAACTGTTGAAAAAGGCAAAACAGTTGCCTTAGTTGGACAATCTGGTAGTGGAAAAAGCACCATTGCTAATCTTGTAACTCGCTTTTACGACGTTAATAAAGGAGACATCAGTATTGACGGTAATAACATCAAAAACCTCAGTAAAAAATCGCTTCGTGGTTTATTGGGCTTGGTTACTCAAGATTCTATATTATTTAATGATACGGTAAAGAACAACATCGGATTAGGAAAAGAAAGTGCTACCGACGAAGAAATTATTGCAGCCGCTAAAATTGCAAATGCACATGATTTTATAATGGATTTACCTAATGGCTACGAAACTAACATTGGCGATAGCGGTAATAAATTAAGTGGCGGACAAAAGCAACGTTTGTCTATTTCAAGAGCGGTATTAAAGAATCCGCCTATAATGATATTAGACGAAGCTACATCTGCTTTAGATACCGAAAGCGAGCGCTTGGTACAGGACGCTCTTGAAAAGATGATGAAGAATAGAACTTCTATTGTCATTGCACACAGGCTTTCTACCATTCAAAATGCAGATACGATTGTAGTACTTCTAAAAGGCGAGATTGTTGAGCAAGGTACTCATGCTGAACTTTTAGAGCTCAATGGCACATATAAGAAACTAGTGCAAATGCAATCGTTGGTATAAGTTTTATACCTGATTATTTTTAATTTTTTTTACGAATAAGGCTTAAACTATCGAACAACCTTTATATCTACAATCATAATTTGACCATCGTTACTCTTCATTTTAATAGCACCTTTATGACCCGCTGCATTCTCAAATAAAACAATAGTCGGATAATCTTGTGGTCCCATTGCCTCATCTTCATTTTCAATTACTAAATCTATAAGCGAACTTTCATCAGCAATTGCATCAAATACTTCAACAGTCATCTGATCAGCTGTATTTTCCATTTTAGTCGTTGTACCACCTTCTATTTGCTCATCTTGGAACAAATCATCAGGGCTCATCCAAAATAAGAATCCGCGATTTGACGGACTCATATCATACCATGCTAAATCAATAGTTGGCGCTATTTCAGCATCAATTTCATCATAAGAATACAAATCGCCTGTGGTTGTAGAAAAAAAACGTTTAGTATTCAATCCTTCTGTATCTACTTCAAATTCAATATTTTCATAAAGTACAAAACTAGCAAGTTCTATAGTTTCCTCTTCGTTTTGTTCCATCACATCTTCATCGTCATCACTACATGAGATTACAGAAAATGAAATTAGAAAAAGACACATCAACAAAAAGCTCTTCTTTAAAATCATAAAATTAAGTTTTGGTTTATTTTACAACGGATAGATTATATAATTATTAGGATACTTATTAAAAAGTATCAAATACCTTACATAATGATTAAACCTTTCCCTAATTTCATAGTCCAAGTAAAAACAAACCTCATTTCTAGGTGATTGAAGAGGAAACATTAGTATTAAATTTAAAAACTAAAAGCAAGCAAGCTCAGGCTTTTGAGGTATTGATAGATACCTACAAAGAGCGCTTGTATTGGCAAATACGAAATATCGTCTTAAGCCATGACGATGCTGATGATGTTCTGCAGAACACTTTTATAAAAGTTTATAAAAATATAGACGGATTTAAAGGAGACAGCAAACTCTTTTCTTGGATGTACCGTATTGCAACTAACGAGGCTTTGAATTTTATTAAGCAAAGAGTAAAAATGCAAGGTGTTTCAGATACTGACTATCAAGATAAATTAGTATCTAATTTAGAAGCTGATGTATATTTTGAAGGAGATGAAATTCAGCTTCAACTTCAAAAAGCTATTGCAACACTTCCTGAAAAACAAAAGCTGGTTTTCAACATGAAGTACTTTCAGGAATTAAAATATGAAGAGATTTCAGAAATACTGAATACTTCGGTAGGCGGATTAAAAGCTTCGTATCATTTAGCAGTAAAAAAATTGGAACAGTATTTAAAAGAAGATTAAACCTTTTATACAATTGATTGTCAAACTTGTATCATGAACAAAAACAAAAATAATCCGTTTAAAACTCCAGAAGGCTATTTCGATAGTTTTGAGGATAAACTTATGGATAAATTATCTAAAACCGAAAGCACTATCCCAAAGGATAGCGCATTTAAGGTGCCTGATAATTATTTTGAATCGTTCAATGAATCTCTTATAGGAAAACTTGATAATGAACCAAAGGTAATTCCGCTTTTTCCAATTAAAAAAATAATAACTGTAGCTGCTTCAATTGCCGCTATTGCAATTATTGCTTTAAATTACAATTGGAGCTCATCAAGTGAATTAAGTTTTAGTAATTTAGCCAATACTGATATTGAAGCTTATTTTGAAAATAACGATTTTGAGCTTTCACCTTATGAGATTGCTGAAGTTTTACCAGTAACGAATACTGAATATTCAGATTTTTTAAGTTCGCCTATTGAGAGCGATAACCTACTAGATTACTTAAATGAAAACGTAAGTGATTTTGATGAATTTAATATTGAAGACAATGAATAAACTTATAATAACCATATTCTTATTTGTAACAACCCTTTCTTTCGGGCAAAGAAACCATGATTGGGAGAAGATAAACACGCTAAAAGTAGCTTTCATTACCGAAAAACTTTCCCTAAGTACCAAAGAAGCTCAAGAGTTCTGGCCTGTTTATAATGAGTATCAAGAAAAAAGAAACGTTTTACGCAAAAAAAATCACAATCAGATTAGAGGTAAAATGAAAGATGCTGATGCGCTGACAGAAAAAGAGGCAGAAAACCTATTAGCCTTACATATACAAATTGAGGAAGAAGAAGAAGTATTGGATACTAACTTTCTAAAGAGTGTAAGCAAAGTTATTTCTGCTAAAAAAACACTCTTACTTTTAAGATCTGAAGAAGAATTCAAACGCCAATTAATGAAGCAGTATCGCCAGAATAAAGGTGGTAGATAATTACCTGAAAGTTAATTTAGATATACGATTCTTACCAGCTGCATAGGCAATAGAATCGTTTTTAAAACGTATGGTAAAGAAAGGCTCTTTTGATAGTTCTTTCCAACTAATTCCAATATCTAATGAATACGATATTCCTGTAAAACCAATAGCTACGAGCCCAGTTCCGTTTGTACCCGGAACAAATTGTACACAACTTTTATAACCTGGGGTATTACCGTTAGCTACCAAGCTCCAAGTTTGTCCACCATCTTTTGTGATTGCTTTGTTAGCCATTGCATTATCCGGATTAGTGTAATCTCCGCCAATTGCAAATCCTAAATTTTCATCATAGAAATCAATGGAGTAAATACCCTCTGTTGCTTCGGCATTTTTAATAGGAGTTTGATAAGTTTCCCATGACTTGCCTTTATCCGAAGAAAACAGAATTCTTCCAGATGTGGTAGCCAACCAAATGTTATCACCTATTGTTTTGATATTTGTATTACTAGCCGCAAAAGCCCCTTCACCTTCTATACCTTCTGGTAATTGTGAACATGGTAGCTTAGACCACGTGTTTCCACCATCCGAAGTAGTTAGTACACTTAAGCATCCGTCGACAGAATCTCCTATTGCAATTCCGTCTTTATCATTCAAAAAGGTCATAGCATCATAAAAAACGCCTTCTCCCTCCTCTTTATACACCAATTCCATTCGACCATTATCTCCCGTTTTGTACAATAGTGCTGGCGATTCTATAGAAAGCATAAAAAAATCGGTAGATGTATGTGCCACTGCTCTAAATGCCGGTACGCTCGTACGGTATTTTTCAATATTCGCACGAACTTTACCAGTAGCTAAATCTATAGTACCAAAAGTGCCTTTATTAGCAGCGAAGGCTAAACTATTACCCATAAGTTCAATAGCTCTAATGCTTAAAGAATCTGAATATACTGTTTCTATATCCACGGTATTAAAAGTAGTTGGCTGCACACTTTCTGAACATGAAACCATCAAAACAATCAAAAGAAAAGTATAACGCATGGTATTCTGGTATAAAGTTCATCAAAAATAAATGGAATCGCTTCTAAAACAATACCTTTGCAGCCATAATTTTTTGGAGGACTAAAGCCTATCTAATCGATAATCAATACTATGACGGCTTCAAATCTTCTGACCATGTAAAATAATATCACTTCTAATGAAATTACACAGAAATTTGGTGTTTGCCGTAATCGACGCCTTAAACCTAATATTTAACGAAAATGAATACGCCGATAAGGTGGTTCAAAAAGTACTACGATACGACAAACGTTGGGGCGCTCGAGACCGTGGCTTTATTGCGGAGACAACCTACGAAATGGTACGTTACAAGCGTTTATATACCGAAATTGCAGAAGTCAAAGCTCCTTTTAGCAGACCAGACCTGTTTCGTATGTGGGCAGTTTGGGCAGTTTTAAAAGGTATTAGTTTACCAGATTGGAAACAGATAGAACCAACACCAGAAAGAAGAATTAAAGGTAAATTCGACGAGCTTTCTCAAATAAGAAAATATAGAGAGGCTGTGCCAGATTGGATCGATGAGCTATGCGTAAAAGCTTTGGGTGAAAAATTATGGACCGAAGAGTTAGCTAAACTTAATGTACCTGCAGATGTAATTTTACGTACGAATACATTAAAAACTAACAAAGAAGAATTACGTAAAGCACTGTTAGAAGAGAATATAGTTGCTGAACCTGTAAAAGGCCATCCTTCTGCATTGAAATTGGTCGAGAGAGCAAATGTATTTGTTACTCAAGCTTTCAAAAACGGAATGTTCGAAGTTCAAGATGCTTCGTCTCAGTTGGTTGCCGAATTTTTAGATGTTGAACCTGGGCAACGTGTTGTTGATACATGTGCCGGTGCTGGCGGCAAATCTTTGCACTTAGCAGCGTTAATGGAAAACAAAGGTCAATTGATTTCTATGGATATTTACGGAAGTAAATTAAAAGAACTTAAAAGACGTGCTAGACGTAATGGCGCTCATAATATTGAAGTACGTGAAATAGATTCTTCTAAAGTTTATAAAAAACTTTATGGTAGCGCCGATAGAGTTCTTATCGATGCACCGTGTACAGGATTGGGAGTTCTTAGAAGAAACCCAGATTCTAAATGGAAAATGCAACCGGAGTTTCTTGACAAGATTGTGAAGACACAACACGATATTATTAGAAGCTACAGTAAAATTGTGAAACCAGGCGGTAAAATGGTTTACGCTACCTGTTCTATTCTACCTCAAGAAAATAGCCATCAGGTTCAGTCTTTCTTAAAATCTGAAGAAGGAAAAGATTTTACCTTGGTGAAAGACAAAAAAATATACGCTTCTAAAAGTGGGTTTGACGGATTCTACATGGCTTTGCTAGAGAAGAAAATCTGACTAATCTTTTATACAACTTAAAAAGCCTTTCAGTTCAATTGAACTAAAAGGCTTTTTTTTATGGATAGTATTCAACAATCTAATCTTTCAATGTTGGGTATTCGATACCTAATTGCTCTAAATATGTATCGTATTTGGTTTCATCGTAATAGAACTTTTCTAATTCTGGTCTAAACTGATCTTGCTTGCCTTTATTTAAATAAATTGGCGGCATATCACTTTCAGAAATCATAGGCTGATACTTAGTATCTTTCTGTTGTTCATTATTGAAATAGTCCCACGCACCTTTCATTAAATCTGGTTTCAATAAAAAGTCAAGTATTGTCATTGCTTCCACCTTTGCCCCTGCTACCACTCCTTTATGGGCTATTGGTGTTGCCATAGCTATCGCATTACTCCAATGATGACCTTGCAGACCAGGTATGTTAGAAGGGTACCTCAACGTTACCGTAGGCACTTTCCAAGACACATCACCAATATCATCGGAACCACCACTAATTGGCTCTAAAACTGGCAGCCCCAATTCATCCAATTTCATTGGTAATCCTTCTATTTTTTCTGAATTCACTTCGGTTTGTACTGCTTTTGCCAACTGTTGATCAGCATCTGACCATTTTGGCAGTCCAACCTCCTTTATATTAGAATACATAGTTTCTGCAATGACCTTATTATAATGTCTTGGCCATGCCGTTCCCAAAACTTTAGAGGTCATGGTTGTACCTGTCATTAATGCTGCACCCTTTGCCATATCGTTTGCTATGGCATACATCTCCATGATTCCCTCATACTTTATATCTCTAAAATAGAACCAGATAGCTGCTTTAGAAGGCACGACATTTGGCTGATCACCAGCATCAGTAAATATTGAGTGTGAACGCTTTAAGGGATGTAGATGCTCTCTCTTATAATTCCAAGCTACATTCATTAATTCTGCAGCATCTAAAGCACTTTTTCCTCTCCACGGAGAACCTGCGGAATGTGCCGCTTCACCATCAAAGGCATATTCAACTGATATTAATCCCGTACCTCTTGTTGGTCCGTACGAGACTCCAAGATTATTACCAACGTGGGTAAAAATACACATATCTATATCATCAAAACGACCATCTCTAACATACCATGCTTTAGCAGCAACAAGCTCTTCAGCTATACCCGGCCAAACTAGAAGTGTACCCCCAATATTCTCACGCTCCATAATTTTTTTTACCGCTAGGGCGGATGAAATATTCATTGGAATACCCGAATTATGACCTTCGCCATGTCCCGGAGCTCCTTCTACTATTGGTTTGTGATATGCCACACCTGGATACTGGGATGCCTTTGGAATACAATCTACATCACTACCCAAAGCAATTGTTGGTCCTTCACCATTGCTCCAAGTTGCAAACCAAGCAGTAGGAATTCCTGAAATGGAGTTTTCGATTTCGAATCCGTTTTCGGCTAGTATTCCTGTGAGATATTTAGAAGATTCGATCTCTTGAAAACCTAATTCTGAAAAACTAAAAATTTTATCGACCATTACCTGAGATTGTTTTTTATTCTCTTCAACAATAGCGGCAACCTCCGTTTTCAGTTTCTCAATTTGCTTGTTTGATCTTTTCTTTTGTGCGTACACGCCACTAAAGGCGAATAAACAACATGCGAATGCACACAGCGTAGTTCTTTGTTTCATGGTGGTTATTTGAATTAGTTGCTAGAAGTTACATAAATTGATTGTGACGCGTGCGCAAACCACCAATTTTTATCTAATTCAAAACCAGAGCAATCAATTTTGCTGTAATTAGGATTTTACATGGCATTAAAATTCACATTCGAAAACTTATGAGATTATTCTAAAGAGTAATTAAAAAAGTGGCAATTGCTGATTTTTTGGAGCTTCTTGCACTTCAGGTATTTCAATTTTCTTTTCCAATTGCTTTTGCCCCCAACGGTTCATTGCCTGCACAACCGGAAGCAATGATTTACCTAACGGCGTCAACGTATATTCTACTCGTGGCGGAATTTCGCCATACAAGGTACGATCAAGAATACCCGATCGCTCCAAAGACTTTAATTGCTTACTTAACATTTGGCGATTTATACCCTCAATTTCTGCAAAAAGCTTATTAAATCGATTAGTGCCTTTATTTATATGATACAGAATTATAGGCTTCCATTTACCACCTATCATATCCATACAATAATCAAGTGCCTGTGCATCATTATTTTGCTTTGCCATGCTATTTTAATTAATCCTTGAACCCTCCTTAGTGGTTATACTATACAATCACCTTAAAGTCCAATAAACATACTAATATTTTATTTACAGTAAAAATCTAATTCTCATACTATAAAGTAAAACTTTATGTAATTAATAATTGTGATTGATAAAGGTAAAACAAATTCTTACTATTTTCATTAACAATTACTGTTTAAAAGTGTTTCAGATTACCGTAAATAGTAACTAGTAAAGTCTTAATTTTGTATTTCAAAAATCAATACCAGACATACTACAATGATTCACTTTTTTGGGGAACCTAGCAAAAAGGTTTTTGCGGTACAGACCGCGAAGGAACTTTCATCTGAAGATATAAGTAAACTTATATGGTTGTTCGGCAACCAACCTAAAATAAATGCGGCGTCTCTTGACGCCTTTTTTGTTGGTCCAAGAGCCGCTATGATTACTCCGTGGAGTACGAATGCAACAGAGATTACTCAGAATATGGGTGTTTCTGGAATTATTCGGATTGAGGAATTCAATGCCATAGATGAAAAATTTACAGGATTCGACCCAATGATTTCTCAGAAATACAGCACTCTAAACCAAGAGGTTTTTGATGTTCATGTAGCACCAAAACCTATATTGGATATTGAAGATATTGCTGCTTTCAACAAACAAGAAGGTTTAGCTCTTAATGATGAAGAAGTAGGATATCTTGACAACCTCAGCAAAAAACTTGGTCGAAAATTAACTGATTCTGAAGTATTTGGTTTTAGTCAAGTAAATTCTGAGCATTGTAGACATAAAATATTCAATGGTACTTTCGTTATTGACGGTGAAGAAATGCCTTCTTCGCTATTTAAATTGATCAAGAAAACCTCTCAAGAGTTTCCTAATGAAATAGTATCTGCTTATAAAGACAATGTTGCCTTTGTAAAAGGACCTAGAGTAATGCAGTTTGCTCCTAAAACGGCAGACAAGCCAGACTTTTATCAAGAGAAGGAGTTTGACTCCGTAATTTCTATAAAAGCAGAAACACATAACTTCCCTACAACTGTAGAGCCTTTTAATGGTGCTGCAACTGGTGCAGGCGGAGAAATAAGAGATCGTTTGGCTGGTGGTAAAGGTTCTTTACCTCTTGCTGGTACTGCAGTTTATATGACAGCTTACTCTCGACTCGAAAAAGAGAGACCTTGGGAAAAAGGAATGCAAGAGAGAGATTGGTTATACCAAACTCCAATGGATATTCTTATTAAAGCTTCTAATGGAGCTTCTGATTTTGGAAACAAATTTGGACAACCATTAATTACTGGTTCTGTTCTTACATTTGAATATGATGAAGCTTCTACTCCGTTTGACTCATCAAAAGACAAGACTTCGGCTTCGCTCAGTCACCGAAGGCTCGGTTATGACAAAGTGATTATGCAAGCTGGCGGTATTGGCTATGGTAAAATTGAACAAGCAATAAAAGACAAGCCTGAAACAGGTAATAAAATTGTAATTCTAGGCGGTGACAACTACCGAATTGGAATGGGTGGTGCTGCTGTTTCTAGTGCAGATACTGGCGAATTCAGCTCGGCTATCGAACTAAACGCCGTACAACGTTCTAATCCTGAAATGCAAAAAAGAGCTGCTAATGCTATTCGTGGTATGGTAGAAAGCGATGTAAACACTATCGTTTCTATTCATGATCATGGTGCTGGCGGACACTTAAATTGCTTATCTGAATTAGTAGAGGAAACTGGTGGTAAAATAGATTTAGATAAATTACCTGTTGGTGATCCTACCCTATCTGCTAAAGAAATTATTGGTAACGAATCTCAAGAACGTATGGGTCTTGTCATCGGTAAAAAAGACATCAAACACCTAAAGCGCATTGCTGAACGTGAGCGTTCGCCAATGTACGAGGTTGGTGATGTTACTGGTGATGACCGTTTTACTTTTGAATCTAAAACCAACGGTGCTAGGCCAATGGATCTAGCTTTGTCTGATATGTTCGGTAGTTCTCCTAAAACGGTCATGACCGATAAGACGGTTATTCGTGATTATAAGAATGCAGATTATTCTTTAGAATTCTTCCATGATTACCTAGATGCGGTTCTTCAACTTGAAGCTGTTGCTAGTAAAGATTGGCTCACAAATAAAGTGGACCGTTGTGTTGGTGGTCGTGTAGCAAAACAACAATGTGTTGGTCCGTTACAAATTCCTCTAAACAACTGCGGAGTAATGGCGTTGGATTTTAAAGGAAAAGAAGGAATTGCCACAAGTATTGGGCACTCCCCTATTTCTGCTTTGATCGATCCTGCTGCCGGTAGTAAAAATAGTATTGCAGAATCATTAACCAATTTAGTTTGGGCTCCGTTAAAAGACGGATTGGCTTCTGTATCACTTTCCGCTAACTGGATGTGGCCTTGTAAAAACGAAGGTGAAGATGCTCGTCTATATAAAGCCGTACAAGCTGTTTCTGAATTTGCTATCGATTTAGGCATTAACGTACCTACAGGAAAGGATTCTCTTTCCATGAAACAAAAATATAAAGATGGTGATGTTATCTCTCCTGGTACCGTAGTTATTTCTGCTGCTGGTAACTGTAGCGATATCACTAAGGTTGTTGAGCCTGTTTTACAGAAAAATTCTGGTTCTATTTATTACATCAACCTATCTAAAGACAATTTTAAATTAGGTGGCTCGTCGTTTGCACAGACTAGAAATAGTATTGGTAACGAAACCCCAACAATTACTGATTCTGCTTACTTCAAAACTGTTTTTAATACGATTCAATCTTTAATTAAGGAAGATAAAATCGTTGCCGGACATGATGTTGCTTCTGGCGGATTGATTACGACTTTGTTAGAACTTTGTTTTGCCGATACAAATTTAGGAGCTCAATTAGACCTAACCGAACTTGGAGAAGCAGATACAATTAAGGTATTGTTTTCTGAAAATGCAGGTATTGTTTTTCAATCTAAAGATGATAGTATTGAAGCGATTTTGAAATCTAAAAATATAGATGCTAAGAAAATAGGAACCGTTACCAATGAAGCCACCCTTACCGTTAAAAACAATGGTATGGAAATGGGACTCAACATTGAAACCCTTCGTGATACTTGGTTTAAAACATCGTACTTACTAGACAATCAGCAAACTGCAAATGGTTTGGCTAAAGATAGATTTGATAATTACAAGGTTCAGTCTTTAGCATATAAATTCCCTTCTGCAACACCGTTACAACTTCCAAGTCGAAGTTTAAGTGGAGCCGAAATGAGACCAAAAGCAGCGATTCTACGTGAAAAAGGAAGTAATTCTGAGCGTGAAATGGCAAATGCTATGTATTTAGCCGGTTTTGATGTAAAAGACGTTCACATGACCGATTTAATTTCTGGTCGTGAGAATTTAGAAGATATTCAATTTTTAGGTGCTGTTGGTGGTTTCTCTAATTCTGATGTGCTAGGTAGTGCAAAAGGATGGGCAGGTGCTATTAAATACAACGAGAAAGCAAATACGGTTATTAAAAACTTCTTTGCTAGACCAGATACATTATCAGTTGGTATTTGTAATGGTTGCCAGTTGTTTATGGAGCTGGATTTAATTAATCCTGAGCATGAATCTCATGGTAAAATGACGTACAACGATTCTCATAAGCACGAGAGTAATTTTACATCAGTAGAAATTCAGAAAAACAACTCTGTAATGCTTTCTTCTTTAGAAGGTAGTAAACTTGGCGTTTGGATCTCTCATGGTGAGGGTAAATTTGCCTTACCACAGTCTGAAGAGAGTTATGATATTGTTGCTAAATATGGTTACGAAGGTTATCCGGCAAACCCGAATGGTAGTGATTTCAATACCGCAATGCTTTGCGATAAAACTGGTCGCCACTTAGTAACGATGCCACATATAGAACGTTCTATCTTTCCATGGAACTGGGCACATTATCCAGAGGATAGAACTGATGAAGTTTCACCATGGTTAGAAGCGTTTAAAAATGCTAAAACGTGGGTTGACAATCAGAAATAGAAATTGCATATTCATAAAAAAGCAAAAGCTGTGCACTCCCAAGTCTGGGGTACACAGCTTTTTTTACAACCAAAACGTATTATCTAACCAACAATCTACCGCTCCATGTTTTTTCACTAGAGTTTTGTAATTTGTATAGGTATAACCCAGGAGATAGGTCTTTTCTGTTTATTGTTATTTCATTCTGCCCTGCGACACTTTCACCTTCCATATGATGGTTACCAAGTAATCTACCACTCAAAGAGTAAATGTCTAATTGATAGGTATCTGCCTTTTCTTCAAAAAAGTATAAGCTAGAACTTTCTATCATTGGGTTCGGATATACAATCGACTTATTCAAATCTGAATCTACAAACTCTTGACCAAGCTCACGATTATGAAAATCTATATGCTGTAACTCCATAGACTTCTCTTCTGCATACCCATTTTCGGCAACTAGATTAAATGAAAGCACTTTTATATCAGAGAAATCAGTACCTGCATCTGAGTCATTTTTAAAATCGGTTGCAGATAAGGTATATTCATCCATTTCACTTTCTAAACTGATGGTTGTTTTATAAATTGAACCATCACCTTTTATCAACTGCACATCTAAATTCCCCGTTCCTTTTGCCTCAAAACTTACTTTGTTATATTCACTTAAATCGACAGCTGCAAACCTCGGACTCAAAGCACGGTACACTCCTAAATAGTTGCTAGTATTCCCTTCTAATTTTATATTTCTTTCAATAGGATATCCCTCACCAATATAAGGACCATCCGCAGGTAATACTTCATAAGTAGCTACAGTTGTTTCTTCGGCAGAATCATCTAAGCCCCAAGGTGCATCGGCAACAAAAAGATCATCTGGTGTCATACCTAATCCAGCACTTATTCTAAATCCTAAATCGAACAAGGTTCCTGTTTTTAGGGATACGGAATCTAAATACCCATCTATTTCTGCAGTTACCCCTAATACTTCAGTATCACTAGTTTCAGTTAATTTTAATCCGCCCTCTAGATTAATACTTTGAGAATTATTATTGTTCACTAAATTCAATAAAACTTCTCCATTCTTATAGCTAGCAGACTTCACGAAAACTGGCGGCGGAGTCGATCCATTATATTGTGTGATAGCTGCATTAACCTCTAAAAGATTTAAAATTTCGTCTGCTAATAACAGTAAATCATCTACCGAATTTGACCATATCTGAAAATTATAATACCCAGTATCACTAGCATAAGCATCAATATTCCAATGCGATTCAATGGTGAAATTATTGTCAGCATTTACCCTAGCTGAAAAAGTCAAGGCAAACTCAAGACTACCATCTGGTTGCTTAATAATGGACTTTATAAAATCTTTTTCTCGTAACTGAATATTCGAAACAGATAATAATTGTGCCCCTAGAAAACGGTCGCAGATAAACTTACTATGCTCATAAACCTTATTATCTGTTTTAATGACCATTAAAGACCCTAAATTTTCAGAACCATTTAAATAATCTACAGAGTATATATCTGATGCATTCGTTAAATCCAGTAAATCGCTTGGTGAAGATTCTATGGTACTTGTTTCTCCAACAACGCCCAATGGCACTAAGGAATTTAAAGGAATTTCATTAATTGCTGTTTTAGAGCTTAGACCATAAAAAGTATTCTTTACCACCTTCTTGGCATTTACTTTATCAAAAACATAATTGGTTTTTGCTCTATTAAAGTTTCTTTTGCTAATTAAATTCGCTAACCTATCATTACTTTCTAATCCACCTTTATTGGCGCTAGAAGTTGTAACTATTACAGGACAAGCAGCAACACCTGAACACGAAGGATCATCACAATCTACTAATCCGTCACCATCATCATCTATACCATTCATACAATCCTCTTGTGGTACAGGTGCAGTGGGACAACGCGCACCATCATTACTAGATGCTGCAGGACCGAATGCAAAAATATTTGAATTCATGTTTCCGTCCGTAATATTTTGGACTTCCTCAATTTTGTAAACTGAACCGGTTTGGTTGGCAGAGATATAGAAGTTACCATCAACATCAAAATAGACTGCGCCAAAAGTATAGCTTAGCCCTTCTATAATAGGCACTTCACCTAAATTGTAAACTTTACCAGTTTCAGGATCTATTTTATATAAAATTCTACTTCTACCCTCTACAGTATACAAATTACCGTCGGCAGCATTAAAAGCCCAATCAGCTATTGACAAACTCTGACTTAATTCGAAAGCTCCTAAATATTCAAGATAAGTTGGTGAATCAGGATTAATATCAACCTTAAAATAAGAGGAACCACCTGCCTTAAAATAATAAACACCATTTGGTGATATATCACCAACATACTTATTACCTGTTGGTAATGCGGGTATGGTATATTGATCTACCGTATAATTTTTTCCAATTCGTACTATTGTACTAGATGGTGTCGATAAATATCCCCATAAATAACCGTCTGTTGGGTTGTAACCTACACCGTTTACATTACCAGGAGTAATATTTTCTGCTACTAAATAAGAGCTACCTGATGCCAAGTCTAATGCATAAATATCATTATATTGAAACAGATAAGCATTAAAATCACAGTTAAAAGGTTCTGCCTGTGCGTTCATATTCCAACTAGAAAGAGCTATAACAATTACAGAAATTGAGTTTAAGAATATGTTTTTAAAGTATTTTTTTTCCATGTTATCGACGATTTGGGATTTATCTCACTGCTCAAATCTAATAGATATATTTAAAGAATTTTCCTACAAACATGCGAGATGTATACATAACACGCTCAAATACAATTTATTGTAGATGAATGGCTAAATTCGATACATTACATTGTAATAGTCTAGAATTAAGAATATTGTAACAAGATGCTAGTTTATTTAACAATACAATTTTAAAATATCGAGTTCTTTCACTATTTTGCAATTCTTATTAGAAATTACATATGCAGAAAGTTACCCGTCTTTTTGACTTCCCTTATTACCAACTTGAAAAACATGCTTTAAAAGAGGCGTTGGTGTCAAAAACAAATGGAGAGTGGATTAAAACCTCTACTCAAGAATATATAGACAAAGCAAATGCCATTAGCCGTGGGCTTTTACGCCTAGGGGTTAAACCTAATGATAAGATTGCCGTAATATCACTTACCAATAGAACTGAGTGGAATATTATGGACATCGGTATTCTTCAATTGGGCGCACAGAATGTACCTATTTACCCAACAATATCTGAAGAAGATTACGCTTATGTACTTAATCATTCTGAAGCAAAATTTTGTTTTGTTTCTTGCGATGAAGTGTATGAAAAAGTACTTTCAATTAAAGATCAGGTCAAAAGTCTAGAAAATGTTTATTCTTTTGAAGAGCTATCTAGTGGCGATAATTGGAGTAAGGTTTTAGAATTAGGTGCAGATACTTCAAACCAAGACGAAGTTCAAAAATTAATGAATGCCGTAACACCAAATGATTTGGCTACCTTAATTTATACATCAGGTACAACAGGCAGACCTAAAGGTGTTATGCTTTCTCATAACAATCTTGTATCAAACGCTATTGAGAGTTCTAAGCGATTCCCGATTGTAGACGGAAATACAAAGGCATTAAGCTTCTTACCGCTATGCCACGTTTATGAGCGAATGTTAATTTACTTATATCAATTTAGAGGTGTTTCTATTTACTACGCTGAATCATTAGATAAAATAAGCGATAACTTAAAAGAAACTAGTCCGCATGTAATGACTGCGGTTCCTCGACTTTTAGAAAAGGTATATGACAAAATATATGCAAAAGGTACCGAGCTTACCGGCATTAAAAAGAAACTTTTCTTTTGGGCCGTTGACTTGGGTCTTAGATATGAACCATACGGTCAAAACGGATGGTGGTACGAAACGCAACTTTCTATAGCCAGAAAATTAATTTTCAGTAAGTGGAAAGAAGGTTTAGGCGGAAACTTAGGTTTAATCGCATCTGGTAGTGCAGCTTTACAACCACGGTTATCTAGAATTTTCAATGCTGCAGAATTCGGACTAATGGAAGGGTACGGATTATCTGAAACTTCACCCGTAATTTCAGTTAATGACATGCGCGAAGGCGGATTCAGAATTGGTAGTGTTGGTAAACCTATTGACCGCACTGAAGTTAAGATTGCTGCAGATGGTGAAATCTGTATCAAGGGTCCTCAAGTTATGCTAGGCTATTATAAAGATGAAGCAAAAACCAAAGAAGTTATTGTTGATGGCTATTTCTTAACCGGAGATATCGGTGAATTAGATAGTGACGGATTCTTGAAAATTACGGATCGTAAAAAGGAAATGTTTAAAACCTCTGGTGGTAAATATGTCGCTCCTCAACTTTTAGAAAATAGATTTAAACAATCGCAATTCATTGAGCAAATTATGGTAGTCGGTGAAAGTGAAAAAATGCCCGCCGCATTAATACAGCCAAATTTTGAGCATATTAAAGAATGGGCTAAAAGAAAGAATATTGCTGTAGGTGATAATATCGATATCGCAAAAAACGAAAAAGTTATTGCAAGAATTGATGAAGAAGTTGCTTTAGCTAATGAAAATTTTGCCAAATGGGAGAAAATTAAACAGTTTAGATTGACTCCTGAAGTTTGGAGTATGGAAGAAGGACACCTGACACCTACTATGAAAATGAAAAGAAAGATAATTAAGCAAAAATATATCACCCTATATAATGATATTTATGAGCATTAAATAATGCTTTTAAGTTTAGAAAATTTTAATTTTTTTAAAATTGAAATTCATAATATATACCACATTTCAACTTGTAAAACCTAAAAAGGTTTGTTGATATGTGGTATTGTTGTTTTAGCTATTAGGTCTTTACTATTTAAGTATAGTTTTCAATAATCCCATTATTAGCTGCCAAAGCATTCAGCTATTTATTGCTGACACTACCTAGCCAAATACAATACTTTTAGCTATTTTTAGTTTACCCATAGCGTAGTGAATCAAATCGTTTTAGCAAACATCTTACCACATAACATACTATTACTGTAAGATTTGAACATTATTATTTTACCAATTTATTATGCATGCATAATAAATTTTCTTATATTTGGGAACCAACTAACAGAGTATGAAAGAAGCAACGATAGATTATGCGTTGAGAGCTACATGGCAAGCAGTAGCTAGAATGTATAATGAAGAAGCAAAGAATTTTGATTCTACTATGGCTGTTGGTTTTACATTATTAAGTATCGACCCTAAATCAGGTACACCTTCAACTTCATTAGGTCCAAAGATGGGAATGGAGGCTACCAGCCTTTCTAGGATTTTAAAAAGTATGGAACAAAAAGGTCTTATTTTAAGAAAACCTAACCCTAAAGATGGTAGAGGCGTTCTTATTTATTTAACAGACTTCGGACTAGAAAAAAGGAACGATTCTAAAAGTACAGTTCTTAGATTTAATGAGGCAGTAAAAAATGAAGTGACAGATGAAAAACTAGATAGTTTTTTTGAAGTAACAGATGCCATCAATAAACTTATTGCAGACAAAAAATTATTTTAATACAACTTATCAAATTAATACAGCATAAAGTACATGAACAAGCACATTAAAAAAGTAGCGGTCATTGGCTCAGGAATAATGGGTAGTGGTATAGCCTGCCATTTTGCAAATATTGGCGTAGAGGTTTTATTGTTAGATATTGTTCCTAGAGAATTAAATGACAAAGAGAAAGCGAAAGGTTTAACCTTGCAAGACAAGGTAGTTCGGAATAGAATGGTAAATGATTCTTTAACGGCAGCTTTGAAATCAAAACCATCTCCTATTTATCATCAAAAATTTGCTAACCGTATTACTACAGGTAATATGGAAGATGATATTTCAAAAATATCTAAAGTTGATTGGATTATTGAGGTTGTTGTTGAACGTTTAGATATCAAAAAACAAGTATTTGAAAATATTGAAAAGTACCGTACTCCGGGTACTTTAATTACTTCTAACACTTCTGGTATTCCTATCAAATTTATGTCTGATGGTAGAAGTGATGACTTTCAAAAGCATTTTTGTGGTACCCACTTTTTTAACCCTGCACGTTACTTAAAACTTTTTGAGATTATCCCTGGTCCAAAAACAGATGCTGATGTATTAAGCTTTTTAAATGGATATGGAGAAAAGTTTTTAGGTAAGACTTCTGTAGTTGCCAAAGATACTCCGGCATTTATAGGTAATAGAATTGGAATCTTTAGTATTCAAAGCCTTTTTCATATGGTAAAAGATATGGATATGACCGTTGAAGAAGTTGATAAGCTTACCGGTCCTGTAATCGGTAGACCAAAATCTGCTACATTTAGAACTGTTGATGTTGTTGGGTTAGATACTTTGGTACATGTTGCCAATGGTATTTATGATAACTGTAAAGATGATGAGCGACACGATTTATTTAAACTACCAGGTTTCATCAATACCATGATGGAGAACAAATGGTTAGGTAGTAAAACAGGACAAGGTTTCTATAAGAAATCGAAAGACGCAAAAGGTAAAACTGAAATATTAACGCTTGATTTAGGTACGATGGATTATCGTTCTAAAAAGAGTGCAAAATTTGCCACGTTAGAATTAACAAAAACGGTTGATAAAGTTGTTGATCGCTTTGCTGTACTTTGTGGCGGAAAAGATAAAGCAGGTGAATTCTACCGTAAGAGTTTTGGACAGTTGTTCGCTTACGTTTCTCATAGAATACCTGAAATTACAGATGAGCTTTATAAAATTGACGATGCCATGAAAGCTGGTTTTGGCTGGGAACATGGTCCATTCCAAATTTGGGATGCTGTTGGTTTAGATAAAGGTCTTGAATTTATTAAAGCTGAAGGTTTAGAAGCTGCAGCATGGGTTCAAGAAATGAAATCTGCTGGTAAAGAATCTTTTTACTCAGTAAAAGAAGGAAGCACCTATTTCTATGATATTCCGAAAAAATCCATGGAAAAAATTCCTGGACAAGATTCATTTATCATATTAGATAATATTAGAAAATCTAAAGAAGTATTTAAAAATGCCGGTGTTGTTGTAGAAGATTTAGGTGATGGAATTTTAAATGTAGAATTCCAATCTAAAATGAATACCATTGGTGGTGATGTTTTAGCTGGCTTGAATAAAGCAATAGACATGGCCGAAAAAGATTTTCAAGGTTTGGTTGTTGGTAACCAAGCTCCGAATTTCTCTGTAGGTGCAAATATTGGTATGATTTTCATGATGGCAGTCGAGCAGGAATATGACGAGCTTAACATGGCTATTAAAATGTTTCAAGATACCATGATGCGTATGCGTTACTCTGCTATTCCAACAATTTCTGCCCCTCATGGTATGGCATTAGGTGGTGGTTGTGAAATTTCACTACATGCAGATAAGGTTGTTGCGGCAGCTGAAACTTATATGGGACTTGTAGAATTTGGAGTTGGTGTTCTTCCTGGTGGAGGTGGCTCTAAAGAGATGGCATTACGTGCACAAGATACCTTTAAGAAAGGTGATGTTGAATTGAATGTATTGCAAGAATACTTTTTGACCATAGGTATGGCAAAAGTATCTACTTCAGCCTACGAAGCTTTTGATTTGGGATTACTTCAAAAAGGTAAAGATGTTGTAGTGGTTAATAAAGATCGTCAAATTGCAACTGCAAAAGCACATGCTATTTTAATGGCAGAATCTGGATACACACAGCCAGCAGCCCGAAACGATATCAAAGTTTTAGGTAAACAAGCTTTAGGTATGTTCGTTGTAGGTACAGATGCTATGGAAGCTAGCCACTATATTAGCGAACACGACAAGAAAATAGCAAACAAGCTTGCTTATGTAATGGCAGGTGGTGATTTATCAGAACCTACATTAGTATCTGAGCAATATCTATTGGATATAGAGCGTGAAGCTTTCTTATCATTATGTACTGAGAGAAAAACTCTAGAACGTATTCAGCATATGTTGAAAACGGGTAAGCCATTACGTAACTAAAATTACGTAGCTGTTAGCCTGTAGCAATTAGCTATCGGTCTATTATAAAACAACAATTAAATGCTAATAGCTAAAAGCTAATAGCCAAAAGCATAAAAAATGAAAACTGCATATATAGTAAAAGGATATAGAACTGCTGTTGGAAAAGCTCCGAAGGGTGTTTTCCGTTTTAAGCGAACAGATGAATTGGCTGCCGAAACCATCGAGTATATGATGAAGGAATTGCCGCAATTCGACAAAAAACGTATTGATGATGTCATCGTAGGTAATGCGATGCCAGAGGGTTCTCAAGGTTTGAACATGGCAAGACTAATCTCATTAATGGGATTGGATATTGTTGATGTACCAGGTGTAACGGTAAATAGATTCTGTGCATCAGGCTTAGAGACTATTGGTGTAGCCGCTGCTAAAATTCAAGCCGGTATGGCCGATTGTATTATTGCTGGTGGTGCAGAAAGTATGAGTTCTGTTCCTATGACAGGTAATAAACCAGAACTTAACTATGATTTAGCAAATTCTGGTCATGAAGATTACTACTGGGGAATGGGTAATACCGCTGAAGCTGTAGCAAATGAGTACAACGTATCTCGTGAAGACCAAGATATGTTTGCTTACAACTCTCATATGAAAGCATTGAAAGCACAAGCCGAAGACCGTTTTCAAAGTCAGATAGCACCTATTGAAGTTGAAGAAACATATTTGGACGCTAACGGAAAAAAAGCACATCGCAAGTATACAGTTACTAAAGATGAAGGACCAAGAAAAGGAACTTCTGTAGAGGTATTAAATAAACTTCGCCCAGTTTTTGCAGCAGGCGGAAGTGTAACAGCTGGTAACTCTTCTCAAATGAGTGATGGTGCAGCATTCGTTTTAATAATGAGCGAAGAAATGGTAAAAGAATTAAATCTTGAACCAATTGCTCGTCTAGTAAATTATGCTGCTGCTGGTGTACCACCTAGAATAATGGGTATCGGACCTATTGCTGCTATTCCGAAGGCATTAAAGCAAGCAGGATTAAAGCTTAACGACATTGATTTAATAGAATTGAACGAAGCCTTCGCTTCTCAATCTTTAGCTGTAATGCGTGAATTGAAAATCAATCAAGATATCGTTAACGTAAATGGTGGTGCAATTGCACTTGGTCACCCACTAGGATGTACAGGAGCAAAATTATCTGTACAATTATTTGACGAAATGCGCAAAAGAGATATGCAAGGTAAATACGGTATGGTTACCATGTGCGTAGGTACAGGTCAAGGAGCTGCAGGAATATTTGAATTTTTAAATTAACAATTTCACTAATTATTATCAGAGTATTTCTGAATACTTTATACTAAATACTATTAACAACATGAGTACAGATACAGCAAAAAAAGATATTCTTAGAGGAGGACAGTTCCTTGTAAAAGAAACCAATTGTGAAGATGTTTTCACACTTGAAGATTTGAACGAAGAGCAACGCATGATGCGTGAGAGTACCAAAGAATTTGTTGACAGAGAGCTTTGGGCACATTGGGAGCGTTTTGAAAATAAAGATTATGCTTTCACTGAAGAAACTATGCGTAAAGCAGGTGAGTTAGGATTATTGAGTGTTGCTGTACCAGAATCATATGGTGGGATGGGAATGGGCTTTGTTTCTACCATGTTGGTATGTGATTACATTTCTGGAGCAACTGGTTCTTTCAGTACTGCTTTTGGTGCACATACCGGTATTGGTACAATGCCAATTACGCTTTATGGATCTGAGGAGCAAAAACAAAAATATGTGCCAAGATTAGCTTCTGGAGAATGGTTTGGTGCTTACTGCCTTACTGAGCCGGGTGCTGGTTCTGATGCAAATTCAGGAAAAACGAAGGCTGTTCTTTCTGAAGACGGAAAAACATACAGCATTTCTGGTCAGAAAATGTGGATTTCAAACGCAGGTTTCTGTAATATGTTTATCGTATTTGCTCGTATTGAAGATGATAAAAACATTACTGGTTTCATTGTAGAAAATGATCCAAGTAATGGTATTACCTTAGGTGATGAAGAAAAGAAATTAGGTATTCACTCCTCTTCTACGCGTCAGGTTTTCTTTAACGAAACTAAAGTTTCAGCTGAGAATATGTTATCTACAAGAGGTAACGGATTCAAAATTGCAATGAATGCATTAAACGTAGGTCGTATAAAATTAGCGGCTGCTTGTTTAGATGCACAAAGAAGAGTTATCGGTGAAGCTACTAAATATGCTAACGAGCGTATTCAGTTTAAAACTCCCATTATGAACTTTGGTGCTATTAAGTCTAAAATTGCCGAAATGGCAACTAGCGTTTATGTTGATGAATCTGCAAGTTACCGTGCTGCAAAAAATATAGAAGATCGTATTGCTATGCGTGAAGCTGAAGGTAATACACACCAAGAGGCTGAACTTAAAGGTGTTGAAGAATATGCTATAGAATGTTCTATTCTTAAAGTAGCTGTTTCTGAAGATTGTCAAAAAACTACAGATGAAGGTATTCAGATTTTTGGAGGTATGGGCTTTAGTGCCGATACACCGATGGAATCTGCTTGGAGAGATTCAAGAATTGCCCGTATCTATGAAGGTACAAACGAAATCAACAGAATGTTGGCAGTAGGTATGCTAGTGAAAAAAGCAATGAAAGGTCATGTTGATCTTTTAGGTCCTGCTACGGCAGTTGGTGAAGAATTAATGGGGATTCCTTCTTTCGATACTCCAGATTTTTCTGAACTATTCGCTGAAGAAAAAGATATCTTGAAGAGACTTAAAAAGGTTTTCTTGATGGTTGCTGGATCTGCGGTTCAGAAATACGGAGCAGAATTAGAAAATCACCAACAATTAATGTTGGCTGCATCTGATATTCTTATTGAAGTATACATGGCAGAATCTGCTTTATTACGTACCGAGAAAAATGCAAAACGATTTGGAGAAGAAGCACAAGCTACTCAAATTGCCATGTCTAGATTGTACTTATTCAGCGCTACTGAAACTATCATCAATAAAGGTAAAGAAGCTATCGTTTCTTTTGCCGAAGGTGATGAGCAAAGAATGATGTTAATGGGACTTAAACGTTTCACTAAATATACAAACTACCCTAATGTAGTTGCCTTACGCACACAAATTGCCGATAAGGTTGCTGCAGATAACGGTTACACGTTTGACTAATTCAGATTACCTTTTGTTGTTTGGTAACTTGAATATTAAACCGTCCCAATTGGGGCGGTTTTTTTGTTTGGTAAATATTGATATTGCGACTACTTTTAAACCATGCATAAAAAATTACTAGAACAGGTTTATAATACTCCCGATTTTAATTCGAA
Organism: Maribacter sp. 1_MG-2023; assembly: GCF_030547005.1. Taxonomy (GTDB): domain Bacteria; phylum Bacteroidota; class Bacteroidia; order Flavobacteriales; family Flavobacteriaceae; genus Maribacter. Next base: position 136,802 of record NZ_JAUOPN010000009.1, on the reverse strand, counting down.
TGGTCATATTCTAATCGATCAATTGTCTTCTCACTTGGAGGATAAACTGAGTGCTTCTTCTCGTAATGCTATCAACTGGAACGAACCTGAAAAGGAACTAGAATTCTGGAAGAAATTTTTAACTAATGGAAATAAAAAAGATCTTTTTTTAGAAATAACTAAACGTACCACTTACGTACACCACCCAAATTATATGGGGCATCAAGTAAGTCCGCCAGCTCCAATTACTGCACTTACTGGGTTAATTAGTTCATTATTAAATAACGGGACTGCGGTTTATGAGATGGGTATGTCCTCTAATGCTATTGAACGCATTATTATAGAATTGATTTGCAAGAAAATTGGTTTCGACAACGCTTCTGGAGGATTCTTAACCTCTGGTGGAACATTAGCAAATTTAACTGCATTATTAAGTGCGAGAAAAGCAATTACCAAAAGAGATATTTGGAACGAGGGCTACCAAAATCAATTAGGTATTATGGTAAGCGAAGAAGCACATTATTGTGTTGATCGCGCCGCAAGGATTATGGGTTTAGGTGAACAGGGAATTATAAAAGTTCCTGTAACCAAAGAATTTAGAATGGATACCGATTTACTGGAATCTAAATTTAAAGAAGCACAGGAAAAGGGAATTGAAATCTTCGCTATTATTGGTAGTGCTCCTTCTACTGCTACTGGTATTTTTGATGATTTAGATGTAATTGGAGAATTTGCTAAAAAACAAAATATTTGGTTTCATGTTGATGGCGCACATGGTGGAGCGGGTATTTTCTCCAAAAAATACAAGCACACCCTTAAAGGTATTGAATTGGCTGATTCTGTTGTTATTGACGGACATAAGATGATGATGATGCCAGCACTGACCACTGCCCTACTCTATAAAAACGTCGTAAATGCTAATGCCACTTTTAGCCAAAAAGCAGATTACTTACTTACAGATTCTGAGCATGAAGATTGGTATAACTCTGGCAAACGTACGTTTGAATGCACTAAAAATATGATGGCTATTCATTGGTTCACGCTGCTTAAATTATACGGAGAAGAAGTTTTTGATTCTAATGTTACACACCTTTATGATTTAGGTGCTCACTTTGCTCATCTTATTGAAAAAGAGCCAAATTTTGAACTAGCGCTACAACCAATGTCCAATATTGTTTGTTTTAGGTATTGCCCTATTAATATGGACGAAGAATATATAAATGCTCTTAATGTAAAAATTCGCCAATCCCTTTTAGAAGATGGCGAATTTTATATTGTACAAACGAAATTAAAAGGTACGCATTATATGCGTATAACGGTGATGAATCCGTTTACAACTGAACAACATTTTAAAGTCTTAATCAATAAGATTAAGTCCCTTGTTAACAGCTTATTATTCCCTTAAAGACTCTAGCATTTGATCTTCACTTTCTTTCTTAGAAAAGTTGATTGCACACTCTATTAACGCTAAATGCGAATACGCTTGCGGGAAGTTTCCTAATAATCTTTTCGTCTTAAAATCAATATCTTCACTAAAGAGACCTAAATGATTACTATAACTCAATAATCGCTCAAAATACTCCAACGCTTTTTTACGTTCTCCTATTTTAAACAAGCTATTTATGTACCAAAATGTACATACTGTAAATGATGACGAAGGCAAACCAAAATCATCCTCGTTTTTATATCGATAAAGTAATCCGTCATTATTTAACTCCTTCCCTATGGCATGTACTGTACTTATATATCTTTCATCTTTAGCTTTAATACAGCCATAAGACTCCATTAATAATACAGATGCATCTAACTCTTTAGATCCGTAAGATTGCGTGTATGCGCCTACTTCTTCGTTCCAAGCATTGTCATATATATCTTTCCAGATTTCTGCTCTAATAGGCTCCCATTTCTCAATTTTGTGCTTCTTATCTAACATCTCGGCAACCTTGATTGCACGATCCAAAGCTGTCCAACATAACACTTTTGAGAATGTAAAATGTCTATCCTCTGTTCTGAACTCCCAAATACCTTTATCGGCATCCTTCCAATTATTACTTACAATCCAAACGATTCCTTTTGTAATCGCCCATAAATCTTCACCATTATCGATATCTACACTAAATTTCGCCATCTGTTCGTAGATAACATCCATAAGTATACCATAGATATCGTTTTGCTTTTGGTGATAAGCTGCATTACCTATTCTTACTGGCTTAGAACCTTTATAGCCCGCTAGGTGTTCTAAGGTTACTTCGGTCAACTTCTTTTCTTTATTAATACCGTACATGATTTGAAGCTTCTCTGCCTTATCTGGTATCAAATCTATAATGAACTGTAAATAACGTCTTGCAACGTTCTTATGACCTAATTCTGACACTACCTTAATTACCATAGATGCATCGCGGATCCAACAGAATCGGTAATCCCAATTACGTACTTCGCCTATTGTTTCTGGTAATGATGTGGTCGCTGCCGCTAAAACCGCACCTGTCTTATCATAACTTAATAGCTTTAAAGTAAGTGCACTTCTAGAGATTTCTTCATTGAACTTCTTGTATGTAGGTGTCAAATTAGACCAATTCAACCAATATACTTTTGTATTCTGTAAATCTAAGTAAGCCCTATCCGTAGTAGGTAACAATAATTTTTCATTGTAACCTACCAAAATATAACCATCTTCTTTTAATTCAATTTCACCACTATCTATAATAGTCTGTTTATCAAAAGAAGAATACAAAAATATAGTATCGAATTTTACGTCATGTGTAAGACTCGCTATAAAATCTTTTTTTATAAATGATTCAGTTTTACCCATAGCATACTCAAGCTTGGGGTCATATACTACCGAAAATTTTGGAGCACCAGATATATGTTTAAAATATCTAATCAACTCTGGTGGCGCATGGTAAGCATTGCCTTCTTTTCTATAACGTGGCATGAAATCATTAATCTCAAAATGGTCGTCGCCAGATTTAAAAGAAGTGATTAATATATTCGTGAATTGCTCATATTTTTGGGTAATCACATAACTGTCATCCACATTAATTTCAAAACTACCACCAATCTCTTCATCTAGTAATTTTGCAAAAATAGATGGACTATCAAATTCTGGTAAACAGCACCATTCGATGCTTCCTGTCTTTGAAATTAATGCTGCACTTCTACAATTCCCTATTATTCCGTAGTCTAAATTATCCATTCAATAAAAATCTTAATTCATATGAGGTTTCAATTGGTAATACCCTCCTTTTTCGCGAAATTTAGAGAAATAATTATCAAGAAGTAGCAAAAATATCTCTTTTATGGCGAAAACTATCATTATCTCAAATAGACTACCTGTACAATTACAAATTAGCAATGGAGACATTACTGCGGTACCAAGTGTTGGTGGTTTAGCAACTGGAATGAAATCTGTACACTCGGGTGGAGATAGCCTATGGATTGGCTGGAGCGGATTGACAGATGAAGAAATACCAGAAGAGTTAATCCCTAAAATTGATAAGGCACTAGCGGAACATGGATCTTCTAAAGTAAATCTTACAGAAAAAGAAGTTGATGGTTTTTATTACGGGTTTAGCAATCGAACCATATGGCCTTTATTCCACTATTTTTTAGAATACTCTGAATTTGAGCTTGAAAGTTGGGAAGTTTACAAGGCTGTTAATCAGAAATTTGCAGATGCTATTCTTGAAAAAGCCGATAATGATGATACGATTTGGATTCACGATTACCAATTAATGCTAGTACCACAAATGGTTCGTGCCCAAAGATCAGATATTTCAATCGGTTTCTTTTTACACATTCCTTTTCCATCGTATGAAATATTTAGAACACTACCTTGGCGAAAAGAAGTATTACAAGGCTTATTAGGTTCAGATTTAATTGGTTTCCACACCTATGACTATGAACGTCACTTTTTAAGCTCTGTGCGCAGACTATTGGGATTAGAGGTTAGTTTTAATGATATTTACTTAGATGATAGAGTTATTAAAGTTGACTCTTTCCCCATGGGAATCGATTATAAGAAATTCAGCGAAGCAGCTAAAGAACATTCACAACGAAGTGAAGATGAAAAGTCTGAATTGCAAAAACGATTAGATACTCATAAAAAATCAGCTCCAGATGCTAAGTTCTTTTTATCTATTGACCGTTTAGATTACACAAAAGGTATTGCGAAACGACTTAATGCTTTTGAATATTTCTTAAATAAATACCCGCAGTATAAAGAGAAAGTAAGACTTATTATACTTGCCGTGCCTTCACGCTCCAATGTACCGCAATATCAATTACTTAAACGTGAGGTTGATGAATTGGTTGGTCGCATTAATGGAGAACTTTCAACCGTAAGCTGGACACCTATTTGGTATTTCTACAGGTCTATGCCTTTTGAAAACCTAATAGACCTATATACGTCTTCTGACATTGCTTGGTTGACACCAATTAGAGATGGTATGAATTTGGTAGCCAAAGAATATATTGCTACTAGAACTGATAAAACAGGAGTTTTAATACTTAGCGAAATGGCGGGTTCTGCCAATGAAATGAATGAATCGCTATTAATAAACCCTAATAATTTTGAACAAATTGCAGATGCTTTGAATGAAGCTATTAATATGCCTAAAGAAGAACAGATTGCTAGAAACACGCTATTACAAAAGAGACTAGAGCGCTATAATGTGGAGAAATGGGCAAACGACTTCATGAATTCTTTAGTAGGGCAACAAGAAAAAGATCAAACCTATAAGTCAAAAAAACTATCTGCAGACATCATGAATACTGTGATGGATAGTTACAATAAAGCCAAAAGAAGATTGGTATTTTTAGACTATGATGGTACGTTGGCTGGTTTTCATGCTGATCCGCAAAAAGCATCACCAGACGAAGAATTATACAAATTACTAGATTCGATCTCTTCTCAACCAAATACAGATATGTATTTAATTAGCGGACGAGATAAAGAAACATTCACCAAATGGTTCTTGCCTAAAAAATATAATATGATCGTTGAACACGGCGTATGGATCTCTCAAGGTGGTGAAGAATTTAGAATGTTAGAAAATGTTAAGAAAGACTGGATGGAGAAGATTTTACCGGTGTTAGAATCTTTTGTTGACCGTACACCTGGTAGTTTTATTGAGGAGAAAAATTATTCTTTAGCATGGCATTACAGAAAAACAGATCCCGACTTTGGTCAAAAACGTTCTGTTGAACTGAATACGGTACTAACAAGCCTTATTGCAAATGATGACCTCAGTGTTTTAAATGGCAACAAGGTGATGGAAATTAAAAGTAGTAACGTGAATAAAGGTAGAGCTTCTATGCGCGTGTATTCTGAACATGATTACGATTTTGTGTTTGCTATTGGTGATGACTGGACCGATGAATTTATGTTTCAAGAACTTCCAGAGGAATCTATTACCGTAAAAGTAGGGCGTCAAAAAACACAAGCAAGGTACTTTGTTGATAACACAAAAAATGTTCGTGCAATTTTAAAGAGATTTGCCGACAAAGAATAATGTTACTCACAAACTATTCAATATGAAACAAATTTACAACCTTGTATTTGTAGGTGTTTTTTGCTGCCTTACAACTTTTGCCCAACAAGGCACGGAAGTTTACTTAGCAAATTTAGATTTGAACAATGATAGTTTGAAAATTAATGGAGAAATAAACTTGTCTCAAAATGAAGGTTATGATAATCAACCTTCATTTTTTTCTGATAATAAAATTCTATTCTCATCAACTAGAAAAAGACAAACCGATATCGCTCTTTATGATTTAATCGACAAAACAACAACTTGGCTTTCAAATACACCAAATGGCAGTGAATATTCTCCTCTGAAAATTCCGGGTAGAGATGCCGTTTCTGCAGTTCGTTTAGATGAAGATGGTTTGCAACGTTTATACGAGTATGATTTAAAAACTGGTGACTCAAAAGTTTTAATACCAAATCTTAAAGTAGGCTACCATGTTTGGTATTCTAACGACATTATTGTTTGCACGGTTTTAATTGAAAACCGAATGGATTTAGTGGTGTATAATCTTAAAGAAAATACCAACTACACCGTTCAAAAGAATGTAGGTCGATCGTTGCATAAAATTCCGAATTCTGAACTTATAAGTTTTATAGCAAAAGTTGGTGAGAATGCCACAATTACATCACTAAATCCTTATTCTAAAGAAAAAAAGAATATCACAACCCTTTTAGGAGATTCTGAAGATGTCACTTGGACTACCGACGGAAGTTTAATTACTGCGTATAATAAATATCTGTTTTCCTTTAAGCCATCAATAGATACGGAATGGAAATCATTGTTTGAATTTCAACAAACTGATATTCATGGTATATCAAGACTAGCCGTAAGCCCTAACGGAAAGTTTATTTCGTTTGTTTCTAAAGATGCTCCGTATAAGATTGTTCAAAAACAGGTAGAAACCTTCAATGCTCGTGATTTAGAAGCATTCGCAAATTGTTATTCAGAAGAAGTCTTAGTAAAAAATTTCTCAAAGGATACCATATCCGTTGGTAGGGAACAATTAAAAGAGGGCTATGATGCATTTTATAAAAGAACACCTGCCGTAGAAGTTAAAGTCTCTTCAAGAATTGTAATTAATTCTACTGTAATTGACCAAGAATTTGTTTCTATTGGAGATAAACAAAAACAGCAAGTGGCAATTTATGAAACTGACGGACTCATAAAAACCATGACTTTTATTAGAGATAAAAAAACAACTTTTGACCCAGAGGTCATTGTGCAAAAGCAACTTGACGCTTATAACAGTAGAGACATCGACGGTTTTTTAGCCACGTATTCTACACAAGCTAAAATATTAAGCTACTCAGGAGAATTAAGATCTGATGGTACAGATGCAATGCGAGCTGGCTACACTGACTTCTTTAATTCTGCCCCTGATTTACATTGTGAGATAATTAACAGAATTGTCATCGGAAATAAAGTTATAGACGAAGAATCGATTACTGCAAATGGCAACACTTTTAAAGCTGTAGCTATTTATGAAGTGGAAAATAATGAGATAGTCAAAGTAACCTTTGTTAACTAATCTATTGAAACAAAAGCTACATATTCTCCCGATTATAATTCTATCACAGTTCGCTTGTACTTCTACATGGTTTGCAGGGAATGCGATATTAGAATCGCTAACCAAAAAGTTAGATTTTGGTGCAGACATTGTTAGCCATGTCATTTCTTCTGTGCAATTCGGATTCATCATCGGGACTCTTATTTTCGGAGTTTTGATGATTGCAGATCGATTTTCTCCTTCAAGAGTATTTATGATTTGTGCCTTTCTAGCATCCGTTTCTAATCTGACATTAATTTATCCAAATTTAAACGTTGGTGGTTTACTATTGGCTAGATTTAGTACAGGTTTCTTTTTAGCAGGTATTTATCCCGTAGGAATGAAAATAGCAGCAGATTATTACGAAAAAGGACTCGGTAAAGCATTGGGATTTTTAGTTGGAGCATTAGTTCTAGGCACCGCTTTTCCTTTTTTAATTAAAGGAAGCCCTTTAGCAAGCCATCCAGACAAGGTTATTATGTTAACTTCAGGTATTACCGCTTTTGGTGGACTCATACTTTTTTTACTGGTGCCAAACGGTCCGTATCGAGTGGCAAGTACTACTTTAAAATTTGATGCGGGACCAAAGCTTTTCAAAAATTTCGAATTTAAAAAAGCTGCATTTGGTTATTTTGGTCACATGTGGGAACTCTATGCCTTTTGGGCTTTTACACCTATTGCCATTCAATATTTTGCAAAACAATCTGGCAGCGATATTTCGGTGTCACTTTGGTCGGGAATCGTAATTGCCCTTGGCGGATTATCTTGTGCCTATGGAGGTATACTTTCGCAACGAATAGGCAGTAAAAAGGTAGCACTTATCTCATTATTGGTATCAGGATTGCTTTGTTTAATCTCCCCTTTATTATTTTCTCTCCCTATTTATTTATTCTTGGCAGGTTGGTGTTTATGGGGTATTGCAGTTACCGCAGATTCACCTCAATTCTCAAACCTAGTGGCATCAGCCGTAGCACCCGAATTAAAAGGCACTGCACTTACACTAGTAAATTGTATTGGTTTTGCCATTACTATTATAAGTATTCAACTTCTAGGATCACTTCAATCGATCATCTCTATTGATCTTTTATTTATTCCTTTAGCTATAGGTCCGCTGTTAGGTGTATACTATTTATTGATCAAAAAGCGATGATAAGCCCTGCTTAAAAAGAAATCTCTTTTTTATCTTATTAAAACTATACCATATGCTCTTATACTTTTATACCTGAAATTATGCTCAACCCTATATTTTACTTAATTTTAGAAACCTATTGCCCACACTAGCTTTACTCATAAAAAAATTGAAATGAAAAAATTATTACTGCTTACCTTACTAACCTCTGCAATTACCTTAACTGCACAAACCGACCAACGTATTTATGATATTATCGATGCTGTTTCTGCTGAACGAATAGAAAACGATGTTACTAAACTTATCAATTTTGGTACTAGACATACCTTAAGCGATACCGTTTCAACAACAAGGGGTATTGGTGCTGCAAGACGTTGGATCAAAAATGAATTCGAAAAAACATCTACTGAATGTAATGGGTGTTTAAATGTTTTCTTTCAAAAAGACTTAGTTAAAAAAGGTGCAAACGATCGTATTGTAAAAGATGTAGAAGTAGTTAATGTACTTGCTATTCAAAAAGGGACAAAATATCCTAATCGCTATATAATTATGAGTGGCGATATCGATTCTCGTGTAAGCGACCCAACCAATTTTACAGATGATTCTCCGGGTGCGAATGATAACGCTAGCGGAATGGCAGGTACCATAGAAGCTGCTCGCGTACTGTCAAAATATAAATTCGAGAACAGCATTATCTATATGGGTCTTTCAGGTGAAGAACAAGGTCTTTTTGGTGGTGGCGGCATTGCGCAATACGCTAAAGATAAAGGCTGGGAAGTTATTGGTATTTTCAATAATGATATGATCGGCAATATCACTGGTGTAGATGGTACTGTAAGTAATGTAGATTTTAGAATTTTCTCTGAACCTGTACCACCAACAGAAACTGAAAAGCAACGTAAAGCAAGACGTTTTTACGGTGGTGAAGTGGACGGAATTTCTAGACAACTGGCGCGTTATGTTCATAAAAACGTGAAGCAGTACATGCCTGAAATGAACCCAATGATGATTTATCGTTTGGATCGTTTTGGTCGTGGTGGACACCATAGACCTTTTAACGATGCAGGTTTTCCTGGTATTCGTATTATGGAAGCTCATGAGAACTACACACAACAACATCAAGATATTCGTGTTGAAGATGGTATTGCCTATGGTGATGTTCTAGAACATGTAAACTTTGAGTATGCAGCTAAATTAACTGCTGTAAACGCTATAAACTTAGCATCTATAGCATGGGCTCCTCCTGCTCCAAAAACGGTTAAAATAGGTGGCATTGTTGAGCCTGCCGCAAAACTTCAATGGAGCAAGGTTGATGGAGCAAAAGGATATAAAATATACTGGAGAGATACTACGTCCCCAACTTGGGATTATAGCAGATATGTTGGTGACGTTTCTGAATTCTTATTGAAAGGCATCGTTATCGATAATTTTTTCTTCGGTGTTTCTGCTGTTGGCGAAAACGGATTTGAGAGTCCGGTTGTTTTTCCTAATGGAATTTTTAGATAGGCATAATCCATATTAGACATGAACAAATTACTTGTTGCTTTTACCCTTGGAATATTTACTTTTTCACAAGCTCAAACTTTTACTGAACAAGATACGCTTAGAGGTAGCATTACCCCTGAACGTGAATGGTGGGACCTTAACTATTATCACTTAGATATTGATGTTAATCCTGATGATAAATTTATAAACGGAAGCAATACAATTCGCTACAAGGTACTGAAACCTCATCAAGTATTACAGGTAGATTTGCAACCACCATTGCAAATTGAAAAAGTGACACAAGACGGAGTTGAACTTGAAGTGACACATAACATAAATGCTCATTTTATACAATTAACCAAACCTCAGCAAGTAGGTGATTTTAATGAGGTTGTTGTCACGTATTCTGGTCACCCAAAAGAAGCGGTTAGAGCTCCTTGGGATGGTGGATTCTCTTGGAAAAAAGATGCTAATGGTAACGATTTCGTTGCTACTTCTTGCCAAGGTTTAGGGGCTAGCGTTTGGTGGCCGAACAAAGACCACATGTACGACGAAGTAGATAGTATGTTAATCAGTGTAAAAGCACCAAAAGGATTAATGAATGTCTCCAATGGTCGCCTTAGAAGTGTTGACAAAGAGACAAATACCTACAATTGGTTTGTTTCTAACCCAATCAATAACTATGGTGTTAATGTCAATATCGGTGATTATGTACATTTTGATGAAATATATCAAGGAGAAAAAGGTGCACTTGATATGGATTATTATGTTTTAAAAGATAATCTAGAGAAAGCAAAAGAACATTTTAAAGATGCTCCTAAAATGATGCAAGCCTTTGAATATTGGTTCGGACCCTACCCTTTTTATGAAGACTCATTTAAACTGGTCGAAGTCCCCTATTTAGGTATGGAACACCAAAGCTCTGTTACGTATGGCAATCAATATCAGAAAGGATATTTAGGTAGAGATTTATCGGGAACCGGTTGGGGATTAAAATTCGATTTTATTATTATTCATGAAGCTGGGCACGAATGGTTTGCAAATAATATTACTTATAAAGATGCCGCAGATATGTGGATCCACGAAGGGTTCACCTGCTATTCCGAAAGTCTATTTTTAGACTATCATTATGGTACAGAGGCGGCAAATGCATATGTACAAGGCATTCGAAATAATATTAAAAACGACAAACCCATTATCGGGATCTACAATGTAAATCATGAAGGTAGTAGCGATATGTATTATAAAGGCTCTAATATTCTTCACACCTTACGCCAAGTAGTAAATGATGATATAAAATGGAGAACTATTTTACGTGGTCTAAATTCAGAATTCTATCATAAAACAGTAACTACTGACGAAATTGAGAAAGTAATCGGTATAGAAATGAATCGCGATTTAAAACCCTTTTTTGACCAGTACTTAAGAACGACCAAGATTCCGGTTTTCGAGTATAAGGTGAAAGGTAAAAAGCTATCATATCGTTTTACAAATACTGTCGAGAAATTCACACTACCTATAAAAGTATATATTGATGACACCCCTGTTTGGCTAGAACCTAGTAACGAATGGCAATCGGAAAAAATGAAAGGCAGCTTTGAAAACTTACATGTAGATCCAAATTTCTATATTAAGACTAACCCTTAAAATTCACTTTACAACATATTAATTTTTAGCGTTCATCATAAATTAAATAGGATTAATTTCCTTTTTAATTTATGGTATTTTTACCGCATCTATTTGATAGGTCTCCATGAAAAAAACGCTTGCCAGATATAGAAATAGTGCCTTCAGAAGTTTTATACGAAGACATTCTAAATATGCGCCAATACTGTTCTTTATTGGAGGATTCATTTTTGATACCTTAACTTTAGGTCGTATTGACCGTACGTATGACCTTACGGTTTTATGTCTACACATGACCTCTTTATCTATTGCGCTATACCTCTATAATTTAGCTGATGATGGCAAATGGAAAAATACGTTTTTAGCACGGTATGAAGAATATTTTCCTTTAGCTATTCAGTTCTTTTTCGGCGGATTATCAAGTGCCTATGTAATCTACTTCTCTAGAAGTGTTTCTTTATCTAAAACAGCATCATTCTTTATAATTCTTGTGCTATTGTTGATTGCCAATGAGTTTCTTAAAAAAAGAATCTCTAACAAATATCTACAATTCGGAGTCTATTACTTTATTAGTTTCACTTTTTTCACGTTTATGATTCCTGTTTTCTTGAAGGAATTAAACACATCTATATTCTTAATCTCTGGTGCGGTTAGTTTAGTAAGTACCTTGGTGCTTCTCACTTTTATCTATGGAAAAAGTCCGAGTACCCGTAAAGAAATTAAACTGGGTAAAATGATTGCCATAATTTTAGCCATTTATGGCATAATTAATCTGTTCTATTTTCTAAGATTAATACCACCAGTTCCATTAGCACTAGATAAAGGTATTGTCGCCCATGATGTTGTACTAAAGAATGGTAAATATGAGGTAACCTACGAATCTGAAGAATCGTTCATTTTTTGGAGGAAATACAAACTAGATTATAACTATACTCCAGACCAAAGGGTGTATATTTTTTCTTCAATTTTTGCACCTACAGATTTAAAAAAGTCCATTTTTCATCGGTGGAGAAAATATAATGACAAAACCAAAGAATGGGTCACCGTAGATGATATCGGTTATGATATTACAGGTGGTAGAGATGGCGGCTTTAGAGGCTACACCTATAAAAGCAATGTAACGCCAGGTGAATGGGAAGTGCAAGTTCTTACTGAAGAAGAACAGGTACTAGGTGTCATTGGTTTTCATATTTACCTTAAAACAGACCAAGAACCATTGCGCCTGAAGACCTTAAAGTTTTAAGTTGATAACAACAACATCTTAAATTATTCAATTTCAAAACGTTAACTTCTGAATTAGAATCAATAATCATCACTAGTTATTTAATTTTTTAAATTGTTTAGTATATTAAAACATAGCCTACCTTCGTACGACCTTAAATACATAAGTGACCATATATCAAAAAGTTCAAGCGGTAGATCGTATTTTCAACCAATTGGATAAGGAGTTAGGCTCCTTTCAACAATCTACAGGACTTAGCTGTGTTGCCAATTGCGGACTATGTTGTTTAAAACCGGACATCAACGCTACTGCATTAGAATTTTTACCACTAGCCTATCATCTTTTACTAAATGACGAAACAGAACAATGGTTAGCGCAATTGCAAAATAATACTGAGGATAAACACTGTCCTGTTTTGAACAAAGTTATTGCTCCGGGTTCTAAAGGCTTTTGCTCAGAATATGCACACCGTGGCCTTATTTGTAGACTATTTGGGTTTTCTGCCATGCTACACAAGAACAAAACTCCTACTCTGGTTACCTGTAAACCTATTAAGGAACAAAAGACAGAAGCTTTTAATAATGCCAATGCTCATATTGCAGCTAATAAAAAATATCCGCTTATTAGTAATTACTACATGCAACTGCGCTCCATAGATGAATCTTTAGGAGAAGAATTGTTTCCGATAAGAATTGCCATAGAAAAAGCTATCTATGCTGTTCTGGCATATTATGCCTATAGAGAACTACCAGGTAAAGACAATGTAGTATAATGTAGATTGCTTTAAAAAAGAGATTAAACGTATCTTTATCATTAGATTTTTCATCTTCCAAATTATTGCTTTGGGAGATTTATAGTCATTTCTATAAAAGTTTGTTTTGAAAATATACGCTATTAGTGGATTAGGTGCCGACCAAAGAGTTTTTAATCATTTAACTCTAGATTTTGAGCTAATAGCTATAGATTGGATTACTCCTTACCACAACGAATCTATTAAAGAATATTCGAGAAGGCTTAGCGCAGTTATAGACACCAATGAAGAGTTCTGCTTAATCGGAGTTAGTTTCGGCGGATTAATTGCCACAGAAATCAATCAAATACTTCATCCGAAAAAAGTAATTCTTATTTCTTCTGCACAAACAAAACGTGAATTAAGACCCATTTATAAATGGGTAGGCAAATCAAGAATTTTAAAGCTTATACCTGCTTCTCTTTTCAATCCACCAAGGTTTCTTGCGAGGGATATCATCGGAGCCAATAACGCTAAACTATTTTATGAGATATTAGATGATACCGATTTAAACTTTGTGAAATGGGCTTTACAAGAATTTACTACTTGGCAGAATTTAAAGCAATCAGCAAACGTTATTAAGATTAATGGCACAAAAGATAAATTGATTCCCCCTAGAAGGACTACAAAAATGAAACTAATTGAGGGTGGAGAACACTTTATGCTAGTTGACCGAGCAAATGAAATCAGCGAAATCATTAATTTTGAATTGAAAAATTCTTAGATAAAAATAAAATGAACAACTCTAAAGAAATTATAGCAGCTATACATACTCAATTATCAAAGGATTCTCCTAATTGGGATGCCCTTTTAAAAATAACTTTAGAACATTTTGATTGCTCTACCGGCACCTTACACTTTTTAGATAAAAACGCTTTATTACAGCTTCAATCGCAAGTAGGTATTCCTGAGTTTTTGATTCCGAAATTATCTACTATTCCTATCGGTAAAGGTATGGCGGGTATTGCTGCAGAACGTAGAAAACCTGTAGAAATGTGCAATCTACAAACAGATGATTCTGGCGTAGCTAGACCTTCAGCAAAAGATACTAAAGTAGAAGGTTCACTAGCGGCACCATTACTATTCAATGAAAAGCTTTTTGGAACTATAGGTATCGCTAAACCTGTACCTTATGACTTTAAAGAAACTGAAATGGATTTATTAATGGAAATTGGTGAATTGATAAGCAAAAAATTGAGCTAATTATTTAGCTTATGTAAATAAAAAAAGCCCGCTTTATAGCGGGCTTTTCAATTCAATGTATTTGAGTTTATTTAAAGATAGCGCCTGTCAAAGCTACTTGAGCAAGTTCTTTACCTTCTTCTCCTTTAAACGTTACATAATACGGTCCGTCACCTGAAACTGTCCCGGTTATTGGAATAGTAATCATTGTTCCTTGAGAACCTTCTAGTTGGGCTGTTAATTTACCTGTACCGATTACTGGTCCGTCTGCCGTATTTTCATGTATTTCGAAATCAAAGTACATGGTAGGTGGTGCTTGCCATCCTGCGGTAAGCGAAACAGATTTCACTCCTTTTAAAGACATGTTTTCTAACATGAACCATCCTTTAGATTTCCCTACTAATAGAATGTCCATTCCTCCGAATTGCATTGCTTGCATTCCGTCCACCTTCATTTGGTCATTGAACTTGACCGTGCTACTTGGTATAACAACAGATTTAGAACCTGTTAGTGGAATAGTATCTTCTGCACCTGCATCTGTATAACTAGCAGTTAACACCAACATATTACCTGGTGCAGAAGATTCTGCTGTAATTGTCCCTTTAGCTGGTAACGATATTACTTTTTTATCATTTCCATTTAAAGAAAGAATATATAATGCGATCTGTCTAGATTCATCTGATGTAATATTCGGGTGAGCTGGCATTGTTACCTCGCCCCACACTCCTGCTCCACCTGTTTTAATTTTACCTTGCAAGTATTTTAAGGCATCTTTACGCTCTTTGTACTTCGCAGCAACATCTTTGTAATTTGGTCCTATAGAAGCTTCTGCTTCTTTATGACATGTTTTACAGTCCATTGCTTGAGTCAAAGCTTTACCTGTAACTGTTGCAGATACTTGTTGGTGCCCCATATTCATAGCAACCTTATCCATCCCTTCTAAATAATCGACACTTACAAATATATTGCTTGCGTCGATTTTAGTACCATCAGGATCTGTTACCGATACCTCATAGGCAATTTTCTGACCTGGCAAATAAAATGCCGGTGCACTATCACCTAATAAGATAGCAACTGCTGGTCTTGAGTTACCAGCTACAATACTGGTGCTTTCACTAATTGCCTCTTCACCTTTATCATCTGCAACGGTTACTTTTAACTTATAAACGCCGGCATCTGCATAATTGTAGCTTACATTTGGTTCTGTAGTTTCTTTAGTGTCGCCGTTACCAAAATCCCATAGATACTTTATGGAATCATCTTCGCGATCACTTGCTTCTACCGTTGCGTTGACTGTCAACGGAGTTTTGCCTGCTGTTTCACTAACAGTTACCTCATTGATTAACGGTGGTCTGTTACCGCCATTGAATTCGATATATCCTAAAGAAGAATTCGCATTTTGCGAGAACCAACCGCTACCGTATTCTAACAGGTAGATTTTACCATTAGGCCCTACTTCCATATCAATTAAACTATTGACCTTAACCTCGGGTGCAAAAGGTTCCATTTTACTGAAATCTCCGTTTTCATCTAAATGAACGGCAAACATCCAACCACGCATCCAATCATAAATAATCACCTTACCGTCGTAATAACTTGGTAGCTTCTCATCGCCTTGATACATATCTGAATAATATGTAGGACCTGCCATTGCATTTCTACCACCTGTAGCTGTTTGCGGAAAATCTTGTGAATCTACATATGGATAATACACATACGCCGGCATTGCAGGTGGCAATTCTGTTAACCCTGTATTATTACGAGAGTTATTTATAGGTTTTTCAGGATCAAATGCCGCACCTGTTTTTCCTGTTTCATAGTCGTATGCATTATAGGCGAAGTTATTTCCTATAAATAGTGGCCAACCAAAATTACCCGCTTTTTTAGCCTGGTTCATTTCATCATATCCTCTAGGGCCTCTAGTACCTAAACTATCTGCTCTTGCATCAGGACCAACATCGCCCCAGTACACATATCCTCTCTTCATATCTACTGATATTCTATACGGATTTCTATGACCCATAGTATAAATCTCTGGTCTCGTTTTATCTGTACCTACCGGAAATAAGTTTCCTTCAGGTATATCATATGTACCATCTTCTTTTACCTTTATTCTTAGGATCTTACCACGTAAATCATTCGTATTTCCTGAAGAACGACGCGCATCGTACTGCTCATGCCCAGGAATATCGTTTAGAGGTGCAAATCCGTTATTTACATACTTAACACCTTTCTCATTAAACGGCGTAGAATTATCACCTGTAGATAGGTATAGTAAACCATCAGGACCAAATGCTATAGAACCACCGGTATGACAACAAATTTCTCTCTGGCTATCCACATCCATAATTACTTGTTCTGACGCAACATCAAACTTACCATCTTCAAATTTGAATCTTGACAAACGGTTTACCCATTCGTCACCAGTTGGTGAATAGAATAAATAGATCCAATGGTTATTGGCATAATCTGGATCTTTTTGCAATCCCATCAATCCTTCTTCTGCATTTACACCTGGTGTGTTCAATGTTTTGCTATAAACATCAAGCTTAAGCACTTCACTAAGTTCTTTTGTCTCATCATTGTATAACATTACTTCTCCCCTACGTTGCGCTACTAATACATTACCGTTTGGTAGAACAGTCATTTCTGTAGGCTCAAAAAACTGACCTTCGCTCAATGTTACTTTTGCAAAACGATCAGCATCTGGTGGTATTTGAGAAGTTACTTTCGAATAGTCAAGATTTAGGTTTTCACCTATGGCATATTGAATTCCGCCTAACAAATGCTTTAAAAATAAATCTTCAGAAAAACTAGCATCAGCGTGCCCACCACCTGTGTAAAATGCGCGTCCGCCATCAAAATCATGATACCAAGCTATAGGGTGAAAATCGCCATTTTTTCCGCCTTCATAGGTAGATTCATCTAAAGTCATAAGGACGTTTATATCAGGATTGATGTTTTTGTAATTATACAATTCATCAGTTCTGTTCCACACAGAGTCGGTAAAAAACTGTGTAGCAACAAAATTCTTGTCTTTAATAATAAAATCTGCCGTTGGCATTCCCCTTGGGTGACTCAAAAACTGAGCTCCTGCCAAGTCATTGTACCAACCCCAGTCATATTCGGTATCTGCAGCAGCATGTATACCTACATAACCACCACCTGCTTGAATATAGCGCTCAAAAGCAGCTTCTTGAAATTGATCTAAAACATTACCCGTTGTACTTAAAAAGATAACAGCCGAATATTGTTTTAGGTTTTCATCTGTAAATAGCTCTGCATTTTTGGTAGTATCGATTGCAAATCCGTTTTCTGTTCCTAACTTTTGAATGGCTGCAACTCCTGCAGGTATGGATCCATGTTTAAAACCCATTGTTTTTGAGAAAACCAAAACCTTAGGTTCTCCTTCTCGTTTATTGCCACCACATGAGACAATAATAAGCGCAAAGCCCAAAAGCAGCGCAATGAAGATTTTTTTCATACGTAAATTGTTGTTGTTGTTGATTTTAGAAAGCATAAAAATAGGGCGCACGTTTGTATTAACCAATACTTTATTTTAATCATTGTACATTTATGATAGATTATTAACCATTTAGTACAATTATGCTAAATATACCCGAGTTATATTTTACAAATGATAATGAATTCAAAAATTGGTTGCACAATAACCATTCTGAACACTCGGGAGTTCATCTCATTTTCTATGCTGTAGCCCATGAAAACGAAAGTATGCGATGGGAAGAAGCTGTACAAGTTGCACTTTGCTATGGGTGGATTGATAGTACCGTAAAAAGCTTGGGTAACGGAAAACGAAGACAATACTTTTGTCCACGAAAACCTAAAAGCGTTTGGAGCAAAGTCAATAAGAACTATATAAAAGAGTTAAAAGTTAATGGCAGAATGCATGCTGCAGGATTAGCCTCTATAAAAGTGGCGAAAGAAAATGGTTCTTGGACTTCTTTGGATGATGTGGAAAACGGAGTTATACCTGAAGAACTACAATTAGCATTCGATAAAAACCCTGATGCATTTAGCAACTTTAAAAACTTTACCCATAGCCAACGTAAAAGCTTTTTGTACTTTTTAAACCAAGCAAAACGCCAAGAAACTAGGTCTAAAAGAATCAAAGAAATTATACAGCACGCCGCTGAAAATATTAAATATAGAAATGGTGGCGGATGGCAAATTAAGAAGTAAGTAAAATATTTGTAGCATCCCATTCAATGATACTTTACTGATTGTTAATTATACCTTATTTTTACATTTCCTTTTGTGGTGTACCAAGCCAACGTGTTTCCGTTATTGGTTTTCCCGAAGATGTATTACATGTCTAAATTACCTAAAGAACATCAGTTCTTAGATCTATCTGATTATGGTAGACCTGTTGCCTTTGTAATTGCCAACCGCTTAAAAACAACCATATTTACACCAATACACGTCACGCTAGCATTTACGTTCTGCGGACTTTTGGCCATTGTTTCTATTTTGAACGGATTTTATTGGTCAGCCTTACTTTTTCTAGTTTTAAAATCTATTCTTGATGCCGCAGATGGTGAACTTGCACGATTAAAGAATACCCCGTCTCATATTGGTCGGTACTTTGATTCAATTTCAGATTTTATACTAAATCTTCTTTTAATGCTTTCTATTTGGTATGTTACTAATGTTAGTATTTACTTAGTATTGCTTGCATTTGTGGGACTTGAATTACAAGGAACGCTCTACAATTACTATTATGTAATTTTAAGAAATAGACATGATGGCGATAGCACAAGTAGAGTATTTGAGAATAAAACGCCGACTGCATTACATGGTGAAAATCAACAAACTGTCAACATACTATATAAAATTTATAGCTATTGCTATGGACCATATGACCGAATCATCTATAGCCTTGATAAGAATGCCATAAAAGGAAAGTATCAACCCAAATGGTTAATGACAGCGGTATCAACATTTGGGCTTGGTTTTCAATTATTACTCATTGGGCTCTTTTTAGTATCGGGCTTAAAAGCCTATATCATCCCCTTTTTTATAGGTTATAGTCTATTAATTTTTGTTTTTATCTTGACCAGACAATTATTAAACAAGTAATTATTTTTACCTTTCTGAATCAACCAAAAGCAACATGAATATTTCAATTATATTAAAACAGTCTTGTCTAGTCTTATGCTGCTTAACAATTCTTTTATCATGTAAATCTGAACCGCAAACAACCTACGATGTAATCATAAAAAATGGTAATCTTATTCATCTAGAAGATGGTTCTGTTTCAATTTCAAATATTCTTATTAATGACAATAGAATCACTAAAATCATATCTGATTCTGACTTAGCCAACATTCAAGCCGAAACTATAATTGATGCAAAAGGTAAATTTATAGTACCAGGCTTTTGGGACAACCACACACATTTTAGAGGTGGAGATTCATTAATTAATGCAAATAAGAACTTCTTGAAACTCTTTATGGCAAATGGAATTACTACAGTTCGTGATGCCGGAGGCGATCTTACCTCGTCTGTTTTAGAATGGCGAAAAGCTATTGCAAAAAATGAACTTGTTGGGCCTACCATTTTTACATCAGGACCCAAAATTGATGGACCAGGTGGTACTTGGGCCGGTTCTTTAGAAGTAGATACTGATGAAACTATTACTAAAGCTTTAGATTCTTTGCAATCTATACCATCTGATTTTGTAAAAATTTATGATAGCCGTATTTCGGGTAAAGATTACTTAAAGGTGATACAAGAAGCTGAAAAACGAAATTTAATTACATCGGGTCACATGCCCTTTACAGTGGAACTTGACGCCACTATTGATGCAGGTATTGATGCTGTTGAACATTTATATTACATCATGAAAGGGTGTTCTAACAGTGAAAAAGAAATCACCATAAAACTGATAGATAAAGAAATAGGGTTTTGGGATGCCATGCCCCTACTCCAATCTTCATTTTCTGACTCGACCGCTTTAAAAACTTTCGAACATTTAAAATCGAATGACGTATTTGTAGTACCTACACTACATATTGGCGGAGTGCTTAGCTATTTAGATAAAGTTGATCACACGAATGATGCCTATTTAAAGTATATGAGCGACGGAATACAGCAAACCTATAAAGGTAGAATTGACCGTGTAAAAAATGCAACCGAAAAGCAAGTGACAGACCGTAAAGCACTAGATACTTTTTTCGGTAAACTTGCTTATAAATTGAATAAAAACGGAGTATCTCTTTTGGCAGGCTCTGATAGTGGCGCATATAACAGTTATACGTATCCTGGTATTTCATTACATAAAGAAATGGAAGCCATGGTCGCTACCGGAATTTCTCCTTTAGATGCACTTAAATCATCTGCTTATAATGGTGCTAAATTTTTAAAACTAGATGCTGATTACGGAACTATTTCTGAAGGTAAAATTGCTGATATCGTTTTACTGAACAGCAACCCGTTAGAAGATATTAAAAGTACCAAAGACATCTTTATGGTAATTTCTAACGGAAATCAACATACCAAAACTGACTTAGACAACTTATTAACCTCTGCTATTGCCAACTAATCAAACTACCTTTATGAAATCAATACTATTTTTCTTTCTATTCTCTGTAAGCCTATGTTTTGCTCAAACACTCTTAAAACCAGACCAGGTATTCGACGGTAGTGAATTACATACCAATTGGGTGGTATTAGTCGAAGGAAATCAAATTACGTATGCAGGAAATACAAACGGAATAACACTACCAGATAACACCACAGAAATAGATTTGGACGGCACTACCCTTATGCCCGGTATTATTGAAGGTCACTCCCATGTTTTATTACACCCATACAATGAAACCGATTGGAATGATCAGGTATTAAAAGAATCACCTGTTGAACGTGCAGTTAGAGGTACCGTTCATGTAAAGAATTCTTTAATGGCCGGTGTAACCACCATGCGAGATTTGGGTGCTGAAGGTGCCGGTTATACGGATGTTTATTTAAAGAAAACTATTGATAAGGGGATTATAGACGGACCACGTTTATTGGTTGCCGGACCTGCAATTGTAGCTACAGGAGCATACGGACCAAAAGGATTTCATGACGGTGTAACTGTACCCTTAGGTGCCGAAGCTGCAAGCGGAGTTGACCAGTGTATCGAAACCGTTCGTAGACAAATGGGTAACGGTGCCGATTTAATAAAAATTTATGCGGATTATCGTTGGACACCAGGTGCCGATTCTAAGGCGACATTTTTACAGGAAGAAATTAATGCCATGGTTGCGACCGCTACTACAGCAGGAAAATATGTAGTCGCCCATGCCGGTACTCCCGAAGGAATGAAAAGAGCCATTCTCGGTGGCGTTGAAACTATTGAACATGGTGATGGCGGTACACCTGAAATTTTTAAGATGATGAAGGATAAAGGTATCGGTCTATGCCCTACTCTTGCTGCTGGCGATGCCATTACACAATACCGAGGTTGGAACAAAGCTACAGACCCAGAACCTGAGCGTATTAAACAGAAACGCAAGTCTTTTAAAATGGCGTTAGATTCTGGTGTACAAATTGTTTTTGGCGGTGATGTAGGTGTTTTTACCCACGGAGAAAATTATCGTGAAATGGAATTGATGGTAGATTACGGAATGAAGCCTTTAGCGGTCTTAAAATCTGCTACCTCTGGTAATGCCAGTATGTTTCATTTAGATCAATTAGGAAGTTTAAAAGAGGGATTTTTAGCTGATATTATTGCAGTAAAAGGGAATCCCGTAAAAGATATCTCTTCTGTGAAAAATGTGTCTTTTGTAATGAAAGATGGTTTGGTTTATAAGGAGTAGTTGTTGGTTGTTGGTTGTCACTTCGCTCAGTGACCATTTTAGAATGTCATAGCCAGCATGGCTATCTGTTCTTTTGGAACAAGTTCAATTCAACTAAGCTTAGAGCGCTTTGAACTTTGTACTTATTACTTTGTATTTTATTCAGTATAAATTACATCTTCACTAATTCTACTCGTCTATTTTTAGCCTTGTTTTCATCACTATCATTTACGACCATTTGTTTTTCGGACCCAAAACCTTCTGCTTTTAATCGTGAAATATCAATTCCCTTACCCGCTAAAGCATACATTACCGTATTTGCTCTTTGTTTGGATAACTCCTTATTTCTTTCATCTGTTCCCGTGTTATCCGTATGTCCTTCTATAGATAATTTTAAATCTGGGTTGGTATCCAGTAGAATAAATATATTATCTATAATTTCTAGAGCATCTGGTTTTAAAGATGCCTTGTCCGTATCAAAATTTATATTTAAAATAGCTTTACCATTTGTATCTATATCCTCTTTCATTTCAGATGCCGTAGGTGCTTTAATTGTTTGCACAAAGTCTTCTAATTCAACAACTCCTACCTCTGCCCCATACTTGTTAGACCAAACCTGAAACATTATTTTACCGCTTTTGTGATTTAATGCGTAATGCCTAATTGGATCACTATTATAGGCACGACCAACAATATAATCGCTCTGTGCCATTGGGTCTATTTTATCAAGTGCATACATTTTTTTTCTAGGTACACTTCCTTTAAATATCAATTCTGCACCTATACTTTCCAAATAATCATCCACACTCTTATCAAATATCAATTTGTTGAAAGCTTTACCTTTTTCTGCCATTCCATAAAGCATTTTTGCCATTTTTCCTTCGGCATTATAAAACGCTTCGCCTGTATACATCATTAACTTACCAAATTCAGAAAACTTGGTCATTCCGTCTTTTGCCGGTTTCCCTTGTTTTGTTTTTACAAAGAAACCTTTAGGTGGTGACATGTAAGGAAACTCGCCTATATGAACAGACGATACAGGTATTACAGTCCAATCGAAATTATCTGTAAATAATTCGTCCTTTGGCTTATCAGTATTTGGTTCTTTAGCTTCTTGTTTTATTTCAACATCTTCTGTTGTAGGTGCTATTACCTCCTCATTTTTCTCTTCAACCTTTTTATCAGATTTACATGAAATTGTAAACACAATAATGACTAGTAAGAAGCTTAATTTTTTCATATTTAAGTATCGTTAATGGTACTCAAAAATAAATAATTTAAGATTAATAGCGCTAATGGCTTAAAACTAAAAGAGATACTATTTTTCTGCTATCGTACCATTTTTAATAGCCATAGCAATTGACACCATAAAAGTAATAAACGAGGTTTCTATAATTCGTTGTAAAACGCCGCGGTAATCTGATTCTGGATTGGAGAATAATATGAATATAAAAATTCCGCTGATGATAGCCGTAGCCATTGCTATTTGCGACAATCTATTATAGCCTTCCATTTTCTTTAATCCGAGTCCGATTGCGATAATACAAATCGGTAGAAAAATATAGGTTAGCGATCCCATGGCATTATGTATTAATTGCGATAGGCTAGAATCTATGACATCTGTTGGGCAGCCTGCATCACACGGAAAAAATCCGACTAATACAGTACCCAATCCGTAGAATAATGCCAATCCGAAAAAACCGGCTACTATCAATTTGGAACTTGGTAGTTTTTTGGGGGCACTAAAACAGAAAATGGTAATGAGAATTCCGCTAGGCACATATCCGAAGTACTGCAAATACTGACCAAATTCAGTATTAGACGCAAAAGATTCACTTATGTACTGACTTACTACACTGTAGTCTTCTATTAATAATGGACCAACGATGGCGGCTATCGCAAATAAACTTACTCCTAAAATTCCTAAGTATGCTACTAATTTATTGGTCATTCTTCTGGTGGTTGATGGTATGACGACTAATCAACACGATTGTTACATCACCAAGGAATAAAAAACCGAGAAAAAAAGTATTCAAAAAAATTAACTGTCAATGTTCCTCTGCTCTTCCCACTCTCTTCTTAAATCTGTAGAAAGAATACTTGTACCATCATGTTTCCAGCCTGGTGGTTTTGTTAGGTATTTGAACCTATTTACCAATGAGGTTTTTGATGTGAAGAAATCGCCTAACATCTTGTACCATTCTGCAAAGGCAATTTTAATAGGGTTATAGGTATTTATGTTCGCTACTAAACCATAAACAGGCTTTTCAACTTCTGGTTCGAAGGTGCCGAACAACCTATCCCAAATAATAAATACTCCAGCATGATTTCTATCTAAATACTGCGGATTAGTAGCATGGTGTACCCTGTGGTGACTGGGTGTATTAAAAATGGCTTCGAACCACTTGGGCATTTTCTTGATCATTTCTGTATGTATCCAATATTGATAGATTAGACTGACTGACATCTGTACCAAAATCATTACAGGATGAAAACCGATAAGCACTAACGGAGTCCAAAATATGAAGGTATAAAATCCACCAGACCATGACTGTCGTAATGCAGTGCTTAAATTATAATTTTTAGAGGAATGATGCACCACATGGCTCGCCCAAAAAAAACGGCTGACATGGCTAGTTCTATGAAACCAGTAATAGCATAAATCTTCTGCAAAAAGTAAAATCAACCAAGACCACCAGGCAAAGGGAATTTCAAAAAGATGATAAAAATTATACAATAGATAAAAGAAGCCTAGCGCAATGCCTTTGGTTACCAAACCAATTGCCACATTGCCCAAACCCATAAGAATAGAAGTACCGGCGTCTTTAAACTCATAATCATGGAGTTTCACTTTAACCGATAGAATAACTTCTAGAATTACGGTCACCGTAAAAAACGGAATGGCGTAGTGTATAAGATTGGGGATTTCAGGAATTTGCATACGTATAAGTTGTCATTTTTGCCTTCCTAATTTACGAATCTATTTCGTGAACTACAATTACCCTAAAAGGCAAGTATTATCATTATTTAAATTCAATAGTTGCATAGGTAAAACGTATTGCTTGTGTAACCTTTGTTACCCTTATACAAAGGCTTTGTGCGTAATTTTACATCAAGAAATTAAAACAATAGACTTATGGAAACTTTAGAACTTAAATTAGGATTAGACCAAGATTATAAAATAGCTATCAGTACCAAACTGAACATTCTTTTAGCAGATTATCAAATTCATTATATGAACTTGAGAGGAATGCATTGGAATGTAAAAGGTAGTAACTTCTTTCTACTACATGAGAAATTTGAAGAATTATATACAGAGGCAAATGAAACAATTGATGAAATAGCCGAACGTATTTTAACCTTAGAACAACAACCTTTACATACATTCGAAGATTATTTAGAACATAAGACTATTAGAGGTATTATAGGAGTAACTGACGGTGCTACTGGTGTTTCTTTAATTATAGATAACCTGAACGAGTTATTAATTCAAGAAAGAGAAATTATAGCTTTGTCTTCTGATAACAATGATGAAGGAACTGCTTCTTTAGTAAGTGATTTAATATCTGGTCAAGAAAAATTAATTTGGATGCTAAAATCTTGTCTACGCTAAATCATATATTTATATACGAGTAAAAAAGGCAAAAACCGATGTAGACTTTTGCCTTTTTATTTGAATTTATTTGAGTTGAAATACTGTACTGATTCATGTACGCTTTTCAATCTCCAATGCTCTTTTGTAAAACTCTTTAAACTCATCTTGAGAATACTTAGCTCGCATAGCAGAAAGAACATCAGATAAACCTAGACTGCACCAATCCCACAACATGGTGTCAAAATTATAGGTATACATCTGTTCTTTTACTTCGTTTCTAATGTCATCGATTTCGGTTAGTGAGAAACCATTTTCTATGAGTCTTGCTAAACAACGTTCTTCGTTTTCCTTGGTAAATTCGGTATCTAGATAAGGCTCTAGAATCCAATCCCAGTTCCAACTTTGAGGTATAAGTCTAATATTGTTACTTTCAGCAAACTGCTTCAATCGTTCTTTATGTTCTGACGAAACAAATATGATATCGCTTTCGATATAGACTTTACACACTCCGAAATCAACCGACATACCTTCGATATCACTTTCAGAAATCAGTGTTTTAGAATAGGCTATCGATGGCTCAAAAGGATAGTCGGTAATTACAATTTCACTTTCTCGTATTTCAGATTTCCCTATACCGCATAATAAGTTTTAGCATTAAAAAGATTCAATGAACTACTAGAATCCGATAAGGGTTTTTTATACTTGAAATTGAGTATTTTTTAAAAGATTTCCACATCTTTTCGCAGTGATAAAATGACCAACTTATTGTTGCTGTTGCTGCTGTTGTTTTAGATTTTCAATAGGCTGAAGTAAATCCCACATGTTGCCGTATAAATCCTCAAAAACTGCTACCATACCATAAGGCATTTTTTCTGGTGAACGCACAAATTTAATTTTACGTTCCATCATTTTGTAATAGTCCCTCCAAAAGTCATCAGTATACAAAAACAAGAATACGCGACCACCTGTTTGATTTCCAACACTTGCCAGCTGTTTTTCATCATCTGCCTTTGACAGTACCAAAGAACAATCTCTTGATCCTTGTGGTGCCACAATAACCCAACGTTTACCATCGCCCAAGTCCGTATCTTCTACAAGTAAAAAATCAAGTTTATTGGTATAAAAATTAATGGCTTTATCGTAGTCCTCTACTACTAGTGCTATACGTGCTATGCTTTGTTTCAATATTATTTTTGTTTTAGTTGAATGTTTTAATCCGTAATCATATTGGTGTTAAAGCCATTCAAATGGTTATTATATTATTGTTTTATAATTCTGATGTCATTTTACCAAGATTTATCATCTCAGCCTTTACAAAGATGATATCACGTACATATTCCATCTTACCCCATAGATAGGTGTTTCCTTTTAAGCCTTTAGTCATCCGCATTCTTCTGTTCAGTCGTTTTGTTTCTTTTTCGGTCGCTAATCTTCTTTCGCCAAGCTCTCCGTATAATTTTACACCCGGATAGTCTGAAAACTTTTCTTTGAACAATGCACCAAGCCAAAAGAACCGACTACTATTGACCCCAAGTAGACATACATTATTATTCGTTTTTGCGTGTAACGGTAATTTCTTAGGGAACTTTTCAAAATAAAATCCTGTTTAATTATCGTTTAAAAACAAGGACCCGATGGGAGTAACCGTAGGGTTATTCTCTGCGTCTACAGATGCAACAGAAATATGAAAATTAGAACTGAAACTCTTATTGAAATGCGTTCGTATCTTTTTCCAGTCTTGAGTGATGTCCATTCTTAAATTATTTAAGTTGCTATTATAACTGTCTGCTTTAAAAGTTTACAAATAATTCATATCAATATACATCCAAGAATACATCAACAATTTCAATAGCACTACTACACCGAAGGATGCCAATAAACTGTACCAATACTTCTTACTATTGTTTTTAAATTTCCGATTTATATAATACACCTGAACAGGAATAAATAATATAAAAGCAACAATTGCCAAACCTATGGCTGAATATAAATAGAATACCATTGCCATGCTTTCTAAGACACTAAAAATTGCATTAAAGGCTTCTAAAATATCATCTACGGAATTTAACCCACTGTTGCCACGGTAGTTTTGATTACTTCGTTTAAATAAAACACTTATTTCAATAAAAAATAGCACTGCATTGAACAGGATATAAAGTATGAACCAGGATAGCTTTTTAAGTATTTTAATCAATTTATGCTCTTTAAATCTTAAGTTCAAGTGTTACGGAGAGTATGCTTACTTGATCATTACTCTTGAATGACCATCTCAATTTCCTCTCGTAAATCTTTTTCTGAAACCATAATATCTTGCATCATTAACATTACAAGTTCTTTTTTGTCAGTACTGGTGTCTTTTATATTTGGATAAAGGAAATTTATTAAATATTGCGTTTTCGATAGTATTAACTCTTTTTGCTCTTCAATATTTACCAAAGCAGAAACTCTATCGTATTCCAACAATTCAATTTTTGAACTAGAAATAGCTTTCCATGAACTAATTCTAATTTGGGGAATTTGAACCCCATTGACTTTCATCATGACATCGAAAATAGAAATTGTATCATTCTTTTTGTAAAAACCTAAAGTGTCAATAAGTGTCTGCTGTTGAGGTATTTTTTTCTTAATGTCTTCGTTGGTTTCCTTCAGTTCCTTTTCCATTGATTCAAAGATTTTATTCATATACTTTGTATCTTTTTGATCTTCATTCCAATTATTGATAAAAAGTGCTATCAAAATACCAACAATAATTGTAAGTATCTCTTTGAAAAATTCTAAAATAGTTTTATTCATATTGTAAGTTTAGTTGGTATTAAAATATCATGTAATTACGTCGCACTTTTTTCATCTTTCAACTTTCTAAAAAATAACACTGTTAGTACAGTAGAAATTCCAACACCTATCCAATTAGAAATTTCAATGTCCAATCCTAAACCAACATTAGGGTCATAAAAAATATAAGAACCAACCACGGACGTAATAAAAAATGCCGGAACTAATGCAATGATATAATGCGTTTTCTTTTGATATAAATATACAGCACCGATCCAAAGAGCAATGGCAGCAGTTACTTGATTTGCCCATGAAAAGTACCTCCATAATAGTTGAAAATCCATATTTGTAAGTATAAATGAAACGATAAAGAGCGGAATAGCCACCATAAATCTATTCTTCAATACTTTCTGGTCTATATTCAAATAATCTGCAATAATCATGCGTGCCGCTCTAAATGAAGTGTCTCCTGATGTAATAGGTAATACGATTACACCTAAAACGGCAATGGTACCACCAATGGTTCCTAAAGAAATGGTAGCTATTTTATTCACCACAGCGGTTGGTCCGCCATTTTGCAAAAGCTCATTTAAAGAATCTCCATCTAAAATACTCATAGACGCCGCTGCCCAGACCATGGCAATAGCGGCTTCAAGTATCATCATACCATAAAACACTTTTCTACCATCTTTTTCATTATTGATGGTACGTGAAATTATGGGAGATTGCGTAGCATGAAAACCTGACAGGGCACCACATGAAATGGTCAAGAAAATTACCGGAAAATAAGGTATGTTCTGCGGATGCATATTTTGAAATGTAAGCTCTGGAATAGGATTGCCTACAACGAACATGCCTATGCAAATACCAATGGCACTTAATATGAGCAACAAACCAAGCACAGGATAAATTTTACCTATGATTTTATCTATTGGTAATAAGGTTGCAACTATGTAATAGAGGAATATGGCAAAAAGTACTATGGTCAAATAGCTTGTTTCTGAACCTATAACATCATTAATCATATTTGCTGGAGCAGTTACAAAAACCGTCCCTACTAAAATTAGCAGTAATAGCGCAAAGAAGTTTACAACGTGACTAAACGATTTCCCTAAAAAACGAGATGCCAATGCCGGTAAGTGTGCACCACCAAAACGTAACGAGATCATACCGGTTAGGTAATCATGCACTGCACCTGCAAAGATAGACCCAAGCACAATCCAAATAAATGCGATGGGACCATATAGAGCACCTAGTATTGGACCAAAAATGGGACCTACACCTGCAATATTCAAAATTTGAATAAAAGCATTTCTATTACTGTTCATGGGTACAAAGTCCACCCCATCTTCCATAGTATGTGCGGGAGTTTCCTCTGTTTCATTTGGTTGAAATGTTTTGTCCACAAATCTACCGTAGATGATATAACCCAATACCAATAAGACCATGGAGGTAATAAATGTAATCATGAGGGTGTTTTAAACTTGGTATAAAATGAATTGAATATTTGCATTAACTAGTGACCAGTATGGGAGTTAGAAGAATTTTCAAACCTAAGGTCCAAGCAAATTTAATTCTATTTTTTAAGCCTATCAATTACAAACATGATAACCACTGACAGAATAGCCACTACAATTGCTTTAATCCAGTCGATTTCATCTTTTGCAAAGGCATCATAAATTATAAAACCGGTAGCGAAACCTAATACGAATTTTAAATTTTGAAGGGTGAATAAGTTTTTCATTTTGTGGTGGATTAGGTAAAGAACTAATGTTAGTCATTCCGAGCAGATTCAAACATTGTCCAATTTGTGTTACTTGCGTTATACGTTATTGGCAATAGTATTTTTTATTATTATTTCGTTCAGTTTTTGTGTGTCAGATTCCGCTATTTCATTCAAGTCAAACGTGACTGTTTTTCCGTTGTCTTTAGTTATTATTAACTTTTTTTCAGTCAGTTCAGTTTTTTTGATTTGGTCAAAACTCAATGATTTTCCACTCCAAGAGTTAATTCTTATAACAGCTCCTTTTTTGTTCCATTGAACATAATTTTTATGCCAAAACATTTTACTGTAATAAATGACTTGAAGAAAAAATCCGATAACACTTAATCCTTTATTCAATTTTGGGTTTTCAAACTCGAATAACTCTAAACCTCCTGTCAAAATGAGAACCAGAGAAAGGATTAGAATAGAAATCCAAATCCAACTTTTCATATTGTCAAAATGTATCTTTTTCTTTTCCATTTGTGTTCAAATTCTATTATTGCTAACGTCTCCGTAAGATAAGTAGGGTAATTGTGGGCTTAATGTAAAAGTAAGCAAACCTTTCATTTTCATCTCCAAGCAGTTATTTTTTCAATATTTCATTAATATAAATTGAACGATATTTTTCTGGATATTCAATCTGCACACCGTGTGTTCCATTTTCAAATAAAAACCACTTTTTAGATGGTGCAACAATGGAATCAAAATAAGTCTTTGCCACAGATGTTTCGGTAAAATGATCATTGTCTCCTTGTAATATATAAACGGGTACTTTAAATTCTGGGATATCACGCATTAAATTCATATCTATTGCGGTAGGTTGTAAAATCATAGCTGCAGGATAGTAGGATTCAGGACTATTCAGCATATCCGTAAATTTTTCGCTAAACGTTAATCCATTATCTAAAAACATACTTTTAATAAAATTAAAATCGGTTTCTAATTTTATCGGTGCATACTTCATAACAATTTGACGTTCTATTTCAAAGGCTTCAGTTACTGAATTTTTTGAGTTTTCAACATAAGGTGGTCGTCCTATTTGTTTTAATTGAGTAATAGAAAGAGTGTCATTATATTTCTCAGCTTCTGACATTGCAAAATCATAAGATAGTTCTTCAGAAAGCGATTGATTCGCCATGAGACCACTACCAATATAGGCGTAATATAACTCAGGCTGTTTTTGAACCATATAAGCAGCTACAGCAGTTCCCCACGATAAACCTTCAATGTAAATCTTATCCTTTTTAAAAGTCTTTGTTAAATGTTCTGATAATTGCAAACCATCATCCACTATATGGTTTAAGGTAATGGAAGAATCAGGTATACTATCATTATAAGCTAATCCAGATCCTCTTTGATCCCAATAACACACCGTAAATAAATCTTCCAAATCAACCCCTGCCAGTTTATATATGACTGGTAAAATTGGCGCACCTGGTCCTCCATGAACTATTAATAGCACGGGATTATTCTTGTCTTTTCCCCTAATTGTAATCCTTTGAGGTACTCCATTTATTGTCATGTCCTCGTGCATGGCAATACTATTTGGTAGTACATCTCCCTTTTCGTCTAAAAAAGGTTCTTCTTCTCCATAACTATTGATTCTAATTATTAGCAATACAACTAAAATTAACATAACAATTGCTCCCAGTAAAATCAAAATCCACTTCCCTATTTTCTTTACTATTTTCATATGCTCTTAATTAGTTCTATGATTTTTTCTTATTACTGCTAGCGGTCTTGTGTGTGTAACACAGCGTGTATAAGGACACTAACTTTCCAAATTAACACAGTTCCGAGTAATTATACTTTGTTCTTAATTTTCTCTTTTTAAATAGGCTATAATCTTTTGGTTTATCACAAATTAGCTATAATCTAAACAACTTACTTTATGCCGTTTTTATTCAATTGTTGTATTCGGTATATGTCCAATTTTAAAGTTACAAGAATTTGCGATGAAGCACATTTTATTAGCTTCTTCGTGTAATTCATTTGCTTTTGCAATCATATTTTCTTCTGTAACTTTTACCTTCGGGTTAAGTGTAACTTCAGCAAATTTTCCGCTTCCATTTTTTGTTTCTTCCATTATTCCTGTAGCGTTGTCTATATATTCAGTTACTATAATTTTATGTACGGAACATAAATGCAAATACCAAAGCATATGGCAGGCAGACAAGGAAGATAAAAAAAGGTCTTCTGGATTGTATCTTGTCTTATCTCCTAAAAATGAAGGGTCAGACGAACCATTAATAACGTTATTCTTTTCATCAGCTATGATAGTATGGTTTCTGTTATAAGACTTGTAATTAAGAGTTCCGTTTCCCTCGTTTCCAGTCCATTCAACTTTTATTTCGTAATTGTGTTTTTTCATTCTGATTTTATATTCTTATCGGATTTTTCAAACAACACCAAACGGTCTTGTGTATGAGTAGTTGCGTGATTTAGCACTTAACATTGCAAGTACACATAAACTTGGAAATTCCGCAGGAATTTCCAAAGTAGGCGAGAACAAGCAATAACTTATAGCCATTGTTGTGCATAATTTTTTATTTCAGTTTAGGCGTATTTTCAATCGCTTCTTTTACTATTGAAGCAACAGTTTCTTTTGTAATTCCTTTATTTTTACAATATTTACTTTCAAGCCAAATTTCTAACAATTTAGCTCCTTTACTTGCATTACAAGACATACAACAAAGTGTAATATTATCAGCTCCATTAATTCTTATATCATTAACTATATGTTCCCAAGATTGCCTTGTTTTTCTTGAATTATCATTTTTAGTAAAAGTTACTCCACAATAAACACAGGCTTTATCTCTTGATAATACTAAATTTTCCACTTCAATTGGAATTCCCCATTTATTAGCCATATTAATTATTCATAAAGATTACTTATTAAGTTCTTCCACTTCTCTGAATCAAATAATATTCTTCTGTTAGTCAAAACATTGGATATTCTTTGAGCTAAAAGTCCTCCGTAAACCATAAGTTCTTGGATGTTCATACTACTTTGAATATGTTGATTACATCTTGCAGAGTAAAGTCCAATATTTTCTATTGAACTACTTTTTTCAGGCATTTGATTTTGAGATAGTAGATGTCCCCATTCATATTTTATATAATCAATATTCCAATCTGAAGGTCTATTCCAGCAAAGAGGTAATTCAGTTCCTTCAACGTGAAAAAAAGGTCTGTGTTCTTGAGCTTCAAAAAGTAGAATTACTATTTCTCTTAAAATTCCTCTTTTCTGCTGGTCAAATCTAACATTTGAAAAATCATTCCTAATATGATTAATAATTGATTTTACTAATCGGTCAGATTCTAAATCCGTTTCGTATGCTTTAGGATTCTTATTTATTATTCTTCTGTGTTCAATTAATTTCATTTCTCAAATTATCCACAACTATTATATATGCACACAATTGTACATATCCCTAAATATAAATATATATGGACAATAGTAATCGTCTCTTATTTAATAAATTCTAAGGCTACTCCACCTCCTTCATCAACACCTCAATAGATTTATCCAATTGCTCATCAATACCTTTGGCAATTACTTCCGGCTGATTTTTCACAATAATTTCTGGGTCGGTTTCATTGTTTTCCATCCATTCGCCTGCTTTGTTTTTAGCACTTACGGGTACAACACCCCAAACACCTCCATTGGGTAAACGTTCCCAACCAGCAAAGCTACAGGTGCCCGGTACCGGCATACCTACGGTTTTGCCAATCTTTAGATCTACATAGCCGCTTGCAAAACAAGAACCATCACTGTACATAGATTCGTTGAACATTGCCAAGGTCGGTTTTGTCCATCTAGAGGTTGGTTCGCCACCTACTACCCTAGCCTCGGTTTCATAGGATAGAAATGGAATTCCGGTAAAGAACATTGCCAGATCGGCTACCAAGTCGCCACCGCCATTAAAGCGAGTATCTACGATAACTGCTTTTTTATCATTGAATTTACCCAGCATTTCTTCATAAATGGTACGGTATGGTCCGTCGCTCATGCCTGGTATGTGTACATAACCCAATGTGCCGTTACTTTTTGCCAATACTTCTTTTTCATTATTTTTCACCCAACGGTCATATAGCAATCCGTTTTCTACACGCAAAGAAATAGGTTTAACGGTTAGCTGTTTTCTCTTACCTTTTTCATCGACAATATCTAACAAGGTAAAATTGCCCGCAATACGGTTTAAGTAGAAAGCCGCATCGGTAGATTCGGCTATAGTAACACCGTTAATTTTCTCGATTATTGTACCTGGTTGTATATCGAATCCTGCTTTATCTAGCGGTCCGCCTTTAATAACTTCCGTAATTTTTAATCCGACACCTTTGTGCTTGTAATCTATAAAAACACCTAGAGAAGCTGTTTGGTCTCCGTTTTCGATATTGTCAGAGAAACGACCTCCGGCGTGACTCACATTCAGCTCGCCTAACATTTCTGAAACCATTTCAGAAAATTCAAAACCATTACCAATATGCGGTAAATACTTCTCGTATTCGGTATGCATAGCTTTCCAAGCTATACCGTGAAAATTTGAAGTGTAGAAAATACCGTTGGTACGCAACCAAATATGATCGAACATATACTTACGCTCTGCATCGGCATCTAAAACCATTTCTGCCTTTACTTTTACCGGTTCTGTCTTACTAGTAGCTACATCAACTTTAGATATACTACCGTCGGATAATAAGAACAGATGCTCTTTCTTGGCATCCCACTGTAAACTTCCTGATTTCGCATCTAAGGCTATAAGCATTTTGGTGCTTTTAGTACGTATTTCGGTTTCCCAAAGATTCAATCCTTTTTCAAACCTAGTTAGGTAATACAGTTTTTCTCCATCTTTAGAAAGTACGGCATCCGACAGTTTTGAGGAGTGTATGGTTAAACGCGCTTTTCTACGCTCTACATCTTCCAAATCGAATTTTAAGGTTTTTACTGCTGCTTCCTTTTTATCGTCTTTCTTCTTTTTATCTTCAGATTTGGCTTCGTCCTTTTTTTCTTTGGCAGCCTCTTCTATCATTTTCAACAAATCGTATTCCTCTTTTGTATTATTGAACTTATCCCAAGTCTCTTGGTTCAAGAACATGGTATACACATCTGTTTCAAAAGAACCACTGGTCGCGTAACTTTTGAGTCCGTCA
Organism: Maribacter sp. 1_MG-2023; assembly: GCF_030547005.1. Lineage (GTDB taxonomy): Bacteria > Bacteroidota > Bacteroidia > Flavobacteriales > Flavobacteriaceae > Maribacter. Next base: position 101,227 of record NZ_JAUOPN010000009.1, on the reverse strand, counting down.
CGATTCGAGAAATAGATAATCTGGCTACCATCATTCACCCATTTAGGTGAAAAATCGTAATAGCCGCTTTGGGTCAAATTTTTGCGCCGTTTTCCGTCTTTAGAAACCAAAAGCAACTCGGTATTATTCAACGAAACACTCCAATCTACCAACAGCCAATTACTATCCGGACTCCACTGAAAATACTGATCACCATCTCTCATGTGAATTACATTGTCGGGCGTCATTAAGGTGGTAATTTCTTTCGTTTTCAAATTCTTCACCTTTATCGTTCTTCTACCTTCTACATAGGCGACAGAGGTGCTATCTGGTGAGAATTCTGACAGATAAATATCTTCTTTTGAAGTGACTAATGTATCTTCTTTGAATAACGTTGCTGCAAAGAAATAAGGTTCTTCTTTTCGCACTTTAGAAGATTTGAAAACACTCCATTTACCGTTGCGTTCACTGGAGTATGCGACAGATTTACCATCGGGCATAAACTTCACAAAACGTTCTTGTTCTGGGGTATTGGTGATACGTTTTGTCAACGAACCATCTACCGATGTTACAAAGACTTCTCCCCTACTTATAAAAGCGATTTCTTTACCATTAGGTGCAACATCCATTTCTTGAACACCACCGTTTACAGATACATATTTTAGAGGATTACTGTCTTCTTGTGTTCTAACGATAATATCAACTTTCTTGGCTGTTTCTCCTTCTGTTAGTGTATAAATCTCACCATCGTAACCAAATGCCAATTTATTATTACCAATACTTAATGAACGTACCGGATGCGTTTTGAAATCGGTCAATTTCTTAGATTGAGAAGCACTTTCTACAGCCATTGAAAAGACATTAAACGCACCTTCTTGCTCACTTAAATAAAACACTACATTACCATCTTTAGAAAATACCGGATTACGATCTTCCCCTTTAAAAGTAGTAAGTTGTTTATGTTTTCCGGTGGATGGGTCATACGACCAAATATCTCTAGTTACGGAAGATGTGTGATGCTTTCTAAATTCGTCTTCGTATCCCTTTTTATCATGATACACCATTTTTGTACCGTCTGCATTTACTTGTACGTCTTCTGCAGGCACTGTCAGCACTTGACCTACACGCCCACCAACTACAGGTACGTTATATAGTTCTGGTTGGTCATCTGTTGGGTATTGGCGATGCAGGGCAATATCTAACCGATCTGCACCAAATAGTACATCTGAATCATCGGCAGAAAAACTAAAAGGTTTTTCGTCATTACTATGGTAAGTTAATCGTGTTGCCTCACCTCCTTGGGCATCCATAACATAAATATCGAAATTCCCATATCTATTAGAGGCAAAAGCTATCTTTTTTCCGTCTTTACTCCAAATTGCTTTATAATCATGTGCTGAATGATAGGTTAACTGCTTTGCCACACCACCATCTACAGGAACCGAAAATAGGTTGCCTTTATAGGTAAATGCTATAGTAGTACCATCTGGAGAAATAGATGGGTAACGTGCCCATTGCGGATTAGTTTGTGCCGTGCAGACAAAAGTTAAGCATACCGCAATTGCAGTTAAAAAAGAGTATTTCATGTGTTTACTTTGTTGGTAGTTAGTCCGTTCGAAAGATAGCAAATTGGTTCGTTTACTACAATCAATCTATGATCAATGGTATTGAATTCTACATACTTTGCTAAAACTCACCAAATGTTTATAAATTTACTATCGCAGATAATCATTAAGATACCATATTGAAAGAAGAACAAGATTACTGGACGCAGCGCTACCAAGAACATCAGACGGGCTGGGATATTGGCTACCCCTCTACACCCATTAAAGAATATGTTCATCAATTAACCGACAAGACCATTCCGATTTTAATACCGGGAGCCGGAAATGCGTATGAAGCGGAATACCTGTGGAAAGCAGGATTCAAAAATGTTCACATTCTAGATATCTCTGAAATTCCGCTAAAAGAATTCAAAAAAAGGAATCCCGATTTCCCAGACGAGAATATGCATCAAGCAGATTTTTTTAAGTTCAAAGGGCTCTACGACCTCATACTAGAACAGACTTTTTTCTGCTCTTTTGTGCCCACCGACGAGAATAGAAATGCCTATGCCAAACACATGGCCGAACTACTAAAACCAACTGGAAAATTAGTGGGACTCTGGTTTAATATTCCCTTAACCGACAACATGGAAAAGCGCCCATTTGGAGGAAACAAATATCTGTACACCAATTATTTATCACCCTATTTTAAAACGATCACTTTCGATCCCTGTTATAACTCTATTAAGCCTAGGCAGGGCAATGAGTTGTTTGGGATTTTTGTGAAAATTTAGTTGTTAGTTGTTAATTGTTAGTTGTCACTTCGCTTTCGCTCATTGACTTAAATACATAGTGTCATCCTGAGCGCAGTCGAAGGGAATGGAGCACGCTCACTTCGGCTACGCTCAGTGACCTAGACAATGTTGTAACTAATAATCATAGAAACATTAATTAAACAGATTGCCACGTCACGAAAAGCTCCTCGCAAAGACGTCTTTATAACCGCCAACTGTTACTGTAAACTGAACACTCACAACAAGCCGTATTATCACTTCGCTTTCGCTCAGTGACCTAGCTACAATTCCTATCCGTTCGAGCGCAGTCGAAAATTATAGGTGTTCCAAACTATCAGATTGCTTCGTGCCTCGCAATGACGTTCGCGAGAATCTCATAGTTTAACTGCCCACTGACCACAGATCATTGATACTGGAGACTGAAAACTGACACTGCCAACTGAGAATCAAAACTGTTAAAGGATTACCGATTCTATAAAACTGCCCACTGTTAACATCCTTTTAAGAATACTTCCCTTTCTTTTCCGCTATTTTTAAGCACATAACTAACAAACCACTCAAATGACTTCAAGATTACTATCCTTGCTGGTGCTTTTTGCATCTTTTTTCGTTTCTGCTCAAGATTTTAAAATGGACCTAGTACAAGACCTGAAACCACGTAACATCGGTCCTGGTGGTATGAGCGGTCGTGTTACCAGTATTGATGTCGTGAATTCCAATCCTGATATTATGTATATAGGTACCGCTTCTGGCGGGTTATGGAAATCTACCTCTGGCGGTATTAAATGGGATCCCATTTTTGATAAGGAAGTAACCGCTTCTATTGGTGCCGTTGCCATTCAGCAAAGTAACCCTGCTGTAATTTGGGCTGGTACCGGAGAAGGTAATCCTAGAAATAGTTTGAATGGTGGCTACGGGGTTTATAAATCTCTCGATGGCGGTAAGACCTGGAAATCTAAGGGTCTTGAAAAAACGAGACATATTCATAGAATTAAGATCGACCCAATGAATCCGAATACGGTTTATGTAGGTGCAATCGGCTCTCCTTGGGGCGAGCACCCTGAACGTGGAGTTTTTAAAACTACCGATGGTGGTGAGACTTGGGAGAAGGTTCTTTTTATAAATAATAAAACAGGGGTTGCTGATCTTATTATGGACCCAACAAACCCGAACAAGCTAATCGCTGCGATGTGGGAACACAAGCGTGACCCTTGGTTCTTTAACTCTGGCGGTTCTGGTAGTGGATTATACATTACCCACGATGGTGGTAAGAATTGGAAAAAGCTAAGTGAAGAAGATGGTCTACCTGCAGGTGATCTAGGTAGAATAGGTGTTGCCATTGCTCCTGGCAAGCCCGATGTTATTTACGCTTTAGTGGAAGCTAAAAAGAATGCGCTGTACAAATCTGAAGATGGCGGATTTAAATGGAAAAAAATTAATGATAAAGATGATATCGGTAATAGACCTTTTTACTACTCTGAAATTTATGTAGATCCTGAAAATGAAAATAGAGTTTTCTCAGTATTTACATACGTGAACGTTTCGCAAGATGGTGGAAAGAACTTTACACAATTAATGCCTGCATATCGCGCTGATAACGGCGTGCACCCTGATCACCACGCATTCTGGATTCACCCAGAAAACGGACAGTTTATGATGGACGGTAATGATGGCGGATTAAACATTTCAAAAGATGGTGGAAAAACATGGCGTTTTGTTGGTAACCTACCGGTTGCGCAATTTTACCATATAGCAACGGATAATGAATATCCTTATAATGTATACGGTGGTATGCAAGATAATGGTTCATGGAGAGGACCTGCTTATGTTTGGAAAGCTCAAGGAATTCGTAATAGCTATTGGCAAGAAATAAGTTTTGGTGATGGTTTTGATGTGGTACCCGATCCTGTAGATTCTAGATATGGTTATACAATGAGTCAGCAAGGTAACGTACAACGTTTTGATCATGTTACGGGTAATAATTACATCGTACGCCCTACTCCACCAGATGCTGAAACTGAACTTCGTTTTAACTGGAATTCGGCTATTAGCCAAGACCCTTTTGATAATAGCACCCTTTATTTTGGTAGTCAGTTTGTACACAAGAGTACAGATAAGGCATTGACGTGGAAGGTTATTTCTCCAGATTTAACTACCAACGATCCTGAAAAGCAAAAGCAAAGCGAAAGTGGCGGATTATCCATGGATGCAACCGGAGCTGAAAATCATACTACAATCTTAGTAATTGAACCTTCTAAAGTTGAGAAAGATATGCTTTGGACGGGTTCTGATGACGGTCGAGTTCATTATACACAAAATGGTGGTGAGACTTGGGTAGACGTAACAGCCAACATAAAAGGTTTACCAAAAGGAAGCTGGATTCCGCAAATAAAAGCATCTACCCGTAATAAAGGGGAAGCACTTTTAATCGCTAATGATTATAGAAGGTTTAATTACACACCGTATGCATACCGTACTAAAGATTATGGTAAATCATGGACAAGAATTGTGGACGCTACTGATGTAGAAAGCTATGCTCTTTCCATTATCGAAGATCCTGAGAACTCTAATTTATTATTTTTAGGTACTGATGACGGATTATATGTTTCTTTCAATGCAGGTGAAAAATGGCAAAAATGGACCGAAGGTTTCCCTACGGTATCTACAAAAGATTTAGCTATTCACCCAAGAGAGCATGATTTGGTGATTGGTACGTTCGGTAGAGCTGCATGGGTATTAGACGATATTCGTCCGTTACGCGCATTGGCAGCTGATGCATCTATACTAAGCAAAGACATCGAATTATTTACTCCTCCAACAGCATATCAAGCAGCATACCAACAACCAACAGGAAGTCGTTTTGGTGGTGACGGATTGTATCAAGGTGAAAACAAGAAGTCTGGCGCTATGATTACCTACTATTTAAAAGAAGGTAAGAAAGCTGTTAAAAAGCCAACAAAATCAATAGATAAAAAGGATGAAGAATCTGAAGAGACATCCGAAGAAAAAACAGAGAAAGTAGAATTAACAGGCGTTCAAAAGAAAGATTCGGTCCAATTCGATTTTTACGATGGTGATAGATTAATTCGTACCTTAAAATACAAGACTCCAGAAAAAGCAGGTTTCCATAGAATTTACTGGAGAATGGATGAAAAAGGTGCAGACAGACCTTCCAGAAAAGTAATTACCAAAAAGAAAGAATCTGGCGGTTTAGATGTAAAACCAGGAACTTACACTATCAAAATGCTTTATGGTGACATGGTAGAAGAAACTAAAATTACAGTAGCTTCTGACCCCCGTTTAAATGTCTCTACCGTAGCTATCAACGAAGCGTATGACAACGGAAAAGTTCTAGAATCATACATGCAAAAAGCTGCGGATGCCGTACAGCAATTTGCAAAAAGTAAAGAAACAGCAGAAAAGTTTCAAAAAGAACTAAAGAAGGAAGATGATAAAAAATACAAAGAGCAGATTGATGCTTCTAAAGATATCATCAAACAAATAGATTCTGTAACTGCAATCTATTTAGGCAAAGTTGATAAGCGACAAGGTATTACCCGTAGCAAAGAGATGACGGTAATGCAGCGTTTACAAATTGCAAGACGTTATGTTGGTTCTAGACAAGCAGGTATGACTGCTACAGAAAAGCAGCTTATGCAATTTGCAAAAGAGGAACTAGAAGGGGCTCTAGAAAAAACGAATTCATTTTTCTCTACTAAATGGAAAGCTTACAGATCAACTATGGAAAGCTTAGAGCTTTCTCCGTTCAAGGAAGTAGACACCTTTAGTTTAAAATAATTCTCATAATATTAGGCATACTCACTTAAAACCATCAATTATGAAAAAACTATTCGCTTGTTTTGCCATAGCTCTTATTTGGAGTTGTACAGAAAAAAAAGAAGTTCAAAAGGAAGAGCAAAAAGAAGTAGAAATCACCAAAATACCCGACCAATATTCCATTAAACAAATGATGGATAATGAAGCTATTTCTGGAGGTAGTTTTTATCGTGATAATTCTAAATTATTGGTTTCAAGTAATAGGTCTGGTATATATAATATGTATACCGTGCCTACCACAGGTGGTGAGTTAACGCCCATAACACAATCTGACAGTGCTTCTATTTTTGCGATTTCCTATTTTCCTAGAGATGAGCGAATGCTTTTTAGTATGGATGGTAATGGTGATGAAATATACCATATCTACATCCGCAATCTAAATGGTAGTCTTACAGATCTTACGCCTGCCAAAGGTGCTAGGGCTAGTTTTCAAGGTTGGGCTGAAGATGACCAAAGTTTCTTTTTTACATCGAACAAGCGAGATGCTAAATACATGGATCTGTATCAAATGGATTTTCTTAATTATTCGCCTAAATTAATTTTTAAGAATGAAGAAGGATACGAAATTGGAAACCTTAGTAAAGATGAAAAATATTTGACGTTGGGTAAATCTTTAAATACCAACGATTCAGACTTATACCTTTATGACCTATCAACAAAGAAGAAAATTAAGATCAATAAAACGCAGAGTGCGAATAGTAGTCAAGATTTTTCTCCCTCTGGCGATGAACTTTATTATACCACCGATGAAGGCAGTGAGTTTTCATACTTAATGAAGTATAATATTGCATCTGGCGCGACCGAAAAAGTGATTACCCGTGATTGGGATATTTTAGGTAGTTACTTTACAGATAATGGCAGTTATTTAGTTACCTATATCAATGAAGATGCAAAAAACACTATCGAAGTGATGGATGTAGCCACTATGGAGAATATAGATTTACCTGAGTTTGATGCTATGGCAATAACCAATGTAGATTTCTCAAAAGACGAAAAATGGATGCGTTTTTACGCAGGTGGCTCGCATACTCCAAGTAATTTATATGTCTATAACCTAGAAACGAAAGAACAGAAACAATTAACGGAAGTACTAAATCCTGAAATTGAAGCAGACGATCTTGTTTCTGCTGAAGTAGTTCGTTATAAGTCTTTTGACGGAGTAGAAATACCTGCCATTTACTATAAGCCTCACCAAGCAAATGCCGATGCAAAAGTACCCGCTTTGGTTTGGGTTCATGGAGGACCAGGCGGACAAAGTCGACAAAATTTTAGTTCTTTCATTCAATACCTTACCAATCATGGGTATGCAGTACTTGCTGTAAACAACCGTGGTAGTAGCGGCTATGGAAAAACGTTTTACCAAATGGATGATCTAAACCATGGCGATAAAGATTTAAAAGATTGTGTTGAAGGTAAAAACTGGCTTGCGGCTCAACCTGAAATCGATGCCGATAAAATAGGAATCATAGGTGGTTCTTATGGTGGTTATATGACCATGGCAGCATTGACGTACACTCCTGAAGAATTTGCAGTTGGTGTTAACTTGTTCGGAGTAACCAATTGGATAAGAACACTAAAAAGTATACCACCATGGTGGGAATCTTTTAAAGATGCTCTTTATTTAGAATTGGGAGACCCCTACAGTGCAGATTCTGTTCGTTTGAAAGAAATCTCACCTTTGTTTCATACAGATAAGGTAACCAAACCTTTAATTGTACTGCAAGGTTCGCAAGATCCACGTGTGTTACAAGTTGAATCTGATGAGATTGTTGCAGGGGTAAAAAAGAACGGAGTTCCTGTAGAATATGTTCTTTTTGAAGATGAAGGACATGGTTTTGTCAAAAAAGAAAATCAGATTGAAGCCTACAGTAGGGTTTTAGATTTTTTAGATTTGTATTTAAAGAAAGATAAAGACACCCCAATTGAGGCGGGTGAAGAATAAATCTAAAAATAGAGTTACACCTTAAATTAAAGAATGAAGAAAGTTATTACCGCACTGGTACTATTAGCAACCATTACGTATACAAACGCGCAAAGTGAAATAACCGGTGAAGATGATTTTGGTAGTTGGTTCATGTATTTTGGAACCAATAAAATTGCCGAAAAATGGAGTATACATACCGAAGCGCAGTTTAGATATTATGAGATGGCATCTAACTTTAATCAGTTGTTGCTGCGTACGGGAGTAAATTATCATATTAATCCTAATGCTATTGCCACTTTGGGGTACGGTTTTATTGATACCGACCCTACCTTTAGGGAATTTGATGTTCTTGGTGATGATGCCATTTTTGAAAATAATGCTATTTCAGAGCATCGCATTTTTGAGCAGTTTATTCTAAAAAACAAAGTATGGGAATTTAAATTTGAGCATCGCTATCGATTAGAGCAACGCTTTGTACAAAACAACGCCACCGGCATCAGTAATACATTACACAGAGCTCGCTACAGAATTCAAATGACCCTACCCCTAACCGATATTTTTTTCCTGAATTTCTATGATGAGATCTTTATCAACCTACAAGACGATGCCTTTGGTCAAAACCGTGCGTATGCTGCCCTAGGCGTTAATGTAACCGAAGATTTAAGCATGCAATTTGGGTATTTAAAAAATCACTTTAGCGAGACTAATTTTGATCGTTTTCAAGTAGGATTATTTTATAACACAGATTTACGTGGCATTTTTAAAAAGAAGAAGTAAATTTATACTATAATTAAAACACATTATCATGAAAAAAATAGCACTTACATTCGCTAGTGCACTTTTAATCGTTTTTGCAAGTTGTAAAGACGCTAAAAAAAGTGAAGAGTCTAAAAGCGTTGAAGCAACAAGCGAAGCAACTGAAATGTTCAGCTTAGTACAAGATTCAACAAAAGTAAGTTTTACTGCTTACAAGACAACAGATAAAGTACCTGTTGGCGGAATGTTCAAAAAGATAAACTTCACAAAAACAAATAGCGGTGCAACTGCTATGGAAGCCTTAAACGGAACTGAGTTTAGCATTCCTGTTAGTAGCTTATTTACTAACGACCCAACGGGAACAAGAGACCCTAAATTATTAGAGTTTTTCTTTGGCGTATTAAAGGATACCGAATTAATTTCTGGTGTATTTAAAGTTGAAGGTGATAAAAGTTCTATTGATGTTACTTTAAACGGAGAAACACAAAACATTCCCCTTGCATACGAAATGAACGGTGATGATAAAATCACCTTCACGGGTACTATGGATTTGGCAAATTGGAATGCAATGGATGCCGTTGCTTCTATCAACAAAGCTTGTGAAATTTTGCACACAGGTAAGGATGGTGTTAGTAAAACATGGAGCGAGGTTGCCGTTAAAGCAGAAGTGCTATTGACAAAATAAAAAATCAATTTTATCATATTTAAAAAAGAGGTGCTTTTCAGCACCTCTTTTTTTTTGCCCTAAAGATTAAAAGGATTGCTCATATCATGTAAATATTTGATATTGAATGTTTTAAATTATAATTTTACTATTCACAATAAAAACTATCAAAATGAAAATATTTAAAATTGAATTAGCACTATTGGCACTATTAGCTGTCTTTAGCTGCAAAGAGGTAAAAAAAGAGGCGTCTGAAGCTAAAGAAGAAGTTGAAGAACTAATGGATGAGGCTAAAGAAGAAATGAACGATGAGGAAACAGTCGTGAAATTTATGTTGGAACCGAAAAGCGATAGTAATGTAAAAGGTGAAGTAACTTTTACCCAAGATGATGACGAGGTAGAAATGGTAGCCATGCTATCTGGCTTATCTGAAGGCGAGCATGCCATTCATATTCACCAAACGGCTGATTGCACTGCTGCAGATGGTTCTTCTGCTGGCGGACACTGGAACCCAACAAATGAACCACATGGTAAATGGGGAGCTTCTGAAGGGTATCACAAAGGTGATATTGGTAACTTTACCGCAGATGCCGATGGTAATGCAAAAGTTGAATTTGAAACAGAAGAATGGTGTATTGGCTGTGATGATGAAAACAAAAATATTTTGGGCAAAGGTGTTATTGTACACCAAGGTGTAGATGACTACACTTCTCAACCAAGCGGTGCAGCTGGTGCACGTGTAAGTTGTGCCGGTATAATTGAATAGGGTTAATAATTTTTTTAATAAAAGCTGTTCTTGGAACAGCTTTTTCTATTTTTAACCGTTTTAAAAAATTACGTATGCAACTAGACCTTTTGGTTGATCAGTTTAAAAAGAAAGACCAATCGGCTTTCGAAAAGCTATATGGCATGTATAGCGAAAATATTTGTGGTGTAATAAACACCATCGTTAAAAACGATGCACGTTCCCAAGAAATTTGTCAAGATGTATTCATTAAAATATGGAACAACTGTGAAAGTTACAACTCATCTAAAGGAAGATTCTTTACCTGGGTATTGAACATTGCAAGAAATGCTGCTATCGATGAAATACGCAGTAGGTCGTATAAAAATGAAAAAAAGAACCTTAGTGCAGATTACTTCGTAAATATTTTACAGCACAAGGAAGAAGAAGAAACTTCTAATGTGGACACCAAGGGAGTAAGAAACCTCGTTAAAAATTTAAAGGAAAAATGTGTTCAGATCATTGAACTGTTATACTTTAGAGGATACACTCAAAAAGATGCTGCCGAAGAATTGGAAATTCCGATTGGTACTGTAAAAACAAGAAATAGAAGTTGCATTTCCCAACTAAGGGAAAATATGGCCGTAAGATAGTATGGATGTAGAAAAATACATAGCATCGGGAATTTTGGAGCTTTACGTAGCCGGTACACTTTCAGAGAAGGAAAATCTGGAAATTGCCAACTACGCTAAAGAGTATCCTCAAATTCAGAGAGAAATTGAAGCTATTGAAGCTTCAATATTAGAGTTGTCAAGAAAGGCATCACCTGGTTATAACTATTCATTTGCAGCATTAATGAATAGAATTAATGGTGAAGTTAAGATAGTTGATATTAATGAAAAACGTAGTTCACCGTTCTTATCATATATCGGTTGGGCAGCATCTGTTCTATTGGCTGTTGGTCTATTTTGGATGTATCAGCAGAACCAAGATTTAAAATCTAATATTGAAGTTGTAGAAAAACAGAATGTAGATTTGGAACAGCAAATTGCAGATACTGATTCTTCTTTAGAACAAACTCAAGAACTTTTGAATACGTTACGTGATCAAAACATTAGTGTAATTGCATTAGGTGGTCAAGCAGTCTCACCAACTTCTTACGCCAAAGCATATTGGAACAAAGAAGATCAAAAAGTTTTTATAGATGCAATAGGATTACCTGAACCACCAGATGGTTTTGTATATCAAGTTTGGTCTTTAAAACTTTCTCCGCTTACCCCTACTAGTATGGGGCTGCTAGAAGATTTTGCTACGGATGAGAACAAAGTATTCGTGTTAAACAACCCAAACGAGTCTGAAGCATTCGGTATTACTCTAGAACCGGCAGGTGGTAGTGAATCGCCAAACCTAGAGCAATTATATACACTAGGTGTTGTAGCTAGTTCATAATACATTAAAATTTAAAGTATAACGGGCAGTTTTTAAAAACTGCCCGTTTTTTTATTCTATTTATTTAACAAGGATTTTAAAAAAATCGAAAACGTTTGACCCTCATTAGGTATTGGCGGGCTTGTTTATACTGCAATTTCATTTGCTAATAGCACTGGTACAACTAAACAACTAATCGTTTTTGGCGTATTAGGCGCTATATTTTTCTTCTCAGGAATAGGATTGATCAGAAATACCAGTAAGAACTAAAACTGCAGATGTTTTAGATTACTTATCTTTCTTTACCCGACTAAAACTTAGACTTTTTACCAACCATTTTGGTAAGGTTTTATGCGGATTCCTTTTTTTAAGATTTAAGAACAATCCTAATGATTTTAGAATAGGGACTTTATGCGTTTCTACCAACTCTATTAATGTACCATCGGGATCTTCCATATAACTGAAATGACCCGCGGCATCGCCCATATCAAAACTATTGGCACTATCTACGGTAAAAGGATAACCATTGGCTTTAGCTTTTTCTCTAATCGAGCTCATACCCGACACGTCAAAACATAGGTGTATATACCCCAAGTCTCCCCACAATCTATTTTCAAAAATTTTTACTGGAGCTCTATCAAAAACCTGAATTAATTCTAGTTGTGTGGGACCTAGCAGATCTCCAAATCCGCCGACGGACTTTCGTTCTTGAGAAATAATTACTCTTCTATATTTTCTTTTGGCATTATCGTTTTCAAGTGTTTCAATAGTATCGTATGCTATTACTGAATACCCTAACATTGAACTATAAAATTCGATTGAGCTTTCCATATTACTAACGCCAATTACAGCACCTAGCACTCCCCCATTTTTTGATGACTGCTCACAAAAAACATAATGATCTTCAACCATTTGAACCCGGTTACCAAAAGGATCGGTGAAATAAAAACTAGAACGATAAGACTGACTGATTTCTGAGAGATTCGATACTTTCAAATCTTTTAAATATGAATGCATATCAATTAGATTTTCACATCTAATTTTCATTGCATAAATACCTAAATCCCCTAATTGAACTGGATTAATAGCAGCAGTTGGTGTCCGATCTTTGAACTGCCAAATTTCTAATCCACCGCCACCCGTCATATTTAATGATAAGTAAGCCTCTCTTCTTTCTTCTTTGCCATTGGTATATCTGGTCATTAAAGCTGCTACAGCCTCATCTTCAAACAGTAGTATATCGAAGCCTAAATGTGTTCTATACCAATTAAATACATTTTTAACATCCAGAACGCCTATGCCGATTTGCTGAATTCCGTTTATTGTTTCAACCATTATTTGGAGTGGGTATCAATTTATTATGAAGTGATTTTAATTTGCTACCTGAATATCCGAATTTAAACAGTACCACCAAAAGAAAATTAGAAAGATTTACGCGTAAATAAGAATTCGACTCATATTTACGTGCAGATACTATTAAGTCATTTTTAACGATGGTATAGGATAAGTTCGCTTTTTTCATCCGACGGAAAAACTCAAAATCTTCCATCAAAACTTGTTCTTCATTAAATTTACCGAGTTGGTTAAAAGCTTTTTTTTTAATGAAAAGGCATTGGTCACCACCACTGGTAAATAATCCGTCTTTAGCCGTAAACCATGCATTTACACGTAAATACCATGTGTCCTTATCAAATCGGTAAGAGAAAAATCCGGCATCATATCCATTCTGTAAACTATTTAAAATATCATCAATGAATCCCGTTGGTGGTACCACATCTGCATGTAAAAAAACAAAGGTATTTCCTAAGGCAATTTGAGAAGCTTCATTCATTTGTGCCGCCCTACCTTTATTCTAACAATGCAGTAATTTGACTTTCTTACTACTATTTAAATTTTCAATAGTATCAGAATTACCCGGAGATACGGCCACTATAATTTCCAAAAGCCGCTCATGCTCTAAAAAGCAAGCAACCTTAAAGAGCCGTTGTAAGTTATTAAATTAGTTATGTGCTGGTATTATTATACTTATCATAGAAATAGCTAGGGCGCAGTAGTTATCAAGTAAAAACTAACACCCATAAAAAAGGTTTACGCCTTACCTACGCAAATTCCGTTTAATAGTTTTATTACTATCCTAAAATTATAGAAAAGATTATCGTAATCGATTAAATAAAAATACGACCAAGCTTTCACGAACCTTTTAGCTACTATTACTTAGTTAAGGTAACCTAAAACAATATCATGAAATTAAAAATATCTTTTCTTGTAACTATGTTGGCTATATTATTTTTGGCGAAAACCGAAGTACAAGCACAGGTTGACACCAATTCAGAAACAGATTTCAATGAATTATCTGAGACCTTCTTAAAACGTATTATCGATAAGAAAGATACGCAAAATCTACAAGACATATTAGCGAATACTTCTATTTCAGAATTAGATAATGCTCTGGATACCAATGATAAAAGGCTAGCTTTTTGGCTCAATATTTACAATGCCTACATACAAGTGATTCTTCAAAAGAATCCGGAGTTATATGATGAACGAAGTAGCTTTTTTAAATTGGAGCAGATAAAAATTGCAGGTGAAATGGTATCGTTTGCTAAAATAGAACATGGTATTATTAGAAAATCGCAATGGGAATATGGCTTAGGCTATATACGCAAGTGGTTCCCCGGCAAATTTGAACGTAAATTGAGAGTAAACAAGCCTGTTTTTAATGTACATTTCGCCCTTAATTGCGGCGCTAAAGATTGTCCGCCAGTGGCTATTTACGAATGGGAACGATTACAAGAGCAATTGCAAAAAGGTACCAAAAGACTTTTAGAGAAAACTAGTGAATACAATAGCGAATTAAATGTGGTTAAAGTTACTTCGATTTTCAGTTGGTTTAGAGGCGATTTTGGTGGAAAAGGCGGTATCAAGAAAATTCTTAAAGAAAACGAAATTATACCTTCTACTAAAGGTGTAAAGGCTGAATATACCAATTACGACTGGACGTTATATCTCGATAATTTTATAGAACTATAGTTTGAATAGTACATTTGAGAGCGAAAGCCATTTTTTATTGAAATTTACTTCGCTCTTAATTGTTTCTTTTTACCAAGGTTACCATGAAGAATGGTAAATTTGCAACCGAAATAGATTTTATATATTCTATGAAAGTTAACTTTGGCTTTCTTAAAAAGCTTTTCATTGTTCTGTTTGTCCTGTTAGGCGTATTAGCTGCTTCTAAGTTGGATGAGCTACAGTTTTCTTTCGATTTTAGTCAGTTTTTCCCTGAAGAAGATCCTGATCTAGCCTTTTATGACAAATATGTAGAAGAGTTTGGTACTGATGACAATTTTCTACTGATTGCCGTAAAGAACAAGCCAGATGTATTACAACAAGATTTTCTAAAGAGTTTTCAAGCATTTTCTGAAGAGAGTAAAACTTTTGAATATGTTTTAGAAAGTAGTTCTTTAACCTCACTCTCTTACCCGCTTAAAACTTCTTTTGGTTATACCACTTTACCTATCATTCATATTGACGACCCTTCGCAATACCAGAAAGATTGGAATAAAATTGAAGAGGATTCCCTTTTTATAAATGTACTTGTTGATGAAAAAAGAACCTCTTTGGTGTTGGCTCTACAGACCGAGGACAACTTAGATTACAAGCAGTCCGAGCTTCTTTTAAACAGCATAAGAACCTCTCTAAAAGAACATAATTTACCCGATTACCATATTTTAGGTAGAGCCTTCTTTTATGAAGCTATTGTTGAAATGCAGAAGAGCGAAGTACTTACAACCACTATAGTAGCTTCTATTTTAGTTTTTATAATTCTTTTGCTGGTATACAGAAGTATGCCCGTGGTTTTAATTTCTGTTTTTTCTATAGCAATGTCGCTCTTGCTGTTTATGGGGCTATTGGGTTGGCTAGGTAAAGAACTCAATGCCATGGCTGCATTCTACCCAGTACTCATGCTTATTGTGGGTACTTCTGACGTTATACATCTTACGGATAGTTACATTAGAAAACTACAAACAGGTATACCACGATATAAAGCGATTAAATCTTCGTTAAGAGAAGTGGGCATGACTACCTTGCTTACCTCAATTACTACTGCAGTTGGTTTTGTAACCTTGCTTTCATCTCGATTGGTTAGTATTCAAGAATTTGGAATTAACGCTGCTATCGGCGTACTTGTCGCTTATATAACAGTTATTTTCTTAACGGGTTCATTACTGGTAAGTATACCTGAAAAATCATTGATCGGTCGCAAAAGTATCTCTGAGAATTGGGTAAAATACCTTTTAAAATTAAATACGTTCACCAAAAACAACCCTAAGTCTATCATATTTGGCACTGCTGTTTTTACCACACTTTGTGTTGTAGGTATTTACATGGTACAGACCAATCAAGAATTAAAGAACACGTTACCTGCTGAAAGTAAAATAGCAAAAGATTTCGATTACTTTCAAAGTAATTTTTCAGGATTCAGACCTTTAGAAATTGCCGTTATGAGTACTGAAGGAAACAAAGTGACGGATTTTAAAGTTGCCCAAGAAATTGAAAAATTACTTACGTATTTAAAAACATTTAAAAGTATTGGTAATGTGCAGTCTGCCAATCTACCTTATAAAATATTCAATAAAGCGAACAACTTAAATAGCGCTGCATATTTTACCCTACCTAGCGATGAGAAAACGTTTTTAAAGTATCAAAAAGATGCTCGTAAATTTGGTCGTAAACAACTTGCTAAGTTTATAAATGCAGATGAAAGTATTGCCCGTATCAATGGTAGACTGCAAGATATTGGTACCGATAAGCTTAAAGTGGTTTACAGCGATATAGATAACTTTACTAAAACGCAATTAGACACTTCTCTTGTTGCCATAAAGGTGACCGGTAAAAGTATTTTGCTCGATAAAAACTCTGAATATATTAGAAGTAGTTTGTTAGAAGGACTCCTTTACGGATTATTATTGATTGGAGTAATTATGGCTTTTGTCTTTCGTGACATTAAAATCTTTCTAATATCACTAGTACCAAATGTGCTACCAATATTATTTGCCGGTGGTATGTTAGGTTTCTTAGGCATACCATTAGAAGCCTCACTTTCCGTAGTTTTTGCTATCGTCTTTGGTATTGCCGTTGATGATACCATTCACTTCTTAGGAAAATATAAACTAGGTATTAGCCAAGGATTGGATAAAGAGGCAGCACTTGAAAAAACATTTGCACAAACCGGTAGAGCACTGGTTATTACAACCATTATCCTCTTCTTTGGATTTATGGTAATGTTATTTTCTATACATCAACCTAGTGTAACTATAGGGTTGATTATAAGTGTAACCTTGGTAACAGCATTGATACTAGATCTGCTATTACTACCGGTATTACTTAGAAAACTGATTTAGTTAGCCTTATTGGTACGGTCCAATGTTTTTTGTAGAGACCTGTAGGCAAATATTGTTTTGCCAACCATTAAAATCATTAAGCTAATCCATAATGTAAAGAGTAGGTATTCCATAACACTAATTGGTTTACTTGGTTACTATTTTTAGTTCACTTATTTAAGATGCTGGGGCATTTTAAATGCATTTGGTCGATAAATATATGCATTTCATCTATGCGCCTGTTAAAAAAAACCAAATTTTCGATGAAATACGTAATAATAACAACGCCACGACTTTATATCGTGACGTTGAAAAAAAAAACAATCCAACCTAAAACAAACATGAAATGAATATAATTGGGCAATCAATTACAAATCATGGACTTGCTTTTCCATACCAGGACCTAATTCATAAATGGCCCCAATTAATTCTCCTTTTAATTCTTTAACTCTTTCATCTTTTCCATTCGCTTTATATACTTCAGCAGCTTGGTACAATAATGCAGGTTCAAATGTTTTGCCATATACGTAGGTGTTCATAATTTCCATTGCTTTCTCTTTGTCTCCGTTCTTTAGAAGACTATAACCCAACCAGCTATAAGATTCTGGCGTTGTTCTATTGTCAACTTCTCTCTGTGCCAAAATCAAAGCACTATCATACTGTTTTGTTTCGCCTATATACAAGCCTAAGTTATATGCATTGTACATATCACCATATGCTGTATTTTTTACTCTCGTGAAGTACTCATCTAAGTTTTTGGTTCTTACCAAATCATCGCCAATATAATCTGCTATTTCAGCTTTTAACAAGAAATAATCTGGAGCATTATATGTTTTGGTCACTGAATCTAGAATTCGGATTGCTTCAGCAGCATTTTTATCATTTGAAAATACGATCCAGGCAATTCCCTTTTTAGCATATGCATTGTTATGATCAATCTCTAATGCCTTTATATATTGATGGTAAGAATCTTCAATTCTACCTGCATGCCCATAGTAATCTCCAAGATTAGTATAGCTCCACAGCATTAAATCTTTATTCTTCGCCAACTCGGCTTTAGTTCTAGCCTTCTCCATAAAGTTTATGGTCGTATCTAAATCTCCTTTATAATCGTTCCATTTAGCTACACGGATCATATAACCGAAATCTGACATATTCTTTAAACTGTCCAAATAGCTTTCTGCAAGTTGGTAATTACCTAATTCCATATGCACATCAAAGTACAAGCTTTGTGTTTCACTTTTATCACCGCCAATTGCAGCTGCAGAATCTGCTAATTTCAATGCTTCTTTAAAGCGATGTTGAGAAATATAATTTCTAGCCAAAGACCTGTAAAAACCAGGCTTTCCAATATTTGCTATATCAACCGCTTTCTTTAAACTTTTTTCTGCCTTCTTTAAAAACTCAATATCGCCTGTCTGTTTAAAGTATCTGTTGTACTCCCCGCCTACTACGCCAAAACTGTTAAGCTGCATACTATCTGGTCTTATTTTAGAATTCCAAAGATTAAAATATTTTGATGTTGTTTTAATCTCGTTGGAGACTAAAAATTTGTTGTAATCTTTTTTATGTGCAATTGCGTCTTGATTTTTGGTACCACATGATGATACCAGTATCACTACTATTAAAAGCTTCAATAATTTCATAAGGTTGTTTTTTTGTGGATCGTTTAAAATAAGGGGAGTTTTTCAACTCCCCTTCCCCTTTTCTTTCATAAACAATTTAGGGTTGTGCCTGTCTTATCTATCCTATCAATAGATAAGGTGATAGCAACTTCTTATTCTGGTGCTCCCAAGTATGGGAACGTTGTACCTACAGTAGCGGTTAGCCCAACGCCATCTGAGGTTAATCTTGGTAAATCTGCAACACCATCACCATCGGTATCTTGACCGCTAAAACGATCACCTTCCATACCACCGAACAGTAATATCAAAGAAACATCGATAACATCGTCTTGTGGAGTTCTACCTGTCAACGCAACTTCATCACCATCAGGAACCAAAATTCTACCATCATCATCTGCATCTGTACCTGGATTAAAATATGTAGTCGGTAAGTTTGGAGCTACTTCTAAAACATCGGCAGCTAAATAACCTGTTAATGTTGGTGCATCTAAACCTAAAATGTTGTTCTCATAATTTACGGCAGCTATATCAGCTCCTAATATATTTGCATATACATCATGGTATGCCTCTAACCTTGCTTCAAAATCTGCTTGAAAAGTAGCTGCCATTTCTGAAGGAATAGACACGTTATGAGCATCTTTAATAGTACCATCTGCACTTAATACGGTGTTGATACCCGGTCTACCCATAAAATCAACTTGTGCATATGTTCCTGTGAAATCTGGCGCCATTGCCTCTTCACATGGTGTACAAGAGCCACCACAATCTACTCCGGTTTCATCTCCGTTCATAATACCATCGTCACATGTTTCTGTAACAACTATTGGTGTATTGTCATCATCATCACTACAGGAAACTAAGGCTACCACTGCTAAAAGAGACAAAAACGTATATTTTATATTTTTATATTTCATCGTTATATTTTTATAAGGTTATAATTATTGTTTAACGTTTGTTGTTACCCAAGTTTTGTACACTTCTAAACCAAGTGCATTCTGACCTGTTGTACTACCTAAAAGACTATTTGGAAGCTCTACAACAATAGACATTGTATTTGACCCGTCGAAAGTATCAACAGCGGTATCATCATCGTCGTCAGTTGTATTTGGATCACCTGCTGGTTTAAAACCTAAAGGAGCCGTACCACCAATTACTTCATTGAATTGAAAAAAATCAAAGAAAAAAGCATCTTGTCTTGGACCTGCGAATAAAGAAACTCCGTTTGCCGTAGTTTCTACAATAGCAGTTTCAGCAGAAATGTCTACCGATCCTAATGGAGCGTCTACCATTATAGCACCATTTAATCCTGTTTCGCTTGGTGCAACCGGACCAAAGAAATACATTTTACCATCTCTAGGTATTGCCTGTATTACTAAATCTTCTACCAAATCATTATTGGTATCAATATTGATTTCTAATAATACATTTTCATCAAATGTACCATAAGCCAAATCTGGCAATACATTAGATTGAAGGTCTACTGCGAATACAGTATTGTCTGAACCTTCTGTAGGTTCAAAAGCATAAAAATCGGCAATATCTGCCGAGGTTCCCATAGCACCTGGTGCATCAATATGATCTGCGGCCACTAAAAGAACTCCTACTAAGGCTAATGCCCCAAGTCCCATAAATAATTTTGATTTTTTCATTATCTCTTTTTTTTAGATTAGAATCACCCCTACTTACGCAGCAAAAAAGAGAAGGTTCATTTTTTCTTAAAAAAAATTAAATTTTATTTTTAAGGATAAAATGAGAACTATCAATAAAAACAGTATTACAGACCAGTAGCAACTATTTATAAATTAGTATGAAGTAATAATTAGCTAACTTTGCAGTCTTAAATAATTAAGATATGAACCCGTCTTCCTCTGGTTGGATCGAGAAATATGGTTCGGTTGTTCAAAAACACCAAGACGCTTTCCCCACCTTTGAAGCTTTGTATGATACGCTTAAAAAAAGTGGGTTCGTATATGGGCTAAATTCTAGTATACCAGAGTTCATTGAATTGGAGCATACCTTATCTGAAGATGAAAAGGCGAAAATAAATTTACTACACGCATTGTTCTTTACCTATAGAATTAAGGGTGGTAATGACTATAGCACTTTTATAGAAGAGGTATTTAAGTTTTATGAAATACTGAATATTAGCCGTGCAGGTTTTTTTGATAAATGGTTTACTGGAAGTAAAACATCTGCCAAGCTTGAAAAACTAATGACTTCAAGAATTTATATTGAAGACAATATTATCAGTAAAACTTTTAATAGCCTTATTACCAACTCCCTCCTATTTATAGATGTTTTGCTTTTTAAGCATTATTTAAATAAACATTCTGCTTTAATAGAAAAGGCAGCAGAAATAGAATATTTAGCTATCAATATTACTTACGACGCGCTTAGCTCAAAAGAAATTGATAGAAACGACAATAAGCTTTCTCAGTTATTGGCTTCTTCATTAACCTATATTAATTGCGCAGAGAGTAGTTTTGATGGTTCTTACCGAGAACGACTTTTATTAAATAAAGAGAATTGGGAGAATCGCTATCTGTTAGATATGGCTTGCCTTACGGTTTGGGAAGATCACTCTTTAGATTACACCGAATCTGATTTTATTTTCGGAATAGGAAAAGACTTAGGATTCGGTAGAACTGTTATCTCTACATCAATTACCGATGTTACCGAGTTCTTTAAACTTAATTTTGATGTCATACCCTATTTAAAGGAAAAGAACCTAGCACAACAGTTTTACGACAGTATGGGTAAAATTGTAAAGAAGCTGATTCTACGCAATAGTAAACGCCTGCTTAAAGAGCTTTCCCAAAGTGCAGAGCTAGTAGGTCTGTTATCAAAATCTACGGTCAGGGATTTAAGTAATGAAGAAAAGAAAAAAGTACAGAATCAACTTTTAGATATTTTTAAAAGTATTCCTTCTTTGGCTATATTCATACTACCTGGCGGAGCTATTTTACTTCCGATATTCATTAAACTGATTCCCAAACTATTACCATCGGCATTTGATGAAAATAGAATTGACGAGGAAGAAGATTTGTATCGTAAATAACTTAATATCAAAATATTAATTATTCTACTCTAACCAAAGCTTAAAGTCTTTCACCTTTTCTCTACTCACTATAATTTCATGATCAGGATTGTTCTTTAGCTTGATCTGTAATCTAGAATTGGTGTATGAAACAATGTCCTTAATGTGATCTATATTCACAAAGAACTTTCTACTGACCCTAAAGAACATCTGTGGTTTTAGTTCCTCTTCTAACTGTTCTAATGTAGTATCCAATAAATAATTGCGACCATCTTTAGTAGCCGCGTATGTACCTTTGTTTTCACTATAAAAAGACTCAACATCTTCTGCATTTATAATTTTTAAATGCTGACCTACCTTCGCTGTAAATCGCTTTTTATACTCGCGCTCGAGCGGATTTACCAATAATTTTTTGATATCTTCAAAATCTAAAGCGATTTTACTAGGCTCATTGGCAGATTTAAACAGCTTTCTATATTTATTGACCGCCTGCTCTAGATCTTCATCATCAATAGGTTTCAATAAATAGTCTATACTATTCAGCTTAAATGCCTTAAGGGCATACTCATCAAAAGCAGTAGTGAATATAATGGCGCTGTGTACTTCTATAACATCGAAGATCTCGAATGAGAGTCCGTCCGATAATTGAATATCCAAGAAGATTAAATCTGGGTGTTCATTGGTCTGAAACCAATCTATAGCCTCTTCTACAGAATGTAGCATCGTAGAAACGGTCAAATCTAAACTATCTAACATTCTACCCAACCTGCGTGCTGCCGGTTTTTCATCTTCTATTATAATGGTCTTCATGGTCTGGTTTTATGGTTTACTAGAATTGTATGCTTTAATCGTTATATGAATTTATGTATTTCTGAATCTTACGTTCTTCCCACCTCTTCAAATATCCTGAAATATTGCCATAAACAATAATTCCATGAATAGCCAGTATTATCCCCCAAACAATGGTGGTACCGTAGACATTCCAGTTTATCCACTCTAAAAACTCAGGATTACCGAATGCTTCTTTACTTACCAAAATGAAAACGAACTTATGTCTTAAGAAGTACAACATGATATTTATGATCAGAAAAACCAATACATGATTATAGAAGCGCTTTATACTTGCCACTTTCTCTTTTGCTCTTTCATACTTAGAAAAACTACTGTCCTCTCCATTAAAAAGATAATTGTTTGCTCGTTCAGTTTCCATATTATCTATATTTTTCAAATTCACGTTTATCTTCCTCCATATATTTACTTATTTGCCGAGCTTCCCAGTCTTTACCAAAAAACGGATGGTAATCAAAGACTTTGACTGCGTGAAAAACCAAGCCTATTCCCCAGAAAAAGGGCGTTATAAAAGTGCCAAAATTCACCAATGCATCATATAAAGATTCCCCTTCATATATTCTTATCATCACATTCATTGCAACAATAATAATGTTTGCCAAAATGTATAAGGAAAAATGCAAATAAAAACCCTTTAAATCTTTAACCTTCTTTTCTGCATTTGCTAATGCATCTGACTTATCTACCATTGAAATTTCCATATTATCTATATTTTTCAGCATCTCGTTCATCTTGCTCTACATATTTATTGATTTGGCGCTGCTCCCAATCTTTGCTAAAGAAAGGACTATATCCAAATACTTTAGCGGCATGAAATGCCAACCCTATTCCCCAGAAAAACGGAGTAGTTAAAGTACCGATGTTAAATAAAGCCTCTGTGAACGAAGCTCCGCCAGACATAATCCCCATAATGGTAATTGTCATAATAAACAGATTTACGAGTACGTAAACAAGTAAGTGAATATAAAACCCCTTTATCTCTTTTACCTTCTTTTGGGCTCTTAATAATTTATCCGATTGTTCAAATTCGTTTAGCTCCATCTTCTTGTATTTTCCTCTTGTTGTAAAAACTCTTGTAATTTTCTTTCTTCCCAGTCTCTGCCCGTAAACGGATTCAAGTTAAAGATTTTATTTGCTTTAAAAAATAAGCTAATACTTAAACCGAATACTACCCAAAGAAACCAGGCATTCCTCCATTCATTAAAATAATAATTGATTGTCGCTACAATTATAATGGTTACGATAGCCGACGCTACTTTTCTATAAAATTTTCTAATTTTTTCAACTCTTGCTTTTGCTCTTGTATATTTTGTGTTTTCCATGATCTTTAGTCTTTTAGGTTATTATTCTTGCATGAATTCTTTGATCTTTCTTTCTTCCCAATTCTTACCGAATAATGGGTTATAGTCAAAGGCATAAAGTCCGTTCATCAATAGACCAAATCCCCAACCAAGTGCCGGAAAAATAAACCAAAGAAAACTTGTTGTATTATAATTGATATATGCTAAAAATGGTATGACGATACAGTAGGCCAATAAATTACCGTAAAAGCCTTTTATAGCTTGTACTTTTTCTTTTGCCTTTTCATACTTATAATTGCTGTCTGTTGTGAAGTTTGATTCCATCTTTTTAAAGTTTTAGTGATTACTAATTTATTTCTATACTTCAAATTTCGGCAGATCGTACAGGTTTTGAAAAAATGAAATACCCAGTTGTAATTTTTTACGACTGAATTGTAGAAAGCATGTTCTTAGACTATTGAGAGACCTTAAAATCCGTAGTTTTTCTTTGCGCTGGCAATCTGGTCCTCTTCTGTAGTTTCGGGGAACAGTATGTATTTAGGAGCAATTATAGGCTTAGCACTGGTAACGTTAATCTTGGTTATTGAATTAAAAGGGAATTTGCCTTCTGTTAGCACCAACAATACATTTTCCATCTTAGGGTACTCTTTACTAGCTGCTGTAATAATTTCAGCCTCTCCTTTCAATTGAAAGCCTTTCTGCTTTAAAATATCTATAAAGCTGATACAGATGTGTTTATTTTGTTGAATATTTTTTACTGTTTGTGGTGATGCTATATTTGCTACTATAATCATATTCTCTCCAAAACAACTGAATATTTCTTTGGGTGACACATTGGGTATGTTATCAGCAGAAGATGTTGCCAACCAGCATAATACACTATCGCTTATAGCAGCTTTTATCTTTTTTGTTAGCTTCATAGTGCTTCCGTTTAAAATTTCTTCAGAATCTATCATCTTCCATATACTGTTTTATTTTTCTTTCTTCCCAGCCTTTACCAAACAGCGGATTATAACCATATGCTTTTAAACCATGGGCTATTAAACCAATACCCCAACCAATAGCAGGGAAAATAACCCAAACAAAACTGGTAGTCTTAAAATTTATATAGGCAAGAAATGGTATAACAATACAATAAGAAGTAAGGTTACCATAGAATCCTTTAATGAGTTCTACCCTTTCTTTTGCTTTCTCATAGCGCTTGGCGCTTATATGGGAATCTTGTGTTTCTCGAAAAGAAATTGCATTTGTAAGCATAGGTAAACGCACTTTAAACTCTTTAGCGGTCTTAAAAATCTGCATTTCCTTTTTAGTAAGAATGGCATAACGTTGACGAATGTTCTGCAGCCCCACACCACTACTCTTTTTAACTACTTGTTTTTCTTGTAAATTGTTGACCACGTACAAATACCCGTCTTCTTCATATATTCTAATGTGTAGTGGTTTTGAAGAAGTTACCACATTATGCTTCACTGCATTCTCTAATAACAACTGTAGGGATAATGGTACTATTTTCGCCTCAGGATCTAGTGCCTCATCAGGAATTTCAAATACGATACTATCTTCAAAACGCATTTTTAGAAGTCGCACATAAGTTCTTGCAAACTTTAGTTCTTCGTCAACAGAAATAAGATTTTTGCTCTTCTGCTCCAATACATATCTGTACACCTTAGATAGCGAAGTAGTAAATTTTTGCGCCTGCATAGGATCTTCTTCTATAAGGCTGGTCAATACATTTAAGCTATTAAAAAGGAAGTGAGGGTCTAACTGATTCTTCAGAGCATCGAACTTTGCAGATGCTGAACCTGCAATAATTTTTTGTTCTTTTACCTTGGTATCTTGTAAGGCTTTATAGAAGTAGAAAGCGTGTAAAAACAATGAAACTACTAGGGTTACCAACAGCGCATAGAAGTAATATTGTATCCTTTCCCCGGCTACGTACTGTTCAAAACTTTTACCAAATATATAGATTTCAGTAAACGCGCGTACAGCACCAAACGCCAATACAGTAAGTACAATAGAGCCCGCGGCACCGTACCATAATCGTTTTTGCGTTTCATTCTCCCATGTATACTTTTGAGAGATATAGTCGCTGAAATACATATTAACCATAGATAGCACAAAAGAATACAGCAAGGCTATACCAGTAAATTGTAATTCGCCATATAATGTTATGCTTTCCCAATCAGATAATAGCAACCGAACAAGTTCCATAACCAAGGCTATAATTATTGCTATTCTTACTACCTTTAAAAAACTACTCATGTTTGTAAGCTTAAATTGATTGGTTTCTAATTTTTAAAATTAGGAATTTCATTTTAGACCTATACCTCTTTCTGTAAATGCCTAGATAAAAGCAAACATGAAGCCTTTTCTAACCATTTAGAAAAAATATATTCTGAATTGTACTATCTGATAGCTGAACTGTATTTTAGGCTAGCTGAAACTATTGTTATCTAATTCATAGAATCTTCTCGATCATTAAAAATTTATAAAAGATATATGTTATATATTGGAAGTACAAATAACATTATTTTTATATAGACTATTGTTGTATGCAATTTGAGAAATGGAAATAATAATCACAAAAGGTAAAAATAGAAACACCTTAACTTGTAAAAGAAAAGATGGAACCTTGACAAGTATAAATCTTGGACCTGATATCCCGAATCACGATATTGCTCACTATGTTGTTGAAAAAGTATTTAAATTAGAAAATGGTTTTTACGGAAAAGTTAAATCTGGAATGACCATAGAAGAACTATCTGATAAAGAAATAATAAAAAGTTTAGACTCTGAAACTTGGCTATCTGAAATTATGGCGAGAAATCTTCAATCTATTGGTTCCGGAGCAGCGAAAACTGAACAATTCATTGAATTAATAAATTGGGAAGCTCAAAATATCAGTGGAATTAGAGTTCCGAATATGAATTTAACAGATATTAAAAAAATGAAATCTGAATTTGACCAACTGTGCGAAAAGTGGAATTTGATTCCTGAAAACGGAAAGTTAAAACTGATTTTTAAATAAAAATTGTATAAAACTAGGTGTATAAAACAAATGAGCCCAATCGAAATATTAAAAACTAACGGACTTCAACTACCTAATGTATCAACGCCAGGAGGAAGTTACGTTTCTGTAAACGTTAGAGAAAATATAGCCTACATAGCTATTCAATTTCCAATTTTAAATGAAGAATTTAAATTTCAAGGGCGTTTAGGAAATGAAATTTCGACCGAAGATGGTTATAAGGCGATGGAATTATGTGCCTTGAACGTTTTAGCTCAAGTGAACAAGAAAATAGGGTTTGATAAAGTTGTTGGACTAAACCATATAGACGCCTACTTTCAATCGGGTAAAGATTGGGATGAATCGCCCAAAGTAGTTGATGGGGCTTCAGACTTATTCGTAAAGGTGCTTAAAGAAAAAGGTAAACATTCTAGAGCAATTTTTGGAGTTGAAAAGCTTCCTCGAAATTTTAGTGTAGGACTAACAGCTTCATTTACCATTAAAAAAAAATAGCATAATCAACGGAAGTAAATTTTCAATTTTAAATCGAAGTCAATATAAGAAAACCTGCCTATGAATAAGATATCAAAAAAGGAAGTATGTCTTTCATATTTGAAAAAATATGCGGAAAAGGATCTAAACAATATCGAAAAAATGTTTTCTGAAGACATTGTATTACGTGACTGGAAAATTCGTGTTGAAGGAATAAAAAATGCTCTTGCAGAAACACGTAAAAATTTTGAAAATGCAGATAAAATAGAAATTGAAGTGCCATCTACTTTTGAAAACAAAAACACCGTAGCGGCTGAATTGAAAATCATAGTAGACTCCACTGAGATACTTTATGTTGTAGATGTGATAACCATTAATTCTGAAGGTAAAATATCTTCAATTCGTGCATATTTAGGTAGAGGAGATAGTTAAATAAAACTAAGAACTAGTTATTGGAATGAAATTAGGCGTTATTTTCAAATCGGATTGAAAAAAAAGTACTACAAAAAGATAGCATTACCTGCGTAGCAGAAAGCAAATACCAATTTGCTTTCTGCTATTTATTGCAAACCCTTTCAACTTCTGGAGAAAAAATAGCCTAATATTAAAAAAAGTATTTTTTAGGATTACATTAATTAAACTATAAACATTCTATTGTTTATAATCATGCCGTAGTTCTTTTAACCTTTTAGAGGATACCTTCACTACTGAAATGTCTAATGGTAACGGTGTAAACGGCCTATCTGTAGAATCTTTTGGAACATTGACTAATTGGTCCACAACATTCATCCCTTTTAAAACATTACCAAAAACAGTATAATCACCATCTAAGCGATGTAGACCATCTTTATTTTGTACAATATAAAACTGACAACGGGCAGATAATTTTTCGGCATTGCCATCTCGCCCTGCCCCTACTGCGCCATACGTATGTGTTAGTTTTGAATCAAATTCTGGCGCTAACAAATATTCGGGGTCATTAAACCCTTCTGGAGTATCTGGGCAACCACCTTGTGCTACAAAATCCGGAATTACCCTATTAAAGGTCAACGAATCCCAATAACCTTCATTTGCCAATGCTATAAAACTTGCTTTATGATTGGGAGTCTCATCATGCAACCATATCAAAATTTCTCCTTTTGGAGTGTCTATCTTACCTATTTCATATGATTTACATGCTGTAAACAACACAAATACCATTAAATACTTTAAACACTTCATGTAGCTATTATTTAGTAGTTGGTTAAAGTAGTAAAAATTGATGTAAAAATTTAATGCTTACCGAAGGACTAAATTGATATCAAAAAAGGTCAAACTACAATACAATTGAATATACGCTATATCTAAGACCATTAGGAATCTAAAAAGCTTCTTTCAACAACAAAACATCTACAAATACGTTGCACCCAATATGAAAAAACCAATCAAATTTATCATCCGATCAATTTTAGTTTTAGTAATTTTAATAACCTCCTACGGTCTATTTATCTATATATCAGACCAATATATAAAGGCATTGGTACAAAACAATGAAACTAAACTTTTCTATAGACCTTCTTCAGAAATTGAGACTTTAGATGATTTAAATTTTTCAGAACAAATACTTACCGTAGAAGATTCTATTAATATTCATACTTATTTATTCCATCCCTCAACTAAAGCAAAAGCAAACATATTTTTAGTCCGTGGCAACAGTGGAAACACCAGCCAAGGTAAAGAACTGATTAAACCTCTTGTAGATAATGGCTTTAAGGTTTATTCTACAGACTGGAGAGGCTATGGAAAATCTAATGGAGTACCGACTTACAAAGGTTTAATGAAAGATACAGAGTTAGCATTCGCTGATTTTTTGAATCGAACAAAAAATGACAGTATTAAAACCATAGTATATGGCATGTCTTTAGGTGGTCAATTGGCTGTTAAACTGACAAAAGACAACCAGACCAAAATTGATGCTCTGGTGCTCGACGGATCTTTAGAATCTGCTCATAGCTTTATTACAGATAATTTTAGAGCGTTTTATTTAAAATCATTTACCAATAACGTCCAAGACTATAATCAAGATTATGTTGCCATTAGAGACATAGCTGAAATTAAAAATATACCTAAACTTATTATACAAAGTGCTAAAGACAGGGCTGTTCCATTCGAAAGAGGACAGAACATTTTTAATGCTGCTAAAGAACCAAAACTATTTTGGGAAACCAATACGGATCATATAAGAACCATACCCGAATTGACAGAGGAATTAAATTTGAAGTTGATTGAATTAATTCGTTAATTGAACGTTATCATTCTTAACCAACACAATGAGAAACCTATTACCGATTCTTTTAACTATTCTTCTATTATCTTCCTGTGGTAATCATGAGAAGAAATCAATTAAAAATAAAATCTCTTCCAATAACGGCAAAACCCTAATGGCGATATTTGCTCATCCAGATGATGAGATTGTTATATCCCCTATTCTATCGAAGTATCAAAAAGAAGGGGTAAATATTCACTTGGTGATTGTTACCGATGGCTCAAAAGGAGTTACACCTCATGCAAATATTCCTGCGGGTGAATTATTGGCAGAAATACGTGCAGAAGAAGCCTTATGCGTTACAAAAACCTTAGGAATTAATCCACCGATATTTCTTAGTTATATAGACGGAGATTTAGCGCAAAAAGAGAACATTAATTCTTTAGACGAAAAAATTGATAGCCTTTTTACGAAATACCGACCCAATACTGTAATTAGTTTTGGACCTGGTGGCCAATACGGTCACCCAGACCATAGAATTGTTAGTAACGTGGTTACCGAGGTTTTTCAACGAGAAACATCAGAATCTTTACAAAACCTTTTGTATTACGGGTATCCGAAAGAAATAAGTAACACGAATGTCAACTTTAATACTGATTTAGTACAATGGTTAAACGATAATTTAAAAAGAACTCAAAAGAGATTTCTAACCTATAGAATACCATTCAATGAGGAAGATTTATTGCTTGGGCATACCGCATCAGATTGCCACAAATCTCAATATATACCAGAAGCTATTGATGATTTAATAAAAATTGTAGGTCAAGCCGATTCGGTAATATATTTTAGATCTTGGAATGGCTCGAATGAAATTAAAAACAATATTTTCGATTAAACCTATTTTCCATGTCATTGAAGTATTCCCTTTATGTACTAGCTTTTGTATTGTTTACTTCATGTCAGCAAAAACAAAATAAATCATCTAACCAACCAGCCGTTTACACTTACGGCGCTAAAAACGATTCTGCTGTTTTTTACTTTAATAAAGGTTGGGAGCATATTCTAGATTATGGTCAATGGACGCTATCTGAAAAAGCATTTAGAAAAGCCGTAGCATTCGATTCTACTTTTATTGTCGGGCAGGCGTTGGTTGGCAAAAACACGACCAATCTCAAGGAAAGAATTCAAATTTTAAACGACCTAAATAACTCTCAAATTAAAGTTCGTGAAGACGACCAACTGATTTTAGAAGTTACCATGATTACGCTAGAACTGTTTAATACACGTGAACAACAAATAAAACTAGAGAAAGATTTTATATCAAATTTCTTGTCAACAGCTGAGAAAAACTATAGAACTTTTATACATAAATACCCCAACGAATCATATATAAAGGCAGAATACATTGAGGTATTGAATGCTATTTACGGACCTGAATTAGCCTTAGATTCGTTACACATTCTTACCACACCTAAACAAAAGAAAATACTATTTTTTATTAGCTATGCAGCTACCTTGGAATCTGATTTGGGGAATTTCAAAAAAGCACTCGCTATTGCCGACCAATTTAATACCCAGATCAATGACCCGAATATACCTCAACCTTATGTGTTATACGGTAGTATTTATTTAAAAATGGATAGTTTGTCTTTAGCAACTTCAAACCTTGATAAAGCTCTTGAATTAGACCCTAATCATATTTTCGCACAACGAATTAAAAAACAGCTTCAAACTAAATTAAACACCAATATCAGTAATGACTAAAATTATAGACAACAACAAGTAAACCATTTTAAAAACAGTATAAATGAAAAAGACGACATATATCTATAATGGCATTACTGGTGTATCGTCTTTACTCCTACTCCTGTTTTCAGCCTTTATCATTTCTTGCAACGGTCAACAAACAGAAAATAAACAGCAGTCAAACGATACAGATTCAAGAACCTCTCTGAAAGACATTCCATTACAAAAAACACAACCGCTTAAAAATGAATATAGTAGTCCTTTTTTGCAACCGACTATTGATGTACCCATAAGCGAATTTGTTCGGAGGATATTTCAAGATAAAAGTGGAAATCTATGGTTTGGTACCAATGGAGATGGTGTTGCACGGTATAATGGAAAATCTCTTGATTATTTTTCTATCAATGAGGGTTTTGGTGGCGTCGCTGTTAGGGGAATCATTGAAGATAATGACGGAAATATTTGGTTTGGCACCGAACGCGGTATAACAAAATTTAATGGCAGTTCTTTTATAAATTTTACAGAAAAAGATGGACTTAACAACAATAACGTTTGGAGTCTTTTTGTGGACAGTAAAGGTATCATTTGGATAGGTACTTTAGAGGGAATAAATTTATTTGATGGTCAAAAATTTACTTCGTTTACTTTACCAGAATCCAAACCAGATTACAACAGAGGTATTACAAGTGCTAAAATAGTACATAGTATAATGGAAGACAGTAAGAATACTATGTGGTTCGGCACTAACGAAGGTGCTTATTATTATGATGGAAAATCATTATTTAATCTTTCAGAAACCGACGGATTATGCAATAACGCTGTTAATGACATTTTAGAGGATAAAAATGGTAACATTTGGTTTGCCACTCATTACGGAGGAGTATGTTATTGGGACGGAAAATCTTTCACTAAAATTGCTACAAAGGAAAGAGAAAACAGTACTGAAGTTTGGAGCTTATTTGAAGATACAGCTGGTAAAATTTGGTTTCCCATTGAAAGTTTTGGTGTTTACAGATACAACGGTACAATTGCAACAAATTACAACGAAAAAGACGGACTTAAAAGTGGCGCTATACAAAGTATATTTGAAGATAATGAAGGGAGAATTTGGCTGGGAGGCTATATGGGTTTGTTCCGTTTTGACGGAACTTCTTTTTATAGCGTTAGCCAAAACGGCATTTTAAAAGAATAAATAATCAACCACAATAGACTATAAACTAGATATTTACATATTTCATATTAAAGTTGATCTTTATCATACATTTAATAATCAACATTCTCTTGATAAAAAATAATTTCAAAATTATAATATAAAAATAGTATTCAGCAATGGCTAAAATAATAGATACCCCAGAACAAAATAACCTTAAAATAGGTATGGCTCAAATCTCACCTGTTTGGCTAAATAAAGAGAAGACTATTGATAAAATCAAGGATTATATCATTAAATCTGGTGAAGATGATTGTGAGCTTGTAGTTTTTGGTGAAGCTCTATTACCTGGCTATCCTTTTTGGGTTTCCATGACCGATGGTGCTCAGTTTGACTCTAAAGTTCAGAAAGAAATTCATGCCCATTATATTAAAAATTCCATTCAAATTGAAGCGGGAGAATTAGATGACATTTGTGCTCTTGCAAAGCAACATAAGATTGCCATCTACTTAGGATTAATGGAACGAGCAAAAAATAGAGGCGGACACAGTATTTACTGCTCGCTGGTTTATATCAATAGTGATGGTGAAATTAAATCGGTTCACAGAAAATTACAGCCCACCTATGAAGAGCGACTTACATGGGCACCTGGTGATGGTAATGGTTTACGAGTTCACGAGTTAAAAAACTTTACTGTTGGCGGACTAAATTGCTGGGAAAACTGGATGCCTCTTCCGCGCACCGCTTTATATGGTTTGGGAGAAGATTTGCATATTGCCGTATGGCCGGGTTCCGATTACAACACTGCTGATATTACACGATTTATCGCAAGGGAATCTAGATCTTTTGTAGTTTCCGTTTCTAGTTTAATGAGCAAAACCGATTTCCCTAAAGACACACCACACTTAGATACTATTCTTGAAAACTGCCCAAATACTCTGGCAAACGGAGGCTCTTGTATTGCCGGACCGGATGGAGAATGGATCTTACCACCGGTTATTGACAAGGAAGGTCTTATTACAACGACAATAGATTTTAATAGAGTACTTGAAGAACGACAAAATTTTGACCCTGTTGGGCATTATTCACGTCCAGATGTAACAAAACTCACCGTTAATAGAGAGCGACAATCTATCATAGATGTCAATGAATAACACTAAAAAAATATGATTTACTTATTACAAAATAATGATTAAAATAGTAATTGTAATTCCCTCTTTTAACGAGGAAAAAAATATAATTGCTACGCTAAAAACAATTCTAGTACAAATTTCTAATTACAAAGATTATTCTTTTCAGTTAATTGTATTAGATGATTTTAGTACAGATGAATCTTTGTTTGTATTAAATAAATTTAAGGATGATACTTTCAATGAACTTCAAATAATAAGTAATAGTATTAATAAAGGAATTGTAAAAAGTACAAAAAAACTGTTTGAAGAAGCATTAAAATCAAAAGCAGATTTCATTTTAAAATGTGATATGGATAGTGATTTTCCTCATGCCATATTTCTTGATACGTTTATTAATTACATCAAAGAGAGCCAACCAAGTTTTGATGAAATTTTAGTTGGTGAAAGGCAAATTGAAAATGTAATTACTCAATCTACCCTAGAAATTCAAGAACGAGCGAAAATGGAACTTTATTTAAACGAAAACCTTAATATAACGAACTTCAACCCTGTTTCGTCTGGGGTTTTATTATATGGAAAGAATGTTTTAAAAATAGTTTTACAACAACAAGTTGTAAAGGAATATAACCTAAAGTGGGGGCTAGATTTTCTGCTCCCACTTGTAGCCATTAAATTGAATTATAAGGTGGTAAAATCAAAAATAAATAATGGAACTTACACTAAAGAAAGAAGACCAAGATCTAAAATTAAAGCTCAATATTCAGCATACTACCATATTTTAAACATAATTAAAAACACCTATCAATAGTAACAAATAAGCTTAAAGCAAAGGTGTTTCAACGTTCAATTCTTTCATAATCTCCGCAAACAGTTGATAAGATTTTATACGGTCTTTACCGTCGTAAATATTGGTCACTGCAATCAATTCATCTACCTGAGTATCTGATATAAACTGCTGTACTTGTTTTTTAACGGTCTCTTTGCTTCCAATAAATGAGTATTTCAACATTTGCTGCACAGCAGGGTTCTGACTTAACTCACGCAAATCATCTGTCATGTCAACTGGTGGTTGCATAAAGGTTCTATTACCCGTCAACAGTGCAATTATCATTTTATATAACGATGTAGAAATGCGTTCTGCTTCTTCGTCCGTATCTGCAATAATGATGTTTACTCCAGCAGCCGTATAAGGTTTTTCCAACTCTTGTGAAGGCTGAAATTCATTATGATAAATTTTCAACGCATTCATTAAGTGGGTTGTAGCGAAGTGACTCGCAAAAGCATAAGGCAAACCTTTTTTAGCTGCTAAATGTGCACTATCAGTACTTGAACCTAAAATGTATAAAGGCACCTCTACCCCTTCGGCTAAAGTAGCACGTACTTTTGCATGGGCATTTTCAGGAGAAAAGTAGCGTTGTATTTTTTCAACTTCTAAAGGAAATGACTGAGCTGCTTGATAAAAATCTGAACGTATGGCTTGTGCTGTCAACTGATCTGTACCCGGCGCGCGACCCAAGCCTAAGTCTATTCGTTTAGGATATAATATGCCTAAGGTACCAAACTGCTCCGCTATAATTAACGGGGAATGGTTAGGTAACATTATTCCGCCAGAACCAACTCGTATTGTTTTTGTCTCTTCAGCAATTTTACCTATTAAAATAGATGTTGCACTACTACCTATAGCTACTGAATTATGATGCTCTGCCAACCAAAAACGGGTATAGCCAGATTCTTCCGCAGCTCGTGCCAAAGCTACCGAATGATCAAAGGTATCTTTCAATGTAGTCCCCTGCGATACTATGGCTAAATCTAATATGGAATATTTTATTTTTTTCATACTATTAAATTCATTTATATATTTAAAAGTATCTATATATCTATTTTAAAAAATTACAAATTTTGCAACCTCAACATATAATTATCCCACACTTCATGATTCAGTGAATAGTTATAATTACGACCAATTTTATGTTGACTTATTAATTCCGATTCTACTAGTTTCTTTATATGATGACTAATAGAAGGTTGTGCTAAATCTAATAAATCACATGCTTTAGTACATTCTACCTTACCTTGATTCTTTTGCATGTATTGTAATATTTTTAGACGATTGACATCACTTAATGCTTTAGATATTTTTTCTATTTGTTTTAGCTCCATGATGAATTTAATATATTGATACATGCAAATGTATTTATAATAAACTATGTAAAATATTAATTGGGAAGATCTTAATAATCATTAACTTGACCTTAAGATTAAAAGACAATAATTTTTCTTGCAACTTCCGGTATTAATACAACATGTTAACATTGTGCCAAACCTTAACATTTACATTGAATTTTTGATAAATAAATTAACTTTACAGCTACAAAATTTAAGTTAATAACCACCAATGAATCTTACCATTGAAAACATACTTCTTGTAGGTTCTATTCTGCTGTTTATTAGCATTATAGTAGGTAAGACCTCCTACAAGTTTGGGGTACCTACATTAATCCTTTTCTTGGCTATTGGTATGCTGGCAGGTTCTGATGGTATTGGTGGCATTCAGTTCGACGACCCCAAGCTTGCTCAATTTATAGGTATCGTTTCTTTGAACTTTATTCTCTTTTCTGGTGGATTAGATACCAACTGGAAAGCTGTAAAACCGATTTTAAAAGAAGGTTTGGTACTTTCTACCTTAGGAGTTTTACTTACAGCACTTACACTAGGTACTTTTGTGTACTACATTACAGACTTCACCATTTACGAGAGTATGCTTTTGGGATCTATAGTTTCATCTACCGATGCCGCCGCTGTCTTCTCCATATTACGCTCAAAGAACTTAGCGTTAAAAAGCAACCTTAGACCTACATTAGAACTAGAAAGTGGTAGTAACGACCCTATGGCCTATGTACTAACACTTGCTTTTTTAACCTTGGTCATTAATCAAGATTTAAGTGTTCTTTCCATCATACCCCTATTTTTACAACAAATGATACTGGGAGCTATAGGTGGATTTGCTTTTGGTAAATTGAGTGAGATTATCATCAATAAAATCAAACTTGGTTTTGAAGGCCTTTACCCAGTATTGGTAATCGCTCTAATGTTCATCACCTTTTCAGCTACAGATGCTGTTGGTGGTAACGGATTCTTAGCCATTTACATTTGTGCCGTATATTTAGGTAATCAAGATTTAATACATAAATCGACCATTTTAAAGATGTTCGATGGTATGGCTTGGTTAATGCAAATTGTATTGTTCCTAACCTTAGGATTATTAGTTTTTCCATCGCAAATTATTCCATATTTAGGCATCGGATTACTAATTTCAGTATTTCTCATTCTAGTAGCAAGACCGGTAAGTGTTTTTCTCAGCTTAATGTTCTTTAAAATGAAAATGGGTAGAAGATTCTATATCTCTTGGGTGGGTTTGCGTGGTGCCGTACCAATTGTATTTGCTACCTATCCCCTACTTGCAGGTATTGACAAAGCGAATATCATTTTCAGCATTGTATTCTTTATATCGGTTTCATCAGTACTAATTCAAGGTACTACATTGTCTATTTTTGCAAAATGGCTGAATGTTGCTTTACCTGACGAAGTGAAACCTATAGCAGAAAATGATAGATATATTCTCAATCTACCGAAATCTGCTATGGAAGAAGTTATAATTTTGCCAAATAGTTTTGCGGTAGATAAACGTATAATAGATTTGCACTTACCAAGAGCTGCATTCATTGTAATGATCAAACGAGATGGCACTTTTGTTAGACCCGGAGGTTCTACCATTATAGAAGCTAATGATACTCTAGTATTGCTGCTAGATAATGACGAAAGTTTGAAAGAAGTTAATGTAATTCTAAACCAAGCGGTTATTGCTTAATATGAAAAGTATAAATAACATATTTAAAGTGCTTTTACTCGTTACAATTTATTGTTTCGGGATATATAGTTCTGCAAATACGTTACCATTTTCTAATGAGGTTGTAATAAACCTTAGCAATAATAAGCAATCCTTATTCAAAGAATCTACAAAGACATTATCTCCACATGCACAGCAATCTGAAATTTCAGTTTCTGATGTTGCGGAAGTATCATCACCGAATTACAAATTACCG
This sequence comes from Maribacter sp. 1_MG-2023, assembly GCF_030547005.1. GTDB lineage: Bacteria > Bacteroidota > Bacteroidia > Flavobacteriales > Flavobacteriaceae > Maribacter. The sequence goes on along the minus strand of NZ_JAUOPN010000009.1, from coordinate 63,505 downwards.
TTCACAAGTTTAATCTCACATATAAATAATAGTGAGTTACGCTTTGCAGCAAGAATAAAGCAGTACCAACTGTTCGCTAATACGTTATTGATAAGACATAGAAAGTCTGATTACATCTTCCCTTTCCATAGTTTCTGGTAATCCATTTTTTTAAAGGTTATCGTTTTGGTAACCATATGTAACTATTTAATATGATGTTATTTAAAACATCATACAGAAAACAATATATCATATTTAAAAAATTAGAAAATGGAATTAGGAATAGCCGCTATTGGTTTAGCATCTGTTGCACTTTGTGCAATGCCTTTTGTTGTAACTAGCAGAAGTAGAAAAACGAAAGAAAAACAAATGATGACATCTCTTAACGATGTTGCCAGTAAACATAATTGTCAAATAACGGAACATGAAATTTTTGGTCACTACGCCATAGGTGTTGATGCACAGAAAAAATTCGTATTCTTTATTTCTAAAAATGGTGATGTTTTAAATCAACAATACGCCGATTTATCTACCATTAAGACCTCTGAAATTGCCAATATCGGCAAATCGTATGCTAGAAAAGAGAAAATAACAGAGCGTTTACTTTTGAATCTTTTTTCTAAAAAGGCAAATGAACCCGATACCGTTTTTGAATTCTATAATGCTGAAGTAAACTATCAATTGAGCGGAGAGTTTCAGTCTATAGAAAAATGGAACAAAACGATTAAAAACTTGCTTAAAAGCAAATAGTCTATATCAACAAAGTTCTCTTTAATTATAAAAGCGAGTAGATAATCTTATAAAAAAAGGTTAGCTATTCGCTTTTGTTTTTTAAAGCGTTAAAATTTTATTAGCTTGTAAAAGCACACGAGCATGAATTAGAAAATGAAATTATTCGATATAAAGGTTGACCATAGTAAAAACTTGCTTCCGCAGGGAGGAACAGTTAATTACTACGGAAAAATACTTACCCAACAGGAAGCTGAGAATTACCTAGATAAACTACTCAATAACATTGTTTGGAAAAATGATGAAGCTATCATCTTTGGAAAAAAGATTATTACCAAACGTAAAGTAGCTTGGTATGGCGAAAAACCATTCGAATATACTTACTCTAATACTACAAAAGAGGCTTTACCGTGGACGATGGAATTACTGGCATTAAAAGATAGAATAGAACAAGAAACAGGAGAAACGTTTAACTCGTGCCTACTAAACTTATATCACGACGGTAGCGAGGGTATGGCTTGGCACAGCGATGGAGAAAAAGACCTAAAGAAGAACGGAGCCATTGCTTCTCTTAGTTTTGGCGATGAACGCAAATTCGCATTTAAACATAAAGAAACTAAAGAGAAAGTAGAATTGGTTTTAGAACATGGCAGCTTATTGATTATGAAAGATGAAACGCAAACAAATTGGTTACATCGATTGCCGCCAACTACTAAAAGTAAAAACCCTAGAGTAAATTTGACTTTTAGAACTATTGTAGAAAAGTAATTTTAAACAAATAAATGCTTAGTTCTTTATCTGCTCATAGTTTTTAATGAGTATTCCTAAACGGTATAAAGCATTATCTATTTCTTCATTCCAAACCAGTCCGTAACTAAGACGAAGACAATTGTTGTACTGATCTTGGAGTGTAAAAATCTTTCCAGGAAAAAATCTAATTTCTTCACATTCCGCTAACTTATAGAGTACCTCTGTATCTATAGTTACAGCTAATTCTACCCATAATAGAAAACCTCCCTTTGGTTTGCTTACTCGTGTATCTTTTGGAAAATATGCTACAATAGCTTTTAAAAATTTCAAACTGTTCGTATGTAGCGTATGCCGTAACTTTCTTAAATGATGGTCATACCTACCCTTTTCTAAAAATAACGCCAATGCTTCTTCGGTAATTGTCGCCGTGGTTGAAGACAAATAAAGTTTTAGTTTCACGATTTCATCGAAATAGTTACCTGGTGCCACCCATCCTACCCTATACCCACAAGCAAGTGTTTTAGAAAAAGAGCCGCATAGAATTACAAGACCTGTATCATCATAGGTTTTACATGTAGTAGGTCTACTTTCGCCATAATAAATATCACCATATATATCATCTTCTATAAGTGGAATGTTATGTTTTTGAATAATTTTCACCAATGCCTTTTTACCATCATCAGACATTGTATTCCCCATAGGGTTATTAAAATTAGAAATTATTGCAATTGCTTTAATATCATTATTGTCAATTGCTTTTTCTAAGGCATTCAAGTCTATACCTGTAAGGGGATCTGTTGGCAACTCTAGAACCCTTAACCCTAATGTCTTTGCAAGTTGTAATAATCCAAAATAAACAGGGCTTTCTACTGCAATGGTATCTCCTGGCTTCGTTACGGTCATCAAAGAAAATGATAATGCGCTGGTACAACCAGATGTTATGATTAAATCATTTTCTGTAAGTTTACCTCCCCATAAAATAGACCTTCGCGCTATTTGTCTTCGTAAATTCTCACGTCCTAAAATATCGCCTTGTGCACTGCCACCTAGCGGCAACGATATAATTGCATCATGCATAACCTTGTTTAACTTCGCAATAGGTAACAACTCTTTTGATGGTACACCCAATGAAAAATCAACGCCCTTTTCAATAGAAAGGTTTTGAAAAAAATCAACGATAATTTCTGTTGAACTACTTTTTACAGATGATTGATCCGGACTACTCTTCACAGGACTCTTTGGAATATCCGCTGAGCAAAAAATGACAAAATATCCAGATTTTGCTTTAGGCTCAATTAAACTTTTTGCCTCTAATTGATAATACGCCTGTAGAACTGTACTTATGCTAACGCCGTATTCTTGCTGCAATACACGTAATGAAGGTAACTTATCGCCTAACTTAAGAACTCCATCATAAATTTGTTGCTCTATACTGTTAGCAATTTCTATGTATTTATAACTTTTTGTGGGTATTGATTTCAATATGATTTTTTATCTGTACTGGTTAAATTTACAAAAACTGAATCTGTTATGGTATTTATAAATTGTTCAATTTTGAAAGCGATAATCAGTAACAATTCTAAAAATATATAAAATGAAAAGCACAAGTAAAGTACAGAAACAGATGTATAAAGAAGTGGATGAGAAAATCATTTTTGAAAAAGCGTCTCAATTCGCAAAAGAATATCTAGAAAGTGTTTTTGAAAGAAATGTATATCCAACTGAACAGGCATTATCTGACTTAGATAAATTCGATGAATCTATGCCGCAGAATTCGAGCAAAGCCAATGATGTTTTAGATTTTTTAAACCAATACGGTTCTCCAGCAACAGTTACAACAACAGGTGCTAGATACTTCGGCTTTGTTTCTGGTGGCGCTATACCTGTAAGTTTAGCCGCAAAAGTAATATCTACATTTTGGGATCAAGCACCTGCCATGCATGTGCTCTCCCCTATTGGATCAGTACTAGAAACTGTTGTTGAGAAATGGTTAAAAGAGATTTTAAATCTTCCTGAAAGTACTGTCGCAGGTTTTGTAAGTGGCACTTCTACTGCTAATTTCTGCGGATTAGCAGCTGCGCGCTTTAGATTACTATCCAACCTTAATTGGGATATTAACGATAAAGGTTTGTTCAATGCTCCTCAATTACGAATTGTTACTGGTAAACATGCGCATTCTACTATTCTAAAAGCAATAGGACTTTTAGGATTTGGTAAAGAAAATATTGAATGGGTAGATGTTGATGATCAAGGTAGACTAGAGCTGAATAATTTACCTCAATTAGATGAAAGAACTATATTAATTCTACAAGCTGGGAATGTTAATAGCGGTTCTTTTGATAATTTCTCCGAGCTATGTAAAATTGCAAAAAAGGCAGGGTCATGGGTACATATTGATGGTGCTTTTGGTCTGTGGGCCGGTGCCGTAGATAAATTAAAACATTTAACAAAGGGTATTGAAGGAGCCAACTCTTGGGCTGTTGACGGACATAAAACTCTAAACACTCCGTATGATTGCGGCATTGTACTTTGTGAAGATGAAGCTGCAATTAGATCTGCCCTACATATGACCGGAAGCTACATTATAACAGGCGAAAAGCGAGATGGTATGTTCTATACACCAGAGATGTCACGCAGAGCCAGAGTTATTGAGCTATGGGCAACAATGAAATATTTAGGCAAAAATGGTATTGATGAAATGATTTATGAAATGCACCTAAGAGCCAATCAGTTTGCCAATGAAATTAAGATTGTAGACGGATTCTCTGTTCTTAATGACGTTGTTTTTAATCAAGTATTAATTCAATGTGAAACCGATGCACTTACCGATAATGTGCTGAAAAGGGTTCAAGAGTTACGAGAATGTTGGGCAGGCGGATCCATATGGAAAGGTAAAAAAGTGATTAGAATAAGTATCTGTTCTTGGGCGACAACAGCTTCTGATATTACACGCTCCGTAAACTCTTTCAAACAAGCTTTAAATGAAATATCTAAATAAATCTATGATTCAAATTACCTTAAAAGGAATGTCAGGATAATTAAATCAGTAATTTAATTTCATTTAATTTTGCAGCATGGTCAGAAATGTACAATTGCGGTTAACATTAAAGGAAGAAGGCACACCTAACGGATTAGAAATTCGTGCGGCAAAGTACTTAGGACTCGAAGATGGCACCTTTAAAATTAAGGTACTTCGTAAATCTATTGATGCTCGTAAGCCTAAAATTTTCTTTAATTACAAACTGGCGATTTATATTAATGAACCTGCCCCTAGCGATGCCCTTAACTTTAAATACAAAGATGTATCGAACGCAAAACCAATTCATATTGTAGGATTCGGACCAGCTGGGATGTGGGCTGCATTACGTTGTTTAGAAATGGGTTACAAACCTATTGTTCTTGAGCGTGGTAATAATGTAAAAGATCGTAGACGAGATTTAAAAGCCATCAACCAAGACCATCAGGTAAACCCTGAAAGCAATTACTGTTTTGGTGAAGGTGGTGCAGGCACTTATTCTGACGGAAAATTATATACCCGTAGCCTTAAACGTGGCGATGTTCGTCGCATTTTTGAAAGTTTAGTTTTTCACGGTGCTACAGACCAGATTCTGGTTGATGCTCATCCGCATATTGGCACGAATAAACTTCCTAAAATTGTTCAGAATATTCGTGAAGTAATTCAGCATCACGGTGGTGAAATTCATTTTAATACTAAAGTGACCGATTTCGTTATTAAAGAAAATACCTTAAAAGCGATTGTTTTAAACGAGAATGATGAAATGGCTGTGGAACGGGTAATCTTGGCAACGGGACATTCAGCTCGCGATATTTTCGATTTACTGCATAAAAAAGATATTGCACTTGAAGCAAAGTCATTTGCTATGGGTGTTCGTGTAGAGCATCCGCAACATATTATAGATAGTATTCAATATCATTGCTCTGGTGATCGTAGCGAATTGCTACCCGCTGCTTCCTATAGTTTGGTAGAACAAGTTAAAGAACGTGGTGTATATTCTTTTTGTATGTGCCCTGGCGGATTCATAGTTCCCGCCGCAACGTCACCTGGTGAGGTTGTCGTGAACGGAATGTCTCCGTCGAAACGAAATAACCTGTATGCAAATTCGGGTATCGTGGTTGAAATTAACGTAGATAAAGATATTCCCAAGTACGAGAAATTTGGAGCATTAAAAGGATTAGAATATCAGAAGGCTTTAGAGCGATTGGCTTTTACCTCTGGAGGAAGAACACAAACTGCTCCCGCACAACGATTGACAGATTTTGTAGAAGGAAACCTTTCTGTAGATTTAAATCCGACTTCATATCAACCCGGACTCAACTCTGCTCCACTACATTCACTATTACCCAAACTTATAGGTGGTAGACTACGCCAAGGCTTCAAAGCATTCGGTGATAAAATGCATGGGTATTATACTGCCGAGGCAAATATTGTAGGTGTAGAATCTAGAACTTCATCACCCATAAGTATTCCAAGAAATGAAAAATTAGAACACCCTGTTATTAAAGGTCTTTTCCCTTGTGGTGAAGGCGGTGGTTATGCTGGTGGAATCGTATCTGCCGCTATGGACGGAGAACGTTGTGCCGAAGCTGCAATGGTGGGACTTTAATTGGTTGTTGGTTGTTGGAAAATAAAATTTTGCGTAGCTAAATTGTTATTGCCTGTAGTCTTTCCTCTCTACTCTATTATCTCTTTTCTACTTTATACTTTATACTTTGTACTTTGTACCTAATACTTAATACTGGCAACTGAAAACTGAAAACTGAAAACTGGTGTAAAAAGTACGGTGGTATGGAAAAACAGGAACTCAAACGCCTGAAAGATTTAGAAGAGAAAATCTGAGACTTAAGCAAAATGTATGCCGACGTAAGTCTCGATAATAAGATGTTTAAAGATATACTGTCAAAAAAATTCTAAGACCTTCCGACAAAAAAGTTCGAGCAAAATATCTCTTCAAAGAATATTTAGTACCTATCTTACATGGGTGTAAAGTAGCTGGTCTGACCAGTATGAAATGGTTAAACGGAATGAATTTAAAGTTGTAGAACACCTCAAAAAAAATGATAAAAACTCTGTGTATATTCAATAAAACAGTTGTCGGTTAGTTTTGACACATTATAATAGTGTTCTTTTGCCTAATTAAAATAGATGAAGGTTGCTATCTTATAGTGTTGAATCGCGTGTGTGGACTATAGGACATAAAAGTTCTAGCGCTACATTTAATTCTTTACCCGGTACGTAATTCTTCTATTGGTAATTACATTACACTTACTAACAGTTAAGCTAGTGGTGGCAGAAATATTCAAAACTGGGTCACCCGGCATACCACCGTATTCTACTACATAACCTTGTGAAGCATAAGCTCCCCCACCCCCATTGTTTGGTAAATCGTTCCAAGCACCTATTGGCGCTCCACCTCTAATTACAGATGCTGCTGCAATGTGCGCATAGTCTTCTCCATTACTACCAACGTTATTAGGTTCACCACCATTCCAATTGGCGAAAGTTAGTTCTGTACCATTAGAGAGTCCTTGCCAGAATTGAGTCCCTGCCTCAGGTCCAGTAACCCAACGCCATTCACCTTCAACTGCTAAATCTGTTGCCCCTATCCATCCAAAACCACTGGCTTGTGCTCCAGAAAAATCAGCTTCTTCCTGTGTTGTAAGCGTTACCAAATATCCTTGTAATCCAAAATAAGTTCGAGCAGATGCGGCGGCCTCTGCTGCTGTCCAAGAAATACCTGGTGCAGAAACAAATTCGTAATAATGCTGGGTAGAAGGTAAAAAATTAGCCTCACCTACTGTAATCGAAAATTGCCTAATTCCAGATGGAGTTAGGGAACTGCTAGAGAATTCAGTCTCTAAGACCGCAGCTTCAAATTCGGTATATGTTGCAGGACCTTGTAAGGTTAACTCACCTTGCACAATATCCCAACTTGTAGTAATGTTAGGATGAAATCCAGTTAGTGTCAAAATATCCTCGCCATTGATATAACCGTTAGATATTTGTATATAAACGGCAGAAGTACTTGTATCATCTGGATCAGTAATACTTATGGATTGTGCTACGGGCAGTGATGCAGCCGGACAATACAGCTGATTTCCTGTTGCCGACAGTACCGGAGGTAAATCTGTGCCTTGCCCTTTTACAAGACTCGTCATCAAACAACATAAAATACTACAAATGAAAAATTTATACCTCAATATCATTCAACAATAATTAACAAAATAAAGCTAACCAAATAGACACCTATGGTCAAAAAAATGTTGTGTAGCGATCCATTTATAACACAAATGGACATTTTAGCATCATTATCCCTTATAAGCCATTACACAAGAGGAAAGGTTTTTTTCAAATCCTTTTAATAATAGCCGTAACTTCGCGCTTTATTAAAAATTATGACATTTAAAGAACTCGGCCTAGCCGAACCAATCCTAAAAGCCTTAGAAGCCGAAGGTTATACTCACCCTACTCCAATTCAAGAACAATCAATTCCTATATTACTTAAAGGCAAAGATCTTTTAGGTGTTGCACAAACAGGTACTGGTAAGACAGCTGCTTTTGGTATTCCAATACTTCATCAATTATATGAAGGTATTAGTTTAAGCCAAAACAAACGAAAGATAAAAGCACTGATTGTTACTCCTACTCGTGAACTTGCCATACAGATTGCCGAAAGCTTTACGGCTTACGGTAAACATACTGGCTTACGTAATACTGTTATTTTTGGCGGTGTAAAACAAGGTAAACAAGTAAATGCACTTAGAGGTGGCGTTGATATTTTAATAGCTACTCCCGGTCGTTTATTAGATTTAATGAACCAAGGTTTTATTTCTTTTAGAGATTTAGAGCATGTAGTTTTAGATGAAGCCGACCAAATGTTGGATATGGGTTTCATTCACGACATTAAAAAAATCATTGCAAAATTACCAGCTAAAAGACAATCGTTGTTCTTCTCGGCAACCATGCCTAAAGATATCGTAGAACTTTCTCGTAAAATGCTTGGTGATTTTGAACGTGTTACTATTAAACCTGAACAAGCAACCGCAGAGAAGGTTGAACAAGGTGTCTATTTTGTTAGTAAAGCGAATAAGCCTAAACTTCTTATTCACCTTATTAATGAAAACCCTGAGAATACGCTTATTGTATTTTCAAGAACTAAACACGGTGCAAATAAGATTGTAAAGAAATTAGACCAAGCTGGTATAAGTTCTGCTGCAATACATGGTAACAAATCGCAAACGGCTAGACAAAAAGCTTTAGGTAGTTTTAAAGATGGGTCGTTGAAAGTATTAGTAGCTACCGATATTGCCGCAAGGGGTATCGATGTTGAAGATTTATCATTAGTTGTTAATTACGATTTACCTAATGTTTCTGAAACTTATGTACACCGTATTGGTAGAACTGGGCGTGCAAATGCAAGCGGAATCGCAATTTCCTTTTGTGATAAAGAAGAAAGAGCATACTTACGTGATATTGAAAAGCTAATAAAGCAACCTATACCACGCATGCCAGAGCATCAATTTACTGATGGGGATTCTGATGATGCACAAGATGAGAAACCAGCTCAACAACCAAGAAATAACGGCAATAAAAATAAAAACCGTAACAGACCTGGTGGCAACAACTTTCGAGGAAAGAACAATAGAAATACGAGTAGACCTAAAAAAAGAAATGACTCTAGCAGAAGCGAATAGCTTCTGTTAGAATTTCATTTATACTAACACACTACATTATGAAAAAGCAACTGGTTATTTATGGCAGCGGTCGTCATACCGTACCATTTTTAAATTACATCGCAAAAGCTACAGGTAAGGAAAAACCAAATATGTGCTTTATACCAACAGCTAGCGGTGAAGATGAACAATATATTGCTTCTTTCTATGATGTGTGCTCTCAAATAGACGTTACTCCGCATGTACTTTCCGTCTGGATAAATTCATACGACCAAAAAGAATCTTTCGAGGAGATTATCTCTCGAATGGATGCTATCATTGTGGGTGGAGGTAACACCTTAAACATGTTAGCAATTTGGAAAGCCCAAGGTATTGATATCGCTCTTAAAAAAGCCTATGATAAAGGCGTAGTTATGGGCGGCGGTAGCGCTGGGTCTTTATGTTGGTTTAATGGCGGTACTACAGACTCCAGACCTAAAGAATTAAGTATCGTTGGTGGTATGGCATTTATTGACAAAAGCCACTGTCCGCATTACAATTCAGAAACTTCACGTAGACCTTTGTATTTCGATAATATAAAAACAGGTAAACTTTCTAATGGTTACGCCTGCGACGACCGTTCTGCAATTCATTTTATTGATGGTGAAGTTCATACTTCTGTTTCGTTAAATGATGAAAACCATTCTTATTACGTGTATTTAAAAGATGGTGAAATTGTTGAGGAGTTGATACCGAGTACGGTATTTTCTTAGATTCTAGGGATTCGGACTAATTCTATAATTATTTATTGAATTCAAATCATTTTAAATTATAGTACTTACAAAACCCACCCCTAGCCCCTCCCAAGAGGGGAACAGTTTGAGCATGTATTTAATCCTTCGTGAAAAAATTTACTAAGCGACTTTAAATTGCTTTTTGGTCAAATACTCCCAATCAAAAACGCAATAATCCCCTCTTGGGGGGAATAGTTCTTGCTTAAATAATCTTTGTCCCTAACGTCAACAGTGTAACTATAGACTTCAAAACTTGATCGGGATATTCATCTAAGTAACTATATATGATAATTTGTTAGAAACTCGCAAACAAAAACGCAAATCTCCCCTCTCGGGAGGGGATTAAGGGGTGGGTAATATGGATGATGAATTGTTCTAAAAGGTAAATCAAACTAAGGAGATTAAATTAGATTTTTACCTATGAAATTTTTACGAACTGTTTGCGAAATACTGCCTACAATACCCACCCCTAACCCCTCCCTAGAGGAGTATAACTCTTGGTTTAATTAATCTTTATTACTAAAATCAAAACAGTAACTAAAGAGTTCAAAATTTGCTTAAAACTCACAAACAAAAACGAAAATCTCCCCTCCGTGGAGGGGATTAAGGGGTGGGTAATACGGATGATGAATTAGTCTAAAAAGCTAAATCATACTAATGAGATACCAACTAGATATTTACCCTGAAAAATTTACGGATTATTTGTTAAATACTGCCTACAAGACCCACTCCTAGCCCCTACCGAGAGGGGAATAAATACTGCGTGTGAGAAACCATTATTATAGACTAATCATTTAAAACTGAAAAATGAGAGCGTTGTACATATGAGTTCAATAATTATTGATTAAATGTTAAAATAAGAAGATTTTTACTACAATAATGTACTTTTTGTATCGTTCAGTATAAATATAACACAATAAAGTAAGAATTAACCTACTTTATTTTAGTTAAAAATCAACCATAAATGAAAATAGCTATTTTAGGTAATTACCTTCCAAGACGTTGCGGTATTGCAACTTTTACAACAAACCTTACAGAGTCCATCATAAATTCTTACAACACTGCTAACGAGGAAAATGAAATATTCGTCATTGCGATGGAAAATGGTGAGACCACTCACGATTATCCTGAAATTGTAAGTAAAACTATTAACCAAAATGAACCTTTGGAATACGATGCTGCTGCTCGTTACATAAATGACTTAAATGCTGACATTTGTATAATACAACATGAATTTGGTATTTTTGGTGGTGCTAGTGGGGTGTTTATATTACGATTAATGAGTAATCTGCAAATGACAATAATTACTACAGTTCATACAATACTTAAAACTCCCAGTTTTCATGAAAAACACATCATAAAAAAAATGGGTGAACTATCTGAAAAAATGATAGTTATGAGCCATTTGGCTGTTGATTTCTTAAATTCTATTTATAAAATTCCTAAGCAAAAAATTGTCCTTATTCAACATGGTGTACCTGATTTTACAGATGTAAAGAAATTAAAAAAATTTAATTATGGAAATAGAAAAGTGCTCGGCACATTTGGATTTTTAGGACGTAGTAAGGGTATAGAAACTGTTATTAATGCACTACCTAGTGTTGTGAAAAATTATCCAGATGTTGTGTATATAGTGATGGGGCAAACTCACCCTAATGTTAAAAAGCATAGTGGAGAATCTTATAGAGATTATTTAAAGAATCTTGCAATTGAAAATGGCGTAGCAGATTATGTGATTTTTGAGGATGGCTTTTTTGAAGAAGAAGATTTAAAAAGCTTTCTTGTCGGTTTAGATTTCTACATAACTCCCTATATAAATGAAGCACAAATTACAAGCGGTACTATTTCTTATGCCATTGGTGCCGGTGCTTGTACCATATCTACACCATTTTGGCATGCAAAGGAATTACTTGCAGACGGGCGTGGTAAAACATTTGATTTTAACGATAGCGATAAGCTAAGCCAAGAATTATGTAATCTACTTAAAAATCCAAAAGAAGCCGACTCAATCCGAAAAATAGCTTTTGAGTATGGTAAAAAAATGTACTGGCCTCAAATTGGTAAAGCTCACCATGCTCTTTTTAAGGAAGTAAAAGAAGCAAATAAAAAACTAAAAAATAGAAATAACTCCAACAAAATTAAATATTTGCCGTCATTTGGTCTAGATCATTTAAAACGACTTACAGACGTGACAGGAATTTTAGAACATGCAAATTATTCTGTTCCAGATTATAAAGAAGGATACTGCCTAGATGACAATGTTCGTGCTTTACTTGTAGTTCTAATGGCTAATGAACAGCATTATGACGATTCTGCCTTAAAGCTTGCTGATACTTATTTAAGATATATAAAGTTAATGCAACAAGATAATGGCTATTTTCATAATGATATGTCTTTTGATAAAAGGTTTTTAGATATGATTGGGTCAGAAGATTCTTTTGGCAGAACAATTTGGTCTATGGGCTACTTAATAAAAGTAGCAGCAAACGATAATTATCTGCAATTTGCCAAAGATGTTTTCTTTAAATCTTTTCAGAATTTTGAAAAGATTAAATCCATACGTGCCATATCATATATTATACTCGGGATAAGTTATTTTTTAGAACGTTATCCTGGTGATGAAAGTTTATTAAATGTATTAAATTCTTTAAGCATGAAATTACTTCAGCAGTATAATGATGAAAATAGTAAGGACTGGAGGTGGTTCGAGCCTATTTTATCTTATGATAATGCCTTAATGCCATTAGCTCTTTGGCATACTTATGCAATTACAAAAGAAAGAAAAGTTCTTGAAGTAGCTTTAGAGACGACAATTTTCCTAGATGAACAAATTCATTTAAAAGACCGAATTTCATTAGTAGGAAACTCTTGGCAAAGAAAAGGTCAATTACGCTCTTCTGATGGGCAACAGCCTATTGATGCCATGGCAATGGTAATGCTTTATAGAAAAGCCTTTGATGTTACTAAAAACAATATTTTTTATGAAAAAATGCATACCGCATTTAGCTGGTTTTTAGGTAATAACGATTTACTAATTCCGCTTTATGATGCCGAATCTAAGGGATGTTGTGACGGACTTGGTGCTGAAGGTATAAATAGAAACCAAGGAGCCGAGAGTACCATATCTTATTTAATTTCTTATTTAACCGTACAACAGTTGGAAAATGCAAATAAATCAGAAAACCATAAAACAATTGAAAATCAACGAGAACCTAACGTTATGCCTTTTAATAAAGTAGTTTAATGTAAAGTATTGATATTGAGTCGTTCTAAAAAGTAGGTTGATATTTTTAAAAAATTAACAAAAAGCCTACGAGCTTAGCTTCTCGGGCTTTTTGTTATTTATAAAGTTAGGTGTTTTATATTTTAGACTCAAGTGTGGTATTTTGTTATTATAAGTTTCAGTAGATTCTTAAATAAGCTGTTTGAATCGATGCCCGTTATTATATTTATAGATTAAGATTTGAGCTTTAAATATGCCGTTTATCCATTCTACCAATGTATGTTGGTAATAATTATAACCAACATACATCGATGGTTATAAATGACTTAGCTGTATTTTTTTTGATATATGATCAAGCAATACTGTAAACGTCTATTGGAACGATGTATTAGAACCTTGTTCGTAAATTTATTGTTTTCAGATTTTTACGCCCTTTAACAAATACTCCGCACTCTTATCATCACTAAAGTGATACCCCATTATTCTTCTACTATAGGCATCGGTTACTAATGATAGGTAATGTGTCCGCTCTCTACTTTTGATATATGTAATGTCGCTGACGAAGAACTCTTCTGGTCTGAAACTTTGATTTCTTTTATCAGATTGGCATGTTTTCTAAGCCAATGTTTAGAGTTTGTTATACTGGTGTAATTCTTCCTTGGCCTTATCAGCATCAATTTCGAGCGTAAATATCCAAACAGGGCATCTCTTCCTATTTTTAAATTGTGCTTTGCGAATTCGTCCTTTAACAGGTAATACAGCTTTCATGTACCGAGCCTGGGAATATTCTTGTGAAAGCTCTGGACCAAATTCTTGACTCTCATAAACTCTTGCTCCTTTTTTGCTATACATTTTTTTGATTGGCAGAAAGCTCGTCTACTTATCCCAAACAATCGACAACAACGAGATAAACTTAATTGTTGTTCTTGTCGGATGCGATGGATTGATCGGGTAAATACTTTTTTCTAATAGCGGTACCATACTGTTTATCGAAAATGTCGATTATGGTGTTGAAAATTTTTTTCCTCAAATTTTAATAGTAAAGCTCGCGTTCCGAGTATTTAATTTTTTTGGCATTGTTTCATTTGATTTTGCATTTGAAGGCGTGTAGAGTTACTTCAGTCACTAGTATCATGTTTTCTGAGCCCAAATAAAACTTATACCTTGAATACTATAAGCCTTTTGCGCCTGTTTATAAGTAATCTCACCTTTTTCAAACTGATTGACAACCGCTAATTTAAAGCCCAAATTACAATCGCGTTGATTACGCCTTTTTACCGTAATAATTGAATGTTTCTTAAATGAGTCGATATTGTGTCAACTTATTTCAGGACAGGATATATTAAACAGCAAAGGCTCGCAAATTAATGCGAGCCCTTGCTGTTTATAAATTTCATTATACTCTTATGAAAGAATCTTATTTAAGCGAAGTTTTAAAATATTTCGCTCTACAGGTTTTTTTATATACTCTGAAGCTCCTAATTCTAATCCCTTTATCTCATCTAGTTCACTAACATAAGCACTCAAGAATACAACTGGTATTTTTATAGCCTTTTCCTTAATAAACTCTAATAATTTATAACCATTTAGATTAGGCATTTCTATATCTGACAAAATTAAATCATAATTCGTTTTACCAATTTTTATTAATGCAAGTAGTCCGTCTTCTGCATGATCTACATCAAATCCATCTTCCGTAAGTGTTTTAATAAGCATCATAGACGTAGTAATATCGTCTTCTACTAAAAGTATTCTCTTGCCGCGATTTTTAAGATTGACTTTTTTTCTATCCACAAAAGTCATGTTCTGTATAATGTCTTTTAATTCTACATGTGCAAAACCACTACTTGTATCACTCATAGCATATGGTATTACAATTGAGTCATTATGTAAGAGGGCTCCACAAGAATACACAACATTAGGTACATAACCTTCTCGTTCAGTTTCATTTGCTGACAATAATGGATTTTCTAGCTGAGCTATCACTTTTGTAGGATCGTTCAAGTCTAAAAGAATTGCACCTAGTACATATTTACGAACCGGTCCTACCCCATGAGTTATAACTAACCAGCCTTCACTAGTTTCAATTGGAGAGCCAGAGTTACCTAATTGAACAAATTCCCAGGCAAACTTAGGTTCTTGAATTAAAACAGCTTCATTATCCCAATTATTTATTTGATCGCTGAACATTACATAATTATTTTCGCCATCATGTCTAGAAAGCATAGCATATTTACCATTTACTTTTCTTGGGAATAACCCCATACCTTTATTTTGCGCATTTCTACCATAAATTGGTTTTACTGTAAATGTGTAAAAATCTTTTGTTTCAATAAGTTGCGGCATGATAACAAAACCATTGTAGGCAGTATATGTAGCATAATACGTTACTTCACCATCATCATCTGTAAATTTTACAAATCTAGCATCTTCAATTCCATTACTTTCTGCATCTGTAACTGGAAAAATAACTCGTTCATTTATTGACGTATCTAACGAAAAACCTATTTGATATTGAGCATTGGCAATGAATTTTATCGCATGAAGAACTTTATTAACTTCTACCGTAATTTCATTATTCTTTTCAAATTCATTTATAGTATACAATAGCTCACGAAAAATAAAAGTATCATTTAAACGATTCATGATTTTCTCTAGCGCTTCTACAGCACTAAGGTTCATGTCATTTAGTTTTACCAAAAAATCTTCCTTTTTATACTCATGTAACTGAACTGTTTCTGGAACATCTACCAACTTACCTAATGGGCTAAATTCTAAACTGCAATCTTTATTCAAGGTTGCACCTCTAAAACAAATAGATGAAACGTGACCTTCACCAGTTGCTCTAAAACTTACAATTACCCTTTTTTGTCCGTCTTCCAAATGCGACTGATCCGGATCCTCTATAATTGAAGGATTAAAAAACGCTGCTGATTCTATAGAATATTCGTGTGTAAAATAAGCCCCAATTAATAGTTTACGCTCGTCTGAAATGTTTTGACTATTTAAGCCAAGTGCATTAAATATATAAGACACCCTTTCAAAATGATTTAAAAATATTCTAGTTATATTTCTATGGCGATTACTAAAATCACGCAGAGTTTGATTTAGTACTTGGGCAGTATCTGAATCTGACATCATTATTACCCTATCTATAATTTTTTTTGCTCTAGATTCTCCTCCAGGCATAAAAAATCGCACAATAACTCGTTTAGGGTCTGGAGTAAAATGTGTGTCTAGTCTGTTTATTTTAATGGCCATGTATAGTAATTAATTGATTTATAAGATTATAACGAAATTATGTTTCAAAACGTATATATTTTCCTACAATTTATGTTGATTAGTATTAAATAGAGGTGAATAAATTTCATGTCCCTACTTGCCTAGCCTCTCAGGTGTCGAACAGTTTGTTGCTGTGTTCAAACTTTTTAATACGTTAAGAATTGTAAACTTGGATTTTCAAAGTAATTATACACTTACCACACAACCTAAATTTCCACTTCTGAGAGGGTAATGGCTCTTGCTTGAATTAAATTATATTGAGAAAAAAATCTCCGTAACTTTAGATATAAATTTGACACAAACTAGCAAACAAAAACGTAACCCTCCCGTCATGTGAGGGGATAAAGGGGTGGGTAATATGGATGATGAATTGTTCTAAAATCCAAAATAAAACTAACAAGATTCAAATAGATGTTTACCCTGAGAGCATTACGAATTATTTACGAAATACTGCCTACGAGACCCACCCCTAGCCCCTACAGAGAGGGGAATAACTCTTGGTTTAATTAAACTTTATTGCTAAAGTCACTAGAGTAACAATAGACTTCAAAACTTGTTAGAATCTCGCAAACAAAAACGCAAATCTCCCCTCTCGGGAGGGGATTATGGGGTGGGTAATACGGATGATGAATTATTGTAAAATGCTAGATATAACTAATCAGGTTCAACTAGATACCTACCATTTAATACTACCAATCACTTGTGAAATACTGCCTACAATACCCACCCCTAGCCCCTCCCTAGAGGAGAATAACTCTTGGTTTAATTAATCTTTATTACTAAAATCAAAACAGTAACTAAATAGTTCAAAATTTGCTTAAAACTCACAAACAAAAACGAAAATCTCCCCTCCTGGGAGGGGATTAAGGGGTGGGTAATACGGATGGTAAATTAAACTACTTGTTCTCTCGAAAACCTACAAACCCTTATAAGCACTCAACACATTCTCAATTTTAGCCTCGGTCTCTTTATCGATATTCTGATGCTCGGGGTTTTCTTTTAGCCACTTTACGGTTCTCTTAATTCCTTCTGAGAACGGAATGGTTGCTTTAAAACCAGGTACGAAGGTTTTAATTTTGCTATTATCAAACAAAACACTTTCTGCTTTGTCCGCCAATAACGTTCCTGTAAATGATGGTTCTACTTTACATATAAAATCTGATGCTATGTGTACTAAATTTGCTTCTTTTCCTAAGGCATCCGCAAGGATTTTATAAATCATATTCCAACTTAAAACCTCATCTGAAGTAATGTGAAAAGCGTGACCGATTGCTGGCTGTAATCCTAATAAACCAACAAATCCTTTTGCAAAATCATCAGAATGGGTAACTGTCCATAGCGATGTTCCATCACCATGTATTATAATTTCTTTACCATCTAGAATTCGTTGTGCCGTATTGTATTTATTAAATCCGCCAATAGCAATCGGTATTACGGTATCGTACGTTAAAGACGGACGAACAATAGTGATAGGAAATCCTTCTTCTCTATATGCTTTTTGCAATCGATCTTCGCACTGTATTTTACCTTGAGAATAGTCCCACAGATTATTACACAACGGAGTAGATTCGGTTATCACCGGATAGCTCAAAGGCGTCTGATAACATGATGCTGAACTAATAAAAATATATTGTTTTGTTTTCCCTCTAAACAATTTAATATCACGCTCAATGTCTTCTGGTGTAAAAGCAATCCAGTTTACTACAACATCCCACTCATGCTTTTTTAGTTCTGTAAGTTCTTCTGGCTTATTGATGTCTCCAATAATGGAATGTGCTCCTTCAATCTCAACTTTAGCTTTCCCCCTATTCAGCACATATAAATCTATTCCCTTAGCAACTGCAAGCTTACTACTTGGCGTACTAATATTTCCTGTTCCTCCTATAAATAATACTTTCATTTTTATATTTTATTTACTGAATATCAACTGATTAAAACTATTCACTTTACATATCTGCATAAAATTATAATACGTTTTTAAACAGTTTATAAAAATCAAACATGTCAATAACATTCCATTCAAAAAAACAGAATTAGTTTAATGCATGCAGTCTTAATCTTCTATAGTGTGAAAATACGAAAAGCAATAAAAATTCGAATGTTAATACTTGTTCATTTCTCTATTTAAGCCGTTCTTTTTTTATTCATAATTGCTATCTTCATAGCATCATTTCAAACCAAATTCAACACTATGAAAATTTATATTAAAACACTGTTTCTCTTATTGTTTACAGTATCTGCAACTGCACAGGTTTCTTCAAATCTTGAGCTGACCGATATTTTTAATATGGAATATGTTTCTGACCCTCAGATATCACCAGATGGTAGTAAAATTATCTACGTTCGTAATTTTAAAGATATTATGACCGACAGAAATTTATCAAACCTTTGGATGGTTAATTACGACGGTTCGCAAAACAGACCTTTAACTACCGGCAACCAAAATGACTATTACCCACGTTGGTCGCATGACGGTAAAAAAATCATCTATAAATCGAATCAAACCGATGAGAAGATGAAGTTGTATGTTATGTGGATGGACACCAAAGAAATTGCGCCACTTACGAATACACCAAAAGCACCCGGTGCCGTTAGTTGGTCTAATGATGACCGCTACTTAGCTTTTACCATGTTTGTACCAGAAGCTGAACAATCTATTGTAAAACTACCGGCAAAACCGGAAGGTGCAAAATGGAACACGCCACCAACATATATTGATAAATTGAACTATAGAGGTGACGGTCAAGGTTATATAAAAGGTGGTCATGACCAAATATTTACATTATCTATTGATGGTGGTACTCCAAATCAATTGACAACAACAACATTTGACCATGGTGCTCCTGTATGGGCAAAAAACGACAGAACGCTTTATTTCTCTGCAAACTTTAATCCTGATGAGGCTTTTGAACCTGCTAATAGTGAGGTCTATGCTTTAAATATTGCCACTGCTGAAGTTTCTCCATTAACTACAAGATATGGTCCTGATGGTTCACCAACGGTTTCACCTGATGGTAAAATGATTGCATACACCGGTAATGATGATAAATTACAAGGGTACCAGATCACAAACCTTTATGTGATGAATACCGATGGTAGCAACTCAAAATTACTTTCTGGAAGTTTTGATAGAGATATTGCCAATGCGCAATGGGCTAACGATGGCAAAGGGCTATACTTTCAATATGATACCGAAGGTGCTACTAAAATAGGACATATTACATTAGACGGTAAAGTAACCACTATTGTTGAAGGGCTCGGCGGATTGTCTTTAGGCCGACCTTATAATGCAGGTGATTTTACGGTTTCTAAAAATTCAAGATTCGCCTATACTTTAGGAAATACCGAACACCCTTCTGATTTAGGAGCTGCCGATAAAAAAGGCTCTAAGCGATTAACTTTTGTAAATGATGACCTTTATTCTTTTAGAGATTTAGGTAAAACCGAAGAAATTTGGTGGGAGTCTTCGTTTGACCAACAAAAAATTCAAGGTTGGGTGGTGACTCCGCCAAATTTTGACCCTAATAAAAAATATCCTTTTATTCTTGAAATTCATGGTGGACCATTTACTAGCTACGGTTCTGTGTATAGTGCAGAAATACAAGCTTATGCTGCTGCTGGTTATGTGGTTTTGTATAGTAACCCACGTGGTAGTACCAGCTATGGTGCTGAATTCGGTAATTTGATTCACCATGATTACCCTAACCATGATTATGACGATTTAATGAGTGGTGTAGATGCTGTTATCGCAAAAGGATATATTGATACCGATAATCTTTTCGTGACTGGTGGTAGTGGTGGCGGAGTATTGACTGCTTGGATCGTTGGTAAAACAGATAGATTTAAAGCTGCTGTAGTTGCCAAACCAGTAATTAACTGGACAAGCTTTGTACTTTATGCCGATGGTGCTGCATTTTTCTCTAAATATTGGTTCGGAAAAAAACCTTGGGAAGATCCAGAAAACTATTTTAGACGTTCACCATTAATGTATGTTGCCAATGTAACTACGCCAACCATGTTGCTTACTGGCGAAGAAGATTACAGAACGCCTATTGCAGAATCTGAACAATTCTATACTGCATTAAAATTAGAAGGTGTAGAAACGGCAATGGTACGTATACCTGGTGCGGGGCATGGTATTGCCAACAGACCTAGTAATTTAATTGCTAAAATTGCAAGTGTATTGGCTTGGTTTGAAAAATATAAAGATGACGAATAAGAATTCATAAACGAATTATCATTTTAGTTACCATCATCACATAAAAAAATCCCGATTGCTAATTGCAATCGGGATTCATATTTTTAGGATTTTTAATCTACTTATTTAGAAAAGAAATCAATATTTCATTCAACTCCTCTGAGTGCGTAACATTGAGTCCGTGTGGGGCTCCTTTAATAACCTCTAACGTACTATATTTAATACCATCATGTGCCTGTTTTGCCGAAGTTTCAATAGGTACGGTAGCATCAGCATCTCCATGCACTATTAATGTCGGTACAGTTACATTTTCCAACTCTGGTCTAAAATCGGTATGCATCCATGCTAACGCTGCTTGTATGGTTGCTCTAGGCGATGCAAATGAAGCAATGGTAAAATCATAATCTAATTGCGCCTGACTAATTCTTTTACCTTCGTTTTCCTCAAAATTATAGAATCCTTTATGAAACTTTTCTTTAAGAAAGCCTACTCTATCTTTCTGTAGCATGCCTATAATACCATCTAAAGCTTCTTCTGGTACTCCCGCTGGGTTATCTGGTTTTTGTTTTACTAGTGGAATTATCGAACTAATCAATGCTGCTTTAGCGATTCTACTAGAACCGTAATCAGTTAAATAACGAATTACTTCTCCGCCACCCATTGAAAAACCAACGATAACGGCATCTTTTAAATCCAGCTCTTCTATGATTGCATTTAAATCGCTTGCCAAGGCTGAATAATCATAAGCATCCCATGGCGAAGACGATGTTCCAAATCCTCTACGGTCGTAAGATAAACAGCGATAACCTTCCTCTACTAGCTTCCATACTTGTTGTTCCCAAGACTTACGACTTAATGGCCAGCCATGAATTAAAATCACCGGTTGTCCGCTTCCGTAATCTTCGTAAAATATATCTACTTGTTCTTTTGCTTTTGTATTTGTTATAAAAGGCATATTCTCGTTTTAAAATTCATATACAAGATAATTAGTATCTCGCTAATTATGTAACACGAAACATTAAATAATTGGTTCTAAAACAATTTGCTCAAAACGGTTATATTTACACAGAAAACCAGACCGCATGTTTATACCTGAGCACTATAAAAATAATGACGTTAAAGAGATTCATGACTTTTTAAAGAATAATAGTTTTGGCATCTTAATTAATACTATTGAAGGGAAACCCTGGGGTACACACATTCCTTTAGAACTATCAAAAAATTCAGACGATAAAGATATCTTGGTCGGTCATATTGCGAAAGCGAACTTGCAAAGTAAAAATCTGGTTGATGGCGATGAAGTGCTCTGTGTTTTTAACGGTCCGCATAGCTATATTTCATCATCATGGTATCAGCAAGAAGAGGTGCCTACGTGGAACTACATTGCTGTTCATATATATGGTACTGTGAAAATTCAAACTTCAGAAAAGTTGATTACCTCTTTACATGCACTCGTAAATAAATACGAGCAAAAATCTGAACAGCCTATCTCATTAGATAATATGTCTAAAAAAACCATGAGCCAAGTTAATGGTATTATAGGGTTTGAAATTTTAGTTAACGATATACAAGCTGTAAACAAACTTTCGCAAGGCAGAAGTCATGATCACCCTAAAATAATTTCTGAACTTGAAAAACAAGGCGCTCCTGAAAAAGCGATTGCAGATGAGATGAAAAAACGGATGACTTAATTGTTTCTCATATCAGTTAAAATAAATTTGGTTAGAGTGGTTGCATTACCTTCTTTACCCCTAAATTTAATCGCACTAGCATACCCAATAAACACTTGATATTATGAGCGAATTAAAATCTGTTTTTGAATTCAATAAAAAGTCCAACATCAAACAATGGCATATTGTCAACGATGATGTTATGGGAGGTCTATCAATGGGACTCATGCAAATAAATATACAAGGTAACGGTGTTTTCAGCGGCCATGTTTCTTTAGATAATAATGGTGGATTTTGCCTTGTTAGACATGATGTAGAACGCATACCTGTAGATAAGTATTCATTTTTTGTATTACGAATTAAAGGAGATGGAAAAAAATATGCTTTCCGCTGTAAATCTGGTGAGCATCAAAGACATACCTATAGCTTTGATTTTAAATCTAGCAAAGAATGGCAAACTATTGAGATTTCGTTTGCTGAAATGGAAGCGGTTTTTAGAGGTGAAGAATTAAAATTACCAAACTACCACGGCGACTATCTAGCTCAGATCGCTTTCATTATAAAAAATGGTGTTGAAGAAGATTTTAAGCTTGAAATAGATAGTATTGCATTGAAATAATGCAAACCTCACATTTAAATTAATCATTTTAAAAAAATTAAACATTGATTTTTATCATCTGTAAATTCCTTAAATTTTTATAAGTTTAAGTAACCAATACTTAAACCTATGTACCACCAGCTACAACCTATTAAAAAATTAATTATTCCGTTTAAGGTAGATGCATTATTGCCTAATGTTCTAATATTGATACCTAGGGCAATCACTGGCTATCTTCTTTCTTTTGTTTTTGCAATAAATAAATTTGGAACTCCATGGACTCCTGCTTCTGTGGGTTTAGCGTATTTTGAGGTTTCTGATTGGTTTGTTGCATTAGTAACACAATTTGGAATTCCATTCTCCTTTATGCCAGAACTGTTTGCTTGGTCTGCGGGATTAACTGAGGCTCTTGGTGGTATTCTATTAATATTAGGATTAAACACTAGAATGACCGCCTTCTTTATTACCGTAACCATGTTTACTACTATAGTGTGCAGGCCATGGGACGGTTCTTGGAATATAATGCCCACATTTATCTTTTTCTGCCTAGGCTTATTTTTTATGGGTTTCGGCTCTGGAAAATTTGGACTTGATTATTTGATTACCAAAAGGATATAGAAATTTAGTCTTTTTAATAATCATAGTTTTTTGTACTAGTACTCCCTTTTTACAATTCAGTAACACATTTCTACAATTGGGTTCATCGCTTTTTTAATAAATGCATTTATAAGACATCTTTGAAGTATCAATTAATCTTTAAAACCTTATAAAATGAAAAAGTTATTATTTACAATTACCGTATTTGCAATGAGTTTTACAATGAATGCCCAAGAAGAAACAGGTATAACACTAACCGTAGTTATCGAAAATGTATTGAACAATGAAGGTCATATATTAAGTGGATTACATAATCAAACTACTTTTATGAAAGCAGATGGTATTAAAACCAGTAAGGACAAAGCTGAAGCAGGAGAGTTGATTTTAACTTTTGAAAACATACAACCTGGTGATTATGCGTTTTCTGTTCTACATGATGCCAACGATAATAACCGTATGGATTTTGCAACCAATGGCATGCCTACAGAAGATTATGCCATGAGCGGTGAATCTTTACCAATGGGTCCGCCAACCTTTAGTGATGCAAAGTTTACTATTGTAGAAGATGATATGAAATTGACCCTTCGTTTTTAGAGAGAAATTAACGTCTGAATACCTGTTGTCAATAGGTTATAATAATGGTTTTTAGTAATTTTATAGCCTTATACTATCTACATGACCATTACTCAATTACAATACGTACTTGCTGTTGCTGAATACAAAAATTTCACACTCGCTGCCGAGAAGAGTTTTGTAACGCAACCAACTTTAAGCATGCAAGTACAAAAGCTTGAAGATGAATTAGATATACTTCTTTTTGATCGTAGCAAAAAACCAATTACTATTACCGAAGTCGGTAAAAAAATTGTAGCGCAAGCAAAAAATATTGTAAATGAAGCGGCACGTATTAAAGATATTGTAGAGCAAGAAAAAGGATATATTGGTGGGGATTATGTATTAGGGATCATCCCAACAATAATGCCCACTTTATTACCTATGTTTCTGAAGAATTTTATACAGAAATATCCGAAGGTAAACCTTATTATTAAAGAGCAGAATACAGAGAGCTTAATTCAAAATATTGAAGACGGACATATTGATGCCGCCATTGCCGCAACACCTTTAGAGGTAGACTTTATTACCGAAAGACCTTTGTATTACGAACCCTTCGTTGGTTATGTACCAAAGGAGCATCGTTTAGGGAATAGTACACAGATTACACCAGAGGATTTAGATATTGAAGATATTTTACTGCTACAAGATGGACACTGTTTTAGAGAAGGTGTTTTAAATCTTTGCAAAACTCCAAAAATTGGCGGAGACCATTTTAGTTTACAAAGTGGAAGTTTTGAAACCCTTATCAATCTTTCTAACGAAGGCTTAGGAATGACGCTTCTACCCTATTTAAATACGTTGGAACTTGACGATGTAAAAAAGAAAAACTTGAAGTACTTTGAAGAACCTTCACCTGCACGTGAAGTCAGTCTTATCTACCACAAAAAAGAATTAAAGGTGCAGATTACAGAAGCTTTAAGAGATGTCATTACAGGCATTGTTCGTGGTGCAATCGCTTTTCAAGATGTTAAGATCATAAGTCCGATTCATAAGTAAAACCTATTGTTTCTTAAATCTATACAAACAACCTTCAATACAAATACCAGGGTAAGATGGCGATAGCGTTAATCTTGTTTTACTCTCATTGAAATCTGCGCTATACCCTAGAGTATCTTTTTCACCTTTAATTATAAAATATAGATAAAGCTCGTCGTCTGTAATTTCATAATCGCCAGAATTCAGTACTTCTTTATTAAAATCGGTTCTTTCGTAATTACCGAATTCATCGAAGAAATAACGGTAGCCTTCTTCTACATCTTTCCACTCTGTGGCACCACCGGGACTCACATATGATTCTGTCAACAACCACTCACCTACTAAACGAGTATCGTCAACAGGTGTGTCATCAAATGGCATGTCGTCATTTTGACATTGCATTAAGAATAACAAAAATATCGCAACCGTAAATTTAATAGCCATCGTGTCTTTTAATGTAAGATGTAAATAAAGCTATAGGTTGCGTAAAAAAAAAGAGCCACTTTACATGGCTCTCTATTATGCTTTTAAATAAACTAAACTTTGATGTAATTCTGGTTTATCGGTTATAAAACTTTCTAACCAGACTTTTAACTCTTCCACCTCTTCGGGTAGTAACGTCGTTAAGGCTTTCTTCAACTCTTTACAAAATAGTAAGGTATCAAAACTAACCTTTTTAAGTACTGTTTTACTATACTCTAGCATAGACTTAGACATGTTGTTGTTAGATTAATAGATTTGTTGTTGTATAAAGGTAAACAGAAATACCGTTGTAATATTGTATACAAAAAGTTAAAGTAATTACTTACATGTTAAATTTTTATCGCATTCGTAAGTATGCAATTTTGTAATTTCGAATTCATGAAGAATTTTCTTTTTTTAGCAGTTGCTTTTTTGTTGTTTTCTGCCTGTAGTTCAAACAAATCTTTGATTTCAAAATCCTTTGACAAACAGTTATCATCAGCGTTTTATAAAAATCAATTCACGGGGGTTTTAGTTATGGATGCTGAAACGAAAGACACTATATACACCAATAACAGTCATAAGTATTTTATACCTGCCAGTAACACCAAAATTTTCACACTTTTCGCAGCACTTAAAACCTTGCCAGCTCAAATACCCGCTTTAAAATATATTGCCACAAATGATACCTTATATTTTGAAGGTACTGGTGACCCTTCATTTTTGCATCCTTATATAAAAGACTCAACGGCTTTAAATTTTCTTCAGAATCAAAGTAATCTAGTTTTTGTAACGAACAATTTTCAGGATAAAAAATATGGACCAGGTTGGGCTTGGGACGATTACCAATGGTATTATTCTGCAGAGAAAAGCGCATTACCTATAAATGGTAATGTGGTGATGACTTATAAGAATCAGGAGCTTATCGTTTCTCCTTCTTATTTCAAGGACAGCGTTTTAGAATTGACCCATAATAGCAATAGAAATGAAACTTCAAATAGGTTCTATTTTCCGCCAACAAAAAAGGATACTTTAGAAACTCCATATATCACAAGTGACGAGACTACTAGGTCTATTTTAGAAAACTTACTTTCCAAAAAAGTTGGTACCGCTTCGACAATACCTTCGGGTGAAAAACAAACACTGTACGGTAGTAATGCCGATTCGCTTTATGTTCGTATGATGCATGAAAGCGATAATTTTATTGCCGAACAGCTTTTACTCGTAGCATCGGGAGTTCTCACTGATACCTTAAATGCGAAATTAACCAGAGATTATTTTTTAGAAAAAGAACTGAAAAATTTAAAGCAAGAACCTAGAT
This sequence comes from Maribacter sp. 1_MG-2023, assembly GCF_030547005.1. Lineage (GTDB taxonomy): Bacteria > Bacteroidota > Bacteroidia > Flavobacteriales > Flavobacteriaceae > Maribacter. The sequence goes on along the minus strand of NZ_JAUOPN010000009.1, from coordinate 36,641 downwards.
GGGTCGATGGATCGGGACTCTCGCGATACAATCTGTTAACTCCGCAAAACATGGTCTCGGTTTTAGACCAATTATATGAAATGGTACCTCAAGAGCGTTTGTTTTCTATTTTTCCTGCTGGGGGATTATCGGGTACTTTAAAAAATAGGTTTGCAGGAGATAAGAAACCTTATGTATTTGCAAAGTCTGGAAGCCTAAGTAATAACTACTGCCTTAGCGGATACTTGGTTGCAAACTCAGGAAAAGTGTTGATTTTCAGTTTTATGAACAATCACTTTAAACAATCTACATCAGAAGAACGAAATAGACTTGAACAAATGCTTCAAACACTTAGAGATTCCTATTAATTATAGAACTTTCGTTGACACATGTTTGGCATATTTCTCTTTCAACAACTTTATTTTAGGGGATATATGTGTTCTACAAAAAGGCTTCTCGGTATCGCTGAAATAGTAATTATGAAATCGTTCTTCGGAAGTTTTAAATGCCCCGAAAGGAAAAATTGCCGTAATTAAAGGAATCTCAAAATCTTGCTGTAAACCAGTCATAATTCCCTTTAACAAAAACTCATCATCCTGTTTAAAAAAATAAATACCTGAACGATACTTATTTCGCATAGAATGATTTTGGGTGCTTCTATGCGTATCTAAATGAATAGCTACTAAATCTTTCAACGCTATAACTGCAGCATTATAATACACGATTACAGCCTCAGAAAAATCTGCTGTATTTTCATTTGGAGCAATAAAGCCTTGTTCTACTTTCTCTACGCCGTTAAGTGCTATAAATACAGCTTCGGTACACCAATGACATCCACCACCGAATCCGACTTTAAAGACTTTACCCATATTAGAAGAGTCGGCTAATAAGCTTTAAACTAACGAATTTAACTTTGCATGCTGTATCAGCATAATGGTTTTTGCATCTTTAATTTCTCCGCTCGCTACCATCTTCATAGCGACATTAAAATCTAACTCCAAAACCTCAATATTTTCGGTTTCATCGTCTGCTCCGCCGCCATCACTTACTTTCATACTTTCATCATACTCCCCCACAAAAAGATACACTATCTCGGTCACCGAACCAGGCGACATGTAGGTTTGAAATACTTTCTGTACGTTACTAATTTTATAACCCGTTTCTTCTTCGGTTTCTTTACGAACACAATCTGCAGGGTTGTCACCATCTAGAAGTCCAGCACAAACTTCTATCATCATTCCGTCTTGATTACCATTTACATACGTAGGCATTCTAAATTGTCTGGTAAGCACAACAGTCCGCTTTTTAGAGTTATACAACAAAATAGCTGCTCCATTACCTCTGTCATAAGCTTCTCGTTCTTGTGTCTCCCAAGTGCCATCAGCTCGTTGATACTTGAATGTATATTTATTTAGCGTATACCAATTATCAGAAAGTAGTTTTTTTTCTACGTCTTTTATGCTTCCGTTTTTCAACTCAATTGAATTTATAATTCGATTATAAAGATATAACTAGTACGTTCCAATTCATAAATAAAAAGGGTATTGTCTTCTCGCATATAACCTTAATAGCCTGAAAATTGTTATCCAGTAAAAACTCTTGCTATTTAAATCTCTTTTTCTTTATCTTATCAATGCTAACATAAACTTCCACTACCTTGAAACAATTCTACATCTACGTCATTTTACTTTTAGTATGTACAACCTCTTGTAAAGACGATAAGTCATCAAAAGAAGATAAAAAACTACCAAAAATTGCTATTGCCGGTTTAGGTATTGAAAGTAGCACCTTTTCTCCCGCTCTTTCCACTGAAGAGGCTTTTCACGCAAAAGTGGGCGATTCTGTTTTTAGCAGATACCCATTTTTACAACCAGACTCCATAAATAGAAAAAGAGCGGAATGGGTGCCAACTCTAGTTGGCAAATCGCTGCCTGGTGGTACTGTAACTCGTGATGCTTATGAGTCGTTGGTCACTAAAAGTTTGAAACTGCTGGAGGAAAATAAGCCTTATGACGGACTCTTCTTTGACATACACGGTGCAATGAGCGTTGTTGGTCAAGATGACCCTGAAGGTGATTTTATAGTTCGTATTCGCGAAGTTCTCGGTAACGATGTATTGATATCTACATCAATGGATTTACACGGTAATGTATCTGAACGTTTAGCTGAAAATACCGATTTAATTACCTGTTACCGCATGGCTCCGCATGAAGATGCTATTGAATCTAAAAAGAGAGCGGTTACCAATTTAATAGATCGATTAGAAAGTGGAAAAGGAAAACCTGCTTATAAAGCATGGGTTCCTGTACCTATACTTTTACCCGGAGAAAAAACAAGTACACGTATAGAACCTGGTAAGAGTCTTTATGCAGAAATACCTACAGTTGCCGACCAAGACGGAGTTATAGATGCTGCTATTTGGATCGGTTATGCTTGGGCAGATGAGCCACGTAACCATGCCGTGGTAATGGTTACAGGCGATGATAAGAAAAAGGTTGAAAAAGGTGCCGAGCAATTAGCTCAAAGCTTTTGGGATGTTCGTAATGAATTTGAATTTGTTGCGCCCACAACTACATTAGATGAAAGCTTAAAATTGGCATTAGCTAGTGATAAAAAACCTTATATGATCAGTGATATGGGCGACAACCCAACTGCGGGTGGTTCAGGTGATGTAACTTGGACTTTGAAAGAGCTATTGGCTAGACCAGAATTTAAATCTAAAAATGGAAAGTCTCTGATATATGCCTCAATACCCGGACCTGAATTTGTTGAAAAAGCGATGAAAATAGGTGTTGGCGGAAAAATTAAGGCGGAAGCAGGTGCAGCCGTAGATCATAGATTTGCAGGACCTCTTTTGTTAGATGGAACTATTACTGCCATTAAAGAAGGTGATACCAATGCGGAAGTTGAAGTAGTCGTTAAGGTTGGAAATATTGAGGTAATCGTTACCACAAAACGGAAACCTTATCACCACTTAAGTGATTTTACAAATTTAGGATTAGACCCTAAAAATTCTGATGTTGTTGTCGTAAAAATCGGTTATCTAGTGCCGGAATTATACAACATGCGTGGCGATTGGACTATGGCACTTACTCCCGGCGGAGTGGACCAAGACCTTAACCGTTTAGGGTATAAAAGAATTAAAAGACCTATGTTTCCTTTAGATAGTTTAATGACACATCCAGATTTAAAAGTAAGATGGATTCCTGCAGCTGATGCTAAATAACTAAACCGTAATCGCTTTATTTAAATAACGCCTAAACGGAAGCATTTCTTTATAGGCGTTTATTAATTCATCATCAAAAGAAGCCTTGTTGGTTTCCTTAGTAGAAAACTCATGAAAAACTGCAAAGGTTTTGTTTTTGAGTAATTCTATATGCTTATGATCCTTTGAAAAACCTTTAGGTACGTTTGTTAGTTTCGCATCTTCAAAGAGTTCGCCAAATCGTGTTTTGAAGGTTTTTTTGTTCAATATTTTGACAAAGTCTTCGCCGTCGTAATCAATAGCATCACGAACACTTCGCAATACTTTAGACTCAGGTCTCCATAATCCACCAGCGAAAATGCAATGTTCAATACCTAGTTCAAAATAGAAATCTGCTGTCTTTGGTTTCTTATCGAACCCAGCTCCAAAATGGTCTTTGTACACCGGTTTATTCGGATGAAACATCAGATTATTATTAATACGGTTAATTCCTTTTTTACCAGGTGTATCATAGTATTCGTCATCAATAGCATATAGTCTTGTATTCACACTATTTAACCAATCGATATATTCATCACGAACTTGGTGGTACCATTTACGATTGGCATCCATCCATTCCTTTGAATTGTTTTTCTGTAATTCTTTGAGGAATTCTATTTGATTTTTGAAACTCATAAATTGGTTGTTGGTTGTTGGTTGTTGGTTGTTGGGAAAAATAAATTCAAGTTCAAGAGACAAATTCAAATATTAAACCTTCTTAATACTTCATTCCTTTAAACAAAAGCTAACTTTGAAACCGGTTATCTTTTCTCACTTTTTTCTTTCCTCCTCCAAAGATACATCCAATGGAAACGCCAAAGTAACTATCCTGAACACTTCCTGCAATATTACCATTGGTCGTTTGTATTTTTGATTTAGGAATAATATTATACTCAAATCCAAGTCGAAATTTATCTAATTCAAATCCGCCTCTTGTTAGTATTCCAATTTTATCTTTAATTTTAGTTGAAGAAACTAAATCTCCACTAGAGCTATCTTCAATTGAAATTTGATGTAATTTACTTAACTTATAATAACCAATTCCTCCACCTACAAAAGGTTGTATTCCACTTGTTTCTTTGCGTAAATATCTATCAAAAGTAGCTACCAAAGAGGAGACTATATGTAAAATAAATCCTTCTTCTATAGTGTATTGAGAATTTTGTGATTCTTCAATATTTCTTCCTAATACAAAGGCTACTCCTAACCGTAGACCTATAGAATTATTCTCATTAATATTATATTTAGGTTCAATAGCCATTAAAACACCTAAACCTGAAGCTAGTGCAGCGCCAAAATCAACTCCGACAATAATTCTATTTTCTATTTAAGCTTGAAACGTCTGTAATAATAATGTAAAAACGACAAATAATATTTTTTTTTAATAACATATTTTTTTTGGATTGAGTAATTCTTGATGCATTTTACTGTTTATTTAAAAGTTAAACAGTATTACTGTGCATTAGCATAACTTTTTTATACTAAATAAAACCTTCATCATTTTCTGTAATATGACAGCTGTATTTCTTTTAAATATTAATTGACCAAAAATGCCTATAGCAATACTTGCTATTGAGTACTTGGGCAAGCTTAAAAAAGGATTTTACCTTTGTTATTCTTTTGTTAATTTTATTTATTTTCTTATCAGTAACATTTCTTTTAATAGTAACAAATGGACTTTTTATTAAATAGAGAAATGTCTGTTTACTGTCCTCATCAAATTCAACCAATCCGTATTTCATTTGCTCTACGGGCATCATTTTAAACGTTCCAAATATTCTGTCCCAAACAATAAAAATATCTGCATAATTAGAATCTGTATAAAACTGGTCTTACTGATGATGTACTCTATGATGGTTAATTCTTTTCTTAAAATTGAATGAAGTTTTCATTACCTGCTCTAATGAAAAAAAGAATACAATTAATCCAATTATAATATAGTTTGGGTCAATACTCAATAGTTTATTTAGTAAATCCATAGTTTAAATTTTTTACGCTATTTATCTCGTTATTCTCTTCAATTTTTACCTAATTCATAAATAAGAAAAACCACCATATAATGATGGTTTATGAACAAGTTGTTTATTTAAGGTCTGGCTTCTAGTATCAAGTTGAAAGGCGTTTCCATTGCTCTCTTGAATCTAGAAAAACCACCTTTGGTGATGACTTCTTTCAGTCTCTTTTCTCCGGCTTGTGCGCCTAATGCCAATCCTACTTCTTGATTTAGTGAACACGGTGTGCAAAGCATTGTTGAGAAAGCGTAAAAGGCTCTACCTACAGGATTCAAGTTTTCTTCTAAGGAATCTTTTGCAAAAGGCTCTACAATCATACAAGTACCATCAGGTTTTAAGGCTGCCTTGGTGTGTGCACATGCACCAACAGGATCTCCCATATCGTGTAAGCAATCAAAATACGCGATAAAATCATAATCGTTACCTGGAAAATCTTTAGCTGTTGCCACTTCAAAAGATATATTAGATAAACCAGCCTTCTTAGCTCTTTCTTTTGCTTGTTCGATGGATGCTGCATGAAAATCAAATCCAATAAAAGAAGAATTAGGAAATGCTTTTGCCATTATTATGGTAGAAGCTGCATGTCCGCATCCAATATCAGCTACTTTTGCCCCTTTCTCTAATTTTTTGACAAGGCCTTCCATAGCTGGAAGCCAACTAGAAATTAGGTTTCCTTCGTAGGAAGGACTAAAAAATTTTTCTGTTCCGCAGAATAGGCAATTGTTATGGTCTCCCCAAGAAACGCCCTCCCCTGTTTTAAAAGCTTCTTCTATTTTTGGCTCATCGTGGTATACTGAAGCAATAGCATAAAATGCTCCTGTCATAAAAACAGGACTCTTTCTGTTTCCAAAAACCATGGTTTGCTCTGGCGTCATAGAAAATGTTTGTGTATCGGCATGATATTGTACATAGCCAGATGCCGCTTGTGCCGATAACCATTCTCTCACATACCTTTCAGTGGTATTGGTTTTGGCAGCTAATTCATTAGATGATAAAGGGTCTGATTCTGATAGCGTAGTAAAAAGACCTAGCTTATCTCCAATTGTAATTAATGGACCGTTAGCTGCAGCACCCATTTCAGTTACTACTTTACCTAGTAAAGCGTGTAATTTTTCTTCATTTAATTCCATAAGATAGTATTTTAAATGGTTTATTTATATTGACAACATTGGTTGCCTATTGCAATTCGAATAGAGAAAACTGTTTGCTAAACAAGTTGAGGTAACTTGTATAATGTTAGCATAGCTCTGTACAATTTTATAATATTGTCAACCAGATTTCTTTCACTATTTATTCATTTTCTAGCAGTATTAATGAATGTCAATGATTCAACAACAATCTAGTGTTACAGAGTATATTTCCTTAAAAATTCATGTAAATAAAGGTTTCAGGGAAATAACCCTTAAATAACCTATCATTTACAAATAGCTTAGCCACCATTTATCGCGGTTGTTATTCTTATATTTCCAAAACCATTTACATAAAGGGTAAAGAGTTAGTGTTATAGCTATCGCTAAAATGTATACCACTACCAGATTAAACCCAAAACCTTGAAGGCTTTTTGTTAAGCTTATAAATAATTCAATAACCATCAATCTTGGTGAAAACCCCATTATTGTTGCTATGATTAAAGCAACTAAGTGAATGACAAACAGGTGAACGACGTAAAAAAACAATGGCACACGACCAATGATAACAATAGCATGGTGAATACGACCTTTCCAATTCTCGACAAAGGCTAGTAAAAGTATAGAAGGACCTAATGTTATCAGTAAATATAACAACGAAGGCGGATATTTAGAAACATTCATGAATGACAAAATCGTAGAAGTCAACGATTCAAAATTTGACCAACTATTCGGGTCACCATAAAAGTTTAATGCTCTAATAATAAAGAATAAACCTATTGCAGTTAAACCCAAGTAGATCAAATATTTCTTTCTAACTCTCGGGTCAAAATCTTGGGTATATAATACTCCAAAATGGTAACCAAGGGGCATTACAAAAACCCAAGGTACAAGAGGGTAGAAAACCATTATCGCGAAGTATTTGGTATCTATCGGGGCTTGTAAGTGAAGAATAGCCCATAGCCCATTCCAAGTTTCAGGTTCAAATCCATCCAATGCATTATGTCCGAATATCACTATTAAACTAACTGTAATCATGAGCCTTTTTGGGACATAAATAAATGCTGCTAAAAATATCATAGATACCCCAAGCACCCAAATTACTTGAAGTACATTCATAGTATAATCTAACTGAAACTGCCAGACGAATTGTACAATTGTTAATTCTAAAATAACAAGCCAAACGCCACGTTTTATCAGCCAAGTACTCAGTTCTTTCTTATTTTTTCTTCCTCCACTCAAATATGCCGAAGTACCCGCTAAAAAAACAAATACTGGTGCACAGAAATGGGTAATAAAACGGGTAATGAATAATGGAACAGTAGTCTGCAATACATCCGTAGGACTAAAAAAATAAGAATCGTAATGTAGAAATGCCCTTGTATGATCTAATGCCATTAACACCATAACAATACCTCTTAATAAGTCAATTGATTCTATTCTATTATTTTTCATGAAATTCTTAACTAGAGGTTTATTCTAATTCATTAACCACACATCATTTAAGTAGGAATCGGCAAGTATGCCTCCTCTGCCACCAATTACCCATATTTTATCATCAAAAACGACACAGGTATGTCCTCTTCTTTCGGTAAAAGAAACTTCTTCTGTTCTTTGGCTCCATGTTATTCCGTCAATACTCTGATAAATATCATTTTGGTTTAGCCGAGAATCACGGCCTCCTATAAGCCACATTTTATTATCAAAAACCACATTAGCGTGACTAGTTCTTCCTTCAATAGCTGTTTCTTCAGTGACTTTTATCCATTCACGACCATCGGCACTTTGCCATACATCATCTAACACACCTTGTAAACCATTAAATGTGCTTCCCCCAATAATCCATATTTTATCATCATAGACCATAGTAGTATGTCCATACCTTTCTGGAAAAGACACTGTAACATCTACCGGAGTCCACATTTCTCCATCACTACTTTGCCATATATTATTTGATAGTTTTGCAGATTCATCGAGACTACCAATAACCCATAATTTATCCTTAAAAACCACAGCAGAGTGGAGACCATTTTGAGGGAATGGTGAAGCACCAGTAATTTTAGCCCAAGTTTCCCCGTCAGAACTTTTCCATATATCTCTTAAAAAGTCCACACCGGTAAAACCACCGATAACATATATTTCATTATTAAAAACTACAGAAGTATGACCACTTCTTCTATGAAATGGCGCTTCTGCGGTAATTTGAGTCCATGTTTCCCCATCAGAACTTTGCCAGATATCGTTTAAATATGAAAAACCATCATACCCACCTATGACCCAAATTTTGTTATCAAAAACGACTGAAGTATGATCTGTTCTTTCTGAAAAAGCTGCATTTTCGGTTACTGGGGTTTCAGGTATCTGAAGATTTCTTGTTGTAAAACTGAAGGTCTCACTAGAAGTCTCATTTCCTTCGGAATCATTCGCTACCACTTTCCAGAACAAGTCTTGGTTTAATGGTAACCTTTCTTCTAGGGTAAAATTGGTTTCGTTTATAGTATTTGCCAAGCTAGTAGTGGGGTTGCTATTTTCATCCACAAACAATTCATAGGATATAGAATCTCCCTCAGGATCCACAGCTGCATTCCATAAAAAATTTGGCATTACATCTACGTCTGTTGCGCCATCTATAACAGCTATAAGCTCAAAGTCATCTGGTGCTTGATTGACTGTTTTATCTGGTTGATTAGGTGTTTCGCCTTCTTCTAAGATTACTTTATCATCATCACTTCTACAATTAATGAATATTGAGGATAATGTGATAAATGAAAAAAGCACCAAATACATTTTTTTTGTTTTCATCGTATTTGTTTTTGATTTTATAATAAATCGGTAAGAGTTTGGGAAATTATTTTCATTAGACATTTATAATACTACCCTGAAAGATTTTACAGCACTCCCTGAGTAGTATTTTATGCTAACAATTCCTTTTTTATTTTTCTAAATCAAAATGAGTAATCAATTCATCATGTGACATTTCACTAAAGTCATTGCTGTTTTTAGCAGAATTTACAGGAGAAGATGGAGAAGAAATAGAGGAAGCCGGAATTACAAATATTTTGAATTCTTCAAAAGTTACTTCTGTCAAATATGGATCTAGAGTTCCTAAATCATATAGATTTACAATATAATCAGAACTTGGACCACCAGACAGAACAGCAGTGCTTCCCTCTATAATTACCCTTGTTTCAAATAAAGTAGGTTCACCTATTCCAGGAACGGGTACCCACCTTTTTTTAGTTACAAAAGAATTTCCAGCGTTGGGTGTTTGAAAAATCTCAGCATAAAACCCTAAAACTAAACTCTCGTTTAATTCATTTAGCGATACACCGTCCATTGGGTAGGTAACACTACCCGTAGTAATGGTTTCTGACCCATATTCTAATAGTTGAACATCTGCATTACCATCTTCGCCATCTATACCATCAGTACCATCTACTCCATCTGATCCATCAACTCCATCTGATCCATCAGCACCATCAACTCCGTCGAGACCATCTGAACCAGTTTCACCTTGAGTACCAGCAGGACCAACAGCTCCATCTTCACCGTCTTTACCACAAGAGGTGATTGTTAATGATAAAATGATTAATGCGTAGGTAAAAAGTTTCATTGTAGTTTTCATAATGTTTGTTTTTATTATTATGATACAATGATATTTTGCTCTTGTAAAAAAGGCTTTTACATTTTATTCAATTGATAGTAGTATTCGTTCATTCGTAGAAAAAGATAAGCAGTATTATTGCATTTTATGCAAAAAAAACATCATAAATATTTGATTATCAATTATTTATTAATATCACTAGGAGAAAACCCAAATTCATCTTTGAAAGCTCTGCTAAACCAAGAAGGATCATTAAAACCAACTTCATAGGCTATTTCCGAAATTGTTTTATTGGTGGTTTCAATTAATTCTTTAGCTTTTTGAAGTCGAATAGAACGAATAAAAACCGCTGTAGATTTATCGGTAATGGCTTTTAGTTTTCTATAAATCTGAGATTCACTTAAATGCATTTCTTTAGCTAATTGAGATAGTCCAAAATCAGTATTATCCAAATTCTCATGAATGACTTTAATTATGAGTTTTAAAAATTTAGTCTGAGGATTTTCAATTTTGTTCTTGATTAGGGAAGCAAATCCGTTTTTCTCTAATTTACCAATCAGTTTTTTACGTATTAAAATCAATTGATTCAAACGTGTAAATAGTTCTTCTTTTATAAAAGGCTTTACCAAATAGGCATCAGCACCATGACTAAGACCAGTAAGTCGATCTTTTGTTGTAACCTTTGCCGTTAAAAGTATAATAGGGATGTGATCTGTGCGTTCATCTGTTTTTAAGGTTGCACAAACTTCATAACCATCTTTAATAGGCATCATTACATCAGAAATAATTATATCAGGTATTTTTTCAAATGCCATGTTTATTCCCATATTTCCATCACTAGCATGTATGGTATGATAATCGGATTTTAAACAAGTCTCTAAGTAATGGGCAACATCTAGGTTGTCTTCTATAAGCAAGACCAACGGTAATTTTGAATCAGTTTCTTCAAATAGCGATTCTTCTTTTAAAATTGGTATAGAAGCTTTTACAGAAGGCAATACGGTTACTTTGGAATTCTCAGTTTTGATTGAATTATTTGTGATTGGTATTTGAATTACAAAGGTACTTCCTAATGACACTGTACTAGTAACCGTAATACTCCCATTCATTAATTCAACAAACTCTTTTGTTAATGAGAGGCCTATACCAGTACCTTCTTGTTTTGTAGAAGTGCTATTACCTTGATAAAATCGGTCAAATAAATGAGCTATATCTTTTTCGGCTAAACCAAGTCCGTTATCTTGAACTTTTATGACTAAAAATTGCGAATCATCTAATTCAGTTTTATTGAGATGAACAATTACTTTCCCATTGGCAGATGTGAATTTTATAGCATTGGAAAGTAAATTTGAAATTATAGAAGCTACTTTATTAACGTCTAGATCCATCTGTAGAAATTCAACTTCAGAATAGACAGTTAGGTTTATTTTCTTGCTCTCTGCCAATGAATGAAAACTTTCGCTTAAATACTTAATAAACGGAATAACATCTATCTGTATTAGATTTAGCTCCATAGACCCATTTTCTATTTTTGCCAAGTCTAACATTTCATTTACCATTTCTAAAAGACTATTTCCATTACGAAGGATTATATTCAAAGAATTTTTGTCAGATACCGAAATTGTACTTTTTAGATTGTTTTTTAAATTTTGCGTCATCCCTAAAATTACCGTTAAGGGAGTTCTAAATTCGTGAGTGATATTTGTATAAAGGCTACTTTTTAAATTGCTGACTTCTTTAAGTCTGGTACTTTCCGCCACGGCTAACTTTCTAGAAAGCTGAAAACGATAAAAATAGTAGGAAAAAGAAGAAATAGTAATTAGGTATATCGCATATGCCCACCAAGTTAACCACCAAGGGGGTAAAATAGTCAAGTTCATAGTTAGAGGGTCTTGATCCCATACTGCGCCTCTAGAAAAACCATTTACTTGTAAGGTGTAATTACCTGATGGAAGATTCAAAAACTGAATTTCGGGTTCCTTTAAAAAGGTCCAATCAGAATCTGTAGGTAATAACTTGTATCCGTATTCTACATTTTTATTAAGTCTATAATCTATAGATGAGAATTGAAGAAAAAATGGAAATTGATTATGCTTGAATTCTAGGTTATCAGTTTTTTGTAATGATTGTTTTAATATGGAATTAGCATTATTACTGACTTTTAATGATTCACCTTTTATATGTAATTCTGAGAAATATAATTTTTGAGGTTTATCAATTTTCTCTAAATCATTTGGATGATAGTAAGTAACTCCTCCAATACCGCCCATATAAATCACCCCTTCCTGATCCCTGAACCTAGCATGTATATCAAATTCTTTACTTTGTATACCGTCTGCAATACCAAACTGCTTGAAGCTATTATTTTTAGGGTCAAAACGTACTAATCCATCATTGGTTCCCATCCATAGGTTATCATTTTCATCATCTTGAATACTATAGACCACATCATTGCTAAACTGCTTTTGCTGTGTCCAAGATTTAAATTTTCCATTACCTAAATATTGACTAAAACCTTGGCGCGTGCCTAACCAAATTCTGTTCTGTTCATCAAATAAAATATCATAAACAGAATTGTGAACCAATGAACTTTCATCACCTTCAATTTTAGAAAAATTGGTAAATATAAAATGCTCATAATCTGTTTCGCTAAAATTCATTTTAGAAAGACCAGATTGGGTGCCGACCCATATATTGTTTTCATTATCTACTTTTATACAATCTGTAAAATCATTTTTTAATGAATTTCGATTATCAATATCATTTTTATACCTAAAAAAGGTATAATCTTTTTCATTTGAAAATTCTAAACGAAAAATACCATGACCATATGTTGCTCCCCATAGATTGTTATTTTGATCAAGAACAATATCTTTTATAAAATCTCCATTGATAGTGTTGTTATTTTCTGGATTATGATGGAATACTAAAAATTTAGGATTATTTGGATTAAATGTTTTTAGGTCAATCATATTCAACCCTCTTGTGGTGGCCAACCATAATCTTTGATTTATTTCATCTTTGATAATTGCTCTTACTACGTTACCAGAAATACCATTACGATTATTTTGATTATGTATAAAATGGTAGGCTCGACCTTGCCTTATTAAATTTAAACCTCCATCAGATGTACCAATCCACAAATCGTCATTATCTTTAAAAATGGAAAAAATAACATTATCACTAAGTAAATGATCTCCTTTAAGATTTTTAGAAATATTCTTAAAATGAGGCTCTTCTAAATCGACAAGGTTTAAGTAGTTTGCTGTACCAATTAGCATTTGATTACTAGAAATTTTCAATAAAGTCTGTACGGTTCCATTACTCAGTCCATTCTTTTTATCCTCTGAATATAAAATTTTGTTTAAGACTTTTTGCTGTTCCCAATCAAAGAGATAAACACCGTTACCTGTTCCTACCCAGATACTGTGGTCATCATTTTTTAAAAAATCTAAAACATGTTTTGTTGGTAATTCATTTTCAGTACTCAGCTCGATTAATTTGAGCTGTTTTTTGGTAATATCATACAAGTAAAATCCATAATCACTACCAATTAAAAGATGATTTTTTATTCGATAGAGCGCTTGGACATTGCCTTGAACCTTAACAATTTGTGTTGGGTCATTTTCTAATATGTTTAATTTATCAAAAGCATAAATATTACCTGTAAGATCACCGGTCCATAGTATATTTTCCTTATCAATTAATACACTACCAATAGGTATACCTGCTAAATAAATTGTTTGTTCAAAAGAACCTTTATTGGTTTTCTTTAATTTATGAAGCCCAGAAATACGTGATCCAACCCAAATATTATTTAGATTGTCTTCTGCAATAGCTGAAATGATTTCATTATTATCAAGAGAATTTTTCAATTTAACTCGATGAAATATGTTCAAGTCTGGATCATAATAGTTCAAGCCATTACTTATCGTACCTACCCAGATTTTCCCTGAAGTATCTTCAAGTAATTTATTTATTAAGTTACCAGAAAGTGTTAATGAATCTTGCTTACTGTATTTAAATTGCTCGAATTTTTCACCATCAAATTTATTTAATCCGTCTTGAGTGGCAATCCAAACAAAGCCACACTGATCTAATAATAGGTCATTAGAAGATACTTGCGAAAGGCCATCTTCTAAAGTGAAGTATTTAATTCTCGGTTGGTTGATCTGCGAAAGAATACTACTATAGCAAAATAGTAGAAACAAACTAAAAAGGACAAATTTAAGATTTGTAACTCTCCGCATAGTAGGTTTTTAGTGGTCCTAAAATAATCTTATCAGGTTTAAAAAGAAGTCTGTTTATAATTCTCTTAAAACCATTATCGATTAATATACGGAATCATAATTACTATGATGTAAAACTTGTGTGAAGTGTTCAGTATCAGACTTTATCTGTTAGTTTTTGTATATAAAATACATGTTATAAAAAAATAGTATTCATCTCTCATGTAAACATTGAAACGTAAATCACGCTTGCAATTAAATGAGTTATGGACACTAAAGGAATAAATTACTTGAAAAACAGCGAAGAACTACTAAAACCTAGTATCCCCTCCAACAATATCTCCTAAAGTACCTAGAATACTACCTTCTCCTTTATCTTTTCCTCCTCTTGGTATAGATGCTAGTACCCTTCCTGCTAAACGACTAAATGGTAAAGACTGAATGTACACAGTACCTGGCCCGCGTAGGGTTGCGAAGAATAAACCTTCTCCGCCGAAAACTGTATTTCTAATTCCGCCAACGAATTCAATATCGTAATCTACTTCTTTGGTAAACCCTACAATACAACCGGTATCTACTTTTATAACTTCACCCGGAGCCAATGTCTTTTTTGCCAATGTACCACCAGCATGAACAAACGCCATACCATCACCTTCTAATTTCTGCATGATGAAACCTTCACCACCAAAAAGACCGCGACCAAGTTTCTTTGAAAATTCTATACCTACAGTTACTCCCTGAGCTGCACATAAAAAGGCATCTTTTTGGCAAATGAAACGACCACCCATTTCAGAAAGGTCAATTGGTAGAATTTTACCAGGATATGGAGAAGCAAAACTCACTTTCTTTTTACCCTGACCTATATTTAAAAATGCAGTCATGAACAGACTCTCGCCCGTAAGCATACGTTTACCTGCAGAAAAAATTTTACCTAAAACGCTATTATCCTGGTTGCTACCATCACCAAAAATGGTGTTCATTTTAATATCGGTATCCATCATCATAAAGCTACCAGCTTCGGCAACAATTGCTTCTTGCGGGTCTAGCTCAATTTCAACATATTGCATTTCTTCCCCAAAAATCTCATAATCTATTTCGTGTGCGTTCATATGTATTTTGTTTTTGATTGATGCTTATTAGTTCCTACAATGCTTGGGTTTGTTACACTAAACCTTAATTTTCTTTAAGAGATTTCAAAAACTGTTCTGCCTTTTTCGACCCAATAAGATATTTCTCGCCATTTTTAAGTGTAAAAGCAACCCCTTCTTTACCCTTTACATTATATACGGTACCGTACTTTTTAGTTTTTCTAATACCATAACCTACAAAATTATAATCGATATTTTTAGCCTCGTTAATATCACTTAGGTTGATTACTCTTTTGAAGAATAATAGATGACAAATTTTAATTTCATTGTTTAACACGACAACTTTAAGTTTAGATAATGCCAAAAATAAAAAGGTAAGTATATAAATTAGTACGAATATAAATTGAACCATTGATATTCTACCTGATATCCAAGATATACTGACATTACCTGAGTCGTTCAAACTAGGACCACCGTACAAACTAATTAAGGTACTTATTATATTTAAAACAGTTAAGACAATAGGCGCAAGGATAATTAACCATAGCCGTCATTGCGTGAATTCTTGTATTTCCTTAAACTTTATACCCTCTTTCATTGTGACTATTTTTTCTTCTTCAACCTCAACGTCCACTCAAACTTAAAGGTACTTACCACTACTCCATCCGTATTTACTCCAACAGATTTCATCCAAACGGTTTGTCCTTCTCCGGTGGCAATAGTTTTATCTAGAGCTTCCTTAATTAGGTGTCCGTCTTCACATGTAAATGTTATTCTACCTGTTGCTTTCTTTGAAAAATTAGCGGTATTGTTCGCTACTAACATCGAAATTTTCTTACCTGATGCTTCTATTTGATCTATCATTAAAGCCCCTGTTGTCAACTCTGCTGCCATACCTTGTACTGCCCAAAACATAGAATTAAACGGATTCTGATTAAACCATCTGTGCTTTACCGTTACTACTGAACGGTTTTTATCTAATTCTCTTAAACGTACCCCACACCACCATGCAGACGGTAGTTTAAAAAATGAGAACATGTTGATTTTACTAGCTGTTACCGCCATATTATATTATAATTTTTATAAAAATAGCCATTATTAACAGCATACTCAAATGTTAATATATTGTTAAATATTAGTACTATGTGTTACATAGTACCTTTTTTTAGACATATATTTGCATAGGAAGTTAATAGGTAATCAAAGTAATTAGCTTTTACATAGTATTATAATCAATCATCATCAGTAACGAATCAATCATGACAGAATCAGTAACAAAACACGAAAGAAACCTCTCTGCATTAATACATGCAAGTACGTTCTCTAAATTCTTTATTCCGTTCGGGAACTTCATCATTCCTCTTGTATTATGGACGGCAAGTAAAAAGGAATATGAATTTGTAGATCATAACGGTAAACAAGCGCTGAATTTTCAAATTAGCATACTCCTCTACTCTATTCTTGTAGGTATGGTTAGTATCCCTTTTTTCTTAGGTGGCTTTCTTCCTAATATTTTTGACTTTGATCATTTCAGCTTTTCAAATATTCACAGTTTCAACAGCATCAATTTTAATTTTGATACTGACGACCTTTTTGGTCCATGGATGGTTCCTGTAGCATTATTAGGTCTTGCACAATCGGCATTATTTATTATCAATATCGTGTATACCATACTGGCTACCATAAAAACAAATGAAGGGGAAGTTTTTGAATATCCCTTCACTATAAAATTTATTAAATAGCATCATCAGCTTACATTATATATCGGGTATTCATCACACCCTTAAGAGTTTATTAATCAATCAAAAATCAATCAGGATGTTTATTCATCAAACAAAAAACGAACAGTTAACCTATGCAGACAACAGAGACAATGGAGCAATCCCCTCCGAAAGAGGGACTGCATAAAAAGCAAAAAGAGATTATGAATGTAGAAAATACAAAAGCACAAATGCGTAAAGGGGTTTTGGAGTATTGTATCCTGTCCATTTTAAATGGGCATGATAAATATGCTTCTGAAATCTTAGCTACGCTTAAAGATGCAAAAATGCTTGTAGTAGAAGGTACTATCTATCCACTACTGACCAGATTAAAGAATGCGGGACTTCTGAACTACCGTTGGGAAGAATCTACTTCTGGACCGCCACGAAAATATTATACATTAACCGAGACGGGTAAAATATTCCTTAAAGAATTAGATACCACTTGGGACGAATTAAGAAAAGCCACCAACCTGGTAACCAACTCAAAAAACAGCTAATCATGAACAAAACAGTAAATATAAATTTAGCAAACATGCTCTTCCATATAGACGAAGAGGCATACAATATAATGCGTAGGTATTTAGAATCTGTAAAACGTTCTTTTGCCAACACACCGGGCAGCGATGAAATCATTGCCGATATAGAAGCTCGTATAGCCGAACTTTTTCATGATAAATTAGAGAATGAAAGACAGGTAATTACTCAAAAAGAAGTAGACGAGGTTATCGCCATAATGGGGCAACCTGAAGATTACATGGTCGATGAAGACATCTTTGAAGATGAGCCTAAAGCCAAGACTGCTTCAACCAAAGAAAGAGTAAAGAAATTATATAGAGATACCGAAAAGAAATATGTTGCCGGTGTATCTTCTGGTTTAGCGCATTACTTTAGTATTGATCCGTTATGGATTCGCTTACTTTGGATTTTCTTGACTATTTTCACTTGGGGCGGATTCATCTTTATATACGGTTTACTTTGGATCCTTATTCCTGAAGCTAGAACAACTGCTCAAAAATTAGATATGAGCGGAGAAACGGTCAACATCAGTAATATTGAGCGTAAAGTTAAAGAGGGTTTTGATGACGTAGCGGATCGTGTAAAAAGTGTTGACTATGAGAAAGTAGGTGACACCGTCAAAAAAGGAGGTAAAACGATTTTTGACACCTTTGGTGATATCGTAATGTTCCTTTTTAAAATCTTCGGCAAATTCATTGGTATTCTTTTAGTTATCATTGGTGCCGCTACATTAATAGGTCTTTTTGTAGGTATGTTTACTGTGGGTATTTTAGATATTATTCATGTACCTGGTATTGATTTCTATAATGTAGTTAACTCTACCAACTTACCTATTTGGGTAGTATCGTTACTAGCATTTTTCGCTATCGGTATTCCGTTTTTCTTCTTAATGTACTTAGGATTAAAAATATTGGTAAACAACTTAAAGTCTATTGGTACCATTGCTAAATTCTCTTTATTAGGATTATGGCTGATTTCAATTATATGTTTAGTCGTCTTTGGTATTAGAGAAGCTGCGGCACATGCGTATACAGGTAGTACTTCTGTAGAAAGTGAAATAACTTCCATCATGCCTTCAGATACTTTGAATATAAGATTGGTATCTACAGATGAGTATGATTATGAAAAGGATATGCACATGGGCGATACCTTTATTTCTTATGATGAAGCTGGTAACAAGGTTTTGGTTTCTGATGATGTTAGATTCCGTATTCGTAAGTCTAAAGACACTTTGGTTCGTGTTCAAATTAGAAAAGAAGCTGACGGACCGTCGAATAGAGAAGCAAAAGATATTGCTAGTCAAATTATCTATGAATATGAAGTAAACGGTAATACCATCTCTTTTGATGATTATTTGACCACACAGGGTCCTAAGTTTAAGGATCAAGAGGTACGTGTTAATATATTCTTGCCAGTAGGTACCATTTTAACCTATGACCAGACAAATTTTAGAGATTGGATTACGACTGTAAATACCGATAGAGATGTTGAAGGTCTAGAAGGCTATATCTGGAAAATGACCGAAAGCGGAGAACTTGAATGTCAAGACTGTCCTGATTTTATTGAAATGGAAGATGAAGATGATACGGGTTCTAATCGCATCAATATCAACGAAAATGGTATCGATATCAATATCAATGATAATGGCGATAAAGGGAAAATTATTATCAATGAAAACGGAATTGATATCAACGTAAATGATAACGGAGAATCGTTTAAAATGAAGTTAGATGAGAATGGTGTAAAGGTTAACACCAACGATAGTATCAACTAATTACAGTTCAGACCTCTAAAACAACAATTCAGTATTTATAAATAGAAAAGGAATTAAAAAACAATCAATTTTACATCATCATAAAATAGTAATCAATCAAAAAACGAACAATCATGACAACATTAGTAAGAATAACAGTAGCACTTGTATTAGCCCTATTACTTTCATCTTGTGGCTTTGATATTAACTTCGGAGATTTTGGATCTGGCGAAAAAGGTAACGGCGTAGTCGTTGAAGAAACTAGAGAAATTACTGGCGATTTCACAGAAGTTTCCAGTTCTGAAGGTTTAGAGGTATTTGTTACCCAAGGTGCTGATTTTGATATTGCCGTAGAAGCAGACGAAAATATCATTGACTTAATTGGTACAGATATTAAAAATGGAAAATTAAGAATTCACAGTATAGAGAATATTGGTAGAGCAACCAAAAAAGTTTACGTAACCATGCCTAATGTAACCAGCTTACGTGCGTCGAGCGGAGCTCACTTAACCACTGAAAATAAGATTAAGTCAGACAAATTAGAGATCGATGCTAGTAGTGGTGCCATTATAAATGCAAATGTGCTTGTTACCAATATGGATATAGATGCCAGTAGCGGTGCAAATATCTCATTAGAAGGTACTGCAAAAGAAGTTTATGTGGACGCAAGTAGCGGAGCAAATATTAGAGCTAAAGACTTATCAACTTTGGTAGCTACTGCAGATGCTAGTAGTGGTGCAAATATTAGCATCGATGTTACCAATGATTTAACCGCAGAAGCTTCTAGTGGTGGTAATATATCATACAAAGGCGACCCATCGGTTCAAAAGAACAAATCGGTTTCTGGTAGCGTGCACAAATATTAAAAATCACATCAATCAATTCAACTTTAAAACCCACTGAAATATCAGTGGGTTTTCATTTTGTAGTCAATGAACTCATCTAGACTTTCTCTTTTACCTACGAATTATACATTTTGCACACTAATTTTGTCATTTTTAAGTTCCGTAGCTATGGCTATGCAAATAAAAAATGACTTCATTAAAGCACAAAAGCCATACTTCTCGGTTCCAAACAAAAAATCAAGATGAGTTCAATACCTAATCTGTATATTAGTGGTATGCAAGTAGACCTTAAAAAATATACATTACCATTAAAGCACACCTTTAGCATCTCAAGAGAATCTCATGATTTTCAAGATACTATGATTGCTTCTTTAACTTTAGACGGAAAAACGGGTTATGGAGAGGCTACCTCTAATCCGTATTACAAAATTACTACACAGAGTATGATGGCAGAAATTAATGCCATTTCTTCTGAAATTCAAGAATTTGAATTTACAAAGCCAGAAGTTTTTCATGCCTTTTTAGTGAGTAAAGGGTTATCTAATTTTGCTATTTGCGCTTTAGACTTGGCTGCTCATGACCTTTACGGCAAATTACTTGGTAAGCCGTTATATGAGATTTGGGGTACCAGTATTAAAGAATATCCTACTACAAATTACACTATTGGTATCGCTTCCATTGACATTATGTTAGCTAAAATGCAGGAGATGCCTTGGCCTATCTATAAAATTAAATTAGGTACTAGCGATGATGTTGCTATTGTTCGCGAATTACGAAAACATACAAATGCTATTTTTAGAATAGATGCCAATTGTGCTTGGACCGCTACAGAAACTATTCACAATGCCCCTCTTTTAAAAGAGTTGGGAGTGGAATTTTTAGAACAGCCATTAAAAGCTGATGATTGGTCTGGTATGGAAGAGGTAATGCACCATAGTGTTTTACCTGTAATTGCCGATGAAAGCTGTATTGTAGAAAGTGATGTAGAAAAATGTGCACTTCACTATAGTGGTATTAATATTAAATTGACCAAGTGTGGCGGACTCACCCCTGCCCTGCGCATGATTAAGAAAGCTAAAGAATTAGGTATTAGTGTTATGGTGGGTTGTATGACAGAATCTACCGTAGGCATTTCAGCTATTGCGCAATTGATTCCGCAATTAGATTATGTGGATATGGATGGTGCTTTGTTATTAAAAAGTGACATTGCAACGGGAGTTCATATTGAACCTGACGGAAAAGTTATCTTCCCAAAACTAGCCGGTAGCGGTGTTCAATTGTTAGATTAATGTTTACTATTGATGAATTCCCCGATAGAACTATTGCCATTAGCGGTAAGAAATACCTATACTTTGGCGGCACCTCATATTTAGGACTACAAACCGATGCCGAGTTTCAATCGCTATTCATCAATAACATTAAAAAATACGGTACAGCTTACAGTGCTTCTCGTAAATCTAATATTAGAATATCAATTTTTGATGAAATAGACGCCCATTTAGCTGAAATAATTGGTAGTGAAGCTTGTGTGACGATGTCGTCTGGTTATCTCGCTGGTCAATTGGTGTGCAACTATTTTAGTAAACCAAATTACCAACTATACTATGCGCCAAATACCCATTCTGCCTTATTTAGAAATCAGCAAGAAATATTTGAAAGCTGGACCGAGCTTGAAAATGCTATCAAACAGCATTCTAACGAAACACCTGTACTCTTTTTAGATAGTATCGATTTTCATGGTGATAATTATCCGCAGTACAACTTTCTTAAAAAACTACCACTAAAAGATATAATTCTAGTTGTAGATGATTCTCACGGGATAGGAATTACTGGAGAAAATGGTGGAGGAAGTTTTAAATTTCTACAATCTCTGGCACCGAAAGAACTTTTGGTTTCTTGCTCCTTAGGTAAAGGTTTTGGAATTCAATCCGGAGCAATATTTGGCAGTAATAATATGATTAATGGGTTAAAAAACACACAGTTTTTTGGAGGCGCCAGTCCCGCTACACCTGCTGCTTTAGCAACTATAAAAGATGCTCACGCTATTATAGCAACCAAACGAATACAGTTAAATGAAAATATGGATTTGTTCTTGAAAAATTTTTCAGGCAAGTCTCTTTTTGTCTATGCAGAAGGGCATCCGACCTTTAATTTTCAAAATGAAATCCTTGCTAATTACCTGGAAGTAAACGGAATTATAGTTACTAATTTCAGGTATCCCACAGAAAATGATTCCCTCATGAGTCGTATTGTTATAAGCGCCTCACACATCAATGAAGACATTTTAAAGCTTTGCACCATTCTTAATTCATACACTTCAAACCTGCAATAATTACTACAATTACCTAATTATCATTATGTTATTCGTAATTATTGATGCTGTTTTTTGTTAAATTCTGATATTTAATTCGTATCTTTTTAGTAGACATTCACTCTATTATTAACTAACACCTTACCACTATGAAAAAAATTATAGGATTGGTATTGTTGATGCTTCTATTGGTATCGGCCGCCTCAACAAATTCCATCAGCGAAAATTACATGCATACCATAGAAGGTACATGGGAACTGGAAAGTTTTTATAATTATGACGGACAACAGGTTATTGACACTGTACCAACTGCCGATGGGTACAGACAGGTTAAAATGTACTATAACGGTAAAATTATGTGGTCGAGATATGTACCTGTAGATAAAGTAGGCAGATTCGGCTATGGCAGTTATAACATTACTGACGACAGATTAATGGAAACGTTAGAATATGGTGATAATGAAATGATTCAAGCCATGGATACTATGCGTATTTTCACTTTTGAACTACAGCTTAGCGACGATAAATTCAGTCAAATAAGCTTAGATGAAGAAGGCAACAGAACATTCTCTGAAAACTATGTAAGAATAGATTAACTAAACACATTCACCAAAAAAAGAGCCCATTCTAAAGAATGGGCTCTTTTATATTTTATAGTATTCTATATACTAGTATTTATCTGCAATTGCCTCTTCAACAGAACCAATAGATGCTAGGTAACGCTCTGCATCTAAAGCAGCCATACAACCTGATCCAGCAGCTGTAACCGCTTGTCTATACTCTTTATCTTGAGCATCGCCACTAGCGAACACACCAGGTAAATTAGTTTTGGTAGACTTACCTTGTGTAATAAGGTAACCCGTCTCATCCATATCTAATTGACCTTTAAATATATCGGTATTTGGTTTGTGACCAATAGCGATAAAAATACCAGTAATGGCAATTTCTTCTTTCTCGCCTGTTTGGTTATTCACCATACGTAAACCTTCAACTACCTGCTCACCTAAAACTTCATCAACCTCAGTATTATAACGAACATCGATATTCTTAAGGCTATGGACTCTATGTTGCATTGCTTTTGAAGCTCTCATTTCATCTCTACGTACCAACATCGTTACTTTATTACAAATGTTAGCTAAATAAGATGCTTCTTCTGCTGCTGTATCACCTGCACCGACGATTGCTACATCTTGTCCTTTATAGAAAAAACCGTCACAAACTGCACAAGCAGATACACCACCGCCACGTAAACGTTGCTCACTAGGTATATTTAAATATTTAGCAGATGCACCCGTAGAAATAATAATAGTTTCAGCTTCTATTTGCTTGTCATTATCTGCAACTACTTTATGAATACCTCCTTTTTCTTTTGAAAACTCAACTGAAGTAATCATACCAATTCTAACTTCGGTACCAAAACGCTCAGCTTGTTGTTGCAATTGCACCATCATTGTAGGTCCATCGATACCTTCTGGGTATCCTGGAAAGTTATCTACTTCAGTCGTGGTGGTCAATTGACCCCCTGGCTCCATACCTGTATACATAACAGGTTTTAAATCTGCACGGGCAGCATAAATAGCTGCTGTATACCCTGCAGGACCAGATCCTATAATTAATGTTTTTACACGTTCTATTTTATCAGACATAATATCAAGTGGTTCTATTAAATTCTCTACAACAAAAGTAGGTTTTTGAGCTAAAAACTTACAATATAGTTATCAAAAGTTTTTATACGAATATTAGCTATGAAGATAACTATTTACTATTTTTCGCCTGTTTTTCTAACTTTTTGTTCAAATTAAATTGAAGAAAAATGAACTTTCCCCCATTCTTTACGTATGTATAGTAGAACTTATATTATTATCGAATGAAAACCTTTAAATGCGCTATCATAGAAGATTCTAACACGCAGCGAAAACTTCTTGAGCAAATTATTGACAAAAATAAAAGCTTAAAGCTATTACATTCTTCTAGTGCAAGTACTGAAAGCTTAGCAGAGGTAAATGCCTTGAAGATAGATTTCTTGTTTCTTGATATTGAAATGCCCGTAATGAACGGATTCGAATTTTTAGCCGGACTAACAATTCAACCGCTGGTAATTATTACTAGTCAGAATCAGAAATATGCCCTTGATGCTTTTGAGTTTAATGTGACCGACTTTCTTTTAAAGCCTTTTAGCAATACTAGGTTTGAAGCTGCGATTACCAAAGCCATTGATAAGGCGAAATCGATAAAAAAGAAACAACCCGAAAGCAAATTAGTAGTAAAGCACAATCTTAAGCAGGTGGAACTTAATGTGCATGGCATATTATATGTGGAAGCTTTGGGCGACTATGTAAAAGTTGTTACTGAAGAGCGCAACTACATTATTCTCTCTACCATGAATGCTTTTAATAAAAGACTTGGCTCTGAGAATTTTATACGAATTCATAAATCGTATATCGTTAATTTAAAAATGGTAGAGCGCTATAACCACGAATTCATTGAAATTAAGAATAAGAAAATTCCAATTAGCCGAGCCAAAATAGTTGAACTCGACCAGCTTTTAAATTGTCTAGATTAAGCTTATCGCTTTACTCTATTTCTAAGATATCTGCGGTAGCAACTGTTCTAAACCCAGTGTGCTCTAAAGAAGAATCCATACTAGAGCCCATTCTGGCAGACACTCGGTAACTAGCGCAATACGATGCACTACATAAAAAAGAACCGCCTTTTATTACGCGTTCTTTTGCTAATGGATTATTTGGTGTAAACGGAGTTTCTGCTCCTGTAGGATTTACTAAAACTGTATTTCTATCTTTTATCTCTTTATAGTAGTTGGTGTTATACCAATCACTCGTCCATTCCCAAACATTACCTGCCATATCGTATAAACCATATGCATTTGGAGGATATGATTTTACAGGGGCACGCAACTCGAATCCATCTGCTATAGTATTTTTCACAGGAAACTCACCTTCCCAAGTATTTGCTTTTTCCCTTAAAACAGATTCGTCATCACCCCAATTATAGATGGTACCATAAGAACCTGCTCTAGATGCCAGCTCCCACTCTGCCTCTGTTGGTAAACGTCTATTTGCCCATTCGCAATATGCCAAAGCATCTTCATAAGATACCTGCACTACGGGATAATTGTCTTTTCCCTTAATGCTACTTTTAGGTCCGTTTGGGTGTTTCCAATCTGCACCAATCGTCCAGTTCCACCATTGTGAGAAGTCATATAGATTCGGGACTGTTGATTTCGCTTTTTTAAACGTTAATGATCCTGGTTGCAATATTGAATCGTGTGGTTTTTCGGTACCTGGTGGTACTTGCTTTTTAAGTTCTTCCCAATCAATTCCCTTTTCGGCAACAGTTACATAGCCCGTAGCTTTTACAAATGCTGCAAATTGAGCATTGGTTACTTCTGTGACATCCATAAAAAATCCGTCAACTATTACATCAACTGCTGGTTTTTCATGATCCATTGCCGCTTTATCAGTATCTACTGCTCCTTGCTTAAAAGTTGCACCAGATACCCATACCATGCCATCGGGAGCAGTTACTCCTTCAGGTTTTTCGTTCAAAATTGTATGTTCGACTACCTGTGCAGTTTCTTCAACCTTCGCAGCAACTTTTTCTTGGACTTTGTTTTCTTTGGGTTCTGACTTACAATTTACCATTCCAAATATCAGTAAACCCAAGCCTAAAAACTGTACACTTTTATTCATGTGCTAAATATACTTTCTCTTCTTTAAATTCTAGTCAAATACTGCGATTTTAACGAATGGGACTAATTACATATTCAAAAGAAAGGTTCTCAGGTTGAATCTGATATTTCTCCATCGGTAGTAATCCCCAGCTATTATCACCACCAACACCCATTTGACTATGATCAATATTGATATTGATTAAATCTCTTGTTGGTATATCGTAAGTGTGCTGCTGTCTTTTTTGCATACCTTCATCAAAATCTGAATTCAACTGATGATGCGCACTGAAAGAGAATAATTCTGGAGCGGTGATTTTTATTCCTTTTCCGTTCTTATTTTCGAATGACAAGGTTCTTATATCGGTTCTGTTTCCATTCTCTTGCGGACGAATATATTTGAAATATAAATCAGATACTTTAGCGTCATACACACCTACCAAAGCAGAAGTATTACGATCTAAATAATTTTCGTGTTCTCCTCTACCATACCATTCTACTTGGTCGTAGCTGTTATTAATAATTAGATTATTACCAAATTTTGGCATAATTGGTAAATCGCTGCTCATACCTTTTAACTGGGTGCTAACCAATATTTCTCCATTAGAATTAATGGTATAGGTTACATTTACCTGACCATTTACAGAAGGTAATTCGTAATCTGCACTCAGCTTTAAATCTTTTCTAATTTTAAACGGATTAGCAGTTAGTTTAACAGCATCTATAATCTTTTTACCCTCATTTGAGTTTACTTCTAGACTCATGATATTTTGTGTATCGGTAGCTTCTTTCCATTTCTTTAAAAGTTTAGGCATATTGTAGCCATAATCATTATCATTTGGTGCTCTCCAAAAATTTACGGTCGGTCCTTTTTGTAATAGGTTCCCTTGTCCGTAATCGATAGATGATAAGGTACCGTCTTTACTATTGAATCCGATTTCAAATCCGTCACCTTTTACAATAATGGTTTCATCTATTTTAGTCACATTCAAGCCCTCTATATTTTCTTCAAAAACAGATGGATTAAACTCTGTTAACTGAAACTGCTCATAAGCCAATAAATAATGCTCAGGTATTAAGGCACTTTCTTTTTTTGTAGTCATATATACATTCAAATGATATTCAGAACCTGAATTTGCCAATTCTGGTAAGTCTATTTGAACTTCTTTAGTTTCATACGGGGCGATATCTACATCAGCAATTTTTCCTTTCCCTACTTCCACTCCATTTTCCAATAATCTCCATGAAAAAGCATATTCAGATAAGTTGGTGAAATCATACATGTTCTTCAAACTGATTTTTCCAGATTTCGAATCTTCAGCCTTAAACTTCACATATTGATACACTTTCTTCACCTCATACAAAGCCGGATGCGAAGAACGATCAGGATCTACCAATCCGTTCAAGCAGAAGTTATTATCATTCTGTAATTCTGCTCCGCCTAAATCACCACCAAAGGCATAAAACTCCACACCATCTTCATTGGTCGCTTTTAATCCTTGATCTACCCAGTCCCAAATAAAACCACCTTGTAATACATCATACTTTTCGATAGCATCCCAATACTCTTGTAAGTTACCTACGCTATTCCCCATCGCATGTGCATATTCGCACTGAATTAATGGTCTCTTCGGGTCATTTTCGGCATAGGCAATAGTTTGATCTACCCTTGCATACATAGGCGCCTGTATATCTGTATTCGAGAAATTAGTCGCTCCTTCATACTGTACGGGTCTGGTAGTATCATGAGCTTTCAACCAGTCGTAAGTATCAAAAAGGTTTTGACCGTTACCGGCTTCATTGCCTAATGACCAAGTTACGATCGATGTGTAATTTTTATCGCGCTCGAACATACGAATCGTTCTATCTAAATGCATTTCTCTCCACTCTGGGCGGTATGCTGGATGAATGGCAATTGCGGCTTCATCACCATCTAAACCTTGGTTAGTCGCTCCCATACCATGAATTTCAATATTGGCTTCATCAACTACATAAAAGCCGTATTTGTCTGCCATTCTATAGAAAAACTCGTTTTTAGGATAGTGACTGCAACGAATGGAATTGATATTGTTTTGCTTCATTACCTCCATATCTTTCAAGGTAATTTCTTCGCTAATAACATGACCGGTAACTTCGTCATGATCATGAAGATTTACCCCTTTTATCAATACAGGCATACCGTTAACTAAAAACTGGTTGTTTTTGATTTCAATTTTTCTGAATCCGATTTTAGAACTGATCGCTTCGGTGGTGTTTCCTTTTTTATCCTTGAATGTAAAAAGTAGCGTGTATAAATTTGGCTTTTCAGCATTCCATGTTTTTACATCGGGAATTTCTTGTGCGAATTTTATTGTGGTCGACCCTTCAACAACATCTATTTTCTGGTCTACTTTAAATATCTCTTTAGCACCATCTAATAAGGTAACTTTTACTTGAGTACCTTTTTGCTTTTTGCCTGTATTTTCTAGTTTTAAATTTAAACTGAATTTACCGTTGGTATACGTATCATCTAAATCTGCCACCACCGTATAATCTTTTATGGTCGCTTTATTAGTTGCATATAAATACACATCTCTGTCTATACCGCTTAAACGCCAAAAATCTTGGTCTTCTAAATAACTGGCATCTGACCAACGTAATACTTGAACGGACAAATCATTTTTGCCCTCTTTCAGGTATTTCGAAATATTGAATTCTGCAGGAGTTTTACTGCCTTCGCTATACCCCACCATTTCTCCGTTCATATATACATACATGGCACCACTTACGCCGCCAAAATGCAAATACACTTCTTTACCATCCCAATTTTTAGGAGTTTCAAAACTGCGTTTGTAGCTACCTACGGAGTTGATATCGTGAGGAATAAATGGCGGATTCTTAGGAAAAGGATACACGACATTTGTATAAATTGGTGTGCCATGACCCTTAAGTTCCCAGTTAGATGGTACCGTAATTTTATCCCACCCTGAGGTATCGAAACCAGCATTGAAAAATGTAGTTGGGCGTTCTGGTACGCTTGCGGCATAGTTAAAATCCCACTCACCATTTAAAGATTGATAGAAAGAGGAATTCTCCCAGCTTTCATTAGCTAGAGCCGACGTTGCATTTTCATAACGATATAAAGATGCCGTTGGATCTTCGCGATTGATTTGAAAAATTTCCGGATTCTCCCACTCCGGATTTTCCCATTTCGGAGCTTGTGCATTTATAAATGCAGTGAATAAAAAGATGCCGAGTACGCAAATTTTAGTACAGTTTTTCATGTTCTAGTTGTTCAAGTGTGTTAGTTTCAAAGTATACGAATTCACTACCATTATAATGATTTCGCATTTTAGATGTTGTAATTTATGGAAATTCATATTTTAATACCTGAATATTTCAGATACTACCAAATATTCCATCCTTGCAAAATACAATTAAACTTGCGAATTTGAAAAGGATACCATGTTGTAGACCATATAAAATGATGCTCTAACAAACGCTATGTTCTTAATCACTTAATAATCCGTTTTCTAGCATTGGAATCTGAAAACGTTCGGTATCTGGTTTGGTATGTTCTTTTTTGAATATTGCTGCCGCCTTTTCTAAAATCTCAGGATAATCTAAAGCTATATTATTCTTTTCCGTAGGGTCGCTCTTTAAATTATACAACTCTAAGGTTGGTTGCTCGTCATCTTTTAAATGTTGACGAACTACTTTAAAATCGCCCATTCTAATCGCTACTTGTCCGCCATATTCGGGGAATTCCCAATACATAAACTCATGCGCTACTTGGTTCTCCTCGCCCAATAATGTGGGTAAAAAACTGATTCCGTCTGTTGCTGGTTTTTCAAAATCTAATATATCTGCAAAGGTTGCCAGCATATCGTAATGTGCAGAGGCGTGATTGCTTGTAGTACCTGGCTTAATTTTACCTGGCCAGGTAAAAAATGTGGGTACTCTTATTCCACCTTCATATACAAATCCCTTTCCTTTGCCATACTCCCCTTCATAAGGTTTAGCACTTTCAAAAAATGCTGGATCTGTACCACCTGCATAACTTGGTCCGTTATCTGACGTAAAAACAATCAGTGTATTCTCATAAATACCTTCGTCTTTTAACTGCTTTACCAACTTTCCTACATTCTCATCAAAATAGGAAACCATGGCGGCATAAGCTGCATGCGGAGTCTGGTGCGAAAAATAACCATTACCCTCACCTGATAAATATGGCTCTTCTGGTCCGAACTTCTCTCTATAATAATCTACCCAACGCTGCGGAGCTTGTAATGCCACATGCGGAATGGGAGTTGCCCAATACAAGAAAAACGGATTGTCTTTATTTTCTTCAACAAATCCAGTAAGCTCTTTGAACATTAAATCGGGCGCATAATCTGTTAACGTATAGTCTTTATAGCTCTCTGGATTCTTTGGATCTAACCCTTTAGGGAAAGGTGAACTTGGTGCAACCGTATCATTAGCCAAATGAACGCGGTTTTTGTTCTTATACAAATGCAATGGATAATAGGTATGTGCCTGTCGTTGACAATTGAAGCCGTAGAAAAAATCAAATCCCATTTCATTGGGTATGGAGTGTGTATGCGGTGCGCCTAATCCCCATTTTCCAACTAAACCAGTCTTATACCCTTCTTCTTTTAAATAATTGGCAATGGTCTTGGTTCCTTTCGGAACTGGTCTTTGCCCTTCTAATGTAGAATCTTTTGCCATGGCGTTATAGTTCCAAACATCACCACGGTCGTTCCACTCATCATTACCACGTATAAAAGAATTACCCGCATGCTTACCGGTCAAAAACATATATCTGGCAGGTGCACAAACGGGAGCACTAGAATAATGCTGGGTAAAAATCATGCCCTCTTTTGATAGGGAGTCTATATTAGGAGTTTCTATTTTCTCTTGACCAAAAGCACCAATTTCGGCATACCCTAAATCATCTGCCAAAATGTAAATGATATTTGGTTTTTGCGGTTTTATATCCTCAATTTTCTTTTGATCTTGACAAGAAAAAAGCTGAATAGCTATAAAAAGTATTAATAGTAGATTTTTCATTTTTGGTGGATAGGTTGTTGGCTGATTTTACTAACTATAGAAAGGTAGATAATATAAAATTATCAAACTCTCATTTCCTTAGGTACTCGCTTATTCATGATTGCAAACCATAATGGCGGACATAAAGAGAGTACCATAGATGTGGGATACCCATATGCCATTTGCGGACTCTCATCGTGGCAATCTAATATTTGATATTTTTTTGAAGATTTATAGTGGTGATCGCTGTGCCTTGTTAACTCATACAAAACAATTCGCCCAACT
Organism: Maribacter sp. 1_MG-2023; assembly: GCF_030547005.1. Lineage (GTDB taxonomy): Bacteria > Bacteroidota > Bacteroidia > Flavobacteriales > Flavobacteriaceae > Maribacter. Next base: position 5,169 of record NZ_JAUOPN010000009.1, on the reverse strand, counting down.
ACGTGGTTAGAGTTCCATGAATGCATTTCGCGAACACGCTCATATCTACCAGATTTGGTTTTATGTCGCAATAAACCATAATGTTCGATATAGTTTACGGTTTCAAGCATAATGAAACCAACGATACCCGCTAAAATTCCAAACAATAGTACTTTAGGACTGAAGAAAAATAATATAGCCCCTAAGTAGATCATCTGGAAAAATGTATACCAAAGCATATCGTTTTTAAAGGAAAAAAAGCCTTGATTATTACTCTTCAATAGTCTTTTCTGAATTTTCCATGCATTAAAGTATTGTCGAATACTTGAAGTAAACCAGAAAGAATACACACTTTGATTGTATTTGGCAGTAGCCGGATCTTCTGGTGTTGCGGCATGCAAATGATGCCCGAAATTATGTTCAATATAAAAATGCATGTAGTAGCTAGGTAATAGCAAAGCCTTACCAATAAAACGCTCGTTGGTACTTTGTCGATGACCGAGTTCGTGGGCTACATTTATACCATTAGTACCTAAAACAATACCTACAGAGAAAATTAAACCTAAAAATTCATATGTAGCCAGATTTTGCGTGTTCACAATGTAAAAACTCCATAGTAACAAACCAATAATAACTGGTAAATTGAGGTACAGAAGCCAATCAAAAACTTTTCGTTTTAGTTTATCTTCCACTTCAACTTCATTTAAATTGGAAGTTTCTACAGGTAGCAAAAGCTCTAAAATGGGTATAATTACAAATGCATAAAAAGGCGTTAAAAAGGTAAAAATTCCTTTAAAGTATAAACCTATAAAAGCAACTAAGGGCAAAGAAAATGCAGCTAGGTATTTTAAGTCTTTCATAGAGGTTACAGTGATTTAATTTATCAAGAAAGCAATAGTTATATCGTGTTTATTTGAATCTGTAATAAACTTAATGACAGCTGACTAAAGCTAAGCAATTTACTTTGATAAATTAAATTTATTGATGCAAGCCACACTTTTTAGGCACAAGTTTTATTATTATTTTTGTTTCAAGTTATAGATATTAATGAATTTATATAATTCATCTTCCATATCTGCTGTAGGAAAATATTTATCCATTTCCGAGTCGTATTCTACCCACTTTTCTAATCTCGAATCCTTTGCAAAAGAAAATACACTTTGTTTTACTTCATCAGTTTCTTTGGAGATTTCGTCATCATTATCTTTATAGCTGTTAAGCATCCATTCACCACAATACATTATCGTAAGCAGAGTTTTATATTGCTCTTTTGTAAATTCTATTTTCATATCCTATTCAAATGGCTCTTTTGGGAGTTTTTGTAAATTCTCAATATATCTGGCATTATTGTATGGTTCATTGGTTTTCATAATTTGATATATTTCAACAGAAACACATTGTCCAATCATTTGTCTAGCTTGAGAATCATCAAATCCCTGAGCCCGCAATCTATCCAATGTAATTTTCGTTTCAGGAGGATTGTTATCCTTAAGTTGATTTTTTATTATTTCAAAAATTTGATTTCTTAATAATTCGTTCGTCTCCATAATTAAATGTTTTGCCAGCTATTGTAAGCAATAGTTTAAGATAACAAGTTATCGTATCCAACTAACTTACCACTAATAAATAACACAAAAAAAAGCTCAAGAATCTTTTTTTTGAATCTATGAGCCTAGAATAATATTGTCTCAGATCAAAGAAGAATTCGTATGTTTTTCACCTCAGTTCTTTGTTAGCAATAGTTATTATACCGTTCCAGAATGTAATATTATCAGTTCTGCATTTTTTTCATCACTAAGCGATTTTTCTAAAACTTCTTTTCGTGAAAAAAATAGTGCATTTCCAACTTTAATTTCGCTTAATTTATTGTTTTTAATAAGGTTTTCTAGCTGTAAAATAATTGTGGATTCCTTTATCCTGTATATTCCAGCACTCCATGCATGATTTCCCATAGTCATACTCCAATTATCTTGAGATTCTGACATTAGTAAAGAATAATCAATATAAGCTCCTGGGTCTGTAGGTGATGGATGAACTATATCGTGAATGCCAAATTCAATATTATTAGTTCTAAAAATTTGTATTAGGCGTGGAATATCACTTAAAGAAAAGTTGTCACCTATTAATAATTTATTCCCTTCTATAGTTAATCCAGAATTATTTTTTACAAATTCAGTTAAAGTCATTCTTTTGCTTTTTATTTTTTGTTCGAAAGCTAAACCCATAAGATTTAGCGATATTATAAACCCGCTTGCAGAAAAGTATACAAAGACCTTAATTCAGCCCAAAACTCTTCATTATGTTTAGATTTTGTTAGCAACAGTTATTATTTCTGAATACTTTTTCAAAGGTGATAATTCTAATAGGTCAATAGGAATTAACGGGTTATCGATTTTTATGTCGAATCCATTAATCTTAGCTATTTTCAGATAGCCAATAGCCGGGTAAGAAATTAATTCAGGAAATCTGTCATGTTGATTTCTGTAATTATGTTCTTTTGTCAAAAGAAATTTTTCAATAGAAGATTTAATCTGATGCTTGTTCTTCGCTATTAGGTTTTCATAGAATTCTAAATCCATAAGCATTCTTTGATTCATCTTCTTTTTTAAAGTTTTAGATTTAAATATTTTTAAATTTCCCTTAAGTTTATCTATATCTTTATTCATGGAATTGAGCATTAATTCAGAATAAATACATTCTTGACCATTTGCAACCCACGATTTATAATCTGTTTCTATTGTTTTGTTTCTGCTGACATAACTAATTGGATAGTTGAAATTACCGTATGTATTAATCAATTCTAAATTGTCTGAAATTGCAACATTTGATATAAGTGTCCTAGCTACTTCAAAAATTCTACTTCCCTTAGTAAGCTGAGCTTGTTTAAGTTTATATTTCCCCTGTAGATTAAGTAGGTCTTTTGTTTTGTTTTTGTCATTCTCTACAAAATATGAGTGGATTGCATATAGAAATTGCATGCCAGCTAATAAACCATATATGTGTCCTAATTCATTGTTATTAATGTTCGCAATCAAACCAGCTTCTTTACTCTTTAATAGGTTAACAATTTTATTTATGTGCTCTATTTCTTCTTCCCTTGTTCTTTTCATAATTATTGCTAACGACAGGGCTATGATCAGTGTCCTTTTTTCAGGCTAATATGTTTTTAAGGACATTGATTATAGGACCTGTTGTAAGTGGTTTTATTTTAATTTTACTTTTTTTTGTCCAAAGCTAAATCCCAAAGATTTAGCGACTTAGTAAATATACACAGACCTTTCGATTTAGCCCAAAACCCCGCATTACGTTTAGGCATTGTTACCATTTGTTGCGAAACACAACAGTAAGCCCAGGCTCTTTACGCAGATTAATCAATGAAGATTCCTTTTTCGATTGCGTAATGATTGCTCAAATTGGAACTTTCTGTAAAAGGTTTGAGTAAAATTCATTTACCCAATCTAGCTAAAAAGTCCATTCTCGTAACAGTTGCATGTTTTTTGTCCATTTGCTCGGACTTGCTCAAAGTCTATAACTTAACCGCTATAATTCTTTGAAAGAAAAATATTATTAATTAATTAACGTTATAATTTGAAAAATTAACCAATGCAAAAATCATTTCAGAATTTCATTATTGTTTTCTTAGCATTTAATATGCACGGTATTGCTCAGGAATTATCGCAAACTCTTGAGATAAAAGATGGTTTTTATATTTACAATGATAAAGCGCATCAAAAAAATAGTTCCTTAACCCTGCTACAAAAAAACAAATCTTCTAAAAAAAAGCAAATTATCTTTTCTAATATTAACTCCGAACTTGAAATAAATAATTTTAATTCAAATAATAAATTAGGAGCAGGATATTTTCAAAAAGACTCACAATTTGCAGATTACTTTTATTCCCCAAGTGGAGAAAACTTTGTCTTTTTTGATGGTAAAGATTATATTAATATTAACGGAGAAAAGAAGATAAGCGATATTGATTTAAATGGGGATATTGAGGAAAACCCCAAATACAATAATATTAAACAAAAATGGGTTGATGTTATTTCAAAAGAGTTCTTAACTGATACACATATTATTTCTTTAGGTAGGAAAACAGGTTCAGAGCATAGAAAAAATGGCGATTTTAAAGCTATTGAAATTTATATTTATAAAAAGGAATTAAACAGTTTACAGGAAACATATAATAAACTAGAGTTGCCTGAGGGATATTGGTTTGCGGGTAGAAATCCAAAGCTTTTTTATTATAACAGTAAGTATTTTATGCTGAAATATACTGTTGAGGGTAATAAAGAATTAAATTCATATCACGTTTTAAAATTTGATTACAAGGGAAAACTATTATCAAATATCAAATTAAGCTCTAAACCAACTAATGATAAAGAAAATTTCGCGCTTGTAAATTATGGGGCGGATGCTTTCACAGAGTGGAATAGAATTAGCTCGGGAGGTCATGTAGAAAGTACTTTTTATAGAGCGAATATTAATTCATTTGGAGCAATAAAATATAGTGAAATCGACAACTCTTTTTATTTAATTTCCGGCTTACAAATAGAAAACGAAGATGATGGTTTTATAGTGACCAAATATGATAACACAGGTAAGCTAGATTGGATTCGCAAGCATTTAATAACGGATTCCAATTTAGTTATGTCCAATAGCTACAATAGGCATTTATATTTAGATATTTCAAAAGATTATGCAGGTGTTAGTTACTATACAAAAAAAGGAAAGCGTCAATGTAAATTCTTTTTACTAAATAAAGATGATGGCGAATTAATTGTTAAAGAAGAATTTAAGAATTATGATTTTTATAAACTTAATGGTTTAAATGACTACAATTACAATGGTTTATATTCTAGATTTATTCTTAAAGATTCATTTACAAAAAAAATACGACTAAATAGGCAAACAATTTTGGGAACTATTTTTAGTGAAGACTTTAGAAAATTCGTTACTAATAGTAGCGAAAATGGTAAAGACCAAATGATTGTCTCTTATTTTACTTCAAAAGGTGTTGCTCTAATTAAAGCTGAAAAGAAAAATCCTAAGATGTCAGTTTATAGTTTCCAGTAAAATTTAATTAGTAATTTTAATAATGAGCTATAAATGGTAACGACAGGGCTATGATCAGTGTCCTTTTTTCAGGCTAATATGTTTTTAAGGACATTGATTATAGGACCTGTTGTA
>NZ_JAUOPN010000008.1 GCF_030547005.1 Maribacter sp. 1_MG-2023 | reverse complement strand
TCAAGTGGGAGAGTAGGTAGCCGCCTTTTTCGAAAGCCCTTTACAGTAATGTAAAGGGCTTTTTTTATACCATAAAATCAAGATTGGGATTAATACTCAAATCTCTTGTTCTATTTTTGTACTAAACTTCATAAGTATAATCATTTAATTGAATGGTTGATTAATCAATTGTTCGATATTTTAAGTACATATTTAAATGTCTTATTTCATGTCATTAGAGAAAGAAGAAAAGTTTAATACCATTTCTCATGGTATAGGTGCATTAATTGCTATTGTAGGTATGGTGTTATTATTTCAGGGAAACAATCATAAGTCTGAATATGCAACCTTGGGAATAGTTATATATAGTTTGTCATTAATAAGCATGTTATCAATATCTACAATATATCATGCAGTCGATAATAAAGTATGGAAACTTAGAATGAGAATTCTAGACCACATAAATATCTATTATTTAATAGCGGGGACGTATACACCTGTTGCTTTAATAACACTTATAAATGGAAATGGATGGTTAATTTTCTTTGCTGTGTGGGGTATTGCTAGTGTTGGGACTATTTTAAAGCTTTTTTTTACAGGTAAATTTGAAATTATTTCATTATTACTTTATCTGGTAATGGGTTGGTTAATAGTATTTGATTTTCAAAACTTAGTAGATAATACTTCTGAATTAGGAATTCAATTGCTGATGTTAGGCGGAGCTTTCTATACTATAGGTATTATATTCTATACGGTAAGAAGAATACCCTACAACCATTTTATTTGGCATCTTTTTGTCCTAGCTGGTGCAATTTGTCATTGGTTTTTTATCTATTTAGACGTTATTTAAGGGGTGTTCGTTGTTTTGTGAACTAAGAATCTATAATATCTTTATATTCTTCGTAAAATGATTCTATTTTATACATAGAAGTATTCAAGAACTGCATGGTTTCTCTCCAAGTGTTTTTATTGTGAATAGAAACATCCTTGATTTGAACGTAAACCCTTGAAATATCTTTTTGGTTATCTAGTATAAAAAAATCTTCATAAATAGCTTCAGGAAGATATTCATCTATTAATATTGATCTTAGAGCTACAAGTTTGTCCCAAACCTTCAAACGTTGTTCTATATCTGAATCTACATCAATGGAAACCATTGCCATTTTTAAATCAAAATGAAACTTAAAGGACAGTCCTTTTACCTTGGTTTTATATAAGGTCCATTTATTTGGAAATGATTTTCCAAAAGCGATCCAAAATTCTTCACGTAATTTTCTAGAGTCTTCTTTACTGAACATTTATAAAAAATATGCGATTGTTATCCCTAGTATAATTACTAGTAACTTTCTTAAATTGAATTTATGACCTTCAGAGCTTTCAAACAATATCACGGTGGAAATATGCAAAAACACTCCTATTACTAAAGCATTTAAATAGACTCCGTACGTGGATAATAAATCAATAGTATGTGATAAATAGGTGCCTAAGGGAGTCATTATGGAAAATAAAACCATAAACAGCCCGGCATGTATTGGCTTAATATTAGAGCCTAAAAGGAAAATACTTAATATAATAGCTATAGGAATCTTGTGAATTAGAATACCATATATGATAGTATCATTAGTGCCTATAGGAAGACCTTCAAGTAGTGAATGGATACAAAGACTGATAAACAGTAACCACGGAAAAGTTTGACTTTCTTTTGATATATGAACATGACCATGTTCAGCTCCTTTAGAGAAGAATTCTAAAAATATTTGAAACAATATCCCTAACATTATAAAAACTCCAATGGACTTTGAATCAATAGTTGAATAAACTTCAGGTAGCATTTCAAAAATTGTAAGCGCTAAAAGAAAAGCGCCACTGAATGCTAGTAAAAGTTTAAAGGATTCATTTTTTTGTGGCTTAGTGATTAAGACAAAAAGAAAACTAATTAGCACTCCCAGAATAGGTAAAATATAAATCATGTAGATGCTGATAAACCTTTTAAAAAAGGAAATAGGTCATTAATTAAACAGGCGTCAAAATTAGCGTATTTTTGCGGTACGAGAAAAGATGAATATGGGTAATAATTTTAAAATGGTCGCTAAGACCTTATTTGGTTTTGAGGAACTACTTTCTAAAGAACTTAGAAATTTAGGAGCTAGTAATGTAGTAGAGGGAACCAGAAATGTATCATTTGAAGGAGATGCTGGTTTTATGTACAAAGCTAATCTGTGTTTAAGAACAGCAATTAAAATTATAAAACCTATACATTCGTTTCGTGTTAGAGATGAAAATGATTTGTACAAGAAAATTTATGCAATGGATTGGACGGAGTATCTTTCTGTCAGTGAAACCTTTGCTATAGATGCTACCGTGAACTCTGAGCAGTTTACACATTCTTTATATGTATCTCAAAAGACCAAAGATGCGATAGTTGATAAATTTAGAGAAACTGATGGTACAAGACCAGATGTAGACGTTAAGGATCCAGATCTTCGTATAAATATTCATATTCATAATAATGAGTGTAATGTTTCGCTAGATAGTTCTGGTTATTCATTACATAAAAGAGGTTACCGTACAGCTACGAATATTGCACCTATAAATGAAGTTTTAGCTTCAGGGTTGTTATTGTTGAGTGGATGGGACGGTCAATCTGACTTTCTAGATCCTATGTGTGGTAGTGGTACAATGTTAACAGAGGCAGCTATGATTGCGTGTAATATACCAGCGAATATTAATAGAAAGAGTTTTGCCTTTGAGAAATGGACAGATTTTGATGCCGATTTATTTGAGAAAATTATTGATTCTAGCTTAAAGAAAACTAGAGAGTTTCATTATAAAATTATTGGGTATGATAAAGCGCCTTCTGCTGTTAGAAAGGCTCAAGACAATATAGAAAATGCAAATCTTGAAGATTATATTACTGTAGAAAGAAAAGACTTTTTCAAAACTGATAAACAAACAGAAGGTACTTTGCATATGTGCTTTAACCCGCCTTATGGAGAACGTTTGGATATTGATTTGGAAAACTTTTATAGTGCTATTGGTGATACTTTAAAACAAGGTTACCCGGGTACCAATGCTTGGTTCATAACCAGTAATCTGCCAGCTTTAAAGTTTGTAGGATTAAGACCTTCTCGAAAAATAAAAGTATTTAACAGCCATTTAGAGTCTCGCTTGGTAAAGTATGAAATGTATGAAGGTAGTAAGAAAGCCAAATATCAAAAAAGAAATGAAGAATGAAGCTAAAACATAAAGTTCTAATATATAATTTTCTAAGTTTCGCAGTGTTGTTTGTTTTATTTCGTTACATTTTATACGTTACTGTAACTATGAATTCTCTTTATTTATCTGCTATCGCCGCTATTAGCGCTTCTTTTTTAGCACCTAAATTTGCTGTAACTAAAATAGACGGTGTGGAGAAAATTGTAATGAAATGGATTTTTATAAAGGGCTTTAAAATTTTATAGGCGTTCTTTTGGTTTTGGTGGACCTTGTGGTTCACTAGATAATTCAGTCTTTTTCTTAATCTTATTTTTCTTTTTATAAAGCGGTAAGAAATATGAAATACTGTAGTTATATCCAATCCCGAAATTACTATCCCAAGTTACTTTGTTAAAACCAGGTACCCAGAGATTTGGAAAGCGTTCGTCTTCTTTTTGACTTAAAATAAGACCTAAGCGAATACTTGCTCCCATATATAAATTAGATACTATTTCAAATTTAGTACCAAAAATGGCTTCTATCCATGTGGCTGAAAGACCTGAGAATTTCTCAGGTACATCAGAACCGTTAGAAAATCCGTCTGGACTCCAGTACCTATTTGTATCGAAGTATTGATAATTATTAAGCGTATTATCGAAAGTACTGAATGCCAATCTACCACCCATATAAATTAAGTTTCGCTCACCGTACCAGTTCGCATAAGTATTTTTGTTTACACCTAATTTTATATAATTACCCGAGGTGGTGAAGTTATATAGGTCTTCTTGTCTCGTTTTCTCTTCTGTACCTAATTCTGCAGCCAAATATAAATTTTGGGTCAATCTATAATCAGCTACTATTTCAAAGCCTTTATAATTGTCATCTAAAGCACCTGTTATAATTCTACTTAAATCAATACCCAAACCTAGGCCATATGACTGTTTGTACTCGACAGTATCTTTTGGGTTTAGATCAATAGGTTTACTTTGACTAAATACCGAACAAGTAATTAATAGGAGTAAAAGATTAATGAAATATCTTGACATGTGTAGAATCTGAGTTAGTGACTAAAGATTGTGTTATTTCGATATCTTGAATCCAATTATCTGAATCTGCTGTTACATTCGCTTGTGTTTCATCATAATTTACTACGAAACCGCATCCGCGTGAAAGAAAGTCTTCAATCCTAGAGTATGAAAAATTAATGGTGTCTAAGTTTCCTGTTTCCGTACCATCTTCAGAATCTGCCGAGTCGCTAATTAATATGAAACTTGTAGTATCTTCATCTGTTTTTAGCGGGATGGATATGGTACTTAAATTACTGCGGTCTGTAACAGTGTTCACGGTTACGTTTTGTCCCACACCAACAACCCTTAAAGTCTTTACTTCTTTTAAGGTTTCCGTGTCATCAATATCATAAAATTCTATGACCAGTAGGGGAGTGTCACCTTCTACGCATATATCATCTTTTTCGCATGATGATGCGAACATAATCCCCAGAAAAATTAATAATCCGATTTGAAATCTCCTCATTTTAAACTTTCTTTTCTAAAAGTACAACATTTTCTACGTGGTGTGTCTGCGGAAACATGTCTACAGGCTGAACTTTGGTAATATCATACATCTCTTTCATTAGTTCTAAATCTCTTGCCTGTGTAGCGCTATTACAGCTTACGTAAACAACTTTTTTAGGTGCAATGTTCAGTATTTGTTGAACTACATCTTTATGCATTCCATCTCGTGGAGGATCGGTAATAATAACATCTGGCACACCATTTTGAGCAATAAACTGTTCGTTGAAAACATTTTTCATATCGCCAACAAAGAAATCAACGTTTTCAATTTCGTTTCGCTCTGCATTTGCCTTGGCATCTAAAATTGCTTCAGGTACCGATTCTATACCTACTACTTTTTTAGCTTTTTTAGAAACGAATTGAGCAATAGTACCTGTACCTGTGTACAAATCATACACCAATTCATCACCTTTTAAATCGGCAAAATTTCTGGTAATTTTATACAACTCGTATGCCTGTTCTGAATTTGTTTGATAAAAGGATTTTGCATTGATCTTGAATTTCAACCCTTCCATTTCCTCAAAAATATGGTCTCTACCAGCAAAACAGATAATTTCTTGATCGTAAATGGTATCGTTCTGTTTTGGGTTGATAACGTATAATAAAGACGTAATTTCTGGGAAAGTTGTCGAAAGATGATTTAAGAGTAATTCTCTTTTCTCTTTATCGTTTTCAAAAAACTGTACCAATATCATAATTTCACCAATAGATGACGTACGTATCATTAATGTACGCAGCATGCCATATTGATTTCTTGGATTAAAAAATGTTAATCCGTTCTCCGTAGCAAATCTTTTGGTTTCTAAACGTATTGCGTTTGATGGGTCTTTTTGCAAGTGACATTTTTTAATGTCCAAAATCTTGTCCCACATGCCTGGTATATGAAAACCTAATGCATTTCTATCTTCAATTTGATTATCAGACTTAACTTCTTCAAGGGTTAACCAACGACTATCAGAAAAAGAAAATTCCATTTTATTTCTGTAGAAGTATTGTTGTTTTGAGCCAAGAATAGGTGTAAGCTCTGGCAAATCTAAATGACCTATTCTTTTTAGATTATTCTCTACTTCTTTTTGCTTGTAAAAAAGTTGGTGCTCATAGCCCATATCTTGCCACTTGCAGCCTCCACAAACATTAAAATGCTGACAAACCGGATCTACTCTTTTATCTGAAAGACTATGAAAGTTGATAGCAGTTCCTTCAAAATATGCTTTTCTTTTTTTTGTAGTTTGTACATCTACCACGTCGCCAGGTACGGTGTTATTTAAGAAAATAACCCTACCATCAGGAGCTTTACCAATAGTTTTACCTTTTGCAGCAGCATCGGTTACCATTACATTTTCAAAAACTACTCGCTTTGTCTTTTTTCGCATGTGGCAAAAGTAAGCATCCGTTGGCATTTATAATAACTATTAAACATAGTAGACCTGTTATATTTAGTTAAAAAAGTTAGTTTAATAAGGTAGTGGAGGAGTGATTTGTTTTATGAAAATAAAAAAGTCCGGAAACCTTTGATTTAAGATTTCCGGACTTTAAAAAGTTAAATAGTTTTTGCTACTATTTAGTTTTATTGAATTTATTTAAAATTCTTTCCATTTGTTTACCCGCAGCTTCTCTACCACCAAGTCCAAATGATAAAGCAATCGTTACAGCAATGGTACCTAATGTAATACCAAAAGCCATATTTATAATTTCATCGCCAATACCCATTGTTTTAAGACCCATTGCCAAGAAAATAGCTAAAATGCACATTCTTACAATTGAAGCAACAAAAAGACTGTTTTCATCTTTAGCCATTGCTTTGTGGGCTGTAGAGGCTATCCAATTTCCTATGATTAAAATTACTAATCCGAAAAGAATATTTCCAGAAACACCTACTAAAGTGTCTAGTACATTGGTAAGTTTTTCAAATTCTAATTTTTCTAATGCAGTGGTAATTCCGAAAAGAACAATGAAAAAGTAAACAACATTACCTAAAAGTTTTGCAAGGTTTGTATTCGACGATAAGCTACTTAAATTCATTCTACTAACAATACCATCTAAATTTAAACTCTCTAATAAGTCTGTAACCAACCCTGCAACAAATTTACCTCCGATAACGAAGATTAAAAGAATAAGTACAGCAACAATTATTTTTGGAATTGCATTAAAGAACTGTTCTAGCATATGAGTCGCTGGTACAGAAATTGCATCCATATTTAAAATATTTAGAGCTGTTATCAATAATGGTATAAATATAAAAATGAAAACAACTTTTTTAAGTATGTTCACTAAATCTAAATTCTCTGGTAGTTTTAATTTAGGTACAAAGCTTTGTATAGTTTCGCCAGAAAGACCAACTAGTTCAGAAACTATGGTAGCTAGCATATAACCGATATAGCCTACTAAACCTGCACCAACTATATTAGGTATGTAATCTGTAAAGCCATTTAATAAATTTTTGACAGGGTCTAATACACTAGTCATGCCCAATTTTTCTAAAGCTAGCATGAAAACAAAAATCATGATAAAGAAGTATACAAGTTTTCCTATAAAGGAAGAAAGTACAACTTTGCCCGAGCCTAGTTTACTATCGATATTGGTTCGTTTAATTAATTTGGTAATAAGCCTTTTTAGAAATCCGGCAATAAACCATCCTATAAGAAGGATTAGTATTGCGCCGATTGTGGTGGGTAAAAAATCGCCGACTGAATTTGAAAGGCTAGACATCATGTTCTCTAAATAATTCATAGTGTTCTTTTTATAATAAATTGGTTCTATGTATTAGGACACAAATTTTTGTTAAAGGTCACATTTTATCGTAGTTCATAGGTTCTTTTAGGTTTTATAGTGGTTCAAAAAAAATATTTATTATGTTTGTAATTCTACAGGATGATTTCTCTCCCACGCTGAATTTTCGCCCCGATAACTTTTCGGGATTTGAAAGGAAAAAGGTATAGAAGGAATTGCTAAAGTTTTATTTAAAGTAATTTTTATCATGTCAATTTTAGAAAACATCACTTCTAAGGATGCTATTGCATTAGAAGAAAAACACGGTGCTCACAATTATCACCCATTACCTGTTGTATTAAGTAAAGGGGAAGGTGTTCATGTCTGGGATGTAGAAGGAAAAAAATATTATGATTTTCTTTCTGCATACTCTGCCGTAAATCAAGGGCATTGTCACCCCAAAATTGTAAATGCTATGACAGAACAAGCAAAAACATTGTCTTTGACTTCTAGAGCATTTTACAATGATATGTTGGGTAAGTATGAGAAATATGCAACAGAGACTTTTCATTTTGATAAGTTGTTACCTATGAATACAGGTGCAGAAGCTGTAGAAACAGCTTTGAAAATTTGTAGAAAATGGGCGTATGAAGAAAAAGGTATTGCAGAGAACAATGCTGAAATAATTGTTTGCGAGAATAATTTTCACGGTCGTACGACAACTATAATTTCTTTTTCAAATGATCCAGTTGCTCGTAAGAACTTTGGTCCATATACTGACGGATTCATTAAAATAGAGTACGATAATCTATCTGCTCTAGAAGATGTTTTAAAATCAAATTCGAATATCGCTGGCTTTTTAGTGGAACCTATTCAAGGTGAAGCAGGAGTTTATGTACCTTCTGAAGGTTATTTAAGCGGAGCTAAAGCATTATGTGAAAAGTATAACGTATTGTTTATTGCAGATGAAGTACAAACAGGTATTGCAAGAACAGGTCGTCTACTAGCAACTTGTGGTAATTGTTCTTGTTCTGATAAGCATTGTAGTGGTACACCTGAGATTAAACCTGATATTTTAATATTAGGCAAAGCATTGTCTGGTGGTGCTTACCCGGTTTCTGCGGTTTTGGCGAATGATGCCATTATGAATGTGATACGACCAGGAAACCATGGTAGTACTTTTGGGGGTAATCCAATTGCTGCAGCTGTTGGAATGGCTGCTTTAGAAGTTGTAAAAGACGAGAAGCTTGCAGAAAATGCTTTTGAATTGGGTGAGCTTTTTAGAGCAGAGCTAAATAAATTTATACCGACTACAGATTTGGTAAATAGTGTTCGTGGTAAAGGCCTTTTAAATGCAATACTTATTAATGACAGTGAAGATAGTTCTACTGCATGGGATATTTGTATGGCGTTAAAAGAAAACGGATTATTAGCAAAACCAACGCACGGTAATATTATAAGATTTGCGCCACCATTGGTGATGACAAAAGAACAGCTTTTAGATTGTGTTTCTATTATTATAAAAACACTGAAAGAGTTTAAAAACTAGGAATAAAAAATCCCCGATGTAAATCGGGGATTTTTTTTGATTATTATTTTCTTATTGAAAATCGGCGGTCATAAAGAAAGCCATTATCAATCCGAAGTAAAGAATACAAAATACTAAATATATTAGGGCTAAAGCTAGACCTACATAAGAGAGAATTCTTCCCGTACTAATATTTTCATATCCTCTATAATTACCAGGATTAGCCTCATAATGTCTCTTTGCTGTTTTAGCATTGCTTAAACCAATAAAACTGAATATGGCACCGAAAGGACCACAGCAGAATAACGTTAGTACAATAGATAAAATGCCAAAAGTTAATGCATTGCTAGAACCTGGTATTTGTTGGTATTCTGAATTGTTCATTTATTCCATTGGTATTCCAAGCTGTTCGTAAATTTCAGAGGTTTGCTCCATATATGCATCCCAACCGCCCATAGAAACTATTGAGTAAACTGTCCATAAAAGCGATATAGCTCCTATAACAAGTCCTATAATAGCTACAGTCTTAGTTGTTTTAAGGGTGCTGAAATTAGAATATTCTTGTGGATTTTCTTGATAAGTTTTTGTGTCTTTGTTTACTAAGAATAATGCAATACCAGACATAAGTATACCTCCGATACCAGCGCTTAAACAGCAGCATAGAAAAGAGATAATACTAAGTATAAGAGCAATTGTTACATTGGGTAATTTTTGTTGTTCCATAATTTAAAGGTTTAGTTATTAGATGAATTTTAATATATAATTGGTTAATATAAAACCTACGGTGCTAACCATAAGCGTAATTGTAATTGTGTTCGAATGTTTAATTGGGTACAGCTTATTAAGTCCTAAAAAGGCAAAAAGCAACAACATTGGGTAGATAGCTGGGTACATTAAAAAAGCTGAAATAAACTCGCCCTTTATTAAAAATAATAGTGAACGCTGTAACCCACAGCCAGGGCAATCTACCCCTAATAACTGTTTAGTAAAACAGGGTAGCATGAAACTTTCTAATCCCAGAAAAATAATTAATGCCTTAACACGCATCTGTAAATAAATTAATAGTTCGAAAATTACCATTATTTTTGTGTATTCAAAACAAAAACATGTCTCATTTTAATATTGGCGATACCGTAGAAACAATTGATGATGTCATTAAAGGCGTTGTTGAATCTATTAATGGTACTAATATTACAATGTTAAGTGACGATGGTTTTCCATTAACATTTGCAGCTCATGAACTCGTTTTAATTGCTGATGATATTAGAGTTTCTAATTATGAAGTTGCTCAGATTAAAAAGGAAAAAGAAATACCCAAGCGTAGAAAGGCAACAGTATTAGGGGCTAAAGAGCGTACAGCGCCCAAAATGGAAGTTGATTTGCATATCAATCAACTAATGAAAAATCCTAAATCGGTAAGTAAGTATGATATGCTCAACCTGCAGTTAGATACTGCCAAACGTCAGTTAGATTTTGCTATCAGTAAACGAATACAAAAAATTGTATTTATACATGGAGTAGGTGAGGGCGTATTAAAAGAAGAATTAGGTTATCTATTTCGAAAGTACGACAACGTTAAATATTACGATGCCGATTATCAAAAATATGGATTAGGGGCAACCGAGGTCTATATTTTTCAGAATTTTTAAATTACTCTATACTTGTAGTTACAGTACCAAACTCACTTATTTGTAAATCTGTAATTCTACTGCCGTTTTCATTTAAAAAAGTAATGCCACTTAGTTGAATGGTATGGCTATATGTAATACTGTCTTCAGTAGTGGTCGTTACAAAAACACTACCTGCCTCTGCCTCAATTTCTTTTAAAACAGTTGGTGTAAGTGGTGGTGGTGAATCACAAAAATAACTACTGCTAACGGTCTCAGAGAAAATACGATAGGTAATTTGAGAACTTCCAGGAACTAGACTTTCAATTTCAGTAGTTGAAACTTCATTTTTTAACAGTTCACTAGGAAGATTTAATATTAATGCTTCGTCGTCGTTTATTTTGAACAATACATTTTCGGTCGTGGCAGAAACATCATTACAACTTTGGACTGTTTCTATACTATCAAAATCTACGGTTTCTATTTGTAGGTCACCATCGTTACATCCAAAGAACAAAATCGAACAACCAATTAAGAGGTATTTTTTCATAATTCAAATTTAATTTAAAAATTGGAAATCTGTCTCTAGCATCACTGTCAATTATGGGTTAATTAACTATTTTTGTTCATTATTTATTTAAGAGTAGGCTTATATGAAACATGTATATTTAGATAATGCAGCCACTACGCAAATTCACCCTAAGGTTATTGCAAAAATGCAAGATGCATTAGGCACTTATGGTAACCCTTCTTCTACCCATAGTTTTGGTAGAACAGCAAAGACAGCCATTGAAAGTGCGCGTAAAACTATTGCTAAGTATATTAATGCACAACCTTCAGAAATTATTTTCACCTCTGGTGGTACCGAGGCAGATAATATGATTATTAGATGTGCCGTTCGAGATTTAGATGTAAAAACTATTATTACTACTAGAATTGAGCACCATGCAGTTTTACATACTGTAGAAGAATTAGAGCAAAAGGGCTTAATTCAATTATTATATGTGGATTTAGATGTATTTGGTAATCCTGATATAGCGCATCTAGAAACTCTTTTACAGAAAGACGATTCTAAGAAGATGGTCAGCTTAATGCATATAAACAATGAAATAGGGAATAAAATAGACTTAGAAGAGATTACATTGTTGTCGAAGAAATACGGAGCTTTAGTGCATTCTGATACCGTACAATCTCTCGGACATTATAATTGGGATGTAAAAGAATTTCCTATCGATTTCTTAGCAGCTGCAGCACATAAATTTCATGGACCTAAAGGAATTGGTTTTGCTTTTATTCGTAAGAATTCTGGATTAAGCTGTATGATATCTGGCGGTTCTCAAGAACGCGGACTTAGAGCTGGTACCGAGTCTTTTCATAATATAGTAGGTCTAGAAGAAGCTTTTATACATGCTTACGAGAATTTAGATGAAGACAAGAAATTTGTTGAGGGATTAAAATCTTACTTTATAGAGCAGGTTAATAGAGAAATACCCGGGGTGAAATTTAATGGACATTCGGGTGATTTAGAGAATAGTACATATACTTTGGTGAATGTTTGTTTACCTATTTCTGAAGCTAAGTCAATGCTACTTTTATTCAATTTAGATATGAAAGGCATTGCGTGTTCTAAAGGTAGTGCATGCCAGTCTGGTAGCGATGCAGGTTCTCATGTGCTTACACAAATGTTATCTGCAGAAGATATGAAAAAGCCGTCTGTACGCTTTTCATTTTCTACGTATAATACCAAAGAAGAAATCGATTATACTATTGGTGTTTTAAAAAATATTATAGAGGCGTAATTAATTTTTACGGTCGCGTTTACGTTCTCTTTCATAGGGAAATTTTCTAATAGCTAATTTCATCATTCGGTCAATTAGGTCGGTGGTGTTTTTGCCAGTCTTCTTATTGATTTCCTTTTCATATTTCCATAGTAATTTACCAGAATCACCATCGCTTATTTTAATACCAATACGACCATAATTAGCACCACCAGAGAAATAGTCGGTAAAACTGAATTCTGTAGGTACACCGTTTGATAGTAGTATGTTCAAATCTAAAGTACCACTGATAATACCATCTACTCCTAAAATTTCACTTAGCTCTTTGGTGGTATAAACATCTATATTGTCATAGCTAATATTTTTCTTAGCTAGTATAGCAGCCGTATTTTCAATGTTTTGAAACGTTACCGGTAACTTTTTCTTTTTACTTCGTTTAGAGAAATACGTCTCTAAGGCATTTTGTACAGCATAACCTTCGTTCTCTTCTAATCTTTTTTGTTCAGATTTAGAGATTTTTTCATTCAAGTCTAAATTGGTCAAGAAAGGTATAATGGCTAAAATATTATGATCAGCGCTTAAGTTATCAAAACTCGGACTTTCATAAATGTTTTTCTGAGCCATAACGGCGAAAGAAGAAATAAGTGCTAGTAAGAAAAGTATTCTTTTCATCTGTAATGTTTAAAGGCGTAATCCTAATTTTAAATTTAATACTCTAGAGGTAAGGTAATTTGGTACAGCATATTCATTTTTGCTATCTGCATCTCTCACCCAAGTATTGGTAATTGAATTTTGATTGTTGAATAAATTGAAAATTTCAAAACCTAAACTCAATTCTTTAAAATTATGAAGCCAATGTGTTCTTGAAAATTGTTTATCCTTATTTGCAAAAATATAGGAAATTCCTAAATCTGCACGTTTATAATCTCTTATTCTATTCTGAAAAATGTAGGGGTCTGCATAACTGGGCGAACCACCAGGCACACCCGTTTGATAAACTAAATTTAAATACATTTTTACATCTGGTATTGTAGGTATGTAATCTTGAAAAAGAATAGCGAATTTTACGCGTTGATCTGTAGGTCTAGGAATGTATCCTCTATTATTTCTATTCTCTTCAGTTTTCAAGTACCCTAGGCTTACCCAAGATTCTGTGCCAGGTACAAAGGCACCGTTTAATCTAACTTCTGCACCATAGACATAAGCTTCTGCATCATTATTAGCAGCATAACGAATGCGAACATCTTCTAAGGTATATGGATTTACATTTTCTAGTTTCTTGTAGTATGCTTCGCTTATTAGTGTAAAAGGTCTATCCCAGAGCAGAAAACTATACTCATTTCCCGCAACGAGATGAAAAGCTTTTTGTGCCTTTACGTTGGGTTGTATAGTACCTGTGTTATCACGTAATTCTCGATAAAAAGGAGGTTGATGATAAACTCCGGCAGATAGTCGAAAAAGCATATCCTTATCCCATTCGGGCTTTATAGCGAATTGTGCACGTGGACTAAATACGGTTTGTGATACTTTTTCTACGCCAGTACCGCTCACCGTCCAATGATGAGAGCGAACACCAATATTATAGTATACATCTGCATTTTCCCATGTTTTTTGGGCGCCCAATTGAACAAAGCCAGAAAACCGATTCGTTTTTACAAAGTTTAGAGC
Source organism: Maribacter sp. 1_MG-2023 (assembly GCF_030547005.1). GTDB lineage: Bacteria > Bacteroidota > Bacteroidia > Flavobacteriales > Flavobacteriaceae > Maribacter. The sequence continues at coordinate 175,047 of NZ_JAUOPN010000008.1, read as the reverse complement.
ATTTAAGCTACTATAGGCTTCTAATGGAGCATCAAAGGGTTCAGAAGGCTGATTATTTATAAATTCAGGGCGAGGTGGTCTTATGGAGAATCCGGCGGAGTCAATAAACTCAGATTCTCGCAACTGATCTCGTATGTCTTCATGGGTATATTTTGCCCCCCATTCCAATACAGCATTATTTATGGTGTGAGAACCTTTGTGTTCTAAATTGAAGATTAGTGCATCTAAATCATTTCTTGTTCGATTGAATTGAGAGCCTATTCCGCGAGATGTTAATACCTCGCCAGCCGTTTCGCTCCCTAAATTGTTATCAACATCACCAAGCTCATAGGCTGCTACAACATCTGAATATTCTTCTTCAACAGTATGGTAAATAGAAGTTATAAGTTTTAATGTGGTCTTCTCATTTAAAAAATAACTGCCTTTTACAGCTCCTAAAGCGGTAGTGTATTTGTTGTTTTCTTGTCCTTCATAATATACTATTAATGCCTGTGGATTGTCTATGGTGCCAAAATTAGTCTGTCTATTTAGCGGTTCATTTTTATAATCGTTGACAGCTAAATTGCCTAGAAAATTAAGTTGAAACTTAGGTGAAAAGCGGTACGTCAAATAACTTTGTACATCTGTAAATGCCGGATTAAAATTGCTTTGCGTTTGCTGACTGTTAACCAAAAGGGAGTTATTTCTATAACGAACACCAGATACCGAGCTGAGTTTTTGGTTTTTAGAAACCGTTTCTAAGCTAGCACTTGCCCCAAGAAAACTTACATCTGCCCGAAGAGAAAATAGGGTAGGGGTCTTATATTTAATATCTAATACGGAAGCTAGCTTGTCGCCATACTTCGCTTGAAAACCACCGGCTGAAAACTTGACATTCTGTACTAGGTCGCTATTTACAAAGCTTAAACCTTCTTGTTGTGCTGAACGAATTAAAAATGGTCTGTACACTTCTATTTCGTTTACATATACCAAATTTTCATCGTAGTTACCACCACGTACAGCATATTGTGTACTTAATTCGTTGTTAGAAGATACACCGGGTAATAGCTTCAATATTGTTTCTACTCCGGAATTTGCACCTGGTATCTTTCTGATTTTTTCTGGGGATATGTTTAAAATATTGCTGACTTCTTTTTCGCCAGTGGCAGAAACGGTAACTCCGTCTATCTGGGTAACATCACTTTTTAAAACAGGATTGAACTCAAATGTTTCATTCGTGTTTAATATGATATTTTCCAAAACAACATCTAAATAAGCAATATGAGAGAAAACTATAGTGTTCTCTTCATCTGAGGTAATCTCTAAAATGTAAAAACCGTCAGAATTTGTTGTGGTACCTAAGCCTTTACTCGTAATATTTACATTTGGTAAGGGCTCATTACCTTCTCCTAGTACTACACCTGAAATAGTAGCGTTCTGTGCAAAACCAATGGCGCTGCACAGCAGTAGTATCAGGCTTAGAACGTTAGGTAGTTTCAAATGTGTTATTTTCTATAAAAAGAGGTGGTTAGGGTATTGGTATTCCCTACATTATCTGTAACGGTAACTTCAAGAACACATTGCGTTTGGTCTGCAATCTTATCATCAAAATTATAGGTCAAGGTACTGCGTTTAGGTTCGTATTCCATCAAAATCCATTCGCCATTTAAGGTAGCAGAATATTTATCTACACCACTTAAGTCATCAGCTATCTGTACACTCAGATATTTATAATTGTTTAACCATTGCTTGTCTTTAAAATTCTTTGTTCTAATAGTGGGTGCAACAGAATCTTTAGCTAAAGTGTATGTACCTAGATTACGTGTTCGTGTTGTAAATTCATTGCCACGTTTATAGGTGTTCGCATGGTTTGGTCTAAGTTTAGAATCTAACCTAGCTATGAATAATTGTTTTTGTTCTTCTTTTGTATATTTAGAAACATCAAAAGTTATCGTGAAATTTCTATGTGCCGGTACTGTGTTACGATGAATGGTTACGGTGTCTTTTCCCTTCTCCAAATCGATGTAAAAATCTTCATAAAAAGTATTTGTCGGAAAATAAACTTTCGCACCACCTAAATCAAAATTATTAGGTTTTTTTGAAATCACGTAATTGTCGGTTTTCGCTATTACTTTTTTGTTGCCCAATAAATTCTTTACGCCTTCAATAGGTATATGAAGCTCTACCTTATTACCAGCGTAATCTTTGATCAATAATTTGGCAGTATAACTTAAACCTTCGTTTATTTTTATTTTACCGTCATTATATAAATCTTTATAAATACTCAGGTTATTACCCGGTGATTTAAAACTTTTCTGAATTTTTTGTCTATTTCTACCATAATAATCATAGTCAACGAGCGTATTTATATATCTAGTCTCACCAAAAGAAAATGACTCAAAATCATATAATGAATATATTTTTCCATTTACACTAAGTTCAACACTATATACTCCGTTTTTATTAGCGGCCATATCTAGCCTATCAAAACCAATAAAACCAACTCCAATATCACCTAGCGCGGTAACTTTATCCGCTAAAAATGAACCATCAGTCTGTTTACTAAAATTTATTTGTGTTCTTTCATAGTTATTATTGATATGAGATTTATCTGTCAACGGATAAACAAATAATTTTTCTAGTATAGGATTTGTAGCATCGGCAACATCTAAACCATACATTAAAGGGTTGGTCGGTTTTTCAGAAATACTACTTCTAATTTCAAAATGTAAATGCGGACCAGCAGAACCACCTGTATTACCGCTATATGCAATTAATTCACCTTTTGATACCTTCAATTCTCCATAATCAGGAAAAACCTCTACTTCAAACGATTTTTTATTGTATTGTAATTTTTTGATATAAGCTTCAATAGTAGGTGAGAACTTCTGAAGATGACCATAAACCGAAGTATAGCCATTTGGGTGAGCTATGTAAAGAACTTTACCGTAGCCCCAAAGAGAAACCTTAATACGGGTAATGGTGCCATCGCCAATAGCATTTATTGGAATACCTTCTCGCTGCTGTGTTTTGATATCAACACCAGAATGAAAGTGGTTAGAACGTAGCTCGCCAAAAGTACCCGCTAAAATAATGGGGATGTCCATTGGTGGTCCAAAAGCATCTTTCGGATAATTTTCTTGAGCGAATAGACTAAAACAAAATAATAATAAAAGACCAAGGGATATTTTTTTCATAGGTAGATAGCAATAGTGCGAAAATAATTAATCAATAACAATTCGGTGAAGTTGAGGACGCTAAAATTATTATAAAGAGTTTATTGTAATGTATTCTGAAATTTAGAACGACAGTTTTACGAATATTTCATAAAACTATTGCTAAGTCATATAATGTATGTTAACTTTGTGTAAATCGCATTGATTGTAATGTATGGGCGAGTTAATTAAAATTGTTGATTCTTTAGAAAATAAAATTAGCAAATTGTTGCATAAACTTGAGGTTTTAAACAATGCTAATATTGAATTGGAAAAAGAATTAATGAATATAAAATCTTCACAAGAAAATGCCAGTAAAACGGTGTCTGAATGGGAAGAGAAATATAATTCACTCAAACTTGCAAATTCAATGCTTGGCAGTAATACAAATAAAACAGAAGCTAAGCTTAAAATAAATACATTAATACGAGAGTTGGACCATTGTATAGCTCAATTGTCGGAGTAATGTTTATAATAATATGTCAGAAAAGCTCAAAATAAAACTTTCTATTGCTGATAGGGTCTACCCATTGACTATTGACCCTGCTCAGGAAGAAGGCTTGCGTAAAGCGGCTAAGAATATAGAACAGTTGGCTAAAAAATTTGAGAAGAACTATGCAGTTAGAGACAAACAAGATGTTTTGGCCATGTGTGCCTTACAATTTGCGTCTAAAATTGAACAAAATGGCATAGAGCAAACAGAAGGTACCAAAGAAGCTGAAGAGCGTTTACAAGCGCTAGAAGATTTGGTAACATCTAAATTAGCTTTGAAATAAAAACGTTCTTTTAAATACATTAAGTTACTGCCCACATTGGTAATACCTTTTGACAAACTCAACATTTATTTTTTTTAAAAAGGGTGAGTTTAGATTGTAAAAGCAAGCCCTACTTGTATAGGGATCCTTGATCAGTCTGTTAGCCCTAAACCTGTTTACCGGAGTTTGATCAAAACTTCTCCAATGTGGGCTTTTTTTTTATTAATAAATTACACTATGGATAGTACAATGATAATTATTGCCGCAATAGTTGGGCTGGCAATCGGTTTTGCAATAGCAAAATTTTTGGAAAAAGGGAAAGCCTCTAAAACCATAATAAACGCAAAAAAAGACGCTGACCGCATATTAAAAGATGCAAATGCAGAGGGAGAGAGTGTCAAGAAAGAAAAGATTTTACAAGCGAAAGAGAAGTTTTTAGAATTAAAAGCTGAGCATGAGAAGGTTATTAATAGTAAAGACAGAAAGATAAATGAAGCAGAGAAGCGTACTAGAGATAAGGAGTCTCAAGTGAGTAGTGAACTTGCCAAAAACAAGAACATGAACTCTCAGTTAGATAATAAACTGAAAGACGTAGAGCAGAAAAAAGAACTTTTTGACAAACGTCATGAGGAGTTGGATAAAATGCATAAAAGCCAAATTCAACAATTAGAAGTTATTTCTGGTCTTTCTGCAGATGAAGCTAAAAATCAATTAGTACAAAGTTTGAAAGAAACGGCTAAGACTGATGCTATGGCTTACATTCAATCTACTGTTGAAGAATCTAAACTTACAGCACAACAAGAAGCACGTAAAATTATAATTAACACCATACAGAGAATTGGTACAGAAGAAGCAGTAGAGAACTGTGTTTCTGTATTTAATATTGAATCTGATGATGTTAAAGGTAGAATCATTGGTAGAGAAGGTAGAAATATTAGAGCTTTAGAAGCTGCTACTGGTGTTGAGATTATTGTTGATGATACGCCAGAAGCTATTATACTTTCTTGTTTCGATTCTGTTAGAAGAGAGGTTGCAAGACTTTCGCTTCATAAGCTAGTGACGGATGGTAGAATTCACCCTGCAAGAATTGAAGAGATTGTTAAGAAGACCGAAAAACAAATAGAGACAGAAATCGTTGAAATAGGTAAACGTACTGTTATCGACTTAGGTATTCATGGTTTACACCCAGAGTTAATACGTGCAGTTGGTAGAATGAAGTATAGATCTTCTTACGGCCAAAACCTATTACAACACTCTAGAGAAGTTGCTAAACTTTGTGGTGTTATGGCTGCTGAGTTAGGATTGAATCCTAAAATCGCCAAACGTGCAGGACTTTTACATGATATAGGTAAAGTGCCGAATACTGAAAATGAAATTGAAACACCACACGCTATCTTAGGTATGCAGTGGGCCGAGAAGTTTGGTGAAAAACCAGAGGTATGTAATGCCATCGGTGCTCACCACGATGAAATTGAAATGAAAACTTTAATTGCACCTATCGTACAGGTTTGTGATGCCATTAGTGGTGCAAGACCAGGAGCAAGAAGACAGGTGTTAGATTCTTATATTCAGCGTTTAAAAGATCTTGAAGAGGTTGCGTTTGGTTTTAGTGGTGTACAGAAGGCTTACGCTATTCAAGCGGGTAGAGAGCTTCGTGTAATCGTTGAGAGCGAGAAGGTTAATGATGATAGAGCTGCTCAATTATCTTTTGAGATTTCTCAGAAAATACAGACGGATATGACTTATCCTGGTCAGGTGAAAGTTACTGTAATACGTGAGACAAGAGCTGTCAATGTAGCGAAGTAATTTTAATTAACAGTATAAAAAAAAGCCTCTATTTATAGAGGCTTTTTTTATGTCTTATCCAGAGAACTAATCCATTTTAATAACTTTTTTTCTTCTAAACTTGATAAGTTGTTCTTTCTGCCTTTCGGCATCTTCTTCTTTATAAAAACTTGATATTCTATTGCTTTAGCTAAGCCATCCATATTTTGTAATGAAAAGATGGTTCTGTTCTTTTTTACGGAATGACAAAAATTACATTTTGTATGCAACACTAAATAAGCGCCTTGTTTCGTCGTATTAGTTTGAGGTTCTAATACTTGTTGTTCGTTAATAGATGGTTGAGAAATGAAATTGGTAATTACTGAAACAATCCAAATTACTGATTTCATATACTAACTAACATTTAGGAAAGATTTTTGGAAACCGTAAAACTAAAATGTACACCTTCTTTATTGTCTTTACGTTTGCCTAAAGTAATGCTACCTCCAAGTTTTTCTATGAGCTCTTTTATTGTTGTCAATCCAATACCGGTATTTTTAGTGTCATCTGTACCTAGCTTTTCGAATAAGACGAAAACCTTTTCCCAGTATTTTTCAGGTATTCCTGGACCGTTATCTTCAAAAGTGAAAGAATAAAAGTTTTGATCTTCACTGAATGATACGTTTATTTCAATGTCTGATTTATCAGTAAACTTAATACTGTTAGATATTAAATCTCTAAATATTTGGTCAAAACTATTTAAAGAATGCTTTATGTTGTGATCACAATTTTCTAAATTTAATTGTACTGTATCGTGATCAGATTGTGTGTTGAGCACATGCTGTAATTCTTTTGAAACATTAAAGTTTTCAACTTTTATATCTGCATTGGTTATAGCGTTGTAATTGATAATCCCATTAATTAAAGATTCCATATATTCAACTCTATTGTCTATAATACCTAAGTAATTCGGTATTTCAGTATCCTTAAAGAATTCGGTGTAATCCTCTTTAATAAACCCAACAACAGAACTAATCCCTAATAATGGGGTTTTCATATCATGTGCCATTCGATATGATAACTGTTTTAGTTGATTATTCTTTATTCGTAATTCTTCATTTACAATCTTTTCCTTAATATGTTGTCTTCGAAGTTCTAATTGAGCCATAACTTGATCGGCTAAGTCTTTTAAAGAAGCTTGTTGACGCTCTGTAAATTCAGCTCGCGGTTTAGTATCTATAACGCATAAAGTGCCTATAGATTCACCATCTTTTGTATTTAATGGGGCACCGGCATAAAACTGAACTGAAGGTCCGCCTGTTACTAAGGGGTTGTCAGAAAAGCGCTCATCTTTACTGGCATCATGTACCAATAATAAAGAATCGGGTGTATTAATCGCGTGCGCACAAAAAGCTAAATCTCTAGGGGTTTCGGTAGCATCTAAACCATGATGAGATTTAAACCATTGCCTACCTTCATCAACTAATGAAACTAATGCCATAGGTGTATTGCAGATATCAGCTGCAATACGGGTTATGGCATCGTATTCTTTTTCTTCTAGTGTGTCAAGAATATTAAAGCTTTTTAGTGCTTCTAATCGTTGTTGTTCGTTATTAGGTATTTCTGGCTTAACCATATATTAGATATAACTAATCGCTACCCTTATAAGTAGGTTAATTCTTACACATATAACGTTCAAATCATATAAATGTTATAGGTGTTTCAATATTTAAAAATACTTATTCTTCGGTTGTAGGCTCTTCTGTTTCTTCAACCTCTTCGTCTTCTTTAAGAAGTGTATTTTTTAAGATGTTTAATTTTTTCAATTTAGCTTTCCAAGCAGCCAATGATTCTTTGTGTTGGTTGACTCTTTTGATAACGTCTTGTACTAACGGATTAGTTTCAGAGGCGTTAGAGAAAAACTGTAAGTTATTTTCTAACTGTCTAATTTCGTCGTTGCTTTCATCTATCTTTTTTCTGATAAATGCACGTTCATTCTGTATAGCACGTTCTTGATTGTCGTTATTGCTAAGTTGCTGAATCTTGTTGCCATATTTCAACAGTTCAGATTCTTGTTTGCTAACACCACATTTTTGATAAAGGGCATCTATAATTTTATCGAACTTCTGATTGATGTTTTTCTTTTTGAAAGGAACTCTTCCATAAGTTTTCCATTCTTCAGAAAATTTCTCGATTGCCTCTAGATCTTTAGCTTTGTCGCCGCTTAATTCAAATGCCTTAAGACGGTCAAGGAATTCATCTTTTAGTTTAAAATTAGCTTCCTCTTCTTTAAATGCATCACTTTTAAGTGCATTTAATCGGTCAAAGTAGTGATTGCAGGCAGTTTTAAAATCTTTCCATAATTTGTCGGAATACTTTCTAGGAACATGCCCAATTTTTTTCCACTGACCTTGTATACGCTTCATTTCTGCAGTAGTGGCGTCAAAATCGTCACTATCCTTTATTGAAACTGCAATTTCTAGTAAAGCTCTTTTTTTGTCTAAATTCTCTTGTTGGTCTTTTTTAAGGTTCTTGTAAAAGGCATTTTTATTTTGATTGAACATACGTACTGCTCCCTTAAAACTGTTCCAAGTTTTAGAATTTACTTTTTGTGGTACTTGACCTGCTTTGAAAAAGGCTTCTCTAAGTTCCTCTAATTTTTTTATCTGTTGCTGTAGCGTACCATGATTGCTAGATACATTTTCACTGAGTGCACTTATTTCGGCAATAATTGCATGTTTACGTTCTAAATTTTCTTCTTTAATTTTATCAAGATTCTTAAAATAATCTTGTCTTCTTTCATGAATAATTTTTGTAGCCGCACTAAAACGATCCCAGATTTCTTCTCTATGATCTTTACCAACCGGACCCAAATCTTCTTTCCAGATTTTGTGTAAAACCTGTAATTCTCTAAAGGCTCTATTTAAATCTGGTTCTTTTGAAAGCTCTTCGGCTCTAGCAACTATTTTACCTTTTTCTTCAAGGTTATGCTTAAAATCTAAATCTCTTAAGTCTCTGTTAATATTTAAAAAATCATAGAAAATTTCAATGTGGTGGTGGTATGTTTTCCAAACATTGTTATAATCTGCACGTGGTATAGCCCCAGCATGGCGCCATTTAGCTTGTATGTCTTTGAAATTGTTATACGTAGTATTTATATCTTCTTCAACATTAACCAAGGCTTTTAGCTGTTCAATAAGATCTAATCTATAGGCAAGATTTTCTTTATGACTTTTTTCTAAGCTTTTATAATGTTGGTTACGCTTGTCTCTGTATTCTGAGTATACTTCGTTGAATTGTTGTTTATCTACAGAATTATATCTGAAATCAATTTCATTACCGCCATTAGCAATAAATTCTTCTTTTTTTTCTTCTAAAAACTCATCAAATTTCTGATTGAATTGGTCTTTAATAGTGTCAACATGTTTTCTTATAGCTTGAACTTTTTCGTTCTTCACCAAGCGTTGTAATTCACCTACCAAATTTTCCATGCTCATTTCATGGTAATTTGGCATAGGTATTTCATGTCTTTTTTCGGTATCGGTATCTTCCGCGTCTTCAGCATTAGAATCGTCAATCTCATTCATTACATCAGTTTCTTCTTTAGCTTCTTTAGCATCAGTTGAAGGTTCTGCTGGTAATTCTGTTGATTCTTCAGTAGTATTAACCGTTTCCTCTGCTATATTTTCAGCAGATTCTATTACAGTATTTTCCTCTATTGAATTCTCTGGTAATTGTTGTTCTTTATCCTCAGACATATTCCTAAATTATATGCTTACAAGATAGTGACAACCCTACGACTGGCAAAGTATTGATTCGTCTTTTTAGTTAAAAGGTAAAAGAGTAATCTGGTAGAAACCTATAATTTACAATGTCTTTATAATAAATAATTTAAAGCATAGGCGGTTAACGGTTCCAGATTTCCCAAGATTTTTCTGCTTGAAACTCTAGCATTCTATGTCCGTTACAAATAGTAGCTTCATTGGCTTTGCCTGCAGATAAAAATGCAGTTTCTTTGGGATTATATATTAGATCAAAAAGAAGATGTTCTTTGCCAATTTTTGAATACGGAATTGAAGGTTTTTCTTCAATTTTAGGAAAAGTGCCTACTGGAGAGCAGTTTATGATTAAGGTATGTTCGGCTATGATATCATCGGTCAGTTCATTATAGGTATAACCATTATTTTTGCCACTTCTTGAAACAAAAGAAAATGCTATGCCTAGCTCTTCAAGTACAAATGCTACAGCTTTTGATGCTCCGCCTGTGCCTAATATTAGGGCTTTTTTATGATGTTCTTTTAAATGGGGTTCCAATGATTTTTGAAATCCGTAGGCATCAGTATTGAAACCGACTAAACCGTTTTTAGTAAATTTAATAGTATTTACGGCACCTATTTTTTTAGCGGCAATATCGATATCGTCTAAAAAAGCCATTACTTCTTCTTTATACGGAATGGTGATATTAAGTCCTTGTACATTTTCAGTGTTTTTGAAGATAGTGGGAAATTCTGAAATAGCTTGTAGGTCAAAGTTTTGATACGAACAATTGTCCAAGCCCATATCTTCGAATTTTTTTTTGAAATATCCTCTTGAAAATGAATAAGAAATATCTTTACCTATTAAGCCGTAATTAGCTTTCTGTTTTTCTGTTTTTTCCATACCAATCTAAAAGTAGCAAAATACTAATACCAAATATAATACATATAATAGCTATCCAATTTTCTACGGTGGTCATATCTGGTAGAAACCGTTCGTAGTTCATTATTATTTGTTTTCCGTTAGAATCTAAAATGCTTTCACCATCTATTCCTGTTTTGAAGATAGTTTTTTTCCATGGCCAAACAACTCCTAGGGATCCTGTTATAAATCCCAATATGGTTGCCGTAGTAACATGTTTATAGTGTTTTAATACGAATGTCAATACATGTGAAAGAGTAACTAGACCTGTTGCCGATCCTAAGGTGAATACGGCTAAGATTTTAAGTGTGTGTAATCTTTCTGTATTAGAAGTAAAACTAAAATCACCTACTAGTAATTCTGAGAACGTATCATATAATGCGTTTACAGAGTCTACCAGTAACAACACATAATTACCTAAAAGTATTAATATGAAGGAACCCGAAAGTCCGGGTAATGTCATTCCCGATACACTGATCATACCACATAAAAAGATGAATAGTAAGTTGTCGTTTTCTTTTGCCGGACTAAGAAAACTAATGGCTACACCAACACTTAAACCTATAATGGCAGCAGTAAATGTTTTCTTTTTCCAATAATCGAAATCTTTACCTATGTAATATATAGATCCTAGGATCATACCAAAAAAAGCGGCCCAAACATAGAGTTCTCGTTTAACCAAATAATAATCTAATACCTTAGATATACTGAAATAGCTAACCAGCATGCCAAAAATGAGCAGGGTTAGAAAAGAACCGTTAATATACCTGTAGAAGCTTTTAAGTCTTCCGTTGACAAGAAGTTTAAAGGCTTTGCCATTTACCTTTTGAAGTGAATAAATGAATTCTTCGTAAAAACCACCCACAAATGCAACAATACCGCCAGATACACCTGGCACTTTATTGGCAGCACCCATACAAAGTCCCTTTACGACCAAGAAAAATTTATCAGTAAAGGATCGGGGTTCGTTCATGTAGGTTTTTGCGTTACTTCTTAGAAGCTGATTTTTCTAATATAAAAATAAGAGAAAAACCTATTACAGCGGCTACAATAGCAAAGGTTAATTGATTATCGCCTTGAAAAGCGAAAGGTGAGATGTTTTCGTCTATTATTATTTCTTTTTTACCAATCTGAATAATCTCGATAATATTCTTCCAAGGCCATATTTTGTTCAATGATCCTAAGATGAATCCCGTTAAAACAGCAAGCGTAGCATCTTTGTAATTGGTAAACATCCATTTTAAAACTCTAGCAAAACTTAAAATACCAAAGGCAGCACCAAACGCAAAGGTGATAATAATGCCAAAATCCTTTTCATTTACGGCCTCTAAAACTGTTTTATAAGAACCTAGTAAAACCAATATAAAAGAACCAGAAATACCCGGTAATACCATTGCACAAATAGCTATGGCACCAGATAAAAATATAAACGGTAGGCTACCCGAACTAGCAGAAGGGGGTAGGGTAGTAATATAGAAAGCACTAACTGTTCCAATTATAAATAAAACGACGGCTAAAATATTCCATCTTTTAATTGATTTGGCTACGAAAATGACACTTGCCAATACCAGACCAAAAAAGAATGACCATGTTGTTATAGGGTGTTCTTCTAATAACCAAGCGATGACTTTTGATAGCGAGAAAATACTACTCATCATACCAATTACCAATGACAATAGAAAATTTCCATTTAATTTCTCCCAGAACTTTTTAAAGCCTTCTTCTTTTAAAACTTTTAAAGTAGTTAGGTTAACGTTATTGATAGAAGTAATGAATTCTTCGTAGATACCTGTTACAAAAGCTATTGTGCCACCAGATACGCCTGGTACCAATTCTGCAATACCCATTGCCATACCTTTAAGAGATATGAATGTATAATCTTTTAGTTTTCTATTGTCCATGAAATGTAGAACCTATTCTATGAGGTTTTATTGTATTTTCTTACAATTTCTTGTGTCCATTCAGACTTGCCGTATTCCGGAAAATTTTCAGTGAACAAATGTAGTTTTTTCTGCTTTTTATCAATTTTTAATGCATCCATAAACATAATACGTGCATTAATTGGGTCTTCAGCAAGCAACAGATAACCTACAGACCTATATAAAAGTTTTAAACTTTCAGGATAAAACTCTCTTCCTTGAGATAGAATTTGCACAGCTGATAATTTATCTCCGTTAATATTAACTACCTCAGCCCAATTTAACCAAGTGTCCAATTCATAATTCCCTAATTCTACTGCTTGTTTAAATGCAAAATCAGCTTGGTCATAATTCTTTAATGCCATGTTAATATTTGCACATTTTTTCCAGTATTGAGGATTCTCACCATCAATATTCAAGGCCTTATTGATGTAAAAGATGGCTTTTTCAAAATCTCTAGTATTAAAATATAGATTTGTAATAGCTAACCAACCTTTGTCTAACAATGGATCTTCATGAACCGTTTGGTAGAAATAGTATTTGGCCATTTCGGTATCCTTCAGTTTTTCATAACATTTTCCTATTCTTAAAAATGCATGAGATGTAGGGTCTTCAATAGCAATGGTAGTCTCGTAATTTTCTATAGCCTCTTTATGTCGGCCTAATTTTTCAAGCACTTTGGCTTTTTCGAAATATGCACCTATAAAAGTGTCATCTGAAATAACAGCAAAATCAAAAGCGCCCAAGGCTTCTGTAAACATTTCTTTGTAATAGTATTGTTTACCTAATTGATGCCATGCTACTTCGCAATATGGGTTCTTTTCTAAATAACTATTCAAGTAAATAATGGCGCCATCATAATCTTCAAGAAACTCAAAGCAATACACTACATTATAAAGTGAAGAATAATCTTGTTCGTCAAATTCCACACATTTCATAAAGCTCTCTTTGGCATTATCGAAATTGTCCATGAACAAATATTCCATGCCCAAAAGACTATAGATGTCAAAACTATTATTAGTAAAGCTTAATGCCTTTTGTAGTAATTCTATAGCACCTTCATGATCATCTCGCTTCGAAAATATGTTGGCACGTTGAATATAAATTTCTTCGTTGTAATTATCCAGTCTTTGTAGCTCATCTAAAAGTGCCTCAGCTTTTTCCATTTGGTTTTCAAAAACCATGACTTCTACCTGAAGTAATTTTAATTCTGTAGAAGCTGGATGTTGCTGTAGACCAATTTTAATTCCTTTTTTAGCCAAAGAAACCTTCCCATGATTTAGGTAGTGGTGCACAATATCTTCAAAATCCTCAGCATCAAAGAAATAGACATCATCTGTCTTCAACATTGATTCGAATTTTGTAATTGGCTTGTCCGGTCTCTCGTTAGATTCTAACGCCATAGGAACTTTTTGGTTTTACAAGATATTTTAAAAGTAAGTGATTGTACGGGGTTTCAGCCACTGTACGAATCGATATTATTAACAAATTAGTTAACAACGTTGATTTACATAGAGTTAAGAAGTGCTAAAATTATTGCGCAACCTTCTTTAATTTCTTTTTCTGAAATAGTTAATGGCGGAGAAATTCTTACTGCTCTATTTTCGAATAATAACCAAAAGAGAATTAAATTTTTCTTCTTTGCCTGTAGTACTAATTCATTTGCAGTTTCTGGTGTATCCATTATTAAAGCAAGCATTAAACCTCTTCCTCTAATTTCTTTTATCTTCGGATGTTTTAATAGCGATTTAAATAGTGCTTCTTTCCTTAAAGTTTCGGCAATCAAATTCGAATTTAATAATACATTCAGCGTTGCCAAACTAGATGCGGCGATTACAGGGTTGCCGCCAAATGTAGTAATGTGACCCATTTTCGGTTTCTCGCTTAACGTATGCATAATCTCTTTACTGGCAGTAAATGCACCAACGGGTAGACCAGAAGCCATGCCTTTACCAATTACTAAAATATCAGGTATACAATCAAAATGTTCAAATGCGAATAGCTTTCCTGTTCTACCGAACCCTGGCTGTATTTCATCTAGTATTAGTAATGCACCCATTTCTGTACAACGCTCTTTTACTTTCTTTAGATAGCCATTTTTTGGGAGTATAAAACCAGCACCACCTTGTATTGTCTCTAATATTACACATGCAGTTTTGTTGGTAATTTTCTTTAAATCTTTATCGTTGTTGAATTCGATATGATAAATATCTGGTAACAAAGGTCTAAATACACTTTTGCGCTCTTCGAAATCCATCAGACTTAAGCTTCCCATTGTATTACCATGATAGGCAGATTTAGCCGCAATAATTTCAGAACGACCCGTATATCTGCGAGCCAATTTTAATGCGCCTTCAATAGCTTCCGTGCCAGAATTTACCAAATAAGTAACTTCTAGAGGTGCAGGTAAATTGTTTGCCAATAATTTGGTATAGATAGTTGCCGGTGATTGTGAATATTCGCCATACACCATTACATGCATATACTTATCTACCTGATTTTTTATTGCTTCAATAACTTGAGGGTGACAATGACCGAGTGTGCAAGCTGAGACACCTGCAACAAAGTCTAAATGTGCATTGCCATCGGTATCATAAATATAACTGCCGCTGGCATGAGATACCTCCATCCCCAATGGGTAGGGAGAAGTTTGAGCTTGGTATTGTAGAAAATCTTTATTCATGTTAAAGGTCTATTTCACCTTTTTTGGCTTTACAGACTTTTTTGGATCTGTCGCTTTATCCTGACCCGAAATATTGTTGATTGGGTCGGTGTCGTTTTTACTTCTTTGTTGCTCTTCGGCATCAATATCAATAGGGTTGTCAATACCGTTAATAACTACAAGTTCTATGTTGTTATCGTCTTCATCAAAAATATCATCTTTGGTGAGTATACGCTCATCTCCGCGCCAGACAAAGCCTTTTAAAATTCTACTGTTTTTAGGTAAATCTTTTTCTGGAAAGATATCACCATCGGGGTCAGTATAAAAAGTAAGGTCTTCAATATTATTTTCGGCCATGGTTATGCGAATTTTACTGCATACCGTTTTATCGATTCCAATAAGTTCGTCATCGTCATTATACATGTAATAAATAACCTCGGTATTCTGTACTAGGTCTATAAGCTTTAATTCGTTTTCTATAAATTTACCGTACAAATTAATTCCTTTTGCTTGGTTGTAGCCAGTCATGCTGACACTGTCTAAAGAGATAATAAAGGCATTGTTCAATACTTTTAAAGAGTCTAGTTTTTCAGTTTCTAAATTCGATTTTAGGTGAATGCTATCACCTGTCATTTGGTTTGCACCGTTCCAAATAATCGGATTTTTAATTAACTGAGTAATACCTGTCTTTTGAGCAGAGTGTATACTATCGCATTTTCCGCTTAAATCGGTTTTATAGAATTTTGCATTTCTAAAAGCACGCAGAATTCTATCTTCTGGTTTACCTGTTACCATTAGCGTATCTCCGTGTACATAAAGTGAATCTCTCTCTTGTACTGAAATAGAAACTGCTCTACGTGTAGCGAAAACAGAATCTTTTGCCTTGTAAACTTCGGCGTAATGTGCCCTAATGATACCATTGTTAATAGTGTCTGTAACGGTTATGTTATTGGTGGCCGAAGCAAATTCTTGAGCTTTGTTGAAATACACGCTGTCACCTTCAATAATACGATTGTTATAATCTATCCGCGTGTTTTTAATTCCGTAACCAGTTTCTACTTTGGTGTCATAAAATCCTCTTTCGCAATATATTTTATAGGTATCTCCATTAATTGTTGATGGTCCATACATATAAGCATTTTTAGATGTTTGATAATAGTCTAATTGCTCAGAATCTACTGTGTATTTAGGATTTTTTATATGTACACTATCTAAAAATTGATACTTTTTTAGTTCCATAAAATACTTACCAATTTTACTGGTCAACGTATTTGCAGAATCTATTACGGTACCGTTATCTTGATAAAAAGCTTCCTGCTTTTCGCGATCTAAACGAAGAGTGTCTGTTCTGAGCGTCATGTCTGAATTTGTCAAAACAACATTTCCCCAAGCCTTCGCTAATTTTACATCACCTAAATAGTTGATTTTTTTACTGGTCATTTCAACCGAATCGCCTTGTTTTAGTATAACATTGCCAATGGCTTCTAAACGATTCTCTAGCTGGTAATAAATGGCAACGTCGCACCATAGGTCGGCGCCTTGGTGTTCAAATTGTACTTGTCGGTCATCTTTACTGAAAATTGAGGCGCCAGGGTATTCAGCTTCATTTTTTGTAAAGTTGGCACCATAGACAATATTAATTTGTTTGGATTCTTCTTCTGCGGCATCTTGTTGGGCATAACCAAAAAGAGTACATGCAAAGAATATAAGAACAACTGAATAAATCTTTTTCAACCTAAAAATTTTTTCAAAAATAGAACATTTTAAAAGAGCCTTGTCATGCTTAAGATACTTTTGGGAGATTAATACGAAAAGTGTTATTGTTTATTTTATTTGCTCAGTGTTAATTGGACTATCAAAAGTACTATTGTTTTTAAATATGATTTATTCAATACAGTGAAATACGGCATAAAAAAAACCACTCGAAAGTGGTTTTTGCTATTTTACATATGTTTTAGAATTTTCTATAATCCCCTTCTAAATAAGCATTTGCCTCATCTTCGGCAAATTTGGCATTTTCACTGTCCCAATGTAAAACCTGATTTGGGAACCTGCCGGCAATAACGCCTAATAAAATAGTTTCAGTAAGTCTAGATGCATATGAAAATGGTGCGGTAGTTTCATCTGTGCCTAAACAGGCATCTACGAATTGGTGATAATGTTTAGGTCCTTCCAAATCATAATTGCGAATTGGTTTACCCATACTATTCGCTTTTTCTACGGCTTTTATTTCTGCAGTAATATCTACGTATTCACCATCTACTATTTTCTGTGGTAGTTGCATAAAGTGAGGTAGTAATAACCTTCCTTTTTCGCCAATGAACATAGCTCCTTGGTCAGGTAATGTACCTTTACCTGCAGTTTTGGTTTCTAGAGACATTTTGTCTTCCATAGTATCTTCCGCAGTTTCTTCTGAACCTTTCACTTTCTTAGCTCCAGGAAGTATTAAATCTTCATGATAGTGCGGTGCACCCGGACCATCATACCAAACCCATTTTAAGGTTTCTGCTGTATAAGCCGTCTGCGGAAACTCGTAAGTCACAACATTGTTTTGAGGAAATCCAAATCCGTTTGGTTCTCTACATTCATTTTTAATGGTCATAGGAACTTGTAGGTCTAAAGCATTATATGGAGTATCAAAAATATGTACGCCCATATCACCTAAAGTACCACAACCGTAATCGACTAATTTTCTCCAATTGCCTGGGTGATAGAATCCATCTTTATACGGTCTCTCAGCTGAAGTCCCTAACCATAAATTCCAATCTAATGATTCTGGTATTGGGTCAGAACCTATTGGTTCGGTTCCGTCATAGCCCCAATCTTTTGGTGACCAAGCACGTACTGTATGTACTTTTCCAATAATACCAGATTGTATTAATAAGGTAGCTAATTTATAATCGTAAAAGGAATGTACTTGAATTCCCATTTGGGTTACCAGCCCCTTTTCTGCCGCTAGTTTATTCATTGCCCTAGCTTCAGATACATAATGAGTTAATGGTTTTTGACAGTAAACAGGTTTATCCATCTCCATTGCCATCATTGAAGCGGGAGCATGTGTGTGATCTGGAGTTGAAACTACAACAGCATCAATTTTATCACCCATTTCTTTTAGCATTACTCTGTAGTCGCTATATGTTTTTGCATTTGGATGCAGTTTTTTTGCTTCTGCTAAGTTATTTGCATCAACATCGCACAATACAGTTACATCAACTTTACTATGCGAAGAAATCGCTTTTAAGTCTTCAGCTCCCATATTACCGACACCAATGTGCGCAGTACGTAATCTTGTTAGATTCTTTTCTTCCTTTTTACAAGACCAAAGTCCTGATGGTAATAATACAAATGTAGAAAGTGCAGCTGCGTTTTTTATAAAGTCTCTTTTGTTCATTGGTGTGGTCGTTAAAGTTTTTTGATTTTTATATTTCTAAACCAGATGGGGCTAGAGTGATCTTGGAAGCCTATATAGCCAGTTTTAAACTTGCCGTAGTCTTCACTGTTCTTCCATTTGTCCGAATTCTTTTTTGCATACCAAGCTTCATCCCAAGGTACAAATGATACTACTTTTTTACCGTTCAGCCAATGCTCAACTTGCTCTGTCGTGAAAATGATTTTGGTAGTGTTCCATTCTCCAGCCGGATGCAGTATTTTACCTTCGGGATTAGCGGCATGCATGGCATAATCAGAGGCAGTCTGTTGAAGTGGCTTTAATTCTTCGGGCTTTTCGGTGTAGCCTAAACTTATATTGTAATCTTTAATATTGTGAATGCTGGCGTAGTTTTCATCATCGATCAATTGATATTCAGGTGAAACTTCTGGCGGACTATCGTAACCTTCTTTTAAATGATAGAAAATACCACTGTTTCCACCTTTAGGTAATTTCCATTCCACATATAGTTCAAAATTATCAAACTCTTCTGCACCGTATATAATATCAGTTCCACCGGTGTAATCTTGCTCCATACCTAATTCGGTATCGAATTGTAATTCGCCATCTTTAGCAATCCACCCTGGTGGTAGTTCTTTGCCGTTATAAGCGCGCCAACCTTTGGTTGTGGTGCCGTCGAATAAGGAAATCCATTCGCCTTTAGCTGGTTCTTCGGTTTTTGTTTGCTCTTCTGTGGTTTGTTTTTTTTCCGTCTTACAAGAAACGGCTAAAGCAGCAAATATAAATAGGATAGAGTAGGTGGTTTTTTTCATATATCGTGTTGTAGTTGATAGATGTAAAATGTACATTTTACACGATATTGAAATTACAAAAAAAAAGAATGGCGATAAAGGTTTTCCCTATATCGCCATTCATGTAAGTTGAACAACCTCTCTTGGTCGTTAGATGTCTATCTTGAAATTGTTTGAGTTCTATCTGGACCAACAGAAACAATCTTAATTGGCACTTCTAATTCTTTTTCAAGAAAGTCAATATACTCGTTAAGTTCTTTCGGCAGTTGTTCTGCTGAAGTCATTTTGGTTAAATCTTCTTTCCAACAAGCGAACTCAGTGTAAATAGGAGTTACATTTTCTGGTTCTATATTATATGGGAAATGAGTTATGGTTTCACCTTTATATTCATAAGCAGTACATACTTGAAGACTATCAAAACCAGAAAGTACATCGCCCTTCATCATATTTAATTGTGTTACACCATTAACTTGACAAGCGTATTTTAATGCTACAAGGTCTAACCAACCACAACGACGAGGTCTACCTGTTACTGCACCAAATTCGTGACCTACTTTAGCCATTTCTGCACCAACTTCATCGAACAATTCTGTTGGGAAAGGACCAGAACCTACACGTGTAGTATATGCTTTAAAAATACCATATACTTCTTTTACTTTATTAGGTGCAATACCTAAACCTGTACAAGCACCTGCTGCTGTTGTATTAGATGATGTAACAAATGGGTATGTACCAAAATCGATATCTAATAAAGATCCTTGAGCACCTTCTGCTAAAATAGTTTTACCTGCTTTAATAGCTTGGTTTAAATACTCTTCACTATCAATAAAGGTTAATTCTTTTAAACGCTCTACGGCTTCAAAGAATTCTACTTCCATTTCGTCCAAATCATACTGTACATCTACATTGTAGAAACTAATCATAGTTTCATGCTTATCTGCTAAATGGCGGTATTTTTCTTTCCAAGATTCTAATTCTAAATCTCCAATGCGCATACCGTTTCTACCAGTCTTGTCCATGTAAGTCGGACCAATACCCTTCAACGTAGAACCAATTTTTGCTTTTCCTTTAGATGCTTCAGAAGCTGCATCTAACAATCGGTGTGTTGGTAATATTAAATGTGCTTTTCTAGAAATAATAAGTTTTGCCTTGTAGTCTATATTAAACTGGTCTAAACCTTCTAGTTCTTTTACAAAAACAACTGGATCAATAACAACACCGTTACCAATAACATTCATTGCTTTTTTATGAAAAATTCCTGAAGGAATAGTTCTAAGTACGTGTTTAATCCCGTCAAATTCTAAGGTGTGACCAGCATTTGGGCCACCTTGAAAACGCGCAATAATGTCGTAATCTCTAGTTAATACATCAACAATTTTTCCTTTTCCTTCGTCACCCCATTGTAGGCCTAACAATAAATCTACTGCCATCTAAATATTATATACTTGGTTAGTTCTATTTAATTTCTTTTTTGCCTGCTTTTTTTGCAGGAGTATTTTTAGTCCCATAAAAATATAGGGAATGTGTGTTAATTGTAATATCGAAAACTTCCTCAATTGTTTTCTTTATCGATTGAATTCTAGGATCACAGAACTCCATTACTTCACCAGTATCGGTAAGAATAACATGGTCATGCTGACGGTCAAAATATGACTTTTCATATTGTGCCTGATTTTTTCCAAACTGGTGTTTACGTACTAATTTACAATCTAAAAGAAGTTCTATCGTATTGTATAGGGTAGCTCTACTAACGCGATAGTTTTTATTCTTCATTTTAATGTAGAGTGATTCTATATCAAAATGCTCTTCACTTTCGTAAATTTCTTGAAGAATGGCGTAACGTTCGGGTGTTTTTCTATGTCCTTTGTCCCCCAAAAAGGTTGTGAAGACGTTTTTTACAATTTCTTGATTTTTATCAGAAGACATATATGCTACATTAATGTACAAAGGTACAGTTAAATTTTAATTTCTTTTTTCTAAATACGTGTAACTTTATCAATACCGTTGATGTTCATAAGATTATCGGTCAGCTTTTTTAAGACAGCTTTATTTTTGACCACTACTGTAATCTTCCCTTTAAAGGTGCCACCATCGGTGCTGAAATTTAAATTGCGCATATTTACGTGCATAATATCAGATATAACTTCTGTAATATCACTTACAAGACCTAAGTTGTCAATACCGGTCATTACAATATCAGCTTGGTATTCTTGTTGAGATGAATCTATCCATTTCGCACTAATTATACGGTATGCATAATTAGATTGTAATGAGATGGCATTAGGACAGTTTTTTTTATGAACCTTAATACCTTCAGATACACTTACAAAACCAAATACCTCGTCACCAGGTATTGGATTACAACATTGCGAAAGTTTATATTCTAATTTTTCTTCCTCCTTACCAAAAACCAACATATCATACTTTGATGTAATCTCATCTTTGTTGATATCTTCTGGTACTGGTGTTTTGCGCATTCTGTTCTTAAAGAAACTTATAAATGCATTGTTGTAAGAAGAAGCAAAATCTTTAATCATGGTATTGTCAATGGATCCAATACCAACTCTGTAAAATAAATCTAGACTTGTTTTTAGTTTAAAGAAAGAAACCATTTTATTTATGGAGTCTTCATTTAATGTCATTTTTTGTGATTTTAGCTTACGGCGTAAAATCTCTTTTCCATCTTCTGCAACAGATTTTTTCTCTTCCCTTAATACAGATTTAATCTTTGCGCGAGCACGTGCCGTCGTAGCATAATCTAACCAGTTTGAATTTGGTTTTGCTTGGTCAGAGGTAATTATTTCAAGTTGGTCGCCACTAGAAAGTGTTGTATTTAAGGGTACTAATTTACCATTTACTTTAGCGCCTCTAGTTCGCATACCTACCTCGGTGTGTATACTAAATGCAAAATCTAAAGGTGTAGCACCTTTTGGTAGTGATTTTAATTCCCCTTTTGGGGTAAATACAAATATCTCTTTTGAATATAGGTTGAGTTTAAACTCTTCAACAAAATCAACGGCATTAGTATTGGCGTTTTCTAAAGCTTCTTGAAGTTTATTTAGCCAAACATCGATACCCTGATCTTTTTGATTCCCATGCTTGTATTTATAGTGCGCTGCATAACCTTTTTCAGCTATTTCGTGCATGCGCTCACTTCTAATTTGTACTTCAACCCATTTTCCTTGAGGTCCCATTACGGTAATGTGTAATGCTTCGTATCCTGTAGATTTAGGGGATGAGATCCAATCTCTTAGTCTAACTGGGTTAGGGGTAAAGTGATCTGTTACAATAGAGTATATTTTCCAGGCAAGAAACTTCTCATTCTGTACATCAGATTTGTAGATAATTCTAATGGCAAATTTGTCATAGATCTCTTCAAAACTAACATTCTGGGCAATCATCTTTTTACGCATCGAGAAGATAGATTTCATCCTCCCTTTAATCGTATAATTGAGTCCCTCTTTTTTAAGTGAATTATCAATGGTATCAGAGAATGCATGAATATAGGCTTGCTGCTCTTCTTTGCTTTCTTCAATTTTGTCCTTAATTGAATTGTAAACTTCGGGTTCTGTATATTTTAAACTTAAATCTTCTAATTCTGATTTAATATTGTAAAGCCCGATTCTATGTGCTAAAGGTGCATAAATGTATAAGGTTTCGGATGCAATTTTCACCTGCTTATGCTCTGGCATGGAATCCATTGTGAGCATATTGTGATAACGATCAGCAATTTTAATAATGATAACCCTTACATCATCATTTAAAGTCAAGAGCATTTTTCTGAAATTCTCTGCTTGTTGAGAGATATTCATGTCTTTCTTTAAGTGTGATATTTTTGTGAGTCCGTCTACAATACGCGCCACGGTTTCACCAAACATTCGATCAATATCATCTAAGGTGTATTCGGTATCTTCAACAACATCGTGTAGTAGGGCGGATGCAATGGAAACGGCATCTAGACCAATTTCAGATGCAACGATTTTTGCTACCGCAATTGGGTGAAAAATGTAGGCCTCACCAGATTTTCTACGTTGAGTTTTGTGCGCATCAACAGCTATCTCAAAAGCGCTTCGTATTAGTTTTTTATCCTCATCTGTTAAGGTTTGGTAGCTAATACGGAGTAATTCTTTGTACTCGTGAGCTATAAGCTTATTTTCTTCTTCTATTTCTACCTGTGTCATACTAGATTAAAAATAAGATAATCTTATATGATGGGCAACAAAAATTATGCCTTTAAATTACGTATGCGATCGATTAACGGCGGATGAGAATAATGCATGAAAACATATGCAGGATGGGGAGTCAAGTTGCTAAGACTGTTTTTTGACAGCTTTTTTAAAGAAGTCACTAAAGGCAAGGCTGCGTAAGTGTTCTTTGCATAGTCATCTGCCTGATATTCAAATTTCCTTGAAAAATGATTCATTAGCAAGCCTGTGATTTCTGAGATGGGACTATATAAGATACCGAAACCGATCAGTGCTGCATGAAAACTTGGTCTGTCTACACCTATTGCCAATGAAACTTCAGGGTTATTTATGAATAATGACAGTATAAATAGCATTACTCCTGTAAGCACTATTGATGTGGCTAAATTAAATATGATGTGTTTTCTTTTATAATGCCCTATTTCATGGGCTAAAACAGCGACAATTTCTTCTTCTTCTAAATCGTTGATTAGGGTGTCATATAGCGTTACGCGCTTCTCTTTTCCGAATCCTGAGAAATAGGCATTTGCTTTTGTAGAGCGTTTAGATCCATTAATGACAAATATGTTTTGTAGATCGAAACCTACTTGAGCTGCGTAATTTTCGATTTTCTCTTTTAAACTACCAGCTTCTAAAGGCTCTTGTTTATTAAACAATGGCACAATTAATTTACTGTAGAATAAATTCATGAACAACGTAAAAATCGCTACAAATGCCCAGGTATATACCCAAAAGTTAGTGCCTGCCCATTGAAAGAACCATATTACTAGCGATAGAATTGAGCTACCAAAAATAATGGTCATTGCCCATTGTTTTAACTTATCAACTAAAAATGTAGCTTTTGTGGTTTTGTTAAATCCGAATTTTTCTTCGATTACAAATGTTTGGTAGTATGCAAACGGAATGTTGAGAATATCGCTTCCAATCATAATAATACCAAAGAAAACTAATGCTTGTGCAATAATGTTTTCGCTGATATTTTGAGTAACATTATCTACCCAAGCAAATCCGCCGAAAAATAAAAAGGCTAAGATTAATACTAACGAAAAAACAGAGGTAAAAACACCGAACTTATAATTGGTTAATTTATATGCTTGCGATTTTTCATATTCTTCAGCATTGTAAACGTCATTTAAATCTTCTGGAATAGGGTCTTTAAAACGTTTTGCATTCAAATAATTCATAACTGTTGCAAGTATAAATTCTGCAATCAGAATGAAAAGTATGCAGTAAAAGACAAGTGTATTATCCATATAGTGTTGTTGCAAACGAATACGGTACTATAAAAAGTATAAATGTTACTTGTTTATTTTTCGTTGACGTTTCGCTTCAAAGATAAGTATTGCTGCAGATACAGATACGTTCATAGAATCTATTTGACCTTCCATTGGTATAATGATGTTCTGAGTACTGTTTTCTAACCATTCATCACTAAGACCAGAATGTTCGGTGCCTACAACTATTGCTGTAGGTTCTTTAAAGTCAACTGTCGTATAATCTTTAGATGCTGAAAGAGCTGCACAGAATATTTGAAATCCTTCTTTCTTCAAAAAAGATATAATTTCAGTAGTGTTGCCCATTTTTACATTTCTAGAGAACACACAACCAACACTTGATCTTATGATATTCGGATTGTATAAATCTGTTTTTGGGTTGGCAATTAAAACAGCATCTAAATTTGCTGCATCTGCCGTTCTTAATAATGCGCCAATATTACCTGGTTTCTCGGGTGCTTCAGCAATAAGTACTAACGGATTTTTAGTCTCGAATTTCAATGTCGAAAGTTGATGGTCTTTACTTTTAGCAATGGCTATTACTCCCTCGGTAGTGTCTCTGTAGGCTAATTTCTTATAGATTTCTGTGGTTACCGAAATAAGTTGATCGGAGTGAAATGATTTTAAAATACCGCTACTTTCAGAATTTTCTAAAATGTCTTCACAATATAACACCGTTTCTATATCATACTGCGCGCCAATTGATAGCTGTAATTCAAGCAGCCCTTCTAAAATAAAAAGTCCTGTTTTTTTGCGCTCCCTAGATTTTTCTTTTAAGAGTAAGATCTTCTTTATTAGTGGGTTTTGGGCGCTGCTAATGTGTTTTGTTGCTTGCATGAAATACAAAAATAGTTCAATTTAGTAAGTCTCCTATAGTTTCTCGACTAAGCGAGCTCAAAAAACAATAAATAACCAATTGAGATGATGAGTAAATTTTACCTTTTAGTTTTAGCCTTAGCTATATTTTCATGTAAAGAAGCACCTAAAAAAGAAATGATTACCGATGCTGTTGAAGAAGTGGTTTCACAGGTAAATTTAGATAAATATCCTACGGAGTTAAATAAAGTATTTGAAGCTCATGGCGGATTAAATGCTTGGAAAGGATACAAAACATTAAGTTTTGAAATGCCTAATGAGAAGTTCAACGAAATTCAAACCATTGATCTTCAAAAAAGGTTCGATAAAATTTCTACACCAGATTACACGCTTGGTTATAACGGAGAAGTTTGGCTTTTAGACAACACCGGTAATTATGAAGGCAAGCCAAAATTCTATCATAATTTAATGTTCTACTTCTATGCGATGCCATTTGTATTGTCAGATGACGGTATTAAATATGAAGAAGTTGATGCTTTGGTATATGACGGAGTTTCATACCCTGGGTACAAAATTTCATATAATAGCGGAGTAGGAGCTTCTTCTACAGATGAGTATTATATTCATTATGATGCAAAAACCTTTGAGATGAGATGGTTGGGTTATACAATGACTTATTTTAGTGGTGAGCCATCTACTAAAGTAAATTGGATCAATTATGCTGATTGGGTAAAGGTTGATGCCATTTTATTGCCAAAATCTATTACATGGCATAAAGTTGAAGAAGGGGAAGTTAAAGAAGCAACTAAAACTGTAAACTTTGAAAATGCTACTTTATCTACAGAAGCTAAGTCAAAAGATTTTTATTCAAAATCTGAGAATGCTGTAATTGTGGAGTAAGGCTTTTTTCAAAATCATATAATTTTTTTAAAATAGGTGCCATTTTTATGGCACCTTATTTTTTATACCTAACTTGGAATTTATCTAATTTTAATGGGATATGAATGTACTTTTTTTTGGCATAACAAAAGATATTGTAGGTAGTTCTGAAATCAATTTTTCTAATGAACTTAAACCTGTAAATGTTGCCGAACTAAAAAAACAACTTATTAAATCGTATCCTGAATTTTCAAAACTAAATTCTTTGGCAGTAGCTGTAAATAGTGAATATGCTGATGATGATTTACCATTGAACGGCAATGAAGAAATTGCTATTATACCACCAGTAAGCGGAGGCTAATGAAGAAAGTAATTGAGATAGTTGATGAAATTGATACTGCTAAGGTGTATGCTGAATTAAGCGATGCAAATAGTGGAGGAATCTGTGTTTTTGTGGGTGCTGTACGTGAGTTTACCAACAATGAAGAGGTAGTTGCTCTAGAGTTTGAAACGTATAAGGCAATGGCGTTAAAGGAAATGGAGAAGATTGCCGATGCTGCAATGCAAAAATGGTCATTGAATAAAGTGGTCATGAGACATGCGGTTGGTGAAAAAGGTGTTGAAGAACCCGTTGTGATTGTAGGTGCATCATCTGCTCATAGAGATGCTTGTTTTGAAGCATGCAGGTTTTTAATAGATACTTTAAAAGAAACAGTTCCTATTTGGAAAAAAGAGAAGTTCAAGAATAAGACGGTTTGGGTTTCTGCCCATCCTTGATTTTTTGGAAAAGAGAAGTTAGAAGAGAGAGAATAGAATATAGAAAAGAGATAATAGAGTAAAGAAAATAGCAAATAGAGAAGAGAAGTTAGAGAATAGAGAATTTGAACTTGTATTTGTTTTTTATATTTGAATTTGTACTTAAAGTATGTTAGTAGACAACCATAATAGAGAAATAAATTACTTGAGATTAGCGGTTACAGACCGTTGCAATCTTCGTTGTAATTATTGCATGCCAGAAGATGGAATCAATTTTGCTAAAAATGACAAATTGTTTACCATAGATGAACTGGTGAAATTAAGTGAGATTGTGGTTTCTCAAGGTATAGACAAAATACGTATTACCGGTGGCGAACCTTTTGTTCGTAAAGACTTAATGGTGCTATTACGTAGCTTGTCAAAATTAGACGGGTTAAACGATATTTCTGTGACTACGAATGCAACTTTGATTGGTCCGCATATAGATGAGTTGAAAGAATTGGGCATTAAGAATATTAATGTGAGTATGGATGCCATTAATCGTGAGACTTTTGAGCGTATTACGCGTCGGGATCATTATGATGTGGTGTATAATAATATGATTCGTTTAATCACTGAAGGGTTTAATGTTCGTATTAATTTCATTGCTTTGGAAGGTCAGAATACCGATGATATTCTGCCAATGTTAGAACTGACAAAACACTACAATGTATCGGTTCGTTATTTGGAAGAAATGCCTTTTAATGGTGGGTCAAAAGAATTTCAAACCATAAAATGGGATTTTAAGACTATTCTTGAACATATTCGAAGTGAACATCCAGATTATTACAAATTAGAATCTCCAAAAACATCGACTTCCATTAATTATAAAATTCCTGGTTTTAAAGGGACTTTCGGAGTGATTCCTTCTTTTAGTAGAACATTCTGTGGAAGTTGTAATAGATTAAGAATTTCAGCAACAGGTGATGTTATTACATGTTTGTATGCTAAAGCAAGTGCGAATCTAAGAGATATAATGAGAGCTGATGATGTGGAAGAAAATATTAAAAAAGAAATTTTAAAGGCTGTAGGCAATCGTGCTAAAACAGGTTTTGAAGCACAAGAAAAATATAAAGATGTATTTAGTAATTCAATGACTTCAATAGGAGGATAATGCAGAAGAAATTATCACATATAGATGAATCTGGGAATGCTACTATGGTAGACGTTTCTCAAAAAACAGCTTCAGTTCGTACCGCAATTGCTAGTGGAACTATAAAATTTCCAACAGAAGTATTTAAATCGCTATCTGATCAAGATTTTGTTGGTAAGAAAGGAAGTATAGTGCAAACAGCGGTTATTGCAGGTATACAAGGAGTGAAGAAAACGGCGGAATTGATTCCGTTATGCCATCAAATAAACTTGTCTAAAATCAATGTTGAAATTGAACCAGGTATGAATGCTTTTCAAATTAAGTGTACTGTTAAATGCAATGAAAAAACAGGTGTTGAAATGGAAGCCTTAACAGGAGTTTCAATTGCAGCACTAACTATTTACGATATGTGTAAGGCCCTTTCACAAGATATAGTGATTGGTGCTATTCAATTAGAACAAAAAACAGGAGGGAAGAATGATTTCCAACGCTAAGTTATACGGATTGGTGCTTTCAGGTGGTAAAAGCACTAGAATGGGAGAGGATAAGGGTTTGATTAAATATCATAACCTTCCGCAACGTGAACATTTATACCATTTATTAAATGAAGTCTGTGATCAAACATTTCTGAGTATCCGTAAAGATCAAGAGAAAGATATTTCAAATTCATTTAAAACTATACTAGATAACGATGAGTTTCGTGGTCCTTACAACGGACTATTGTCAGCTCATAAAGCATATCCAGAAGCTGCTTGGTTAGTTTTGGCGTGCGATTTACCGTTAATGGATAAAAAGGCACTTCAAGAATTAATTGCTGCAAGAAACTCAGATAAGTTAGCAAGTGCCTATGCCGATGCTGATCATCCTTTACCAGAGCCGCTTTGCGCTATTTGGGAACCAGAAGCTTTAAAACAATCTGTTGAATACTTGAAAGCAGGTAACGGATCTTGCCCAAGAAAATTCTTAATTAATGCAGATGTTAATTTGGTGTTTCCAAAACAGAAAGAAGTATTGCTAAACGCCAATTCAAAAGCAGAATATGAAGAAGCGCTACTTAAAATAGCACCATGAACCAAAATCGTTACCAAAGACAAATTACTTTAGACGGATTTGGAACTGAAGGTCAACAGAAATTAAGTCAGGCAAAAGTGCTTGTGGTTGGTGCTGGCGGACTAGGAGTTCCGGTTCTAACCTATTTAAATGCCATGGGCGTGGGTACTTTAGGTATTGTTGATGCTGATGTAGTTTCATTATCCAACCTTCATCGTCAGGTTTTGTTTACCGAAGATATGGTGGGCATTCCGAAAGTGATTGCTGCTAAAAATCAATTGGCTGCACAGAATTCTAGTACACAAATACATACGTATCAAACTTTTTTATCGGTCGCTAACGCACTTGATATTATTAGAAATTATGATATCGTTATTGATGCTACCGATAATTTCCCCGCTAGATATTTAATTAATGATGCCTGTGTAATTGCAAATAAACCTTTTGTTTATGGTGCGTTACATTCTTTTGAAGGTCAGGTGAGTGTTTTTAATTATAAAGGCGGACCAACATATCGTTGTTTGTTCCCGACTATGCCTGCAGCAGATGCGGTGCCTAATTGTAACGAAAATGGCGTGTTGGGTATTTTGCCTGGTATTGTTGGTAATTTACAAGCTTTAGAAGCAGTAAAATTACTTGCAGAAATAGGAGATGTGTTATCAGGTGTTCTATTGCTTTTTGATACGCTTACTCAACGAACACAACGAATGAAGTTTAAGTTACAACCAGGTAACAACGAAATTAAAACACTCGCAACTAGTTATGAGTTTGGTTGTGAACTTCCATTAAAATCAGTAGAAGCTGAGGAATTTAGTACTATTCTAGTTGAACAGACTGTTGAACTAATTGATGTGCGCACGGTAAAAGAATTTCAAAGACAACATTTAAAAGAAGCCAAACATATTCCTTTAGGTGAATTAACAGATAGAGTAGCTGAGGTTGATCTAGAAACTACCGTTTATGTTATTTGTCAGTCTGGTGTACGAAGTAAAAAGGCGATTGTTCAGTTACAAGAATTATTCCCAGGTAAAGATTTTGTCAATGTTACCGGTGGTATGAACCAGATGAAAAATTATGTTGATACCTATTGAGCAATTGGTGTTTTTATGCATCGGGTTTTTTATCATAGCCACCTTGTATTCTTCTGTAGGTTTTGGCGGTGGCTCTAGTTATTTGGCTTTATTGACACTTTTTTTAACTAGTTTTTTTGCCATCCGCTCTATTGCATTGGTTTGTAATTTGGTGGTAGTTTCAGGTAGCACGTATCTGTATTTTAAAAATGGTCATGCAAGACTAAAAGATTTTCTTCCTTTTGTTTTGGCGAGTATTCCGTTAGCATATATAGGTGCAACATTCCGATTAAAAGAAAGCGTCTTTTTTATAATTTTAGGATGCTCACTTATTCTTTCCGCCCTGTTTTTGGCTGTTCAGACTTTTGAGATTAACAAATCAAAAAAGGAAGTGGAAGATTACCCTAACTATTTAAGTTATGCGTTAGGAGCAGGAATTGGATTCCTATCAGGATTAGTAGGCATCGGTGGAGGTATATTTTTAGCTCCGGTTCTAAATCATTTACGATGGAACAAAGCCATAAAAATAGCAGCCTTAGCAAGTTTCTTTATTTTGGTTAATTCGATATCCGGTTTATTCGGATTGATTACTAGTGATTCGCTATCACTGCCATGGCGAGAAACCATTTGCTTGGTTATAGCAGTTTTACTTGGCGGACAGTTAGGTATTCGTATCAGTCTTAAAAAACTATCGGCAAATGGCATAAAAAGAGTAACAGCATTACTTGTATTTGTAGTGGGTGTTAGAGTATTATTGGTCAATGGGCTTGACTTGTTTTAAAAGCTCAAATTAATATTGCAGTAAATCTTCAAGAGTAAATATTATAATCGTTTTATCTTTAACTCTATGATAACATTTAAAGAAGCATTTCAAAAAGTATTAGACCATCCTCTAGACTTAGGTGTTGATGCTGTTTCACTTATGGGTAGCTTGAATAGAGTATTGGCAGAAGATATTTATGCCGATAGAGATTTTCCTCCATTTGATCGTGCAACCAAAGATGGTATAGCAATTCAGTTCTCTGATTTTGTAAATAATGGTCAGTCTTTTGTAGTTGAAGGAGTAGCTGCCGCTGGTGAAGTTCAACAAGTTTTAAAAGATAAAAGTAATTGTTTAGAAGTCATGACAGGTGCTGTAGTACCAGAGAATTGCGATACTGTTGTTATGTATGAACACATTACTATTGTAGATGGCAAGGTTACAATTAACGAGAAGGTCAAAAAAGGTCAGAATATACATTATCAAGGTAGCGATGAAAAAGCGGGTGCTCTTCTTTTATCAAAAGGAAAAAAAATTACTCCAGCGGAAATCGGAGTAATGGCTACGGTCGGGAAAGCTACAGTAAAGGTTATGGGTAATCCTAAAATTTGCACTATTGCTACAGGTAATGAATTGGTAGAGGTAAAGGACATTCCCAAGCCACATCAAATTAGAAAATCTAATATGTTGACTATTGAAGCGGCATTATTGAATTCTAAAATTGAAGCCAGTTCTCTTCATTTATTAGATGAGAAAGAGATAATAAAAAAGGAGTTGAAGAAAGCTTTAACTGAAAACGATGTGCTTTTACTAAGTGGTGGAGTGTCTAAAGGTAAGTTCGATTTTATTCCTGAGGTAATGGAGTCTTTGGGAGTTCAAAAAGTGTTTCATAGAGTGTTACAAAGACCAGGAAAACCATTTTGGTTCGGTATTCACCCAAAACTGAAAACGGTTATTTTTTCTTTTCCAGGAAACCCAGTTTCTACATTTGCCAATTATCACCTCTATTTTTTACCATGGTTACAGACCTCTTGGGGGCTTCCATTAGAAAATTCGTATATTAAGCTAAGTGCGGCAATTAAAATAACACAGCCGCTAACCCGATTTATTCAGGTTAGTACAGAATCAAAAGACGGTATATTTTGGGCAACACCTGTTGTTGAAAATGGTTCAGGAGATTTAACCAGTTTGGCAAAAGCTGACGGGTTTATTAATTTAGAACCAAGAGATGAGATATATGTAGTAGGTGAGGTAGTACCTTTTGTAAAGACCAGATAGTAACCAATTAAATTTTTATATATGAATCCTGTTCTAAAGAATATTTTGGCAGTCGTAGCCGGAATTGTTGTTGGTAGCATTGTTAATATGGGAATTATTATGGTCAGTGGTTCTATTATTCCGCCACCAGAAGGCGGGGATATTACAACTATGGAAGGGCTAAAGGCTTCTATGCACTTATTTGAACCTAAACATTTTATTTTTCCGTTTCTTGCCCATGCCTTAGGAACGTTGGTGGGTGCAGTTATAGCAACGAAAATCGCAGCTACAAGAAAAATGACTATGGCATTACTTGTTGGTTTGTTTTTCTTAATTGGTGGAACAGCAAATATTGCAATGCTCGGCGGACCAATGTGGTTTACTGCCTTAGATATTATAGTAGCTTATATGCCTATGGGATATCTAGGATATATGCTTGCTAAAAAAAATAGCTAATTTATTTTAAATCAAAAGAGGCTGTCTACAATTGTAGACAGCCTCTTTTGATATATCAACTTATTAAAATCACTATTCTCCTTCGTACTTGCCCATATAGCGTTTCCAAAGCTCAGTTTGGTGTGTTTCTAATGAAACTGTTCTACCATCAATAAAAACATGTGTTAATTGATTTCCTGCCATTTCTAAAGCATCACCTTCCGATATGAAAAGTGTGGCACTTTTGCCATTCTCTAATGTTCCGTAAAGATCATCTATGCCTAAAATCTTGGCAGTATTACCTGTTAATAATTGAACGGCTACTTCTTTGTTCAAACCTTGTTGTGCTGCTTGACCCGCATAGAAAGGTAAATTTCTTGTTTGAAAGTTCACCGCATCTGAATTTTGAATTCCAACCAACAAGCCTGCGTCTACCAATAATTTAGGTAGTTTGTAAGGTAGATCATAATCATCATCATCAAATACAGGTAGGTTGTGTGTGTACTGAACCAAAACAGGAATGTTATTGCTCTTTAAAAACTCAGGAATTTTATAGGCATGATAACCACCAATTAATACGACTTCTTTGGCGCCATTAGACTTTAAAGTGTTGATTGCATCTATGATTTGCTTTTCATCATCTGCATGAACATATAGTTTTTGACTACCATCAAATACACCTTTCATTGCCGCGTAAGCCGGATTCACTTCTTTCGGAGTGGATTTGCCATAAGCTGCTGCATTGTTGAAAAATGTAACTACTGCTTCTGTTTGTTTTGCGTAATCTTTATTTGGGTGATATCCTGGGTCTTCACCAGCCCACCAGCGACCTTGCTTGAAAGTACTTGGCCAGTTTAAATGAATTCCGTCATCTACTTTAATAGCGGCATCTTCCCAGTTCCAAGCATCAAATTGTACAATACTTGATGTACCTGAAATACGACCACCTGAAGGGGCAACTTGTCCGATCAAAACTCCGTTCGGGCGCATGCTTTCTACTACTTTAGATTCTGCATTGTAGGCTATTAAACTTCTTACATGCGGAATGAAATCTCCTATTTCATCTTCATCTTTAGATGCTCTTACTGCATCGATTTCAACTAGACCTAATGTTTTAGCAGGGGCGATGAAACCTGGGTAAACGTGTTTTCCGGTAGCATCGATTACTTTACCCTTTCTAGCAATTCTCATTTTTGAATCACCCACGAAAGTGATTTTACCGTCTTCGAACATAATCAAAGAACTTTCAATTACTTCCCCGTTACCCAAATGTGCAGTGGCACCTTCAATGGTAATGGCTTCGGTTTGTTTAGAACCGGGTGTTTGTTGTGCCATAGTTGGTATGACCAGACCTAAGGCTATGATTAAGGTTATGAATTTTTTCATTTGTATTGTTTTATATTTTTGAACTATAGCTTATTGAATTAAAGACTTTCGCAAGTGAAATCTCTTTTTACACTTTGTTTCGGACCTTGTGTCTTTTTACCGCCACTTTTTTCTTTAAGCATCATCGTAACCAACTCGTTTCTTTCTTTCTTAATGGTTTCACGGTTCTTCTTGTCGGTTTCCAAATCGAAATAAGTAACACCTTCAATCATCGTTTTTTCTGCTTTGGAGTATATTGAAAGCGGACTACCAGACCATAGAACTAAATCGGCATCTTTACCTTCTTTAATACTACCCACGCGATTTTCTAAATGTAAAAGTTTAGCAGGATTTATGGTTACCATTTTCCAAGCTTCTAGTTCCGTCATGCCACCATACTTGATAGTTTTGGCAGCTTCTTGATTTAATCTTCTGATCATTTCGCGGTCATCACTATTAATTGCTGTAACAACGCCTTGCTTTTGCATGATAGCTGCATTATAAGGTATAGCATCGTTTACCTCAAACTTATATGCCCACCAGTCGCTAAATGTACCAGCGCCAACACCATGTTTAGCCATTTTATCGGCTACTTTATAACCTTCTAAAATGTGGGTGAACGTATTAATTCTGAAACCGAAATGCTCGGCTACTTTCATCATCATATTAATCTCGCTTTGTACATAAGAGTGGCAAGAAATAAAACGCTCTCCGTTGATAATCTCGGCTAATACTTCCATTTCTTCATCATATCTATATGATTCACCATTTTTCTTTTTGGTGTCATATTCCTTAGCTCTTTGAAAATAGTTCATGTACATCTGTTCAACACCCATACGTGTTTGCGGAAAACGAGAGAAGCTTCCCCAGTTACTTTGTTTTACATTTTCACCAAGGGCGAATTTGATGAACTTAGGCGAGTTGTCATAAATTAATCCGTCTGCTTCTTCTCCCCATTTTAATTTTAAAATAGCCGATCGACCACCAATTGGGTTTGCAGAACCATGTAGTAATTGAAGTGATGTAACACCGCCAGCAAGAGATCTGTAAATACCCATGTGTTCTGGGTCTACAACATCTTCCATTTTTACCTCTGCAGAACTATTTTGACCTGCTTCGTTTACGGCTAAAGCTGCAATGTGACTATGTTCATCAATAATACCAGCAGTTAAATGTTTACCTGTAGCGTCGACTACTGTTGCACCACCAGCGTTTAAGTCTTTTCCTATTTTAGCAATCTTTCCATTTTTAACAAGAACATCGGTATTTTCTAAAACACCAGCATCTTCACTTGTCCATACCGTAGCATTTTTGAACAATGTGTTTTGTGCTTTTGGTTTTGATGCGAATCCGTATCCTACATTGGGGAAAGTTACTGGCATTACTTTTATCGCTTCTGCGGTTTTGCTTTTCTCTGCTTCTTTTTCTGTGAAAGATTTAGATTTGGTTGCCGTGAATTGAGATTCAGTACCATCTGGTAAAACCAAACGACCTGATAAATTGTCTGATGCTTTAGTAACTGCACCAATCATTCTAAATGTTTTTTCACCTTTATCTGTAACAAATGACATAGTTACCCAATTGTCATTATATGCTATTTTAGAAGACAACTTTGAGGTGTCTTGTTTTACCTCAATTTTAGGTTTAGAGATTTCTCCTGTTATAGAAACATCATAAGATTTTCCTTGAACGGTTAAATTGTAGTCTCCGCGAATGTCTTTAGAGTCCATTGAATTTACAACACTTTTTGTACCCTGAACCCAGTTTTCGTAAAGCGTAGTAGATTTGTCAAAGACATCTCCTGATGTGATTAAGAAGTTGGCAAGAGTTCCTGTTTTTAAGGAACCAATTTCATTTGATTTTCCTAAAATTTGAGCAGGTACTGTAGTCAATGCTTCTAAAGCCTTTGTAGATGAAAGACCGTATTCAATGGCTTTCATTAGCTTTTCTTTGAAGTTTGCAGCTGATTTTAGATCATGTGTAGTAAGAGAGAATTGAATTCCGTTATCAGCCAAAACTTTAGGATTTGATGGAGCCTGGTTCCAATAACGCATATCTTGTAAAGAAACATAACCAACAGCATACGGATTAGAAACATCATACGCATCTGGAAAATTAAGCGGTAGAATGTATTTGGCATTCGTAGCCTTTATTTCTTCAATACGTTCAAACTCATTACCGCCACCTAGTATGGTGTACTGTATTCCGTTAGTATCTCCAATTTTATCGGCACGTAAATCATGAGATTTATCTTTAGCTTCGAAAATTTGAACTAAGTTCTTATTATTGTTCAATGCTTCTAATGATAAATCTGTAGTAGAGGCATTGCCTTTACCGTACCAGTCGGCATCGCTATACATTTGTCTCAACAGCGCCAATGTTCCCATTAATGAACCTGGGTAAGATTGCCCTTTGGCAATACTTCTGCTTAAAGAAAAATATTGCGCAGAGCGGTCATCTAAAATTCTATTCGCATTAGTTCCGTTTCCGTTTAAAGCAATAAGAACACCAGTACCTCTGGCAATACCATCTTGAATGTGAGAGTTAACGACACCGAAACCAGCTTCACGAAGTATTTTGGCTTCCTTGTCATCATAAGTAAATTTTTCAATTGCTTTGTTTTCTGGCATTATATGGTCGTTCCAGTAATAGCCTTCTCTTGATGGTTTATATTGGGTAGATCTGCCTCTACCTGGTTTTTTCTTAGCCTGTTCTACGCCAAATTTAGAATACACATCTATAAAAGAAGGATAAATAGATTTGCCTTCTACATCAATTACAACAGCATTTTTTGGAATGCTAACAGAGTTT
Organism: Maribacter sp. 1_MG-2023; assembly: GCF_030547005.1. GTDB lineage: Bacteria > Bacteroidota > Bacteroidia > Flavobacteriales > Flavobacteriaceae > Maribacter. Next base: position 138,087 of record NZ_JAUOPN010000008.1, on the reverse strand, counting down.
GAAGCACTTACGACTTTGCCGTGTTGAATTAATAATGTTCCCTTTTCAATTACTTGTGTAGGGGTTACGAAGATTTTTGCATTTGTAAAAGCCGTGTAGTTGTTATTGTTGACTTTTACCCCAGCATTTTCTGGGAAATAATCTTGTGCAGTTAAAAATGAGCCATACCCGAGTAGGCATAGCGCAAAGAATAGTTTTTTCATTACGTTTGGTTTGAATTAGTGTTTTAAAAATACTCGGATTCTACAGTAAATTCGGTCTGTTTCACTTTTCTTTAACAGTTGAATAGGCAGTAATTGAGAATAGCCATTATTTTCTTAAAATATTAAAGGAAAGACTAATATATTGCTTTAGGATCGCGAAGTTCTAATCCTATTTTAAAGTTGATGATCTTTGTGATAAGCGACTAAAAAGAGTACTACGGCACTATAACTTTTAATTCCCTCTTTTTGGTTATTAGCTTTTAAGAACGTATCAAAAATAGATTTAAATACGGGTTCCATAGGGTTTTCATAAGAGTTCCAAAAAATAGCCATTTCTTGAAAATTACTTTTAACCCCAGCGTTTAATTGAAGCATTAATCTGTCGAAATCTTCTTTATCCGATCGTCTAATATCATTTAAGCAATACCCTAAACCGTAGGCATAAGCTGCATATTTAAAATATTCATCTTCGTTATTAGAAGTAACCAGATAACCTATAAAGTTTGTTTCGTTTTCTGCAGAATACCCCAACTGGTGACCAATTTCATGACCGGCAACAAAAGGGAATCTAAAGTTGGGCAGTAGGTCATTTACTTGAGCTTCGTTCGTAAACGGGTTTAAATATCCGGCGTAGCCCATATATGTTAAACCTGTACTAAATAACGATGTTTTTATACTTGGTCTATCGTAAGCTAAAAATGGATGTATCGTTTTTAAATGGTCGTAACCTTGAATTGTTTTATTGAAAATCTCCTTTTTAGAATATGGAATATTGACTGCTAAACTTGAGTCATTTGTGATAGTTACTTGTGTTTCGTTTGTTTTTTGAATTAACCGTTCTGTAAATTCAAGTAGGTCTTGATAATCTTTATTTGGTACTAATTCTAATTTTTCAGCTAATGGTTCTCTATAATAATTCATGCCCCACATAACATGAAATGTGAAATAAGCTACGGAGAGTACCATGGCTACATTCTGTAAAAATAGAAGTTTATGACACCAAATGTATTTTCGATTTTTAATAATAAAAACAAGTGCCAATAGAATTAAAACGAAGTAAATAATATCACCTACTGAAAAGGGTATCCATCCCAATAGGAGCCTAAAGAATTTTGAAATTACTGGGTATAATCCGTTACTGTAGTATTGTTCAACTAAGTCTGTACGCGTACCTAGCCATTTTACAATGATGATTTGGGGAATCAATGAAATTACAATGGCATTCTTAAATGATATCTTCATTATCTCAAAAATAGCGAAATCCTTTTTCTATCAGTATTTTTGCAGGCACTAACCATGAAAATAATAGTATGGATATAAATAAATTAGAGCCAATCTCAGTTTGGAACAATTTTTCAAGGTTGAACGCGGTACCTAGACCTTCTAAAAAAGAGGAAAGGGTCATTAGCTTTATGTTGGAGTTTGGCAATGCCCTTGGTTTAGAAACTTTCTCTGATGAAATAGGTAATGTTATCATAAGAAAACCTGCTACAAAAGGCATGGAAGATAAAAAGATGATAACGCTGCAGAGTCATTTAGATATGGTACATCAAAAAAATGCAGATACTGTTTTTGATTTTGATACCCAAGGTATAGAAATGTATGTTGACGAAGATTGGGTAAAGGCAAACGGAACAACATTAGGGGCTGATAATGGTATGGGAGTAGCTGCAATTATGGCGCTTTTAGAAAGTACAGATATACAGCATCCTGCTCTTGAAGCTTTATTTACAATTGATGAAGAAACTGGAATGACTGGAGCTTTTGAATTGAAAGCAGGAGTTTTGCAAGGTGAAATTCTTTTGAATCTAGATACGGAGGAAGATGACGAAATTGATATAGGTTGTGCGGGTGGTATTGATGTTACGGCAACTAGAACCTATAATGAAAAAGATGGTACCCATGGTGATGCCGGTATAGAGTTAACGGTTAAAGGTTTAAAAGGTGGTCATAGTGGTATGGATATTCATAAAGGGTTGGGTAATGCCAATAAGATTATGAATCGATTACTTTATTTAGGACTTGATTATAATGTTCGTATTAGTTCTTTGAACGGTGGCAGTTTAAGAAATGCGATACCTAGAGAAAGTGTTTGTAAAATAAATGTGGGTAGAAAACATGCCGATAAATTCTTAAAAAAAGTCAATAAGCTTTCTGAAGCTATTAAAGCAGAGTTGAGTGTTCAGGAGCCTAATTTGCAAATAGAACTGATTGACATAAAGCCTGCTAAAAAAGTAATGGGGCTTGGTGCTCAAGAAAAATTGGTTAAAGCAGTTTATGCAGCACATAATGGAGTTTATGCCATGAGTGGTGCTATAGATGATTTAGTAGAGACGTCAAATAATATAGCAATTGTAAAAGTTGAAAAGGGAGAAATAACTATTGGTTGTTTGACACGGTCATCAGTAGATACTGCAAAATTAGATTTAGCAAATTCTTTGCGTTCTGCTTTTGAGATAAGTGGTTTTGATGTAGAACTTAGTGGTTCTTACCCAGGTTGGAATCCGAATCCGAATTCTGAGATTTTAACGATTGCAAAGAATGCTTATGTAAATCTGTTTAAAGAAGAGCCAAGGGTTGTTGCTTGTCATGCAGGTTTGGAATGTGGTATTTTAGGACAGAATTATCCTGATGTGGATATGGTAAGTTTCGGACCAACAATTTTAGGGGCACACTCACCAGATGAGCGTGTAAGTATTTTATCTGTTCAGAAATTCTGGAGTTTGCTTCTAGAAGTTTTGAAGAATACGAATTAGAATTATAGGTATAAAAAAAAAGCCCTTTAGTGAAAACTAAAGGGCTTTTTTATTTGTTATTTTTATTGGGTTATTCCCGTAATTTCTAAATCAAATACTAAATCTGCATCTGGTGGAATTGGACCGCCACCTTGTGGTCCATATCCTAAATGAGAAGGGATGAACAAACGAACTTTATCACCAACTTTCATTGTTAAAAGTCCTTCTCTAAATCCTGCGATTAAACGAGATTCAGGAGAATAGTCCATTGGTACTGGCATATAACCACCACCTTGCTGTCTCTTAATATCGAACATACCATATTTTTGAGCAATTTCTTCGTAGTTACTATCGAATAACGTACCGTCCATTAAATAACCAGCGTACATTACATTAACTTTCTGACCAACCTTTGGTTTTTCACCACTACCACTTTCTAAGGTTAAAACTTTAAGACCAGAAGGTAAAGACTGAGCTTTTGCTTTTTGAGCTTCGGTAGAAGAAGCAAACTCCGCTTTTATTTTTTGAACTTCAGCTAATTTTTCAGCTTTTTCTTTTTCAATGGCAGCAAGTCTATCTTCTTCACCATCAAAATAATCTGTCATAATTTGAACAGCATCAAACTTACGTGCTTCTTTTCCGTTTCTAATGATTTCTACAGTATTCATTAAAACTGGTTCTACCGGCTTATTGCCAGCACCTACTGCAACATTTGCAATAGAATCAACAACATCCATACCTTCTACAACCTCACCGAAAACGGTGTGCTTTTTGTTTAACCAAGGTGTCTCTTTATGTGTGATGAAAAACTGGCTACCGTTAGTTGTTGGGCCAGAGTTTGCCATTGAAAGAATACCTTTTTTATCATGTACTAATGAATCATTGAATTCATCCATGAACTTGTAACCTGGGTTTCCTGTTCCTTGACCTAATGGATCACCACCTTGAATCATGAAATCTTTCATAATTCTGTGAAATGTTAGTCCGTCATAATATTTTTTGCCTTTGTATTCTTCGCTAACAAAAGTATTTGTTCCTTCTGCTAAAGAAATAAAGTTAGCAACTGTAACAGGAGTTTTATCTTGTTCTAGACGAACTATAATATCGCCTTTAGATGTTTTGATGTCGGCAAACAAACCGTCTCCTAAATCGGCTCTTTTGCCGGTTTTGCAGCTAGCTAAAACTAAGGTTATAACTGCAAGCAAGTACATTTTTTTAATCATAATGGTCATTTTAATTTACTGTGTTGTCTTGTTGTTTTTCTATTTGTAAAATTGTAATTGTAGATTTTATAGGCACATTGCTTCCTATTTTATTTTCATCGCCATGGTAACCAAAGGCAATCGATGATGGAAAAAGAAATGTAGCGCGCTCATTTTCCTTTAACATTTTAACAGCATCCCTAAGACCTAAGAATAACTCTTGCTTATCAACTTTGTAGGTAACAACACCAATTTCTTCTTTTGAGTAGATAGTGTCGTTGTCCAGAGTTAATATATCATAGCTGAATGCTACTAAATCGCCTGTTTTAGGTTTATAGTCACCTTCTTCATTAACTGTTAAGTAATGATACCATGATCCAGAATTACTGTGCGAATAATGTTTTAAAGAATCTAACTTAATAATTTCTTGAATTTTATTTTCTTCGGCTTCAAGTAGTTTTCGGCTTCGCTCTATGGACGCCTTAAAGAAACTACCGCTTTTTGTTTGGATCGGTTTTCTGGGTTCAGGTCCATCACAGGCTATTACCAATATGACTAAAAATAGAAATGAAACTAATCTCATGATTGTAATTGATTCTTATATAAAGGTAGTAACGAAGTAAATTTTGAAATGGTTTCTTCTAAATTATCATCACTTTTTCCACCTGCAGCATTTGTATGTCCGCCGCCGCTAAAATGTTTTCTTGCGAAATCATTTACCGAAAACTCTCCAACTGATCTAAAAGATATTTTATAAATACCTTCTTCTTTATTTTCAATGAATATGACGGCAAATTTAATACCATCTAAAGTTAAGCCGTAGTTTACAAAACCTTCGGTGTCTCCTTTTTGATAGTTATAGGTGTCTAATTCGTCTTGACTCATTGTAATATATGCCGTAGAATATTCTTCTAATATGACCATATTCTTTAATGCGCAACCTAATAAATGTAATCTACTAGGAGAATTAGTGTCATAAATGCGGTGATGAATTTCTGTTCCTTCAGCACCTTTATCCATAAGGTCGGCAATAACTCTATGCGTATTACTTGTAGTAGCAGCAAACTTGAAAGAACCTGTGTCTGTCATAATACCAGTATATATGCAATTAGCCATTTCTGGAGTAATACTGTTCTCATCACATAATTGATTGATTAGTACATATACCATTTCGCAAGTAGAACTCATTTTTACATCTGAGTACATGATCTTGGCATAATCCGATGGCTCTTGGTGATGGTCTACCATTACAAAAGTTGCCTTTGCAGATTCTAGTATTTCGCTCATTTGACCAACACGACCAAGGTGGTTAAAGTCTAAAGTGAATATAATATCAGCCTTATTAATGCATGATTTGGATTTTGAATTTTCTTTTTCAAAATTCAAAATTTTATCTGAGCCTGGCATCCATTTTAAAAACTTCGGATAGTCGTTTGGTGCAACAATACTAGCTGTATGACCGGTATTAACCAGATAATGCCAAAGTGCCAATGTTGATCCAATAGCATCTCCATCAGGATTCTTATGTGGGATAATGGCTATTTTCTTTGGTGAAGAAAGTAGCTTTTTAAGCTCGTTTAGGTGCTCTAAATTCATGGCGGCAAAGATACAATTTAATAATATAGGCTTTAAAGCGAAAGCCTTAATTTTACCCAGACTTAACTATCTCATATGAAAATTACATACTTTTTTATTTGCGCGCTTCTTTTAGCGTCATGTTCGTCAAACAAAAAACAAGTTGATAATAAAGCTACAAACAGCGATTTTGTTTTAGCTTTTGGTTCTTGCAATAGAATTGATTTACCTAATCTTTTGTGGGATGATATTTTAAATACCAAGCCAGATGTATGGGTGTGGGGCGGCGATAATATTTATGCCGATACCGATGATATGGTTGCTTTGAGAGCGATGTATAATAAGCAGAAGGAGCAAACGGAATATAAAAAGCTAGTAGAAAGTACGGATATATTGGGTACTTGGGATGATCATGATTATGGTCTAAATGATGGCGGAGTAGAATTTGAAGCCAAAGATGCCAGTCAGCAAGAGTTTTTGAATTTTATGAATGTTCCAGATGATAGTCCGCTAAGAAAACGTAAAGGGGTTTATAATTCTAAGAAATATGAAGTAAATGGTCATTCTATTAATTTTATCATACTTGATACACGTTATTTTAGAACAAAATTGACGCCTGATACTGAAACCTCTAAAAGAGTTAAACCAAATGCATATGGCGACGGTACTATGTTAGGTGACGTGCAGTGGGCATGGTTAGAAAATGAACTGAATACATCAAAATCTGATTTTAATATTATTGTAAGCAGTGTTCAATACCTGTCTGATGAACACGGATTTGAAGCTTGGGGTAATTTTCCGCATGAGGTTGATAAACTTGCAACAGTTATTGCTGATTCGAATGCGGACGGGGTAATTGTATTATCTGGTGATCGTCATATTTCTGAATTTTCAAAAACTACTATCGATGGAATGAGTTATCCGGTAATAGATTTTACGAGTAGCGGACTAACACATGCTTACAGAGGATTTACTGGTGAGCCTAATAAATATAGAGTAGGGGAAGTTGTTTTTACAGAAAGTTTCGGAATTTTAGAGTTTGATTTTGACGCCAAAAAGGTTGATTTTAAAATAGTTGGAGATAACGGAATAGTGTTAGAGAAATTAGAACAAGTCTACGAATAGTTGTGAGATATGTGGAAAAACGTATTTTTGCGCAAAAATTAAGATATGAGTACGAATAGAACGTTTACAATGATTAAACCAGATGCTGTTAAAAACGGACATATTGGGGCTATTTTAGAAAAAATTACTGCTGCTGGTTTTAAAATCGTAGCAATGAAATATACACAATTGAGCTTAAGAGATGCACAAGAATTTTATGGTGTACATAGCGAGCGTCCTTTCTTTGGTGAATTAGTTGAATTCATGACAAGCGGTACAATTGTAGCAGCTATCTTAGAAAAAGAAAATGCTGTTGAAGATTTTAGAGCATTGATCGGTGCTACCAACCCTGCAGATGCAGCTGAAGGTACTATTCGTAAAATGTTTGCTACTAGTATTGGTGAGAATGCAGTACATGGTTCTGATAGTGATGAGAATGCAGCTATTGAAGGTTCATTCCATTTTTCTGGCAGAGAAATTTACTAAGTAAGATTGTTAGAGATAAAAAAAGCCAGTTCGAAAGAACTGGCTTTTTTTATATAGTATTTTCCAACAACTAACGGCTATCTAAGTACTAATTTTTTTACGACTTCTTTTCCAATTTCTTCATTGAGCATGCGAATTATTTTCGATTTTCCCAAGCTTAACTCTTCACGTAATACAGAAGAACTTAAAGCCACGTAAAGGGTGCCGAACTTTAATTCAATTTCAGTAGTATAATTATTTACACCATTACCCATAAGTTTAGCCCATGCAGTTCTTGCATCTACTTTATCTATTCCTTTTTCTAATTTATTTTTCTGAATAAATGCAGAAAGTGCATCTTTCATTGAAGTATTATCGTTGCCTCTGCTTGCCATTATGGGGTTATATTTATAGGTTCAAATCTGTTATATTGGTAGGTAAGTCCTTCTTTGTTTTTTACCGAGAAACTATCTTCTGTTAGTTTAGTCAAAACCTCTTTCCAACTATTCGAATTATTGGTGTAATTCATAAAAATAGAATCGTTCGATATGCTAATATGAAAAGGCTCTGCATCATTAGACGTTTCAAATGTGCCATTGAATTTTGGGACTACTTTTTTTCGAAATCCTGTTAAAGAGTCTAGTTTTATATAGTCTACCGTACTATTTATGGAATACTCTTTTTTTGCTCCGTCTTTAAAGGTAACTTCTTTTATTTCCCAATAGCCATTTAATAGGTGTAATTGATTTTTGTCAACTTTAGAGCTACATGAAGCAAGAATTAGGAAGCAAATAATCAGTAATTTTTTCATCACTACAATTTAAAGATTTTATATGATTGATGAATTTTTTTAACAACACTTTCAGTTCTATCTGCATGGGTGTCACTAATAAAAATTTGTCCGAAATTCTCATCATTTACTAGAGTTATAATATGAGATACACGATGCTCATCCAACTTATCAAAAATATCATCTAAAATTAATATTGGCGTAGTGCCACTTTGCGATTTCATAAAATGAAATTGAGCGAATTTTAAGGCTATCAAAAAAGATTTTTGCTGCCCCTGACTACCAAATTTCTTTATAGGGTGATTGCTAATTTCAAAGCTAAGGTCATCTTTATGAACACCAACGCTGGTATATTGTAGCGCGCGGTCTTTATCTAAATTTTTATTTAAAAGCGTAATCAGGTCATAATCTTTCAATTTACTATCGTAAGAAAGGGAAACATCTTCTGTGTTGCCTGTGATAGATTTATATTGTTCTTGAAAAATAGGAATAAAAGCTTCTAAGAATGATGTTCTCTTTTTAAATATTTCGGTGCCATAGGTGTTCATCTGTTCGTTATAGACCGCTAAAGTGTCTTTGTTAAATGTTCTGTTGGCTGCGAAATACTTTAAAAGTGCATTTCTCTGAGAAACTACCTTATTATAGTTGATAAGGTTTTGTAAATAGCTTTTGTCTGATTGAGAGATAACACCATCAATGAATTTTCTACGAGTATCACTACCTTCTATAATAAGGTCTCTATCTGCTGGGGAAATTATTACTAAGGGTAGAAGACCTATATGGTCGGCAAAGCGGTCATATGCTTTTCCGTTACGTTTAATGATTTTCTTGTTATTCTTTTTAAGACTACATACAATTTTTTCTTCTCTATCTTCTTTTTCAAAAGTACCGTCAATCACAAAAAAATCTGATCCGTGACGAATGTTTTGAGATGATACCGGGTTAAAATAACTCTTGCCAAATGACAAATGATAGATAGCGTCAAGAATGTTTGTTTTTCCAATTCCGTTATCACCTACAATACAATTTATTTTAGCATCGAAAGTCAGTTCTTTTGACTCAAAATTTTTGTAATTAATCAATGATAATTGTCTCAGAAGCATTAATAAAATCGGATTTTAAATTTGGAAGAATCTATACTCGCTTAAAATATCCAAAAATAACGAATAAATACACTTTGCGATTTCAATAAAACCATTATTTTTGCGCGACCAATAAATTTACAGATGGCAACATATAAGAAAAGAGGATATAAACCTGAAACGAAAGCTGAACAGCAAGAATTTGACGAACAGGAAAGCACAACGGCTGAGGTTTTTAGTTCATTAGATGAAGGCGCTTCTAGATCAGAAGAGTGGGTTTCTAAGAATCAGAATTTCATTTTAGGTGCCATAGGTGTTATTGCTATTAGTGTTTTAGGCTATTTAGCTTATGACCAATTCGTAGAGAAACCAAAAGAGGCTAGTGCAGCAAATGAGATGTACTACCCACAACAATATTTCGACCAAGCATTGGTTGCTACAACTGCAAAAGATTCATTGTTTACGTTGGCATTAGAAGGCGCTGAAGGTAAATATGGTTTTTTAGATATTATTGAAGAATACAATGGTACCAAAGCTGCTAACCTTGCAAATTATAGTGCAGGTATGGCATACTTGAATATGAACAACTACCAAGAAGCTATTACATATTTAGAGGATTTTAGCTCTGAAGATGCTGTTTTGGGTGCTTTGGCAAAAGGTGGTTTAGGTGATGCTTTTATGCAATTAGACCAAGCTTCAGATGCATTAAGTTATTATGAAGCTGCTGTAAAGCATAGTGGTAACGAATATACTGCTCCTAAATTTTTATATAAAGCAGGTGTTACTGCTTTAGAAATGGGAGATAAGGATAAAGCTTTAGGTTTTTTTCAGAAAATAAAAGACGAGTTTCCAAAATCAGAAAACGCCAATTCTATAGATGCTTTTATAGGTATGGCTAAAAGTGGTGAGTAATGGCTACAGTAAATAAAAATTTATCGATTTACGATAAGGCAACAATCCCAAACGCGAACGGACTTCGGTTTGGGATTGTTGTTTCTGAATGGAATTCAGAAATAACAGAGGGTTTGTATTCAGGAGCAATTGAAGCATTAATTGATTGTGGAGCGGACGAATCTGATATTATAAGATGGAACGTTCCTGGTAGTTTTGAACTTACTTTTGGTTCAAAAAAAATGATTAATAGCCATAAGGTTGATGCCGTAATTGCTATTGGTAGTGTAATACAAGGGGAGACCAAACATTTTGATTTTGTTTGTGATGCTACGGCTCAAGGTATTAAAGACTTAAATATCACTACAAATGTGCCTGTTATATTTTGTGTTCTTACAGATAATAACATGCAACAAGCCATAGATCGTAGTGGTGGTAAGCATGGTAATAAAGGTACTGAAGCCGCTATTGCTGCTATTAAAATGGCAGTTTTAGGTAGTTAGTAGTCTTTTTTATAGCTCTATTTTCTTATAAGTTTAAGTGTATTAGATTAGTATCGTAAGATGTTAACAAATTTTGGCATTGGTAACATGCCCTATTTTTCTATTTTAAGTAACTTTGAGGTTATGGGGATGTTGAGCAAAATAACGCGGTTACGAAAAAATAGGTCATTTGAATACAATCCTAGGTATTATGATGGCAAAGGAAAAGGGAATCCGTTTAAAATGGAACCTAAATTCGACCAATTTCGTAGTACGTTAAATACATCTCGAGGATTAAAAAGAAAGATTAATAGTGCTATAGAAGATACCAAAAGACAAGGAGATCGCAATTTAAAAATTAGAATGGTAATTATTATTGCGGTATTGCTTCTTATTTTTCTTTACATAATCGATTTTGACCTCACAATTTTCTTTACCTTATAATGGCAGATATTATTAGATTATTACCTGACCATGTAGCAAACCAAATCGCTGCGGGTGAAGTGGTGCAACGCCCATCTTCTGTGGTAAAAGAATTAATGGAGAATGCCATTGATGCCGGTGCTACTGAAATTCAACTTATCATAAAAGATGGTGGTAAAACACTAATTCAAGTAGTTGATAACGGTAAGGGAATGAGCGGTACAGATGCTCGTTTAAGCTTTGAGCGCCATGCAACATCTAAAATTCAAAAGGCAGAAGATCTTTTCAATTTAAATACCAAGGGTTTTAGAGGAGAGGCACTAGCCTCTATTGCTGCAATTGCACATGTAGAAATGCTTACCAAAACTGAAGATGACGAGATTGGTACTAAAATTAAAATTGAAGGCAGTAAAATAGTAACCCAAGATGTTGTTGTTGCCCCAAAGGGAACTTCAATGTTAGTTAAGAATCTGTTTTTTAATATTCCTGCTAGACGTAATTTTTTAAAATCTGATCAAGTCGAATATCGACATATAGCAGATGAGTTTCATAGAATCTCATTAGCGCATCCGCAAGTAGCATTTAACTTTTATAATAACGGTAGCGATGTATTTCAGTTACCAAGTACCGATTTTAGAAAACGTATTGTACATATTTTTGGTAGAAAGACCGATGAGAAGCTTGTGCCCGTTGAAGAGGAAACTCATGTAGTAAAAATTTCAGGGTATATTCAAAAACCTGAGTTCGCTAAAAAGAGTAGGGGAGAGCAATTTTTCTTTGCCAATAATAGGTTTATTAAGAGTCCGTATTTGCATCATGCCATATTGGGTGCTTTTGAAGGATTAATTCGTCCGGGTACACATCCGGGTTATTTTTTGAATTTAGAGGTTGATCCCGGTACTATTGATATAAACATACACCCAACGAAAACGGAAGTGAAGTTTGACGACGAGCATACATTGTATGCAATGCTTAAATCTACGGTAAAGCATAGTCTAGGGCAATTTAATGTTGTGCCTGCGCTAGACTTTGAACAAGATCAAAATTTAGATACTCCGTATTCCTATAAAAATAAACAGGTGGGTATACCTCAAGTTGTGGTAGATTCTTCTTTTAACCCTTTTGAAACTGTGCAACCGTCTAAAGGAAATTTTGGAGGTGGTAGCTATTCAAAACCAAAAGTTGACGGTTGGGAGAATTTATATGTAGGTTTAGAGAATACAGTTGATAACGGGGCAAGCCATTTAGAATTTGAGTCAGAGGTTGTAAATAGTAGTATTTTTGATGATGAAAGAGAAGTTTTTGATCATACGACCACTACTTTTCAAATGCGTAAAAAGTATATTATTACGACTATAAAATCTGGTATGGTAGTAATTAATCAAAGTAGGGCGCACCAACGCGTGCTATACGAGAATTTCTTAAAGAACATTACTATAAAAGAAGCTGTAAGTCAACAATTACTTTTTCCATTGACTTTATCTTTTTCTACTAGTGAAATAAATATCTTAAAAGAGATAAAAGAGAATTTATGTACTGTCGGTTTTGTATTCGGAGAAATAACTGAAGACGGAGTAGAGATTTCTGGTGTACCTGTGTTAGTTGTAGAAAGCGAAGTGCAAATGATAATGGAACAACTGATTTCAGATTTTCAACAAGAAGTACCTGGAGATAGTTTTTCTCAAAGTGATATGTTGGCGAAAACATTAGCTAAAACCCTCTCGGTTAAAACAGGGGAAACTTTAGACGAGTTGTCTCAAGTGAAATTAGTTAATGATCTATTCGCTTGTAAGGAAACCACTTTGAGTCCGTTTAACAAAAAAGTTTACATTACGATTACAGAGAATGATATTGAACGAAAATTTATATAAATGGGAAGAATTACAGATACTATAAAACATTTACTGATTATCAATGTTCTGTTTTTTATCGCTACACAAATGTATGGCGAGCAAATGTACGAGTGGTTCTCGTTATATTTCCCAAAGAATGAACACTTTGAACTATGGCAGATTATAACACATATGTTCATGCATGGTGGCTTTATGCATATACTTTTTAATATGTATGCATTATGGGCTTTCGGTACACCTTTAGAGCGTATGTGGGGCAGAAATAAGTTTTTGTTTTTCTATATCTCAGCGGGTTTAGGTGCAGCTTTAATTCATATAGGTGTTAACTATTACTACTATAATGCCGGCATGAGTGCTCTGATAGATTCTGGAATTTCTGAAAGTAGTATTCTAGAGATTATTAATAGTGGGCAGTATAATACGGAGTGGTATAGCATTGCAGGGAAAGCAACTATCGATAACTTTTTAGGTGCTTTCAATACTCCAGTTGTGGGTGCATCAGGTGCTATTTATGGTATTTTGGTAGCATTTGGAATGTCTTATCCTAATAGCGAGTTGTTTCTTATTTTTCTACCTGTTCCTATAAAAGCAAAATTCTTTATTCCTGTTTTAATTGGCTTGGATTTGTTCTCCGGCGTAACTGGGTACAGTTTGTTTGGACAAGGTATAGCGCATTTTGCACACGTTGGTGGAGCTTTATTTGGTTTCTTAATGATGTGGTATTGGAAAAAAAATCAGTTTAATGATAAAAGGTGGAACTAAGATATGGCTCAACCAGATTTAAAATATCAATTTAGTAGATTAAACATTGCAGAGAAGCTCATTGCAGTCAATGTAGTGGTTTTTATTGTAAATGCTTTAATACCATTCTTACTTGGTTTACAAAAAGATACCATTGTTCAATGGTTTGAGTTACCTAATGATATTGTCGATATCGCTTTTCAACCTTGGTCTATAGTTACCTATTCATTTTTTCATGGTGGTATTGGACACTTGTTTTGGAACATGTTGATGATTTATTTTGTAGGTAGAATATTTTTAAATCTCTTTGATGCAAAACGATTTTTAAATGTTTATTTACTCGGAGTGATTTTAGGCGGACTATTCTTTGTTTTAGGATATAATATCTTTCCTGCATTTTTTGACACGAATGCTTCTTTAATTGGTGCCTCAGCGGGTGCTAGTGCCGTTTTAATATTTATTTGCACCTATCTGCCTAATCAAGAAGTTAGAATCATATTTTTCAACATAAAACTTTGGATGGTTGGTGCTGTACTGGTTTTAAGTGATTTAATTCAATTACCTATAAGTAACTCTGGCGGACATTTAGCGCATTTAGGAGGTGCCTTTTTAGGGTACTTATATGCTCATCAATTAACGAAAGGCAATGATATTGGTTCTGGTTTTTCGAGGTTTATGGATAGTATTGCTAATTTGTTTAAAGGTTCAGAGAAGAAGGCTCCAATGAAAACAGTTTATAAGAATAAAAGCGCAACACGTAGTAACAGCAATTCTGCTGTAGATTACGACAAGAAAACACATCAGAAGAAGATTGATGCTATTCTAGATAAAATAAGCAAGTCTGGCTATGAAAGTCTTTCAAAAGCAGAGAAGGACTTTTTGTTTAAAGCTGGTAAAGAGAATTAAGAATGAAGAAAATGTCTTTTTTCAAAAAGCTCATGTTGTTCTTAAATGTGATTGTAGCTTTCAGTTTGTTTTTGGCTTGTATAGTTCCTTATACATCTTCAGCTAGTTTAGCATTTATAAGTTTAACAGTGCCTGCTTTAGTTCTTATTAATGTGTTATTTTTCTTGTATTGGTTAATTGGGAAAAAGATATATCTACTGCTGTCGCTTTCAATATTGGGTTTCGGTTATTTTACGCTCGGTTCTTTTATAGCCTTTAACGGTAATACTCAAAAAAATATTAAATCAAATTCAATTTCACTTTTAAGTTATAATGTTTTGGGTTTTCACAGTAATGATCATAATTGGGAGGTTAATACAGCTCCTGATATAGTCGATTTTGTATATGAAGAAAATCCTGAGATAGTCAGTTTTCAGGAATTTGAAATGTTTTACATACAGGATGATATGATGAAAACTTATCCATATGTTGCTCGACGCTATGATATAAGAGAAGAGGCAATTGGTAAGAATTTAGCTATTTTTTCTAAATATAAAATAATAAATAAAGATGTCTTGCATTTTAATAACACCGTAAATGGTGGTATATATGCCGATATTTTGGTTGACAAAGATACTGTTCGTGTATACAATTTACATCTAGAATCTCTTGATATTAGACCTAACTACTTTAAGAAGGAACGTTCAGATAAGCTTTTCGTCAGGCTAAGAGATTCTTTTGCTGAGCAGCAAAAACAAGCAGAAATTGTAAGGCAGCATATAAATCTAAGCCCTTATCCAGTTGTAGTTAGCGGTGATTTTAATAATACACAATTCTCTAAAGTGTATTTTAATATTAAAGGAGATTTAAAGGATAGCTTCTTAGAATCGGGACACGGGTATGGTGAAACCATTAAATTTTGGAAATTCCCTTTTCGAATAGATATGATTTTGGGAGATCCAAGTTTTACTTTCTTATCTCATAAAAACTACAAAATCGATATTTCTGATCATGAACCTATCATGGCGACTTTTAAATTGTCTGGTGAATAAAGTAACAGTCTACGGTATCAGCTAAAATATGTATAAGCAGAGCCAAGCCGATAATTCGTGTCTTCTTATATGCAAATAACAGCGTGTATATGCCGATTGCCCAATAGGTATGTAAAGGGTGAAAGTTTATACTGCATCGATATGGATCAAACATTGGTGTAGATAAAAGGTGATCAACATCAATTACAATTGCTGATAATAATATAACCGCAGACCAGAGCTTGTTTTCTTTATAGAAATAAATAGCAATTATAATGGGTACAATAAAATGTATTCCATAATGTGCTATGAACCTAATCATTATTAACGGCTATGAACTCGTGTTTTAGATACTGTATACTATTGGGGCCTAGGTTGAACAAGAGATCCAATATGCTTAAATTAGGAGTAAACCCATGTCTATCACCAAATACTTGCGTATAGGGTTCTATATTCAATTGAGGGGTAAACTTAGCACTTATTAAAAATCTCAGATCTATTTTACCTTCAGGGGTGGTCTCATATGCAAGAGTTTTTTCTGTAGGCATTTCTAGTTGAAGACATTCAAATATCGTCTCTATAGTCTTTAAATTAAAGTCAAGAAGGCTTTCGTAAGTTTGATGGTAAAGTGGTCTAATATCATCTTCGTAAAACTCAAAGAATGGAGATGTTCTATAGGCTGTTTCTAAGGTGCGCCAATGTTGACGTTGCCACGGATAAGAATTGTCTATTAAAACATCCTTGTATTTTTGTCTGCCATTTGCTCTACCAGCATGAATTATTGGTATGCTCAATATATGCTTGCCTCGGTCATTAGAAATATATGTTCTATTTCTAAACGTCTGTTTTTGGTAATTATCATTTACCTCCCAGCAAATTGGGTGGTGCATAATATAGCTGAACGTTACTATATTCGGAAAGTATGAGGGATGAATTAATTTCACTTTTTTTCCTTTTTACGTTTCCAGAACCAATTTCCTACAAAATAGGCTACGAGTAATATTAAGAAATATTTGAAATAAGATTGTGGTTCTCCATCACCATTTACTGTAGTGAATATGCGATCCCATCTTGGTCTCCAGTTGCTAATACCTTCTGTGAAATTATCAAAACTCATCCAGATGAAAATTGGTGTTCCAACAATATGATTTTCTGGAACATAACCCCAAGCTCTACTGTCTTCAGAGTGGTCTCTATTGTCACCCATCATCCAAAAGTAATCTTGTTTGAAAGTATATGTAGTAGCTGGTGATCCATTAATGCTAATTTGATTTCCAGATACAGAAATTTCGTTCTTTTCGTACTCCTTAATAATCTTTTTGTAAAGTGGAAGTACTTTTAAATTCAAGTCTACCGTTGCCCCTTTCTGAGGAATGTAAATAGGTCCTAATTGACTATAATTCCAAGGATAATCAGGACTTTGAGGAAATAGGTTGATGCCTCTTCTTCCTTTTGCTGTAACTTTTTGAACTACAGAATCTATATTTGAGTCATTTCTTAACGAACTTACCATGTCTGCAGTTAAAGGTACTGTACGTTTGCGATCGGTAACTTCTTTTAATGCTAATCTATATTTAGATATCACATTCGCAGGAATACCAGATGCCTTTGTGTAAAGTTCTAGTTGTCCGTTTTCGGTTTGATTAAAACCCATTATATAAGACCTCAATCCATTTACTTGATCTTGGTTCAGCGGATTTGATTGGTATTTTCTAGTAAAATCTGTAATTCCTAAATTATCAAGAGTTCTAGACGATACCCCTTTAGAACTATAGATGTCGTAGTCGAATTGTGGTTTGGCGCTTTTTGGTAATTCTAATTGTTTTCCATTAATAAATACATAACCATCGCGGACCTCTAACGAATCGCCAGGTACACCAACACAACGCTTAACATAATTGGATTTTTTATCTATTGGCTTGTCAACGCCTTTTTCTTTCTTGAAAAATACACGAACGGTATCTGCCGGCCAGCTAAATACTACAATGTCATTTCGCTCTACTTTTGTGAAACCAGGTAATCTAAAATAGGGTAGTTGTGGTTTCTTTAAATAAGAAGGAATTCCTAAGCCTGGTAACGTGTCATGCACCATTGGTGCTGCAACGGTTGTCATCGGCGTTCTGGCTCCATAGTGAAACTTACTTACGAAAAGAAAATCTCCTACTCTTAAGGTACGCTCTAATGATCCTGTTGGTATCACATAAGGTTGAATAAAATAGGTGTGAACTAATGTTGCTGCTACCACTGCGAATAAAATGGAACTTACCCATTCTCCAGCCGCTGTTGTTGGGTGTAGAGATCGGTCTTCAACGTATTTGACATCTAGTGTGTAGTTTACGTAGTAAATGTACAGACCAAGTGTTAATACAACTATCCATGTTTCCAATTTACTGTTTCTGCCAAAGCTTCTTATGGTTTCTACCCATATAACCGGGAACATCAATAGATTGATTATAGGGATAAATAATAATATTACCCACCATTTTGGTCTATTGATAATTTGCATTAAAACTATAGCGTTGTAAACAGGTATTGCTGCTTCCCAAGCTTTTCTTCCTGCTTTTACGTAAAGTTTCCAAGTACCTAAAAAATGTATTACTTGTACAATGAGAATAAAAATAATCCATTGAGTGCCGTTCATATTCTTTAATTTTTATTGAAATAGGATGAATTCTTTTGATGCTAATTAAGTCATCAATAATTCATAAGTCTTTGAGATTGATTTTTGTTACGTTTTTAACCTAGGTTTAACACATCTCGCATAGAAAATACTCCTGATTTACCAATAATCCATTCTGCTGCGGTTACTGCACCTAGGGCAAAACCTTCTCTGTTGTGAGCAGTATGTTTAATCTCAATACTGTCAACAATGCTATCATAGGATACAGTATGTGTTCCTGGTACCGTACCTATCCTTTTAGATGTGATTTTCAAAGTTTCATTAGATGCATTATCTAGCTTCCATTGCTTGTAGTTAGAGTTTGCAATAACACCTTCAGCTAAAGTTATGGCTGTTCCGCTGGGGGCATCTAATTTTTGAGTGTGATGTATTTCTTCTAGTTCTACGTTGTACTCAGGGAGATTTTGCATCATTTTTGCCAAATAATTATTCAGCTCGAAAAAAATGTTCACTCCTAAACTAAAGTTAGAAGCATATATAAATGCACCTTTCTTTTCTTGGCATAAGGTAGTTGCATCTTCATATTTATCTAACCAACCAGTTGTGCCAGATATTATAGGGATATTGTTACTTAAGCATTTTGTTATATTCCCGAAAGCTGCTTCGGGCATACTAAAATCAATAGCAACATCCATAGTGCTATAATCAATATTTTTAGAATTCTCGTCAATTTTGGCAATAATTTCATGTCCTCGCTTTATAGCGACTTGTTCTATCATTTGCCCCATTTTTCCGTATCCGAAAAGTGCGATTCTCATTTTTAAAATTTTATAATTAATGCCATTCCATAATTAGGACTATTGGTCACTTGATTTACATCAAGATAGGGCTCAAAGTCTATACTAAGGTCATCATCAATATTAAACTGTTTTAGATGTGCGTCCACGTTGGCGTCAACTATATTTAATGCATACAATGCGATTGCTGCAACTAGCCAAAGATCACGATCTCTCTGAAAACGTTCTTGTTGATATTCAAGGTCGTCTTCATCAAAGAGTGGTAATGCTCCTTCACCATTAAATTCATCATCTGTAAAACCGGCTTGTCTCCTTTTAAATGCTGTTCTAAAACGTTGATATTGATCATTGTTGTAGATATACATATAAGCGCTTCCGCCAATAGCTCCCCAAACTATAGGGGCTTTCCAGTATCGCTTGTTGTAAATTTGTCCCATACCTGGAAGTATAGCAGAGTAAAATGCTGCTTTACTTGGTGCTAATGGATTGAATTCTTTTTTAGCCTTCTTGAAGGAGACAGAATCTTTTATAATAAAGCCATTTTTGGCAAGGTCAGATTGAACACTATCTATTTCAGTTTTAGGAATATAATCTTGTTCCTCTTGAGAAAAGGAGAGATTTATAAATAATAATAGAGTACTAAATAATAAAAAATAGTTACGCACCTGTTATCAATTTTTTGATACGGTCAAATTCTTCTTGAGACTTAAATGGTATGGTTATTTTTCCTCTTGCATTATCAGTAGATTTTATATCCACTTTTACCGATAAGGCATCTGTAAGTTCTTTTATGCCCTTGCGAACAAAAACAGAAGCTTCTTTTTTTACTGTTTTTACTACATCGTCAGTTGGCACATCATCAGAATGATAAGCTTTTACGGCACTTTCAGTATCTCTAACAGAGAGGTTGTCAAAAATAATTTTTTCGTAAAGTGATATCTGATCCTGCTTTTTGTCAATATTGACTAACGCCCTACCGTGACCCATAGTTAAAAAGCCATCTCGCATACCCGTTTGTATGATCGGATCTAATTTTAAAAGACGCAAATAGTTGGCAATAGTTGATCTTTTTTTACCGACACGCTCACTCAATCTTTCTTGAGTAAGATTAATTTCGTCTATAAGACGTTGGTAAGAAAGAGCAATTTCTATTGGGTCTAAATCTTGTCGTTGTATATTTTCGACCAATGCCATCTCTAAAGACTCTTGGTCATTAGCGATACGTATATATGCCGGTATTGTGTCTAAACCTAAAAGTTTAGAAGCACGATATCTTCGTTCTCCAGATACTAATTGATACTCGTTAAAGCCTAATTTTCTTACTGTAATTGGCTGAATTACACCAAGTTCTCTAATTGAGGTGGCTAATTCTTTTATTGACTCATCATTAAAATTAGAACGAGGTTGAAACGGGTTTACTTCAATTTGTTCTAAATCGAGCTCGATAATATTACCTACAACTTTATCTGCATTCTTATCTGATGCTGTATTAATATCATTCTCCGGATCTTTTAAAAGAGCCGAAAGTCCTCTACCTAAAGCTTGTTTCTTTGTCGCTTTTGCCATACTTAAACCGTCTGCTTATTTTTTTTAACTATCTCGTTAGCCATGTTCAAATAGTTTGTTGCTCCTTTACTGGCAGCATCATATTTGATTATACTTTCCCCATAACTAGGAGCTTCACTTAATCTAACATTACGTTGAATTACAGTTTCAAAAACCATATCGCCGAAATGCTTTCTTACTTCATCAACTACTTGGTTCGATAATCGTAATCTAGAATCGTACATGGTTAACAACATGCCCTCGATATCTAAATCTGGATTGTGTAATTTTTGAACACTTTTTATGGTATTCAAAAGTTTACCTAGCCCTTCTAAAGCAAAATATTCGCACTGAATTGGTATAATTATCGAATCTGCAGCGGTTAGTGCATTTAAGGTTAGTAAACCTAATGATGGTGCACAATCAATTAAGATATAATCGTAATCTTTTTTAAGGTCAGTAATAGCCTTTTTCATCATGTATTCACGTTCTTCTTTATCAACCAATTCTATTTCAATGGCGACTAGATCGATGTGTGCAGGAATAAGGTCTACATTTGGGGAGGTTGTAGGTATAATAGTTTCTCTCGCAGTTTTGGTATGTTCCATTAGCTGGTATGAGCCTAGTTCTACACCATCTACATCAATACCCAACCCTGAAGTTGCATTTGCTTGGGGGTCAGCATCGATTAATAAAACCTTTTTTTCCAATACACCAAGAGAGGCAGCTAAGTTAACTGTGGTGGTAGTTTTACCTACGCCTCCTTTTTGATTGGCTATAGCAATAATCTTGCCCATGTTCAAAGTAAGTTAGGTGGTAAAAATACAATTATTTATGGGGCTAATGAAAGCTTTTTGTTAACACTAAGTGAATAAGCACTTACTTTTCTTTAATAAAGCGTTAAACTTTTAATTATGAAATGGTTAAGCCGCTGATAATTGTTTAGTATGTAGAAAGACTAAAACTTATTAAAAGGATATCAAAAACTATTCTTTATCCTTGATTTTTAAACTATCCTCGTATTCAATAAGATAGATTTCTTCATTTTTTTTCTTTAAATAATACTCTTCTCGAGCAAAGCGTTCAAGTTCATCTTCGTCAGATAATTTTTCGATAATTTTTTTATCCCGAGCAATTTCATCTTTCAAAAAATCTTGGGTTTTTTCTAGTTTTTTTATTTCTTTTCTCAATTCTAAATGAATTAGAAGTGAATTGGTGTCAAAAAAAACCATCCAAACAAGAAAAACGGACAGTACCAATACATACATATTAGTCATGATTTTAAACCATTTTTTTTGTTTTAAATCTTTGAAGGCCATTACTCTTGCATTATTTTTTCATTAATAATACTTTTAACTATTTCAACAGCAACAGTATTATATTTATTATTCGGAATAATAATATCTGCATACTCTTTTGTTGGCTCAATAAACTGCTCGTGCATTGGCTTAATTACAGCTTGGTATTTTTCTATGGTTTCATCTAAATCCCAACCTCTTTCGTTGACATCTCGTTTTAATCTTCTAATCAATCTTTCATCTGTGTCAGCATGTACGAATATTTTAATATCGAACATTTTGCGAATAGCAGAATTGGTCATAATTAAAATACCTTCTACGATAATAACCTTTGTAGGGTGTGTGAGTATGGTCTTTGCCGTTCTGTTACATTCTAAAAATGAATAAACAGGTTGTTCGATAGATTCGCTGTTTTTTAAAGCAATTAAATGCTGCTCAAGTAGGGCGAAATCAATAGAACTAGGGTGGTCAAAGTTAGTTTTGCGTCTCTCTTCAAGAGATAAATGAGATAGGTCGTTATAGTACGAATCTTGTGAAATTACCCCAACTTCTTCATTTGGCAACTCATTGATAATTTGATTTACTACTGTGGTTTTACCACAACCTGTTCCACCGGCAATACCTATAATCAGCATACATTGTAATTTAATGCAAAAGTACATATTTGAATTTCAAATATGCATAAACTCAAAAATCAACTTTTAATAACATTGCATGAATTGTTAAGCCTTATTTTTGCATGATGCAGAATGAACAGGTAAAACCGAATTTTGAGTTTGTCGCGTTAATGGCTTCTTTAATGTCAATTGTTGCGTTAACTATTGACGCAATTTTACCGGCAATGGCAGATATAGGTATATCTATCAACAGTCTTGACCCTACACAGAATCAATTACTGGTAACCATGATTTTTTTAGGTTTGGGAGTAGGGCAGTTGTTCTTTGGTCCGCTTTCAGATAGTCTTGGTAGAAAGCCAATTGTTTATATTGGGTTTACTGTTTTTTTGATAGCTAGTATCATTTGTTTGTTAGCCCCAAATCTTGAAATTATGCTTGTAGGGCGTGTGTTGCAGGGTGTTGGTTTGTCAGCACCAAGAACTATAAGTATTTCTATCATACGTGATACGTATCGTGGCGATTATATGGCAAAAATTATGTCGTTTGTAACTGCATTTTTTATTTTAGTTCCTGTCGTGGCACCTGCAATCGGTAAAGCCGTAATGGGTATTACAGGTTGGCAAGGTATCTTTTATTTGCAGCTATTTTTTGCTTTGTTAGTGGGGATTTGGTTTTATAAAAGACAGGCAGAAACATTACATCCAGAATACAAAGTACCTTTCTCTTTTCACGTATTTGTTAGAGGAACTAAAGAAATTATGAGGCATAAAGAAACTGTTTCATGTACCATGATATCAGGATTTATTACTGGTTCTTTTTTGGTGTATTTAAGTTCTGCGCAACATGTTTTTGAGGAGCTTTATGGGTTGACGGAAACATTCCCTTACGTGTTTGCAGGTTTGGCACTATCGGTTGGTTTTTCAACTTTAATGAACGGTACTTTAGTACTGCGTTTTGGTATGCGAAATTTATCGTTTGTGGCTTTAGTGGCTTTTACTTTTATAGCCTTGTTATATAGTCTGTTATTTTTTGGGTCTAAGGACCCTAGCATTACTATCTTATTGATATTTCTTTCACTACAGTTTTTGTGCTTAGGATTTATTTGGGGAAACATGCGATCTATTGCAATGGAGCCTATTGGTCACATTGCAGGTATTGGTGCTGCGATTACCGGATTCATTTCTACCATTCTTTCTATACCGATATCTATTTTCGTGGGTAGCTTTATTGAAAATTCGGTTTGGGCACTTTTTGCAGGCTTAGGTATATGTGGACTCATATCTGTAATACTGTTTATGACCTTTAAAACGCGTCCTCTTTTTGCTAGTAATCGTTCATTTTCTAGTTAAGTTTACGATTTACCATTTTTTATTATAAAATGTCTTTTCCTTTATTAGGACAATTTTAAATTTATCCATTACAATTTATACATGTTATATTACAGAATACACTATAATGTTTTGATTTTAAATGTTATAAATTTAACTTTAGAAAATGTTCTTTAAAGTTTAAAATTAATTTTGTATGAAATTTCGGCAAGAGTTAAGAATGGTATTTGGGATTTTTGTAGCACTTCTTTTTTATGGTTGTAAACAACAGGTGTCGAATGCAGAGATAGCATCTTTAAATCTTTTAAGAGGTGATTTGAAATTGTGTGGAAATGGGCAGTTTGGTGATGTCAATTTTTCAGAATCCTGTAGTTATGAGACGCGAAAGACTTTTAATTTAGCCATTTCATTATTGCATTCTTTTGAATACGGAGAAGCCGAAAAGGCTTTTGCACAGGTGCTTGATGCAGATCCCAATTGTGCTATGGCTTATTGGGGTGTAGCTATGAGTATTTATCATGGTTTATGGGCGCCACCAGAAACTATTGTATTAAAAAAAGGAATGAAGCTACTCGATATTGCAGAAAAATTACCTAAGTCTAAAAAAGCAGAAGATTACTTAAATGCCATTGGTACTTTTTATAAGGATTGGGATACCTTGGACAACCAATTAAGGAAAGAAAATTATGCCAATGCAATGCATGGTATGTATACAACTTATAAGGATGATGCCGAAGTGGCTATTTTTTATGCATTAGCACTAAGGGCATCAGCGATACCAACAGATAAAAGTTATGCCAAGCAACGGGAGGCTGGCAAAATATTGGATGCGTTATTTGTTAAAGAACCTAATCATCCAGGAATTGCCCATTATATAATTCATTCTTACGATTATCCAGAATTGGCAGAGCTAGGTTTAAGCACCGCACGGCGGTATGCGAATATTGCACCAAATTCAGCGCATGCACAACATATGCCTTCTCATATTTTTACGAGGTTAGGCCTTTGGAAGGAAAGTGTCGCTACCAACTTAAATTCTGCATCATCGGCAATATGTTATGCGGAAAGTATAGCGCCTGGGGAGCATTGGGACGAAGAAGTGCATGCAATGGGCTATTTGGTATATGCTTATTTGCAACAAGGAGAAAACGAAAAAGCAAAAGAACAATATGAATATCTTAAATCGTTCAAGAAAATATTTCCACCAAATTTTAAAATTGCATATACGGCAGCAGCTATACCGGCTCGTATAGCAGTAGAAAATAAAAACTGGGAGGAGGCATCTAATCTTACATTGCCACAATTACCAGAACTGGATTGGGAAAAATTTCCATGGCAACAATCCTTACTTCATTTTGCAAAGGCTTTAGGTACCATACATACAGATAATCTCAAGGAAACCGAAAAAGAACTTGCTATGCTAAATTCTTTTAAAGAGGAGTTGATTGTAGCTAATGATCCTTACAAAGCTAATCAGGTTGAAATCCAGATAGAAACTATTAAAGCATGGTTACAATTTAAAAGGGGGAATGTTGGTCTGGCTTTAGAGTTAATGGCGAATGCTGCTCAACTAGAAAGCCTAACAGCAAAACATCCGGTAACTCCTGGCGAGATTTTACCAGCAGATGAGTTGTTGGCAGATATGTTATTACTTGCAAAAAGACCTAAAGAAGCTTTAGATGTTTATGAACTGAATTTAAAAAGAAGACCCAATAGATTTAACGGGTTATTTGGTGCAGCCTCTTCTGCCCAACAGTTGGGTGATATGGATAAAGCTATTTTTTATTACAAGGAGCTATTGAATTCGACGGCGAATAGTAATAGCGAAAGAAAAGAAATCCTTCAAGCAAAAGAATTTTTGGGTAAAAAGGTTTTATTATGATGCGTATGTACTTTTTTGCGGGTATAATTTCAATCTTATTATATTCATGTGCTAATAAAATGAAGGGTGATTTACCTATTTATCAACCCAAAGATTTTAATGAGAACTTGGTAGATGTTAGTTTAAGGGATACGGAAACGAACCACACCGTTTCAGACTTTGAGTTATTGAATCAAAATGGTGAACTAGTAACCCAAGAAGATTATGAGGATAAGGTATATGTGGTTGATTTCTTTTTTACAAGGTGTCCAAGTATTTGCCCGGCAATGGCAAATAATATGATTAAAATTCAAAACAAATTTATCAAAAATGAAGAAGTAATGTTACTATCACTTTCTGTAACTCCAGAAATTGATAGTATTCCCGTACTTCGAAAATATGCCGATGATAAAGGTGCCGTAGATTCAAAATGGAATATTACAACAGGAAAGAAAAGTCACATTTACGCATTGGCACGTAAAAGTTATTTTGCTGTAGTAGAACAAGGTGATGGCGGATTACAGGATTTTATACATACCCCCAATTTTATTTTAGTGGATAAAAAACGGCAAATTAGAGGAATTTATAATGGTATTGAAGATGAAGAGATACTTCGATTAATTCAAGATTTAAGAACCCTTACTGGCTCAAAATAGATAATATTTTACGAAAAAAATCATATAAAATGAAATTCATTTTTTTATACTTAATTATTTCTCTGGTTACATTAACTGGTTGTAAGAATAAAACAAATTCAATTAATATTTCTAATCGCCCTTTTATAGCTTGTGCCCCAATTACTACTGATTTTAAATGGTATGAGTCTGATAATTTAGCGCCTATTATAAATGGTTTAGATGTACTTGACTTTCCTGTATCGACAACGAATAGCCTAGCTCAAAAATATATAAATCAGGGATTGGTTTTGGCGTATGGCTTCAATCATGCAGAAGCCGCAAGATCATTTTATTATGCTACTAAGTTGGATCCAAACTGTGCGATGGCATATTGGGGGTTTGCTTATGTCTTGGGACCTAATTATAATGCAGGAATGGAACAGGACAATTATAACAGGGCATATATGGCAATTCAAAAAGCACTTGTATTGTCTAACGGTGATGTGTCTCAGAAAGAGAAGGCTCTAATTAATGCACTATCCAAAAGATATGTGCAATTTCCATTGGAGGATAGGAGTGAGCTAGATTTGGAATATTCAAATGCTATGCGCGAGGTTTATAAAAACTATCCAAAAGATGCAGATGTGGCAACAATGTTTGCAGAATCTATAATGGATATGCATCCATGGGATCTTTGGGATAAAAGTGGGAGCCCCAAAGAATGGACTACTGAAATAATGTCTGTCATAAATGAAACTTTGGTAATAGATTCAAAGCATCCAGGCGCACACCACCTAAATATACATTTGTTAGAAGCTTCTTCTACTCCAGAAGTTGCACTTAAAAGTGCTCAAGTTTTTGATGATGATTTAGTACCTGGAGCAGGACATCTCATTCATATGCCATCTCATGTATACATTAGAACAGGTGATTATCATAAAGGAACATTGTCAAATATGCGAGCTATATCTGTAGATAGCAGTTATGTTGCTGCTTGTAATGCTCAGGGCGCATATCCTCTTGCATATTTTCCACATAATTATCATTTCATGTCGGCTACTGCAACTTTAGAGGGTAATAGTGAATTGGCTTTAAAAGCTTCAACAAATGTAGCTAAACATTCTAGCACAATACTTATGAAAGAGCCTGGTTGGGGTACGTTACAGCATTTTTATACAATACCGTATTATGTAAATGTAAAATTCGGTAAATGGAGAGAGATATTGAAAATGCAAAATGAAGTACCAACTTTAAAATATCCTTCGGCAGTTTTAAATTATGCAAGGGGAATGGCTTTTTTGGGGTTGAACCAATTAGAAAATGCTAAAAAAGAATTGCTTTCATTAGAAGTAATTGCAATGGATGATAGTTTGAAAGAAATCTCTATTTGGGAAATCAATTCTGTGGATGTTTTAATTCAGATAGCTGAACGAGTTCTGAAAGCTGAAATTTTGGCTAGAGAATTCAAATACCAAGAAAGTATTTTTTTATTGAAAGAAGCTATAGATCTCGAAGATAGTTTGAATTATAATGAGCCACCAGATTGGTTTTTTTCTGTTCGTCATTATTTAGGTGCAATTCAAATTGAAGCAGGATTGTATAAAGATGCGATCATTACCTATGAAGAAGATTTGGTTAGATTACCTAAAAATGGATGGGCATTGCATGGTTTGAAACTGGCTTATGAGAAACTTGATAATCAAAATATGGTCAAAAAAATTGAGAGACAAAGAGCAGAAAGTTGGTTTACAGCAGATATTCAATTATCTACTTCTCGTATAAAATAAACATTCACCAAGCTCGAAATGTTTAAGACTTGGTGAATTTATAAATGTCACTTTTATTAAATAAAAATTAAAGCGAATTATCCATAATTTCCTGAACAATTTCTGGATTTAACAGTGTGCTTGTATCCCCTAAATTACTAGTGTCGTTACTAGCTATTTTACGAAGAATTCTACGCATAATTTTACCACTACGCGTTTTGGGTAGTCCGCTTACAAACTGAATCTTATCTAGTTTTGCGATAGGACCAACATGTTCTGTAATTTGTTGATTGATTTCTTTTCTTAGGTTATCGCGATCTCTGCTTTCTCCTGTTTCCTTTAAAATAACATATCCGTAGAGTGCATTTCCTTTTACATCGTGTGGGAAACCTACAATAGCAGATTCTGCTACTGCTGGGTGTTCATTTATCGAATCTTCAATTGGTGCTGTTCCTAAATTATGTCCAGATACTATGATGACATCATCAACACGACCTGTTATTCTGTAATATCCTACGGCATCTCTTAAAGCACCATCACCCGTAAAGTACATGTTTTCATATGCTGAGAAATAAGTGTCTCTATAACGGTCATGATTTCCCCAGATAGTTCTTGCAATCGATGGCCAAGGGTATTTAATACATAAGCGACCTTCTACTTGATTTCCTTTTATTTCTTTGCCGTTCTCATCCATCAAGGCAGGTTGAATACCTATAAATGGCAGGGTAGCGTAAGTTGGAGTGGTAGGTGTTACATACGGAATAGGGGTAATCATTATACCACCAGTTTCAGTTTGCCACCAAGTATCAACAATAGGGCTGTTCTTTTTGCCTACGTTGTTATTATACCAATGCCAAGCTTCCTCATTAATAGGTTCACCCACAGAACCTAAAACTTTTAGACTAGATAGGTCGTGTTTTTCAACATACTCTAAATTTTCTTTAGCCAAAGCTCTAATAGCTGTTGGAGCGGTGTAAAACTGATTTACCTTATGTTTTTCAATCACCTCCCAAAAACGTCCAAAATCTGGATAGGAGGGTACTCCTTCAAACATCAATGTGGTTGCTCCGTTTGCTAACGGTCCATAAACGATATAAGAATGACCGGTTATCCACCCGATATCGGCTGTACACCAATACACATCATGTTCTTTGTATTGAAATACGTTTTTAAAAGTATAGGCTGTATAGACCATATAACCTGCAGTAGTATGTACCATTCCTTTAGGGGTACCTGTAGAACCTGAAGTGTATAAAATAAACAAAGGGTCTTCAGCGTCCATAATTTCTGCAACACAATCTGCATAAGCTTCATCTAGCAATGGTTGTAACCATTTATCTCGCTTTTCTTCCATGTGAATCTTGGAGCCTGTGCGTTTTACTACTAAAACATTTGCAACTCCTGGGCAAGCTTCTAAAGCTTTGTCAACGATTCCTTTTAGGTCAATTGATTTATTACCCCGAAACGATCCGTCTGATGTGATTACAAGTTTACAGTCAGAATCATTAATACGTGTTGCAACAGCATGTGAAGAGAAGCCTGCGAACACTACAGAATGTATCGCTCCAATACGAGCACATGCCAAGAGGGCTACGGAAAGTTCTGGAATCATTGGTAAATAAATACAAACACGGTCACCTTTCTTTACGCCATGGTCTAATAGGACATTTGCCATACGACAAACACGTTCATGTAATTGTCTATAGGTAATATGAATTGCTTCTTCCTCAGGATTGTTAGGTTCGAATATGATTGCCGTTTTTTCACCTCTTGTTGGTAAATGACGATCTAAACAGTTTTCGGTAATGTTTAATTTAGCACCTTCGAACCATTTTATTTCGGGTTTTTTAAAATCCCAACTAAGAACACTGTCCCAGCGCTTACGCCAAACAAAATGTTCTTCAGCAATCTCTTCCCAAAACGCTTCAGGATTACGGACCGATTTTCGATAGACTTGATAATACTCCTCCAGATGTTTAATGTGGTAATTACTCATGGTATGCGTTAATTTAGTATGCAAAGGGTGTTGAAATCCTTTGGTTGTTGTTGAATGTTGATTTGTTTAAAATTAATGACCTGTGGCTTCACCTGCACCACTGGGTATTCTAATGTTTTCTACAATTTCTTGAACATCTTCAGGTGGCTCTGGGGTAAATTGTAAAACAATAATTGCTACAATAAAGTTAGCAATCATAGCGATACTACCAAACCCTTCTGGTGAAATACCAAACCACCAATCTTCAGGAGTTCCACCACCAAACCAGCCGAATTTAAACTTGGTCATATAAAACAGCATAAGAATGATACCGATAACCATTCCGCTGATGGCTCCTTCTTTATTCATTTTTTTATAAAAGATACCGAGAACAATTGCCGGGAAGAAGGAGGCTGCTGCCAAACCGAATGCAAGGGCTACTACTGCGGCAACAAAGCCTGGTGGATTTATACCAAAATAACCTGCGATAACTACAGCAACTGTTGCTGCGCCTCTAGCGACCCATAATTCTGCTTTGTCAGAAATATTCGGCTTAAATACTTTCTTCACTAAATCATGAGAAACAGATGCCGAAATAACTAGCAAAAGCCCCGCTGCTGTTGAAAGCGCTGCAGCTAATCCGCCAGCTGCTACTAGGGCAATTACCCAAGCAGGTAAATCTGCAATTTCAGGATTCGCCAATACCATAATGTCATTATCTATGGTTAACTCATTTTTGGTTTTATCAGCTACATATTGAATTTTGCCATCTTTATTTTTATCGTCAAAAGATAGTAGTCCGGTTTCTTCCCAGTTTTTAAACCAAACTGGCATACTAGCATATTCTTCGTTGCTAACAGTATTAATAAGATTGGTTTTGGCAAATACAGCAACAGCTGGTGCCGTAGTGTATAGAATAGCAATTAACAGTAATGCTAGTCCGGCAGATTTACGTGCATCTTTTACTTTTTTAACGGTAAAGAATCGAACGATTACATGCGGTAACCCTGCTGTACCTACCATTAAGGCTAAGGTGATGGCAAAAATATCTGTTATTGATTTAGATCCATCGGTGTATTCATTGAACCCGAGTTCTGTTGATAATCCGTCTAACTTATCTAGCAAAAATGTGCCAGAGCCATCATTTAATGTTGATCCCATACCTAATTGAGGAATTGGGTTACCGGTCATTTGAATGGAAATGAAAATTGCAGGAACCATAAAAGCAAAAATCAACACACAATACTGAGCTACTTGTGTATAAGTGATACCTTTCATTCCGCCTAGAACGGCATAAAACAAAACGATGATCATACCAATGATAACACCTGTATCGATATCTACTTGAAGGAATCTTGAGAATACGACCCCTACACCGCGCATTTGCCCTGCTACATAAGTAAATGACACAATCAGTGCACAAATTACAGCCACAATACGTGCTGTTTTTGAGTAGTATCTATCACCTATAAAATCAGGTACTGTGAATTTCCCGAATTTACGTAAATAAGGTGCTAAAAGTAATGCTAGTAATACATAACCCCCTGTCCAGCCCATTAGGTATACTGAGCCGTCATAACCAGCGAATGAAATTATACCTGCCATTGAAATGAACGAGGCGGCAGACATCCAATCGGCTGCAGTTGCCATTCCGTTTGCAAGTGGCGAAACTCCGCCACCGGCAACATAAAAATCTTTCGTGGATCCAGCTCTTGAATAGATTGCGATACCTATGTAAAGGGCAAAGGTGATTCCTACTAAAATATACGTCCAGGTTTGAACATTCATAATGTGGTTTTTTGGTGGTTAATGGTTATGCTGTTATTCGTTATAGCCGTATTTTTTATCCAATTTGTTCATGAGCCTTACATAAACAAAAATCAGAATTACAAATACATAAATGGACCCTTGCTGCGCAAACCAAAAGCCCAATTTAAAACCTCCGATTTTAATGGTATCTAAGGCTTCTTTAAATAAAATGCCTGCTCCAAAGGAAACAACGAACCATATAGCTAATAAAATGAATAAGTACCTAACATTTTCTTTCCAGTAAGCGGTTGCTTTCTTTTGTTTTTCTGACATGTCTTTTTTGGTTTTATGAAGTGAATATCCTAAGAATTCATCGAGGGAAACTTCAAGTAAAAAATAATATGCTACAGCGGTAATTCGCTTTGTATTTAAATCTCGATTATCGAGTAAATTAGGTAAAAAAGTTTAATTGGGTATGAACAATACTCCACTCGAAGAATCTTTTTTTGCCCCGGTAACAGATGAAAGTACATTTGTTAATTGTTCTACTCTTAAAACACCCATTAAAGCAAATACCAATGCTTCTTTAAATTCTATGATTATTTTTTCTGGCACAACTACCTCTGTTGTGCTACCTAACTTTTGTTGCAAGGTCTCCAATAAAAAAGAGTTCAATGCACCACCACCTGTAACCAATAATTGTTGCTTATCGTGCTTAAAATTGAGATTGATTTGTTGTGTTACCTTATCGCATATATGGTGAATGCTTGTATAAAGTAGATTTTCTATGGTATCATCAGTATTTTCAACTATAGGTACAACTTCTTCCAAAAACCATTCATAGCCAATCGATTTCGGATGTGGTAATAAATAATATTTTAGATTGTTTAATTGCTTTAACATTTTAGTGTTAATGCTGCCAGAACGTGCTAGTTTGCCATCCTCGTCGTATTCTAAGTCAACTTTTCTGGTGATATAGTTTAGAATCATATTTGCCAAACCAATATCATATGCTATTCTCTTGTCCTTTACTTCAAAAGACACATTGCTGATACCGCCAAGATTTAGGCAATAATCATATTCATTGAAAAACATGCGGTCACCTATAGGTACTAGTGGAGCACCTTGTCCGCCAAGTGCTAAATCGTTTGTTCTGAAATCTGCAATTACTTTAATACCTGTAGCGTTTGCCAAGTGTTGCCCTGAACCTACTTGATAAGTAAGACCCATTTCTGGTCGGTGATGGGTGGTGTGACCATGACTTGCTATGTAGTCTACATCTAATTTATTCTCGTTAATAAATATCGAGGTTTGCTCACCTAGCCACGTACCGTATGTGTTATGTAGTTCTATAAGTTTTTCTGCGGATAGACTAATAGCATCTTTAAGGGTATTCAGCATATCTGATGAATACGTGATACTTTTAGTTTCTTTAATATCAAACTCCCAAACCCCATTTTTCTCCCAAATGTGGCAATAAGCTAAATCAAGACCATCTAAAGATGTGCCAGACATGAGACCAATAATTTTATATATTTTCATTTGTAATCAATTGGGGTTTCTTTTTTACTTGGTAATAATATATGATTAATACCACTAAAATTATTTCAGTTACTAAAGAAAAAATAGAGCCTTCAAAGCCAAATTGACCTCCGTTAATTTTGTTATTTTCTGGAACCGTAAATTCAATAATACTATAAATATCTTGCCCACTAACGTTAAAACCTAGTAATGACTGAAAGAGGTTCCAGCTAAAATGAAATGCTATTGGGTACCATAAGTTTTTCGTATACATATATGTAGCCCCCAAAGCCATACCGGCTAAGAAAAGCCCCAGTAAGCTAAACAAACTTATGTTAGGGTTGGCGCCATGCATTAAAGCAAAAAGTGCAGAAGCAACTATTAATGCAACATATTTGTTAAATGAGAGCATTAGGTTTTTTTGAATATACCCCCTAAACAGCACTTCTTCTAAAATTGCTACGAGTATAAACAGTAAGGTAGTTAAAAACAATTCTTGGAAATTAAAATTGAATCGAGAGAATACAATTTCGTTTGAAACAGTTAAACCAAAATAGGCAAAAGTCATAATTAATAATCCTAGTAAAGTGCCTATGGCGATATCCTTTTTTCTGTTTTTAAGTTGAAGTCCTACTTCTATAAATTTTTCTTTGTCTACAAATCTCATAAAAAGCCAAATGAGTAGAAATGTGCCTAAAAAAGAAAAAGCCGTCATGATTACATGTTGTATGGTCGTTTCTTCGTAGTCCATATCACCCACGGGAACACCTGCTAGTAAAGCACCCGCAACTTGGAATAAACCTATTATAAGGAAATAGGGTATTACAATTGCTAAAACTCTTATCCACCCATTATGATTCATAGGCTTTTCTCGATATTAAATGGCAATTTTCCTTTTGCTTCAAGGTTGCCTAAAAAATGCTCTGTTGCAACATCTTGAAACTCCTTGAAATTTTGATAGGCGATTACAGCTGCCGTAGTTTTTCCCGTACTGAAAAACTTCAATGCATACGGATTACCGAAGTGATATAGCACAACATTCTTAGTTGTAATCAGCTCGTTAATAAAGTAAATTTCCTCATCGTAGAATCCGAAATTGTTGGTTGGTTTTATTTGTGGGGGAGTAAGGAGTAGTAGAATTTCTGTTTCTTGTTCAACTTCCTTTTTCATTTCTAAGATATTATCTAAAATATCTTGCTTCGTTTGGTCGGCTCCAAATCGCTTTATGGTCAACGTGCAAAAATCGGTAGTTTTAAAAGCTGCAATATCTGCAGCTTTACCATGATGTAAAGTCAGGGAGTTCTCTGCTATTTTTCTATTTAAAGAATTGGGGTCGGTCAATTTAAGCGGTAAATCTTCATTTAAAATTGCTTTTTCTTTCAGCTGCCAAATGCGTTCTATGCTTTTGTTAATTTGAGTTTCAGTGGCATTTTTTAAGATATGCTGAATACCTTCTTCTATATGTTCTGCAAAACATAATACGTCATTACCAGCGTCAAAAGCCAGCCATTCTAATTCTCCCTTTACTGGATAATGTTTTGATACGGCATGCATATTTAACGCATCTGAAATAACCAAACCGTCAAAGCCCATTTCCGTACGAAGTATTCCGGAAATAATATCTTTATTGATACTTGAAGGTAGACTAGCATTTTTGGTTAGCGCAGGAACGGATAAGTGACCCACCATAACCGAATCTACACCTTCATCTATTAATTTTTGAAAAGGATACAATTCATTCTCAATAAGTTCTTCTTTCGATTTATCTATAACCGGTAAACCCAAATGGGAATCTGTAGCGGTATCTCCGTGACCAGGAAAATGTTTAATGCTCGTAAGTACACCTTCACTTTGAGTACCTTTTACAAATGCACTTGCCATGGTGATCACCTTATGTTTGTCATCACCAAAAGAACGATAACCGATTACTGGGTTATTCGGGTTGATGTTGATGTCAACCACTGGGGACAGATTCCAATGAATACCGGCAGCTTTGCAATCTTTGGCAATTTGCTTGCCAACTTCAAAAACTAAGGGCTCATTAGCAATATTTGCACCGAGAGTAATAGCGTATGGATACTGCGGAGTATTCTCAATTCGCATAGCCAAACCCCATTCGGCATCAATAGAAATCAATAGGGGGTATGTTGCTGCTTTTTGATATCTCTTGATGAGGTTTTTTAAGGTGTCAAAACTATTTTTATTGACCACTATTTTTTTCTTGCCTTCGAAATTAGTAGCAGCACTTGCTCTTGAATGAAAGAAACAGAGTCCGCCCACATGGTGCTCAGATATCAGTTTTTCTAATTGCTGTATCTCTTCTTCTGTATCATTGATAAAAGCTGCAGGCATAAAAAGTTGTCCGACTTTTTCAATCAAAGAGAGTTTTTCTATAGCTTCTTTTCTAGGTATCATATTATTCATTGGGAGCTGATGTTTTTTTACCGAAATCTGCCGGATAAGAAATGAATTTTAGTAAGAATAACGCAGGTAATGCAGCAATAACTACCCAAATAAAAAATCCGTCATAACCCAGCCATTGTTGAATATAGCCGCTGGCCATACCTGGTAGCATCATGCCCAGTGCCATAAAACCTGTGGCAATGGCGTAATGTGAGGTTTTAGATTTACCGTCGGCAATATAAATGAGGTACATTAAAAAGGCTGCGAAACCGAATCCGTAGCCGAATTTTTCAAAAATTACCGTTGCCGTTACTGCATATATATTAGTGGTATTTGTCACCGCCAGTATCGCATATAAAATATTCGGTAGGTTTAATGAAAGCACCATTGGTAGCATCCATTTTTTTAACCCATCTCTAGAAATTAAAACACCTCCTAAAATTCCGCCTATAGAAAGAAAAATAACACCTGCTGTACCGAAAATAGTTCCTAGCTGTTCTGTGGAATATCCTAATCCGCCTTTATCGGGAGAATCAAGAAGAAAGGGTGATGTCATTTTCACTAATTGAGATTCGCCTAATCGATAGGTTAGTATAAACGCCAGCGCAATACCGATACCTGGTTTTTTGAAAAAGGTGGCAAATACTTCTAAGAATCCTGCAGGTTTTTCTTTTTCTTCCGTGCTTTCAGATTCATATTTTGGGGTAACAAAGAAGTTGGCAACCGTCATAATCAACATTAAAAATGCTGCTGCCGACATGGTTACGCTCCAAGCTTTGGTATTGTCACCATATTTATTTTCTAAAAATCCTGCTAAAACAACAATCAACCCTTCACCAGTTACCATTGCTAGTCGATAGAAAGTACTACGCATACCTACGAAGAAAGATTGTTTCTTTTCGGTTAAGCCCAACATATAATACCCGTCTGAGGCAATGTCGTTAGTTGCCGATGCAAATGCCGCCATCCAAAAACAGGCTAATGATGATATGAAAAACATATTGGTAGGTAAAGTCAAACCAACGCCTAATAACGAAACCGCAATTAACAGTTGCATGGCTAAAAACCATTTACGCTTGGTGCTTTTTAAATCTACGAACGGACTCCATAATGGTTTCAATACCCATGGTAAATACAATAAACTGGTATATAATCCAATGTCTTCATTGCTGACACCTAATTTTTTGTACATAATTACCGAAACGGTAACCACCAAAACATAAGGCAACCCTTGTGTGAAATATAAAACTGGAACCCATGCCCAGGCGCCCTTATCTTTTTGAATCATTTTTAAGATTGTTCTTTAGGTTGATAACTGTTGGTTTCGTTTCTGCACTATAAAAATCAATAAAGCTGATGCTGTAAAATGATTTACGGTAATCTGATTTTGATATGCGAATGGAATTAGAATTCGCTGTCACTAAATTTTTAGATAGTAATTTTTTAATAGGATATTCCTCTTTTACCTTTCTACCAGCCCTATAAAGAAGTGCATAACGATAGCTTCTTAAATCATCATATTCTAGAATGACCTCATCACCATCTAATGAAACATCTAATAGTTTAGGTGATGTTGAAATATGATTTTTTGCCAGTGAAGAAACAGGATTCAAAGCTGGTAACTTGTAATATTTCTTATGAATATATTCAACTACATCTTCATTATTGCTCATTAAAGATTTAGCACTGAACATGATGTTGCCCTTTATTTGTGGAGTTTCTCGTGCGAGTTCTAATTGATTGGGTATTTCTTTAATATCATCCCAAGCTTTATCGCTGTTGTTTCTGATTTTATATGGACCGTTACCTACATATAGGTTAGTGCTATAGTTGTTTTTAGACCACCAGTCTACAATTTTGGTATGAGACGCTACAGGTAAATCCATACTCCAATATACTTGGGGAGCTAGGTAATCGATCCATCCTTTTTCCATCCAAAGTAAAGGGTCTGCATATAAATCTTCGTAAGTGGTTTGCCCTGCTTTAGTATCTGAACCTTTTGGATCGGTGGAATTGTTTTTCCACACCCCAAACGGACTAATACCAAACTGTACCCATGGCTTAATCGATTTTATAGTTTTGTGAGATTGACTTACAAGAGAGTCTATATTGTTACGTCGCCAGTCATCAATAGTCTGATCTTTTTGTGCGTAAGTTTCAAAAGTTAAAGAGTCATTAAAAACTTCATCTTTAATGGTGTACGGATAAAAATAATCATCAAAATGAATGGCATCTATATCATATGTAGTAACTAATTCTGCAATGATATTTGAAAAATGCTTGCGTACTTCTGGTAAACCAGGGTTGTAGTAGTTCTTTTTGCCATAATGCACTATCCACTCTGGGTGAGTGCAGTAGTCATGATTCTCAGAAAGGACTTCGAAATTTTCATCGAAAGTTGCTCTATACGGATTCAGCCATGCGTGGAACTCCATACCACGCTGGTGAGCTTCGTTAATCATCCATTCAAGAACATCTGTATTCCACTTTGGTGCAGTGCCTTCTTTACCGGTTAAAAATCGGGAATAGGGTGCGAAATCAGATTCATAAAAAGCATCACCTGCAGCACGAACTTGTACGATTACTGCGTTGTAATTTTCTCTTTCGTAAAAGTCTAGAATTTTAAGATAGTCAGCTTTTTGTTTCTCAGAAGTATCATTGCCATTTTTTGGCCAATCGATATTGACGACCGTAGCGATCCATACGCCTCTAAATTCTCTCTTCGGATGTTTTTCGTATGATTGAAAAACTCCGCAAGAATTAAGAAGTAAAAGTAGTAGGGTGAGTTGTTTTGTCATAAATGTAAAAAAGGCCCATTTTAAAACTAAAAATAGGCCTTTTAATTCAATTTAGTTGTTAGTTAAATTTATGTCTTACAAAGGCCTCCATAGCAGCGTATGATGATAATCCCATTGCTTTGTATTTATTGGCGGTATCACGGTTTCTTTCTTCTGCACGCATCCAGAATTCTCTAGAATCATCTCCTTGAAACATTACTCCGTCTTTTTGAGATTGGTGACAGAAAATAGCATATCGCTTTTTCAATACTTGCCCCGGACTCATAGGTACTGCCATTTCAATTTCGTTGATATCCCACTCATGCCAAGCACCACGGTATAACCATACCCAGCAATCTTTCATAAATGATTCGGATTTCAATTCTTCGCACGCTGCAAATACGGCATCTAAACAAACCTTGTGTGTACCATGCGGATCAGCTAAATCGCCAGCGGCATAAATTTGATGAGGTTTTATCTGTTTGATAATATCTACAACTATATTAATATCTTCTTCAGATAAGTTTTTCTTTTTTATCGTACCTGTTTCATAAAACGGAAGATCTAAAAAGTGTACGTTTTTATCATCAAGCCCCATATATCTAGTTGCGGCATATGATTCTCCTCTTCTTATTTTTCCCTTCAGATTTCTAACTTCTGGAGCATCTATGCGTGTTTCGTTTTTCTCTGCTATAGATTTTATAATATTTTTAGCCTCGTCAGACGGATTAATTTGCATGGCTATTTCAGCATATTTTCTAGCATCGGTATCTGAAACGGCAATGTTACCCGATGTTTGATATACGATGTGTACATCATGACCTTGCTCCACTAACCTGTCAAAAGTGCCGCCCATTGAAATAACATCATCATCTGGGTGTGGACTAAATATGATCACTCGCTTTTTAGCCGGTGTAGCACGTTCTGGTCTGTGGGTGTCATCAGCATTTGGCTTTCCGCCTGGCCAACCCGTAATGGTATGTTGTAATTTATTGAACATTTCAATATTTAGGTCATAAGAATCATCTAAGGCTAAAAGATCAGCCATACCGTTATCGTTATAATCTTTGTCTGTCAAACTTAATATGGTCTTGCTTGTGTTTTCGCACAGCCAAACCATTGCTTTTGCTTTTAGTTCTTCTGTCCATTCGCAGGCATCTACCAACCACGGTGTTTTGTTTCTAGTTAATTGACTGCCTGCACCTGTATCTAAAACAAAAGTACAATTGTCATGTTCTTGTAGATATGTTGCCGGTACATGAGATGAAATATCACCTTCAATAGTTTTTTTAATGATACCCGCTTTGTTTTCACCCCAACCTAATAAAACAATTCTCTTGGCTTTTCTTACCGTAGCGATGCCCATAGTAATTGCTTTTCTAGGCACATTGGCTATACCTAAAAAAGAAGGTGCTGCATCTACTCTTGTAATGTGATCTAAAGTAATTACTCGTGTTCCAGAATTAAAATGTGATCCTGGTTCATTGAAACCTACATGCCCCGTTCTACCAATACCTAATAATTGAAAGTCTAAACCGCCATGCTCCTTTATTTTGCGATCGTAGCTTAAGCAGTATGCTGTAGTTTCTTCATTACTTACCGTACCATCTGGTATATGAATATTCTTTTCAGGTATATCTACATGATTAAAAAGATGTTCATGCATGAAGTAGAAATAACTCTGTATGTTATTCGGCTCCATTGGTAAGTATTCATCTAAGTTGAAGGTGATAACATTTTTAAAGCTTAAACCTTCTTCTTTGTGCATACGAACCAGTTCTTCATAAACTCTTATTGGTGAAGAACCAGTTGCTAAACCTAAAACGCAATTTCTCTTTTGCCCTTGTCTTTTTTTTATTAAAGCAGCAATTTCATGAGCTACTACTATTGAAGCTTCATTGGAGTCTTCGAAAATGACATTATGTATTTTTTCGAATCGCGTTTCTTCAAACTGACCTATAGGTTTGTGGGAGATGTCGATTTTAGAATTTTTAACGGTTGTTTTCATGAGATAGTGGTAGATTTTTGGATTTTTAAATCATGCAAATATATGCGTTATTTTTATTAAATGCCGTTTTTTGCAAGAAATTATGCCGTATTATGCCGTTAATTAATCTTAATTTTATGTTACACTAACATTAACGTCATAAAACGGCATGTGGTAAAAATCATTATCTTTGACATATTGATAAGTAATAAAGTTGCTATTACATGCTAAAAGAAGAACGTCAGCAAACTATTTTAAGTGAGGTTGATCTACACAATAGAATACTTATAACAGATATTGCTGAGTCTTTAGACGTATCAATTGATACTATAAGGCGCGACGTAAAAGAGCTTGATGCGGAGAATAAACTGCGTAAAGTTCATGGTGGTGCTATCTCTATGGGTTACATGACCAATAGTGCTAGAAATACTAATATATATAAGATAGAAGATAAAGCCGCAATTGCGGTGAAGGCGGTTAGTATGTTACGAGATGGTGCCGTTATTTTTTTAGATGGAGGAACTACTTGTATGGAACTTGCCAGAATTATACCTGAGAATCTAAACCTTACTTGTTTTACGATCAGTTTACCGGTAGCTATGGAATTGTCTCATAAGGCGAATATTAATGTAATTTCTATTGGTGGGCAAATTTCTAAGGAAGCACAGATTGCTATAGGCGCAAATGCCATTCATCATATATCTGAAATACGATTCGATAATAGTTTTATAGGAACAGGATATGTTGATGCTACCTACGGATTAACAGAATTTGATTGGGATATTGTACAAATCAAAAAAGCGGTGATTAAAGCTTCAAAGAAGACCGTGCTTTTATCCATTTCAGAAAAACTGAATTCTCAACACAGATATAAAACGTGCGATATTAATTCTATTAATACGATGATTACAGAGTTAAAGCCTGATGATACATTGTTAAAGGCTTTTAGAAACCACGATATAAAAATTTTATAAGTATATGGATTACAAGAAAATTACCGAAACTCCGTCGAACCACGACAATTTAGAGTTGATGGATACCACTACTATTCTTCAAAAAATGAATGAGGAGGATAAGAAGATTGCCGATGCAGTAGAAAAGACGATTCCGCAAGTAACAAAACTTGTAGATGCCTTAACCGAAAGATTTAATAAAGGTGGAAGATTATTTTACATCGGTGCCGGTACCAGTGGTAGATTGGGAATTCTAGATGCTTCTGAAATTCCGCCAACTTTTGGTATGCCACATGAGCGTGTAGTTGGTTTAATTGCTGGTGGTGATACTGCCATTAGAAAAGCAGTAGAAAATGCTGAAGATGCAACTAAACAGGCATGGTTAGATTTAAAAGCTCATAATATTAATTCGAATGATGTGGTAGTAGGTATAGCTGCATCTGGTAGTACACCATATGTGATTGGCGGATTGGAAGAGACTAAGAAAAACGGAATCTTAACGGCTGCAATTACAAACAACCCTGGTGCACCAATAGCCAGAATTGCAGATATTCCTATTGAGATTAATGTAGGTCCTGAATTTCTTACCGGCAGTACTAGAATGAAAAGTGGTACATCTCAAAAACTTGTATTAAATATGATATCTACCGCTTTGATGATAAAAATTGGTAGAGTTAAAGGGAATAAGATGGTAAACATGCAATTAAGCAACGATAAGTTGGTTGATCGTGGTACGCGCTATATTATGGAAGGGCTGAATATTGAATACACCGCCGCTGAAGCTTTATTGAAAGAACATGGCTCCGTTAAGCTAGCTATTGATGCTGGTAGGGGGTAAGTAGCTCTTCTAATTTTTATGTTAGAAAAAAAGGTCTGTAATCAAATATGATTACAGACCTTTTTTTGATTTCGATAGCTTGGTATTATGCTACTTTTTCGGAATTAGTTTATAAATACCTTTTCCTTCAACGGCGACATAAACAAAACCATCGGGACCTTGCTTTACAGCACGTACTCTACCTAGTCCGTCCATTAATTTTTCTCTTGATATTACTTTGTTTCCGTCTAAAACCAAACGTTCTAAATATTGAAAAGCTAAAGATCCGACCAATAAACTCCCTTTCCAATTTTTGTATTTATCCGTAGTTACAAACTCCATTCCGCTTGGGGCAATAGATGGTACCCAATAATGAATGGGCTGCTCCATACCTTTCATTTCTGTTTTGTCTGTAATTGGGGTACCGCCATAATTGATTCCGTAGGTAACTAAAGGCCATCCGTAGTTAGCCCCTTTTTTAATAATATTTATTTCATCACCACCTCTAGGTCCGTGTTCGTTATCCCAAATTTTTCCTGTAATAGGATGCTTTATCAACCCTTGCGGATTTCGGTGTCCGTAACTGTAAATTGCAGTCTTCGCGCCTTTTTCGCTTATAAACGGATTGTCTTTCGGTATACGCCCATCGTCATGTAAACGATAAATTTTACCGCCATCTCTTTTAATGTCTTGTGGATTAATGTCCCTATCCCCACGTTCACCGATTGAAAAGTATAGGTAACCATCATTATCAAAGACAATTCTAGATCCAAAATGTTGCCCTTTTGTAGTATTCGGTACCGCCTTATAAAGTACTTGTGTTTCGGTTAAAGAATTGTTCTTTAATTTTGCCCTCATTAATGCGGTATGTCCGCCCTTTTCATCACCTTCCGTTGATGCGTAAGTGAGGTAGATCCATCCGTTTTCTTTGTAATTAGGGTGAAGGGCAACATCTAATAATCCGCCTTGGCCTCTATTATACACTTCAGGTAAATTACCGATTATCGTTTTTTTTCCATTATTAAAATGAATCAATTTACCTTCTTTTTCAGTGATTAAAATACTTTTGTCAGGAAGGAAGGTGAACCCCCATGGAATCTGTAGCTCATCGACGAACAGCTCACCTGTAAAAACAGACTCTTTTGGTGTAGTTGCTTTGTTATCAGTATTTTGTGCACAAGAAAAATTTAGCCATACAACGAATAAAAGGCTGAAGATGATACTATTTTTCATATAAGAGCGTTAGAATTATGTTAGAGAACACATGATTATTTAAAGGATAAAATATAAGCAAAAAATTACACCAAAGAACTAAGTTAGATCCCAAATCAACTTTGTTCTTAAAAACGAAACTTAACCTATGCTTCCAAAACAACAGCGGTATGCGCTGTATGTACTTTTTCTGATTGTTCTTTCAGTAATTGGTACTACGGCTTTAGCCAACTCTAAAGTAACTACTTTATACGAAGAAGTGGCTCATGTAATCGAAAAGGCTGTTTCGGTTTCTGTCAAAAACACATCTACTTTAGAAAAGAAAAATCAAGTTGCACGTAAGTCTAACTTAGCAGCTCCAGCAATGTTTACTACACTGATTGTGGGTGCAGATGCTACGGAGACTTGTAATGATAACGGATTTACAATTGCACGTTTTAATTTATGTGGCGATTTTGATGATCGTATTATAAGTTTGTCTGGCGGTCCGTATAGTTCAGTTTCATGGCAAGTATTAGGTGGTTCTTGCTCAGCGAACGTAAATACAGAATGCCCGAATACAACAGCTTCTTGTTACTCTACATTAAGTTCTGGACAAACATTTAATTTAGATGCTAGTTCTGTTCCTGCAACTTCAGGTGCTGAATATAGAGTATTGGTAGATGGTCAACCCTATTACTTTAAAGTAAAGAAAAGTACTATAACCCAAACGTATGTAAAACAAGATTATATCTGTGGTGTAGATGGTAGAATACAGATTACCAATTTATCAAGTGCTTACGAATTTAGTATTAATGGTGGTACTTCTTGGCAAGGTGCTATATTTTCTAACCTAACACCAGGTACGTATAATATTTTAGCGAGATTAAGAAATACGGCAAATACATGTGAATACCCTTATGAGCCTATTGTTATAGAAGAAAAGGAAATTCAAATAGCTGCTACTTTTACAGATGCATTATGTAGTGGAGATACTGGTAGTATTACTGTTACTGCCTCTAACGTACCAGGACCTTATAAATATACTCTATTGAACT
This sequence comes from Maribacter sp. 1_MG-2023, assembly GCF_030547005.1. GTDB lineage: Bacteria > Bacteroidota > Bacteroidia > Flavobacteriales > Flavobacteriaceae > Maribacter. The sequence goes on along the minus strand of NZ_JAUOPN010000008.1, from coordinate 93,745 downwards.
CTAGTGGTGTAGCCCAAGAGTTTACTGCTTTTATAGCAACAAACCCTTATACGTTTTCTGCGGTAGGTTTTGGTACATATACTGTTCAGGTAGAGACTCAACAATGTACAGGTGATCCTTTAAACGGAATTACCGCTCCAAGACAGGATGTTGATACAAGTGGTAATCCCTTAACTATTGGGGCGGGTGCTTCGGCTTTGGATGCCTCAACTGAAGTTAATAGTAGTTTTGGTTGTTCAGATATCTCTAGTGTAGATATTACTTTAAACACAACAGGAGGTTCAGCACCTTATACATTTACAGTTAATGGTGGCACTGTTCAACCTTCATTTGGAGATGCTACTACAGATTCTGGTACAACTACATATACAGTATCATCTGCAGGAACTTATGATTTTGTAATTACCGATAGTAATGGTTGTATTATAAATGCTTCTTCTGATGTTGAAGATTTATTGCCGCCAGATGTTACGGTTGCAGGTATTGATGGTACGTGTAGTAATGGTGGAGCAAAACTAGAGTTTACTATAAATAATGGTAGAGGTTATAATATTTCTTATAGAGAAAGTGCTTCTGAAGTTTGGGTGAATACACCACAAATTTCAGTAGCTGCGGGTACTTATAATGATATTGAAGTAAGATACCAACAAGGTGCATTCGAATGTACTTTAGATTTACCTTCTATAACGGTTGATACTGTTGGTTCATTAACAGGTAGTGCAACTAAAATTTCTGATGTTACTTGTACAGGAGCAGGAACTACTGGCGGACAAATTGATTTTGTTGGTCCGTTTTCTGGTGGATCAGGTAGTGGATATGTTTTTAGTATTGATGGGGTCAATTTCTCTGCAATAACTTCTTATACAGATTTAGCAGCAGGTACGTATACACCTATTATTCGTGATGCAGGTGGTTGTCGTCTAGATCTTACTTCGATAGAAATTTTAGATGTTGATCCTCCAACTAATCTAGATTTTGCACAAAGTAATGTTAGTTGTGCTGCTGGTACATCTGATGTTCAGTTGACTCCAACAAGCAACGCTGCAATTAATAGATATGAAATTATTAGTCCTGCTTATTTTGATAATGGAAATAACGATACGTTTACAGGTTTACTAACCTCTCAGGCATATATTTTTCAAATAACAGATGTTAACGGTTGTTCATATACTGAAGGATTTAGACCTGTAGTGATAAGTTCTATTCGTGCTCGTGTAAAATCAGGAGGAGATTTAAGAGTTTGTAATGGAGCTACCGATGGTACAGGAACATTTATTATTGACGGATTTGCGAATAACTATACATATGATATTAACGGAGGATTATTCTCTGGCGGACCTCAAAGTGCTAACGAAGTAGTTTTACCATTATCAGGTGCAGGTACGTATACAATTACAGTTACGGATGCTGATACTGGTTGTACCGATACTACTTCTTTCGATATTCAAGATGCTCCGGTTTTAGATTTGGCAACAAGTACGGTTACCGATATGAGTTGTGCAAATGGAAATTTAGGTGCTGTTAGAGCAGATGCCACTGGTGGTTGGGGTACTTTTAGATATACCTTAACACAGCCTGTAGGACCGCAAATAGGACCAAAATCTGGAAGAACCTTTAGTAATCTTTCTGCAGCGGGAACATATACATTAACTGTTGAAGATGCTGAGGGTTGTACAGATACATTCTCATTCGATTTAACCCCTATTGATGCGCCAAGTATAGCCTTAGACGGTCCATCTTCAGATTTCTGTTTTGTAGCAGGTACTGGAGCTACTGTAGCAGTTACTTCTACTGCGGGAACGGCAGCTATTGGAACACATCAATATAGGATTAATGGTGGTACGTTACAACCAACTCCAACTTTTGTAGGACTTTCGCCTGGTAATTACACAATTGAAGTGGTAGATGGTAATGACTGTTCAGATAGTTTACAAATTACTATTGCTCCTCAATTACGGATAAGTACTAGTATTGAAGCTGAAATACCATGTGGTGGAGCAGATGGTAGAATTAACGTAAGTGTTAATGGAGGTTATACATCTGGAGCTGGAGCAAAACAGTATGAGGTTAGTTCTGATGGCGGTGCTACTTTTGGAGCTGCCTTGCCACTTACTACCGATACTTTTGATTATGATACAAATACACCTGGCGATTATGTTTTTAGAATTACAGATAACAATACTACAAGTAGTGGTTGCGTAGCAGAGTCTGTTTCAATTACCTTAAATCCGCCTCAAAATATTGCAGCGGCTGCTTATACGACAAGACCTGTTAGTTGTAGTTCCACAAATAATGGCGCGGTTACTATCATACCAGACGCTACTAGTGGTGTGCCACCATATGAAGTTAATTTCAATGGAACGGGGTGGGCTTCAGAAACAGTATACTCCAACTTAACTGTAGGTACTTATTCTTACTTGGTTAGAGATGCTAGAGGTTGTGAAACCCCAGCTGATACTTTTGATATTGTGTTAGATTCAACACCGCCACCTTCAACTACGGTTTCTGAAGAGCAGGCAGTTTGTGGAGGTAGTGGACCAGTTAGTGGTGGAATCAATATTGATGCTGTAACTGACGGTACACCTGATTATGATTTTATTATTGAAGATAACACAGGGGTTGAAATTACACGTTTAGAAAATCAAAGTACTTTTCCGGTACAAATTTTAGATGCTGGTTTGGTTACGGGTACATATACTGTAATTACAATAGATGCCAATGGTTGTACCGATATTGATACGGTGACAATTACTTCAAATGAAGTAGTAATTACACCAATTCCACCACCAGCACCAGTAGATTGTGATGATACGTCATTTACTTATGCAGTTACCGTAAGTGGAGGTTCTGGTTCATATGAAATTAGATTATTAGATCAGCCTAGTTTTTACGCATTAAATAATACACCAGCTGTCAATGATCATACCTTTAGCAATACTACTGATGGTATTCAATATGGTGTGGCTTATACGGTTGTTGTTTTAGATGTGGTTACAAATTGTACGTATGAGCAGGAAATTCCACCTGTAGATGCACCTTCCACTTTAGAGGTTACTGCAATTTCAACACCTGGGGCTTGTGATACGAATAGAAATGGAGAAATAGCTTATGACATCATTGGTTTTACCATTGGTGATGCTTTAAGAATTACATTAATAGATAATTCAGATGGCTCAAGTATAGTTCTTGAAAATTCTGTCACCACAACTGGATTGCCTTATACTGATACATATGCAGAATTACCTGGCGATTATCAGATATTGGTTGAAAATTTAACCGATACATGTACAGATGCCGTTCCGGTTACAATACTTCAGAATTTACCTGATATTGATATTTTACAAGAGGTTCCTGCAAATTGTAATGCATTTGGTCAGGTAACCGTTCAGGGTAGAGGTGGTTCTGGTGGACCATATGAATTTGCTTTTATGGATACAGGTGTAGCTCCTACAGGTTGGACAACCGATACTACGTTTTCTGCAGCTGATGGTACTTATGATGTTTATGTAAGAGATGCAAGTGGTTGTACTTCATTTGATATTGCTACGATTATTTCTTTAGATCCAGATTTACCTATTCCAGATTTTACTGTAGTAAATCAATGTGATCCTACTTCTACTGCTTTTGATATTACGGTAAGAGTACCTAGTTCTGTAAACACGCCAAGATTTACTTTGGGTGGTGATGAACAATTACCAACCGTAGTTGGTGCTTTTTGGGAGTATACATATATTGTAAGTAGTCCTGGTGATTATGTTGTAGATGTTGTAGATGCTAATGGTTGTACTAGTGAAGGTACTGCTACTGTATATGATTTCTCATCTGCTACAGGTGAGTTTTCAACAGAGAGTACTTGTAATAATGCTGACGGAATAATAACAATATATACGAATGGCGGTAGTGGAGATTTCGAGTTTGAATTAACTGGAACGGATTATAATTCGAATTCCGTTGGCCCAATAACCCAAATTAATGATCCAATTTTTACAGGATTAACTCCTGGTACTTATGAGGTTTTAATAACGGACAATATAGTTCGTGATGGTGTTGATTTCTGTGAAATTACGGTGTCAAACATCATTTTAAATCAAGCAGCACAGCCAGTTATAGTTTCAGAAGAAGCAATTGATATTAGCTGTAGAGATGAAAATGATGGGTCTATAGAGGTAGTAGTTGGTCCTGCAAATGCATTAGTGCCATTCACATCTCAAGACACTCCAATTACCTATATCCTAAATAACTTAACTACATCTTCTGAACAAGATAGAAATAATACTGGTGCATTTTCAGATTTACCAGCAGGTGATTATCAAGTTCAGGTAGTGACGGCACGTAACTGTGAGGTGTTATCTGCTGTACATACGATTACAAATCCTGATGCATTTAGTATTACTGCCGGTGCTGCAGATTTTGCTTGTGAACCAGGTGCAAATAGATATAGTTCAACGATTATTACAGTGACTATTGCTGATGCAGGTACTGTTGGTTCAGGATATCAGTACAGTATTACCGGTTTTGAGAATTACCAACCTGGTAATACATTTGAAATTATAGATGATGGTAGTGCACAAGATATTACAGTGTATGCTATAGATGGAAATGGTTGTCAGACTACTTTTGATGTTCCTACCATTAATCCGCCAACAGATGTAGTTCCAACAATTATTGATGTAGATATTTTAAATTGTAGAGATGATGAACGTGTACGTATACAAGTTATAGGTACAACTGATTTTACAGTAAATACGGTATCGGTTACTCCTGTAGCTCCGGTATCAAATACTTCAGGTAATAACTATGTAGATGTTTACTTGCCTGATGTTGGTGATTATTTATTCGAAGTAACCGACAATACAGTCGGTTGTACTTACCCAATGCCAGTGCATACGGTGAATACGCCAATAGCACCAACGGTTTTAATTAGCGAGGCTAAACCTGTTAGTTGTGCAGTACCTGGTAATGATGGTGCATTATTTATAACTGTAGGTAATTATTCTGGTGAATATGAGGTGTTTGTTTATGAAGCAACTGATGTAACTAGAACTACACTTTTAACCTCTCAAATTTTTAATACAACTAACTACCCTGATGTAAATGGATTTGAGGCTAGAATAGATAATTTACCAGGTGGCAACTTGATTGTTGATGTTGTTTCTGCAGATATTCCATTCTGTACTGGTACAAGTAATGTTACAAATATTAGAACTCCTAATGGGGAACTTCAAGTGACTGCAGAATCTATAGGTAATGTAAGTTGCACAAATGATACAGGTGAGATAATTGCTACTGGTACTGGTGGCTGGGATACTACTCCGTATGAGTATAGATTACTAATGAGTGCAGATGGCGGTGCTACGTATACTACTGAAATTGCAGCATTCTCTAATAATAATGAATTCACAGGTTTGTCTTTCGGATTCTATGAAGTAGAAATTACAGATGTTGAAGGATGCACAAATACAGTAGAAATAGAATTGGAAGAAGTGCCACAAATTATCGCCGGTATTAGAGAACCACAAACACTAGATTGCCCTAATGGTAATAATGCAGTGCTTGAAGCTTATGACACTACAACGGGTGATGCCATTACCGCTACAGCAGGTGCAAGCGGAGGTTTTTTCGGTGCAGGTTACAATTACACATTATTATACTTAAGTGGTGATGATAATACAGCTGTTGTGTCTGAAAGTGGATTACAGAACACGCCTACTTTCATTGGCGATAGTGGCGGATATATTAGTGCAGGTTGGTATGCAATAGAAGTTTCTTCTAGTTTCGGATGTTCATTTGTAACGGAAGCGTATTACGTAGACCCACCACCACCAGTTCAACCAGTTTTGGTACAAACAAGAGTACCTGGTTGTGGAGGAGACGGAGAAATGAGAATGACAATAGAGAATCCTGATCCTTTATTTACTTATGAATACTTAAGAGTTGAAAACGGAGTAACTATAGGTGTTTATATGCCAATGACTGGTAATTCTGTAACTATTACAGGTGTTCAAGGTATTACATATCAATTTGATGTTAGAAAGGTGAATGGGGCTGGTGTTTGTCCGGCAATACGTTCTAATGGTATTACCATGACTGATGCCACGGGTATTACTTTACTTCCAAACTTACCAGATGATATTTCTTGTGCTTCTGAATTAGATGGTAGAATAGAATCTTTTGTTAACGGTGGTGTAGGTGCAGATTTATTTTACCTATATGAAGGGGATCCTGTAGATGCTTTTAATCCTGCAGTGACTGCAACGGTAATAAGAGGTCCTCAAGATAATGGTACTTTTGAAGGTCTTCCTGCAGGTACAGAATATTACATTGCTGTAACTAGTGGCGATACTTGTATGGACATTGCTGGTCCTTTTGAAATAGTTAGACCAGATCCTATAATTTTCGATGCTGTGCCAACTAATGTAACTTGTAATGGAGAAGAAGATGGTACTATAACTGTTTCTGTTAGTGCTGGTGGTGAAGGCTTAATTCAGTTTGCAATTGCTCCTAATTTTAATGAGTTCTTTAGCGATTCTGATAATCCAGGTACGTATACTTTTGATGAACTTGCGGCAGGTACATATGAGATTTTAATAAAAGATGACAACGGTTGTTTTGAAAAAGATTTTATCACCGTTGAAGAGCCAGATCAGTTAGAGGTAATTAATATTGAGACTACAGATGAATTGTGTATCGGTGCTAATAATGGTACAGTGGTTTTTGATATAAGTGGTGGTACTCCTTTTGATGATGTTTTAGTGAATCCTACTCCGTATTTTGAGTATAAAATTGAAATGGTTGATCCAGTTGATGAAACGGGAACAGCAGTATTTGCACCTTATAACGGAGAAATAAGTGAAAATTTACAGGGCGGTGCTTCGTATATAATTTACATACAAGATTCTAATTTTTGTACAGCATCAGAATTGTTTACTATAGATATAGGGGTAGATTTAACAGCAGAGCCTCAAGTACAATATGGTTGTGAAGGCATATTCCCTACAAGTACATCAACTATTCAGTTGGCTAATACCAACTTGTTGTCAGAATTAATGTTCGCACTTGACCCTATTGATCCTACAGATGCAATTACTGCAAATGCCAACGACGAATATGTTTGGGGAGATTTACCTGCTGGTGATCATATCGTATACATTTATCATGAAAATGGTTGTACCAATATGGTAGAGTTTAGTATTGATGGATATGAGCCTTTAAGCTTAGTAGTAGATAAAACCGGACCAAATGAGGTTCTTGCAACTGCAGCTGGTGGATATGGTGAATATGAGTTCTTTTTCAACGGACAATCTTTTGGTGAGGAAACTACCTTTACAACCAATGAAAGCGGAATTGTAAATGTACGTGTACGAGATGCAAGAGGTTGTGAGTTAGAACTTAGTGTACCATTTGAATTTACAGGTATGTTAGAATTCCCTAATTTCTTTACTCCCGATGGAGATAATCTAAATGATATCTGGTCGCCGAATAATAGAGAACTTTTTGATGGTGTTGAGGTTCGAATCTATGACCGTTATGGTAGAGTAGTGGCTATATTAGATGAGGTAAGTGGTTGGGATGGTAAATATGAAGGTAAAGAAGTGCCGACAGGAGATTATTGGTATGTAGTAAATGCCAATAGCGATTCGCTTAAGTATGTGGGTCACTTTACTTTATACAGATAAATAATAGAGAGAACATAAATTTGAAAAAGGAGGATGCATTTTGCATCCTCCTTTTTGCTTTGTATAATTTTAAATAAGTTTTTGAATTCTTATTCGTCTAACCTTTCGAACACAAATGGACCTAAAACCACTTTAACTTTAAAAGAGCTTGTTTTTAAGGTACATTTGATAGAAATTTTGAATTTACAGATGAGGTCAATTATATATATTATTTTACTGGTTATCTTTCAAAGTTGTGCATCTCAGGCAAAACCTATTCTGATAGATTCAGAAATGGAAACGAATGTAAAAGAGAACCTAGCCTATTACCTGTATTATCCAGAAGATTACGAGGAGGAGCCTGAGAAAGATTTCCCGATATTACTGTTTTTACATGGCGGTGGTGAATCGGGCGATAGTTTGGTTACGGTGAAAAGAAATGGTCCGCCAAAACTTATAGTTCAGGGAAAGAAATTTCCGTTTTTAATATTGGCACCGCAGAACCCTAATGAAAAAAAGTGGTGGAATACAAGGGCGGTGAAGCAATTACTAGACTCCATTGTAGATAATAATAGAATAGATAAACGTAGAATTTATTTAACCGGATTAAGCCGTGGAGGTGGTGCCGCATGGGAAATGGCAGTGCAATATCCTGATACCTTCGCTGCGATGGCAGTAGTCTGTGGAATGACGCCTTTACCTTATGCTTCTTGGATTAATAGAGACATGCCTATATGGGTTTTTCATGGGGAGAAAGATAAATCGATACCAATAGAAGAATCTGAAACCATGGTAGCTAAATTAAAAGAAATGGGGTACGAAGTTATATTTACCAGATACCCCAATGTAGGTCATAGCGCTTGGATCAAAGCTTACGAAACAGAAGCTTTGTATGATTGGTTTATGAATCAGGAATTGAGGTAACAGAAATTGCTAATTAATTCCTCTGAAATACCCTTACAGAATCTCTGTTTTGAGTAACAATGAAGTATGGTCGGTCTTCTAGATTACTATTTACCTTTATGATGTTTTTGGCATCACCTGGTACTAGAAATCCGCTTTTAGATGTCTCAATAGGTTTGAAATTACCTTTACCATTATGCTGTAATAATAAACCATTGAAGGCGTCATATCGTCCAATGAAGACTTCATTTCCAAAATCATTACCTACTAACAATATATCTTCATTGCCGTCATTATTATAATCTAATGTTGCAATTCCGTTAATTGGAGCAACTTGTGCTTCTATTGGTAATGCATTGTATTTAAATGTACCATTGCCCATGTTCTCCAAAACTATGCTCTTATCGAAATTGCCAATTAGTTTTGTTGATCCTTGTAATTCCTCATCGGTAAATAAACTTGAGATGGTTGCTTTAGAGTATTCTTTAAAAGTGCTGAATTTACCTCTAAATAGGGGGCTTTGGCCATTTAAATCTCCCCAAAAATTTACAGGAAATGATTTGTATGTAGGATTATCAAAGCTCTCTTTAAAATAAGCAAACATAACAGGGTCAATAGTACCATTGTTATCAAAATCTTTCGCGATTACTGTAACTGGTCTTTCTGATGATGGTTGATAGTAGTTGTTCATACCCAAGTTGCCTACTATGAAATCAATATCCCCATCATTGTCGATATCAGTTTTTACAATACTTTCCCACCAACCAGAAAGTTCTTCAACTCCTGTTTTTTCTAATTTATTGAAACTAGTTCTATTATTTTTGAAAATAGTGATAGGCATAAATTCACCGACAATAATCAAGTCATCATTTCCGTCTAAATCAATATCTGCCCAAACTGCATCGGTAACCATACCTAGGTTTCTTAATTCTGGAGCAAGACTATCTGTCACATCTTTTAATATGCCGTTTTCGTTTTTTAGTAAGAAGCTTTTTTCAGCAGTGGGATATTTTGAATAAGGTGTTCTGCCACCAACGAAGAGGTCGACGAAACCGTCTTTGTCAAAATCTGAGATGGTAACGACTGAGCCGCTTGCATTTACTTGTGGCATTTTATTGGTTGAAACACTGAAGTTACCCTTGCCATCATTTACTAATAATCGATCGGTATAGTTTATAGTTTCTAAGTTGAATTCATTACTGCCTGAAACTAGGTACATATCTAAATCGCCATCATTTTCTAAATCAAATAAAGCAATACTTTCCTCTTCATAGATTTTGTTTTCTTCATCACTAAATAATGTCTGTTGTATGAAGCTGCCTTCTTTGTCTTGAAAAAATAATTGTGGAGACATACCTGAAGAGCTACCAATAATAAAATCTTCTATACCATCGCCGTTAAGATCTCCTGTAGCTATGACAGGACCATTTTGAGTTAGTTTGTGTGGTATAGTTCGTTGAATATTAGAATCTACAATATCTTTTTCTTTATGTAAATAGTTGATGCCAATAGCATTAGAAACTTCTTTGAAGATTGGGTCTACTTTTTTTGCAACAAATGGAAAATTTAAATCTTCTGAAAATATCGAAATTGCATCCTCGTATTTTATGATTAACCTTTGGTTAACTTCAACGTTCTCTATTTTTTGAAACTTGTTATCTGCCCAAAGTACTTCAATAGATGCTACTTGTTTTTTATTGCCTAGTCCAAAATGAGCAATGTCTTCCACGGTAGACATATAGCCTCTATACGTATGGTGTTCTTGGTATTGAAAAGTACCGTCTTTAAATTTTAATGCAATTTTGGCTCCTGTCTTTAGCGATTTTGAAGAAGTATCTAATAACTCTATACTTAGGTAATTATGTAGTCCATCTTTTTTATCCGTATTGTTTTGAAAAATAAGAGCTTCGTCGTTTATGTTATTTACGATATAATCTAAATCGCCATCGTTATCTAGATCTGCAAATGCTGCTCCATTGGAGAAGGAGGGAATGCCTATTCCCCAATTTTCACTAACATCTGTAAACTGGTTGTTTTTGTTATTCTTATAGGCGTAGTTAGGAATCTTTATTTTAGGAATAGAGTCTAAAATTTGTGCGGGACTTAGATATCTACTTACGTTAAATTTGAAATCACCAAAATCTAAGTCTGTAATGTCTCTTGGAAATCCATTTGTAATTAATATATCTTGATAACCATCGTTATCCATATCAGCAAATAGGGGAGACCAGCTCCAGTCTGTTTTTGATACGCCTGCCATTAAACCAATTTCACTAAACGGTACATTGTTTCCATTACCTTTCTGCAGCATGTTTCTGGTATGCTGATATTCATAATCAAAACGGTCATTTAATATATACTCGGTGTATTTGTTTCCGGGTAAAGTTGTTTTCAACCGTTCGTTGGTTTCACCTAGCATGTCTAATGTGATGATATCTAGGTAACCATCATTATTAAAATCAGATATGTCGTTACCCATAGAGAACTTACTTTGGTGTTTTATGTTCTCTTTTATTTTATTGGAAAATGTGCCATCTTGATTGTTTATGTACAAAATGTCATTAGATAGATAATCATTACTTACATAGATATCTTGCCATCCATCGTAATTTAAATCTGCAATTGAAAGCCCTAAACCATAACCTTCTATAGTTATGCCAGCTTCTATAGTAACATCTGTAAAAGTACCATCGCCATTGTTTTTGTATAATTTATCATTACTTAATGCAGAGCCATCAGTAATTTTTTTTCTAAAATTAGATGGTAAAACATGAATATCAACATTGTTTAAAACGTATAAATCTAAAAGTCCGTCTTTATTGTAGTCAAAGAAGGAAGCTCCCATACTATTACCTGATTCTTCAACTCCAAATTCTGAAGCTTTATCTGTAAAAGTGGGTATGTTGTCTTTATTTAAACCTTTATTTATGTAAAGAATGTTCTTCTTTTCTTCAGCGCTGTCTAACATCGCAGAACATATATATATATCTAAAAAACCATCGTTATTAATATCTGCTAGAGCCACACCGGTATTCCATTTGTTTAGTGCTTCTATACCAGATTCTTTAGAGACATCTTTAAACTTGAAATTCCCCTGATTCAAGTATAACTTATTAGTTACTTGATTTCCGCTAAAAAATATATCGGGCATATTGTCATTGTTGAAATCTCCAATTGCAACACCACCACCATTAAATATGTATTCACTGGTTAAAATGTTGAAGCTATCGGTTTCAACAATTTTGTTGTTGAATGAGATTCCAGATTCTGAAGAAGGTATGACTTTAAATAGGGTAGTAGATTTTTTTTGATTGCATGAAAAAATGCTGATAATAAGTATAGTTATACCTATAGCCGAAAGGATTCGCATAGTTGTGAATTTAGTGCTATTTAATCGTGAAGAAGTATTCAATATATAGAGTGTTTATTGTAAAGAAAATAATGTGATAAAATATCTTTGGTTTGCAGATGGTCATCTACAGTTTTACAGTACCAAAATAGTGTTTTTGTACTGAATATCACAGGTAGCTGTGTTCTTACTTAAAGATTTAACTTGTTTATTTTTTATAAAAATGTTTCAGTTTAGCTAGTATTATGTGCGGTTATAATTTAATATAGAGTTATTTGACTACTATAGAAATTGAGTTTCTGCTTATTTGAGTTTTGTTCAAAAAAAAGCAGGACATCAATTTGATGTCCTGCTTATTACAAATTTCATAACTAATTATTAATAGCCAGGGTTTTGCTCTAGAATTCCACCACTTAAATCGATAGCAGATAAAGGAATAGGCAATACATCATGTTTTGCTTCAACTGTTTTAGCTTTAGTACCATAGTTTGGTATTGTACGGCTTTCATTTATAACGTACTCGTTCATTACACTTTCGGTATTACCCCATCTTCTTAAATCGAATAAACGGTGACCTTCCATACTAAGCTCTAAACGACGCTCATGACGAACAGCCTTTCTAGCGAAATCTTGACTAGCAAAAGATGTATATGGCTCTATCTCATAGTTAGCGGCATCAGTATCACCAGCTTCATTTTGAATGTAGGTCATGTTCTTAGCTCTGTTACGAACTAAGTTTGTCCATGTTAATGCAGAAGCTAAATCATTAGTTTCGGCAGCAGCTTCAGCTCCCATTAATAAAACATCAGCATAACGTATTATGTGATAGTTGATACCTGCGTGTTGTTGTCCCCATGCACCTGAACCTTGATTGTCGGTATCGCCAGATTGGTAAACATTTTTAGCAGGTAAATAAGGACCTGAAATATCAGAGAAAGTTGCACGAATCCAAGAATGACCAGGGAAAGTACCATAACGGTTATAATCAATACCTCTTCTACCTACTGTATAATCTAATCTAGGATCTAAAGGACCTGCATGGGGTGTGAACGCATCAGCATCTTCTAAACCGTAATCATTAGCAACATCAGTATCATTAAAGGTGTCCAATAAAGGAAGACCTGAACCATCTGTTTGAAAAGCATTAACTAAATCTTGAGAAGGTTGGTAAAAACCACAACAAGATCCAAATGGTCCTGGATTAGGGAAATTCAATACCCCTCCAATATTTCCGTTCAAAGACTGACCGTCATCGGCAGTAAATTGAATTGCAAAAATAGCTTCAGAACTGTTTTCTCCAGCGCTTTCAAAATTTGCAACAAATTCAGGATTTAATGAATAAGGACCATCGTTGATTACTTCTTCGAATAAATCGAAAGCTGCTGCCCATTCAGATTGTTGTAAGTGAACTTTTCCTAAATAAGCTTTAGCAGCCCAAGAGTTTGGTCTACCTGTTTGCGCTTGTGACGCAGGAAGGTTGTCAATTGCAAACTGTAAATCAGCTTCAATTTGGTCCCAGATAGGACCAGGATTTGGCTGATTAAATTCTGTGTTTGCATAATTCTCTTCTGAAATGTAAGGTACGTTTCCGTAAATTCTCTGCAATTCAAAATTGAAATGACCACGTAAAAAACGAGCTTCAGCAAGTTTTCCAGTTAAGTCGGCATCCTCTATAGTCGCAATTAAAGCGATAACTGCATTTGAACGGTTTATACCTGCAAAAATAGAAGACCATTTTCCAAGAACGTAAGGGTTACCAGTTGTCCAGTTGTAAATTTCCATTTCAAATAGGTCAGCTTGATCACCATCAGTACTTCCTTTATGGGCATCATCTGCCATAACATCGAACCACCAGTTGTCTCCACTTGCAGCAAATCCGTTACCAGATAAGTTGTTACGTATTCCGTCTAAAGTTGAATATGCGCCTACTAGTAATAATTCTACACCTGCTTCATTTTGTACAGCGGCATCACTAAGAGCCCCTACAGCGGGTTGCTCTGTAAAATCATCGCTACATGCACTTATAGCAACAAATAATATGAGTAAATAAATTAAATTCTTTTTCATTTTTTTACAATTTTAAATTAAATCCAAGTGTAAATATTCTAGATTGAGGAACAACCTGGCTGTCTACACCTAATGTTAAGTTATTACCAGTTACTGAAGAAATGATTTCTGGATCAAAACCTTCATATCCTGTAATAGTAAGTAAATTTGTCCCTTGAAGATAAACTCTAAAAGAGTCTAATCCGATTCTATCAGTTACCTTATCAGAAAAAGCATAACCTAATTGAATGTTTTTAAGACGTAAGTAAGAACCATCTTCTACGAAGTAAGAGTTTGGTTGTGTTTCACTATTCTGAATTGAGTTGCTTAAAGCAGGCAATGTTGCGTTAGTGTTTGTTGGTGTCCAAGAATCTAATACTCTTACACTTCTGTTACCGTTAACAAAAGTTGGAAAATCGGTAAATATCTTTTGGTAATTGTAAATGTCATTTCCTTGAGAACCTTGTAAGAATAAAGACAAATCAAAAGACTGGTATCCTATGTTAAAGTTTGCACCATAAGTGAAATCTGGGTGAGGAGAGCCAATAAAGGTTCTGTCATCATCGTCAATTACTGTGTCACCGTTTACATCTCTGTATTCGAATCTACCTTCATCAGTAAAACCGATTACTTCTCTACCAAAGAAAGAAGAAATAGGCTGACCAACCTGTGTTCTAGATACAGCACCACCACGGAAACCATCATTACCAGTTTGGAACTCACTAATCCAATCAGTTACTTCATTTTTGTAGTGAGAGAAGTTAATGTCAAAACCATATTTTAATCCAGCAGTAGTTTCGTCTTTATAACGAAGGTTAATGTCAAAACCTGTGTTTGTAACATTACCTGCATTAACGTAAGGCGCACTAGCATCAATAGCTGTAGTACTTATTAAGCTGTTATCTTGTGTAATTAAATCTTTTGTTTTGATGTTAAACCATTCAAAATCTAAATTTAATTTATCATTGAAAAAACCTAATTCAATACCAGCGTTGATAGCCTCACTAGTTTCCCATTTTAAATTTGGGTTACCAACTGAGGATAATATAGCACCTGTAGTTATTGAGTTACCATCAAGAGCGTAATTGGCTTGAGCTTCGTTTAAGGATGAAATATTTATAGTAGGGTTACTAGCAGGCAACGACTGGTTACCTAATTGCCCCCATGAACCCTTTAACTTAAACCAGCTTAAAGCTCCGTCAGAAGAAATAAAATCTTCTTTACTTACTACCCAACCTGCACTAAGTGAAGGGAATGTAGCACTTTTATTATCTCCTGTAAAACGAGAAGAGGTATCATTACGTAAGGTCCCAGTAACAAAATATTTGTCACCATAAGAATACGTAGCTGAACCAAATAAAGAATAAAGTGATGTTGTAGCGTCGAATGCGTTATTTACGAATGGAACACCACTACCGTTATTTAATAAGTAAAAATCTGGAGTTTCGAATAAGAAACCGGTACGGCTAACTGTTTTTCCTTTTATACCATCTTTTACTGATTCAATACCTGCTAAAGCATCAATTTTACTATTATTGAACGTTTTTTTATAATTCAACGTATTCGTAAATGTCCAAGAATAACCATCTTGATTTGTTTCAGTAAGTGCATTTGTTCCTAAAGGCTCACTATGCTCAGGATCTAATTTTAAAAAACTACGTGTGTTGAATGAGTTTATGGTTCCACCAAAAGTTGTTTTGAAGGTAAGGTTGTTTAAAATTTCGGCAGACATATATACATCTCCCAAAATTCTTACCGTCTTATTAAAGTTATCACTTTGTCTAATTAAATTAGCCAAAGGACTTCTAGAGTTACCTGTTCCTTGTGCTCCAGTACCAGCAAATCTTCCTGCATCATCGTATAAAGGAATTAACGGGCTACTTCTTACTGCTTCTTCGTATTGAGCACCGCCGCCACCTTTAGAATTTGAATAAGCTGTACTAAAGTGTTCTCCAATACGTACTTTATCTCCAATTTTAAATTCAGAGTTTAAACGAATTTGTCCGATTTTATAATCTGTTTCTAAAAGGTTACCGGGGTTATTCAAGTAGTTGGCAGAAAGACTGTATTTACTGTTTTCTTCACCATTTGCTACTGAGAATGCAATACTTTGTATAATAGCAGTTCTAGTAATTGCATCAATCCAATCTGTGCCATTAGGGTTAACAGTTGCAGAAGCAGGACCTCTAGTAATAGGGTCATAAGAAACTACTCTTGTGTAACCGTTTAAAGCAGAAGGAACAACAGCAGATGATCCATTACCATATTGTGGATGATCAAAAGCTGTACCGTCGTTAGCAGAACTTTGAAATAACACATCTCCTAATTGTTGTGCGTTTAAAAACTCTGGCGTGTTAGCTAAAGTAGAAACACCTGTATATGTGTCAATTGATACAACAGGTTTATCCATATTGTAACCGCCACCTTTAGTTGTGATAATTACTACCCCGTTAGATGCCCTTGCACCATATATAGCTGCAGCACCATCTTTTAAAACGTTCATTTGATCAATGTCGTTCGGGTTAATACTATTCAAAACAAATGGGTCATCTGTTTGTAGACCATCTATAATAAACAGTGGGTTGGTGTTGTTACTAGTACCAAAACCACGAATGTTTATTTTTGGAGGGCTACCTGGTGTTGCATTTTGTACTACAGTAACACCACTTACACGACCTTGTAATGCTGAAGCAGCATTTACAACTGGTGCTTTTGTTGCTTCAGATACATCTACAGAGGCTACTGAACCAGTTAAATCACCTCTTGTTTGGGTAGAATACCCTAATACAATAACTTCATCGAGAGCCGCGGCATCTTCAGCTAAAGTTGCGTTAACGCTTGATTGACCGTTTACGGCAATTTGTGTGCTTTTAAATCCTATATAGCTAAATACTAATGTAGCACCATCAGATACATTTAAGCTATAGTTACCATCGAAATCTGTTTGTGTACCATTAGTAGTACCTTTCTCTACGACATTAGCACCAGGTAGTGGTTGGCCAGTGTCATCAAGAACGGTTCCTGTAATGGTAGATTGAAGTGTTTTTACTTCAACTTCGTTTGAAGTACTTGTGTTTTCATTTGCCTGGGCCAATTGGGCACTTAAGCAAACAAGCATTGATAAAACTCCAGTCTTAATAAAGGAAGACCTTTTTTGGGATTTCATCAACGTGTAATCACGTTTTTGATTCATAATCGTTGTTGTTTGTTAGTTTAAATTAAATGTGTAGAAATTGATTTTTTAATATTATTAGTTGCAGTGTCTAAATGTTAAAAAAATCAAAATCTGGTATAATAATAGCACTTTTCCTTCAATTACCGATATTTCATTAATAGTTTTTTACGAGCATGATAATATCATTTTCGACTATTGTTATTGTAATAATCTGTATTAATAGGTGTAATTATTGGGATATCAGTAATATAGCTCTTGCTTAATTAGGAATTTAACACGTTAAAATTTTAACATTTTTACGGTGTTATGTAGAGAAAAATTACGTTAAATGGTAATCTATATCGTTGTAGTTATCTGATTTTTAAATTATGGAATTCTCAATTTAAGCGTCTATTATTGGTCGTAGAAAATTTGAAAACTAGAGATAATAATCAACTTTTCGTTTAAATCTGTAGTACAAAAAAGATAGTTTTTGCCTCCATCTTTAATACTTAGTTTTTTTCTGATTTTTTCAACGGAATCTGGGAAATTTCTGGTAGTAATGTTAGCTTTTGAAATACCTGATTTTTTAAATATTTTATTAGAATAATCATAGATATTTTGAACTTTAAATATGCGCCCCGGAAATGGTATTAATTCTTTAGAGGTGTAAAGATGTGAATTTGGGTGTATTTTAAATAATTTGTAATGTTGTGCTAAAACTTTAAAAGCTCCAGATTTTAAAATTGATGCATTTGGTTCATATATATAGGTAAGTGGACCTGAATATAATATAAGTGCGTTTTCTTCATCACTTAATTGAAAATAAAATTTTTGTGTAGTATACGCCTTAACATTAACTGTTTTTATCAATGGTTCATCTTTATAGCCTTTCTCTATTGACCAAAGAATTTCTTTTACTTCATTATTAATTGCTACAATATGTATTTCTTTTACATGCAACAATTCTTTTAATCCACTTTTAAGGTCTAATAATGGTCCGGTTTTAATTAGTAGGTTTGATGTCTTTGATAGTAAAAGGTTGATGTTGCTAACAACATTTGGTTCGCAGTCAGATAAGTAATAGACTTTTTTGTTATCCTTATCTCTTCTTGAAGGGTCAATGTATATCCAATCAAAAGGGCTATTGGTCTTTCTAAGGAATTCTAATCCGTCAACTGCAATACATTCTATATTGACAGCATTGAGTTGTTTAAAATTATGATGTGCAATTTTTGATAACTCCTCATTTTTATCCAAATGAATAACATGGTTCATTTTTTTACTAAAAGCAAGAGAATCAACACCGAATCCAGCGGTTAGATCAACGATTGTATTGCCGTTAACTAAGGTAGATTTGTAGTCTGCCGTGGTCTCTGAAGATGTTTGCGAAAGATTTAATTTGTTGGGGTAGTATATGTGATCTGTTGCAAACCAAGTAGGTAATTTTGATTTTGCTTTTAATTTCGATTCTATTTGCTCAACTAGTTCTCTCGAAGAAACCTCGGGAAATTTTGATTTAGATAAAAGGATTTTATGAATATCAGTGTTTAAATTTTCATTGATAAACTCTTGTACATCACTTGCTAATATTTTAGAATTCACGAATGCCTAGAGATTATGGGTCAAAGATTTCACAATTTGATTGTCAGATAGAAACTCCTTCAGAATAACCTTAATAGCGGTATACCCAGGTACAGCAACAATCATACCTACGGTACCAAATAACAATCCAGCAATAATAATCACTAAGAAAATTTCTAAGGGATGAGATTTTACACTATTTGAAAATATAAAAGGTTGAGAGAAAAAGTTGTCTACCAGTTGACCAATTAATAAACCTATAAATACATATCCTGTTTTTGGTAAAATTACTTCGCTAAAATCAGAGCCTAAGTTACTGGTCATAGTCAGTGTCAACATAATTACACCACCAATGATGGGTCCTATATATGGTATAATGTTGAATAAGGCGCAGAGAAATGCTATCACTACAGCATTTTCAATACCTACTATCAGTAAAACTATAGTGTAAATGACGAATAGAATGAATATTTGAAGTAGAAGACCAACAAAGTATCTTGATAATAGTCCATTGATTTTGCCAATTGAATTTGTGGTGCCTTTCTTTTTGTCTACTGGTATAAATATCAATAAACCATGCTCGAACAATTTACTATCCTTTAAAAAGAAAAAAGATATAAAAAGGACGGAAAACAAACCAATGCTAGCCGTGCTTAAAACATTTAAAAACGAATTTAAAAAGTTAGGTATAAAGCCAATATCTAGACCTTGTAAAATATTTTTTTCTAAACCTGCATCATCAATGACGTTTTCAACTAAATGAGAAGAGAGCCCTAAATGATTAGTAATTTGATGATATAACGTATTTAAGCTTTTCTGTAACTCATTGATATCAAGAAGCGACAAATTTTTACCTTGCTCTGATAATAAAGGAATAAATAACGCTATTACACTAACTAATAGACCCACCATAAAAAGCATGGTGATAATTACAGCAAGTATATTTGGTAATTTAAGCCGTAATCTAAAAAAACGAACTAAAGGACTACCAATTAATGCGGTGACCGCTGCAATTGCTAAATAGGCTATAACAGATTGTATGGTGTATAAAAAATAGAGTAAAAGTGCTATGCCGACCAAAACGCCTATAGCTCTTAATATACCTTTTGAGATGGTTTTTGAGTTCATTGATTAATTTTTAAAAACGTAAGTTATAATATTTGCACCCATTTGTAGTGCTTTTTCTCTAACCTCTGCTGTGTCGTTATGTACGGTAGGGTCTTCCCAGCCATCACCTAAATCTGATTCTGAGGTAAATAGTAAGACTATTCTATTGTTGTGTGATATGGCAAATGCTTTTGGGCGCTGCCCATCGTGTTCATGAATTTTTGGCAACCCTTTTGGAAAACTATAGGTGTTTTTGAATATCTGATGTTCAGCACCTAGTTCTTCTAATTCTGTATTAGGAAAAAGCCTTTTTAATTCTCTGGTGATATAGGGCTTCATGCCATAATTGTCATCAATATGTAAAAAGCCACCAGATAAAAGATAGGTTCTTAAGTTTTCTAGGTCTTCATCAGAAAATACCACGTTGCCATGCCCTGTCATATGTAAGAAGGGATATTGAAAAATAGCGCTGCTACCAACTTCTACAGTTTCTGGCTTATTTTTTAAAGTTGTGTCAATATTATTATTGCAGAATTTAACTAAATTTGGTAATGCTGTTGGGTTGGCATACCAGTCGCCACCACCTTGATATTTTAAAATGGCTATTTCTTGGGCGTTTATAGACCAGCCAAAAAACAATATGAAAAACTTAAAGGCAAGAATGGTTTTTCTCATATTCAAATCTACAAAAATAGGTTGTGATAAATTGAAACTGTGCTTTTTAGCGATTCAATTATCCGTTATTTATCGACGCAATAATAGTGCAGGCAACAATTGCCGCTGTTTCTGTTCTTAATCTTGTTTTGCCCATAGCAACAGGGGCATAGCCTTTTTGCATGGCATTTTTAATTTCTTCCGGAGAAAAATCACCTTCAGGACCAATTAATATGGTTACATCTTTATCTGCCGCAACTCTTCTTTTTAGTTCATGGCGCTCTGTGTCTTCACAATGCGCAATAAATTGAAGTTCAGATACAGGTTTCTCTAAAAACTCAGAGATATTAATAGGTTCATTTAATTTTGGTAAATATGTTTGTAGCGATTGCTTCATGGCAGACTCTAGCACGCGTTGCATACGCTCAAGTTTTAATACTTTACGTTCTGATCTTTCACATATTATAGGTGTTATTTCATCTACCCCTATTTCAGTAGCTTTTTCTAAAAACCACTCAAAACGATCATTCATTTTTGTTGGTGCTACTGCTATATGTAACCAATGAGATTTTGGATGCGATTTTTTGGAGGATATAAGCTCAACCTCGCATTTTTTAATATTGTCGTTACTTATTTTAGCCTCAAATAAGTAACCGTTGCCATTGGTAATCCATAATTCATCACCGTTTTTCTTTCTTAAAACCTTAACTATATGCTTGCTTTCATTGCTATCGAAAGTGAAAGTAGTGTCAGTATCTTTAATATCAGGATTGTAAAATAATTGCATTTGGTTTATTTTATTAACTATGATATAACGTACCTAGCTTTAGCCGTGACATCTTGTTGAGAGAATTGTTCGTTTTTGTATTTCTGATATCCTACAATACCAATCATAGCAGCATTATCTGTACAATATTCAAATTTGGGTATATAGGTTTTCCACTGGTATTTTGTCTGGGCTTCTGTCAAAACTTTTCGAATACCCGAGTTTGCAGACACGCCGCCACCAATAGCAATTTCTTTTATGCCAGTTTGCTTGACTGCCTTTTTCAGTTTTTTCATCAGTATAGTGATAATGGTATACTGTATTGATGCGCAGATATCTTCTAGATTATTCTTGATAAAATCAGGATTCTCTTTCGTTTTTCGCTGAATGAAATAGAGTATGTTCGTTTTTAATCCGCTGAAACTAAAATCTAAATCTTTTACGTTCGGTATGGTAAATTCAAATTTATGAGGATCACCTGTTGCTGCATATTTGTCAATTAAAGGTCCGCCAGGGTAGGGTAGACCTAAAATTTTTGCACTCTTGTCAAATGCTTCCCCAACGGCATCATCTAAAGTTTGCCCAATAATCTTCATGTCAAAGTAATCATTCACTTGAACAATCTGTGTATGACCTCCACTTATAGTTAAAGCTAAAAACGGAAATGACGGTGCGTTCATAGTTTCGTCATCTATAAAATGAGCTAAAATATGGGCTTTCATGTGGTTAACTTCAATAAGCGGTATCTGTAAACCTAATGATAAAGATTTTGCAAACGATGTGCCTACAAGTAAAGAACCCATTAGTCCAGGTCCGCGTGTAAATGCTATGGCTGATAATTGTTTTTTATCGATATTTGCTTTGGCTATGGCTTGATGAACAACCGGCACTATGTTTTGTTGATGTGCTCTTGATGCAAGTTCTGGTACAACCCCTCCATATTCTTTATGAATAGCCTGGGTGGCGACAACATTACTGAGCACTTTATCGTTCATTAAAACTGCCGCAGAAGTGTCATCACAAGAAGATTCTATAGCAAGTATATAAATTGTATCGTGTTCCGACATATTTGGAATAAAATTTAAATAACAAAGGTAAAACATAAAGACCTATCAAAAAACTGAGAAAAATATTGGTTCGAACATTATTGGTGCTTTTGCTGATATGTGTTTTGGGTACTATCATTTTTTCATTGCCAGTGGTACAGACCTTACTGGCACAGTTTGCTACGAAAAAAATTAACAATCAATACGGTACACATATTAATATTGAGCGCTTAAAGGTTTCGTTAATTTCTTGGAATACCGGTTTAGAAGGTGTCTTTATCGAAGACTACAAACAAGATACTTTATTCTATGTCAATGAGCTTAAAACATCCATTTTAAGTATCAATAATTTGGTACAGGGTAACTTAGAATTTGGTGATATTTCGGTTGATAAATTAAACTTTAAGCTAAAGACGTATTTCGGAGAAACAAATACCAATCTAGAGGTTTTTGTAGATAAGCTTGATGATGGCAAACCTCGGGCGTCAGGTACACCGCCCTTTAGGCTTTCTTCATCGTATGTAGATATTGAAAATAGTAGGTTCAAGTATATTGATGAAAATTTAAATAACACTACTATTTTAAATTTTGATAGTCTTAATATTGGTGCAGCCGATTTTTTAATTCTTGGTCCAGAGGTTTCTACAGATATTCAAGAAATGTCTTTTTATAGCAATCGAGGATTAAAAGTAGAAAAATTGGCAACAAATTTTAAGTATACGAAGCAGCAAATGCGTTTCGATTCTTTGAAAATAAAAACACCGCTTTCTGCTTTAGATGGTAATCTCATATTTAATTATAATCGTGAAGATTTTAAAGATTTTTTAAATAAAGTAAATGTTGTTGCAGAATTTAAGGAGTCTTTAGTCGCTTTTGACGAGGTTAATTTACTGTATAATGAATTTGGGAAAGGAAAAGAAGTAACCTTCAATGCTAATGTTAACGGGGTTTTAAATGATTTAAATACAGATGATCTTTTCTTGTTTTCTGATGACACTGGCATACGTGGTGATTTTAATTTCAAGAACTTATTTAGCAAACAAAAACCCTTCAGTTTAAATGCTGAAATGAAAAATGTTACCAGTAGTTACTATCAATTAAATGCTTTGTTGCCTAATTTAATTGGTAAATCTTTGCCGTCTTCTTTCAGTAAATTGGGGCAATTTACTATTCGTGGTAATGCGTTTATCACTAATTCTTCGGTAGATGCGAAAGTGAACTTAAATACTGCTGTTGGTAGTAGTTATGCTGATATCGTTTTAAGTGATTTTAATAATATTGATAATGCAACCTACAAGGGTTTCATCTCTTTAATTGATTTTGATTTAGGTGATTTTACTGAGAATAAGAATCTTGGTAAAACAACCTTAGATTTTAATGTTGAGGGCAAGGGTTTTGTAAAAGAGAAACTGAATACAGAGGTTATAGGTCAAATTTATTCTATTGAATTTAATAACTATAATTATCAAGATTTAAGAGTTTCGGGTTTAATTAAAGATCAATTGTTCGATGGTTCTTTAATTAGTAACGACGAGAATTTTAAATTTAACTTTAAGGGTCTTGCGAATGTAGCCGAGACTAGAAATAATTTCAATTTTATCGCCGCTGTAGATTATGCCGATCTAAAGAAATTGAATATCATAAATGACAGCGTTTCTATTTTTAAAGGAAATGTTAGTATGGATATTACGGGTACCACCTTAGATAATATCATTGGTGATATAAACTTTACGCAAACGAGCTATCAAAATGTAAACGACACGTATTATTTCGAAGACTTTGCGGTGACCTCTAATTTTGGTGAAGATCGTGAACGTACAATTAATATAAACTCTCCAGATATTATTACCGGTTTTATGAAGGGTAATTTTAAAGTACGAGAATTGGGTAAACTTGTGCAGAACTCTTTGGGTAGTATTTATACAAACTATAGGCCTTTTCAAATTTCTGATGGTCAAAATCTTTCTTTCAATTTTAAAATTTATAATAAGATTGTAGATGTATTTTTTCCTGAAGTACGCTTCGATCCAAATACTTTTATAAAGGGTAATATTGTTGCAGATGAAGGTGATTTTAAGCTAAATTTTGAGTCACCTAGTATTGAGGCGTTTGGTACGGCTGCCGATAATATAGAAGTTAGAATTGATAATAAGAATCCGCTGTTTAACACTTTCGTTTCGGTAGGTGAGTTAGATACGCCGTATTATAATTTTAAAGACTTCAACCTAATTAATACCACATTAAAAGATACGCTATTCTTTAGGTCTGAATTTAAAGGAGGTAGTGATTTTGACGATTCTTATAACTTGAATTTCTACCACACGTTTAATAAAGACAATAAGTCTGTTATTGGTCTCAAAACGTCTGATGTCAATTTTAAAGGGAATAAATGGGTGTTGAACAAAGATGGTGACACCAAGAATAAAGTTATACTGAACAGGGCTTTAGATAGTATTACAATTCAAGAAATTGTAATGAATAACGAAGAAAAAGAGCAAATACGGCTAAAAGGACAGTTGGCAGATTCTACATATAAAGATCTTCAGCTTCAGTTCAAAATTGTATCCTTAGATAAAATAACACCGGTAATTGATAGCTTAAAACTGCAAGGGGAAGTCAATGGTACTTTAAACGTGCTTCAAAAAGATGGAATCTATCTACCATCATCGAATTTAAATATCGATCAATTCGGAATTAACAATATACCTTTAGGAGATTTAGCAATTAATATTATCGGGAATAAAGATTTATCTGAGTTTCAAGTTAACTCTCAATTGTCTGATAATAATGTCGAAAAATTCAGTGTAGTTGGTAGCATAGAAAATAAGGGCGAGATACCAAAAGCGAACCTAATTGCCAATTTCAATAACTTTGGTTTAGAACCATTTAGTCCGTTAGGCGAAGGGGTAATAGATAATATACGAGGTGATATTGATGGTAGGGTTAAGATAGAGGGTAATGTAGATAATCCGAGTTTTAATGGTCTGCTAACTTTAGATAATGCAGGTATTGCAGTGCCTTATTTAAATGTTGATTATGGTTTTGCTCCACGTTCAAGGGTAATTCTTAAAGATCAGACTTTTGATTTCGAAAATATAGCATTAGAAGACGTTGCAAAAGGCACACGAGCAAATTTAGATGGTACTATTACGCATAGTTTCTTTAAAGATTGGGTTTTAGACTTAAATGTGGATACCAAGAAAGACAAATTTTTAATTCTGAATACAGAGTTTAAGGAGGGGGAACTGTATTATGGTACAGGTTATTTAAATGGTACTGGTCGTATTTACGGACCTACAACTGCTTTGAATATTACTGTTGATGGGTCTACCGCAAAAGGTACTTCATTGAAAATACCTTTAAGTGATGTCGCTAGTGTTGGTGATTACTCCTTTATTAATTTTTTAGAAAAGAAGGATAAGCAAAGAATTGAAAGTCAACGTCAATTAAAAGATTATCAAGGTTTGGAGTTAGAGTTCAATCTAGATATTACACCCGATGCCGAGGTTGAAATTGTGACTGACACCAAAACAGGAAGTTCTTTAAAAGGTACTGGAGTTGGTATTATTTTAATACAGATCAATACCAATGGTAAGTTTGAAATGTATGGAGATTATGTTGTAGTTACAGGGGACTTTAATTATAAATTTGGAGGTATTATTGATAAAAAATTTAAGGTGAAACCCGGTGGAACTATTAATTGGGATCAAAAGCCATTAGAGGCTATTTTGAGTATGGAGGCGGTATATTCTCTAAACGCCAACCCAGCTCCATTACTTGAGGATGCCGGATTTACACGTAGAATACCAACAAATGTTATTATTAGTTTAACAGGGGAGTTAGAGAGCCCTGATATTGATTTTGGTATTGAATTTCCAGGTACGAGCTCTATTGTTAAGTCCGAGTTAGAATATACTTTGCAGGATCCAACGGTAGAAGAAAAGAATGCAATATTCTTATTGGCACAAGGTACTTTTGTAAATTCTCAAAGTGGTATTAATCAGCAAGCGATAACAGGTAATTTGGTACAAAGTGCATCAAGTATTTTAAACTCAATTTTAAGTGGAGGTAATGATAAGTTTAATTTAGGGCTTTCTTACGAACAAGGTATACTCGATCGATCTGCAGATATAGAAACCGATGATCGAATAGGGGTAACGGTATCTACACAAATATCAGATAGAATATTATTTAATGGAAAAGTAGGGGTACCGGTGGGTGCATCTAGTGAAACATTGGTGGCTGGTGATTTTGAAATACAGGTTTTGTTGAATGAAGAAGGTACGCTAAGTGCTAATTTTTTCAGTAGACAAAGTGAAATACAGGCTTATTTGTCAGATCAACAAGGTTCAACTCAAGGTGCAGGGATATCTTATGAAGTAGATTTTAATAATTTTAAAGAACTCTTTCAAAAAATATTGGCCACTAAGCCGGTTGAAAAGAGAGAACCTGTTGAAGAAATCGAAACCCCATCTTCTGTCATGGGTAATGATAGCTTAATCCGTTTTTACGACAAGCCCAAATCATTAAATTAATAGATAAATACTTATCTCTTTATGAATAAATAACAAATTTTAAGAATTTGAGTGTTAATCTGTTATAGCGAAATCCTTTTCGTTGATTTTTTCTTAAAATGCGACTCACTTTTATTCCAATTTCGACTAAGATTTCTTACTTTCGTTGGCTTAAATTTTTCAATGTCTTCAGAAATAAAAAAAATAGCAGTACTGACTTCAGGAGGTGATTCTCCAGGAATGAATGCTGCCATAAGATCAGTTGTTCGTACTTGTGCATACTTGAAGGTAGATTGTGTTGGAATCTATAGAGGGTATCAAGGTATGATAGAGGGCGATTTTAAACCTATGGACGCCCGTAGTGTAAATAATATTATTAATAAAGGTGGTACTATACTTAAGTCTGCTCGTTGCGATGACTTTAGAACTCCAGAAGGTAGAAAAACAGCGCATGAGGAGTTGCTAAAAGCGGGAATAGATGCATTTGTGGTAATTGGAGGTGATGGTAGTTTTACTGGTGCCATGATATTTAACAGAGAATACAATTTTCCTGTTATAGGTATTCCTGGTACTATTGATAACGATATTTTTGGAACTACATTTACCTTAGGTTTTGATACCGCTTTAAATACAGTAGTGGAATGTATCGATAAAATTAGAGATACGGCAAGTTCTCACAATAGGCTTTTCTTCGTAGAAGTTATGGGTAGAGATGTTGGGCATATTGCATTGAATGCAGGTGTTGGTGCAGGTGCTGAAGAAATTTTGATACCAGAAGAGAATTTAGGTTTAGATAGATTACTTGAATCTTTAAAAAGAAGTAAAGAATCGGGTAAATCTTCAAGTATCGTAATTGTTGCCGAAGGTGATAAATCTGGTAAAAACGTATTCGAGCTTAAGGAGTATGTTGAAGAGCATTTACCAATTTATGATGTGCGTGTATCTGTATTAGGGCATATGCAAAGAGGAGGGTCGCCGTCATGTTACGACCGTGTATTAGCAAGTAGAATGGGAGTAAAAGCTGTAGAAGCTTTGTTAGAAGGTAAAACCAACCTAATGGTAGGTATTCAAGATAACCAATTAACGTTGACCCCTATTAACAAGGCAATAAAAGGGCATACAAAAATTGATAAGGAACTTATTAGAGTTTCAGAAATAATGACTACATAATTATAAAAATTAAAAATAGAGAAAATGTCAAATTTGAAAATAGGAATTAACGGTTTTGGTAGAATAGGTAGATTGGTATTCAGAACTACAATTAAGCGTGGTGATGTAGATGTAGTTGCTATCAACGATTTATTAGATGTTGAGCACTTAGCTTATTTATTGAAATATGATTCAGTTCACGGTAAATTCGATGGTACTGTTGATGTAAAAGATGGTCACTTAATCGTAAACGGTAAAACTGTTCGTATTACTGCAGAAAGAGACCCTAAGAATTGTAAGTGGGATGAAGTAGGTGCTGCTACTGTTGCAGAATGTACTGGTATTTTTACAACTTTAGAGACTGCTCAATATCATATTGATGGTGGTGCTAAGAAAGTTGTTATATCTGCTCCTTCTAAAGATGCTCCAATGTTCGTAGTTGGTGTAAACCACAAAGATGTTAAAGCAACTGATACTATAGTTTCTAACGCATCTTGTACTACTAACTGTTTAGCACCTTTGGCTAAAGTTGTTAATGATAACTTCGGTATTGAAGAAGCATTGATGACTACGGTTCATGCAACTACTGCAACACAAATGACTGTTGATGGTCCTTCTAGAAAAGACTGGAGAGGCGGTAGAAGTGCAATGTTGAACATAATACCTGCTTCTACAGGTGCTGCGGTTGCAGTAACTAAAGTAATACCTGCATTGAAAGGAAAACTTACTGGTATGGCTTTTAGAGTACCAACTGCCGATGTTTCTGTGGTAGATTTGACTGTGAAAGTTAAAAAAGCAACTTCTTTAGAAGAGATTAAAAAAGCTTTTAAAGCAGCTTCAGAGGGTGAATTAAAAGGTGTATTAGGTTATACGGAAGAGAGCGTTGTTTCTCAAGATTTTATTGGTGATCCTAGAACTAGCATTTTTGATGCAGGTGCTTGTATCGAATTAAACTCTACTTTCTTTAAGTTAATTTCTTGGTATGATAATGAAGCTGGTTTCTCCAATAAAATGGTAGACTTAATGCAACACGTTAATACCTTATAACCATCATTTTAGTATAACAAAGATATATCCTGAAAATGAGGCAGTTTTTCCTTATTTTCAGGTTTATTTTTTAAAGACATTCGGTATATGATTTTAATAGTAGATAGTGGCGCAACCAAGTCAGATTGGATTGCATTAGATGAAAATGGCGAACAACTTTTTTTAACGCAGACTTTGGGGTTGAGTCCTGAGGTGTTGACAAAAGATGTTATTGAAGATCGCTTAGCGAATAATTTTGAGCTTTCTAAAAATAGAGAAAAGGTTTCACATCTTTATTTCTATGGTGCCGGTTGTGGTACCGATCGTATGAAGTTGTTCTTAAAGGCAATCTTTAAAGATTATTTTCCTAATGCAAAAGCCGATGTAAAAGAAGATACTTATGCTGCCATATTTGCTACAACAAAAGTTGGTCATCAAGGTATCGTTTGTATTTTAGGTACAGGTTCTAACTGTAGTTATTATGATGGTAATCAGTTATTTCAGAAAGTAACATCATTGGGGTACATACCTATGGATGATGGTAGTGGAAATTTCTTTGGTCGTAAACTTATTCGTGATTACTATTTTCATAAAATGCCGTCTGATTTAGCGCATAAATTTGCTGCTTCTCATGATTTAGATGCCGATGTAATAAAAGAGAACTTATACAAGCAGCCTAACCCAAATACGTACTTAGCGACCTTTGCTCGTTTTTTAATCGAGAACAAGGATCACCCGTATGCAAAAGGTGTTATAGATAAAGGCTTTCAGCAATTTATAAATAACTACGTAATGCAATTTGAATTGGCGACGAAGGTTCCAATCAATTTTGTAGGTAGTATTGCACATTATCTAAGAGATGAATTAACTTCTGTACTACTTAGAAATGATTTAATTGTTGGGGTAATTAGACAAAGACCTATTGAAGGTTTGGTTGATTTTCACCGATCTAATATGTAAGATTTTATTTTACGGCAATCATAGAGATTTCAACATTTACGTACTTAGGTAAATTTGCAACTTCTACGGTTTCTCTTGCTGGTGCAGTTTCTGCATTAAAATAAGAAGCATATACCTCGTTTACTTCAGTGAATTGTTTCATGTCGCTAAGAAAAATAGACGACTTCACAACATTTTCAAAGGTCATTTCAGCTTCAGTTAAAATGGCCTTTAAATTTTCCATAGACTGTTTTGTCTCTAGTTTTATATCTCCAGAAACTAATTCTCCGCTTTTAGGGTCTAAAGGAATTTGACCAGAAATATATAAAGTTCCATTACTTAAAGTTGCTTGATTGTATGGTCCTATAGGTGCAGGAGCATTTACTGTATTGATAATTTTTTTCATGTTAGATAAAATTTAGGTGTTAGTTTTGGCTTCTGTTTTCCCACTTAAGATCTTTAAGTATCGAAGAATCAATACCGATAAAGAAGTACCATCTTTTATAGGTTCCGAAAGGTGTCCAATTAAAACGCATGGTAAAACTCTTTAGATCTCTTTGAAAACGTAACTGTGTTAACGTGAATCCTTGATTTTTAAAATCGTAACCAGAAGACCCGCCAACAGACCACCTTGGTGAAAGTTCTATGTCGCCTGAAAACATTAACGAGTGACTGCTAAATTCACTTTGCCGTGCCGAATTAGTGTAATTTGCAGAATAAGCAAGTCTAAAATTCCAGGGTATTTTCGTGCCGAATATAGGATTTTCTACATCGTTGTTCTTGTCGTCTTTTCTAACAGGGTTAGAGTTGAAATCGTCGGCTCTTCCGAAAAGGTCATCGTTTCTACCGCCACTTTGGGCAACGTAGTCAAATAGATCTTCCTCTTCATCTTTGTCGTTGTTGTCTTTTTTGCCAAACATATCACTGCTTATGGAATAGGAGACATTGGCATTTGCACGTGTAAGCCTAAAAAGGCTTCCTCCATTATTTATATTCCATTCATTTATTCGTGTGCCATTATTGTCAATTGCATATGGGTCTAAGCCAGCTGAGAAATTTATAGACATTTTATTGTCAAGTATGTTGGTGCCTCCGTTAATACTTACCGGATTCAATTTAAGAGAGTCTGATTCAAAATTATATCCCGAAGAAATATTAAAATTGCTTAATAAAGATATTTTTTTAGGTTCTATTTTGGTAGAATCCTTATCTCTAACTTTTGCTTCTAAGGTATTTGCTAATGAAAAACTTAGGCTGTTGGACTTGCCTAATGAAGGCGCTCCGTTCAGGGTACCTTGAAAGCGACTATATTGAACTTCAACGCCATCTTCATCAAGATATTCATCATAAAACTGTTCAAAAGACGGTGCATAACCATAACTTAAAGATGGTCTTAAGGTATGTCTAATTGCCTGTATTTTTTTGTCTTCACCTAAATTAAAAGTGCCGTAAAGGGTTGTACCTACACTCGCACTAAAGTTGTAGGTGTTATAGCGATCAAAACCGCTTATTGTGTCTCTCACTACTGACCCTGTATCTGCATCAAAACGCTGATTGTAAGTTTCTAAAGACCAAACATCTTCGTAATTACCGCCAACACTAACGCTAAAAAACTTGGCAACCTTAAAATTTGTGGCAATAGGTATACTATGACTTGCTCCAACTCTCGCGTTATCAAACATCTTGGTTGTCAAGAAATCATCATCGTTAGTGGTTAGTCTATTTTGAGCGTTTACACTATATTGAAAATTGATATTATCGATTATTCCCTTTTTTATACCATCTCGTTTTACGAAAGGATAGATACGCTCTACACTTGCTTGAAATGTTGGTAGAGTCATGGTAATGTTATCTGTGTCAGATTCTGTTGCAGTTGCAGAAGTTAATTGCGAATGTGTAGCAGTTAAACTCATATTCACAGAAGGGTAATTAGGAAATGTTTTTGAATACGATACCGATGACGACAAGGTGTTATTCTGAGTGTTAGGTAAATTTCGTTGTTGTAAAGAATTTCGATAATACTCACTACTCCCTAAGTTTACAGACGCTGAAAACCGTGAATTCGGACTGGATTTTGTGTCCTGAGAGTGCGAAAATTGTATATTATAGTTTCTTGATAAGCTATAGTCACTAAAGCCTTTTTGACTTCTGACTTGGTTTTCGTATCGTAAGTTGAGATTGCCTCGGTATTTATATCGTTTCGTATAAATTGATGCGGTTCTAAAGGCATAACTACCATTTGTATAAAAATCTCCGGAAAGGGTCATATCTGCATAATCACCTAAAGGAACATAGTACCCCATATCCTGTAGAAAATATCCTGTATTTGGGTCATTACCAAAAGAGGGCATTAAAATACCTGCAGATCTACCTTGTGAAAGTGGAAAATACGCAAAAGGCATGGCAATAGGCGTTGGCACATCGGCAATATATAAATTACTGAAACCGGCAATCACCTTCTTTTTAGGTACAAATTTCGCCTTTCGAACTCGTATATAGTAGTCTGGGTTTATAGTATCTGTAGATGTAGTCAACTTTCCTTCACTTAAAAAATAGACCGAGTCGTTCTCTTTTTTGGTGATTTCAGCATAAACTTTCATAGCATCACTACCTAAAGCACCTGCTGCCGCTTGCTGTTCTGTTCTCGAATTCCAGATAAGTGCTTTTTGAGTATCAAAATTAAAGCGAATAGAATCTGGTATTACAATATTTGTACCTTGTTTGAAATAGGGTAGTTGTGTGTAATTGCCTAAAGAATCTACCATTCTGCCAGCATAAACTTCATTTTTTATATAATCCATTATAATAACACCTGCTTTTAGTTCGGTGTCTTGATAGTAGATTTCTGCTTCGTTATAGAGGTAAATTTTATTTTCTTTTTGACTTAACTTTACATAGTCTTTAGCCTTGTAGGTTATCTTATCTAAAAGTAAAGGTGGTTTTTGATTAAGAGAATCGGCAACTAAAGAATCATTGGCGATAGAGTCTATTATTGCGGTAGGCGGAAACAATGGCGCAATGATTGAATCTCTTTCTGCTTCGATATTAAGAGTCGTGATTTTACCTTCTTGACCAACAGCGTAAAAAGCATTGACAAAGACGAAGAATAGGAAAAGTAAGTAATGTTTGTTTGATTGCAAGGCTATATATCCTATTTTTGTAAAGGTTTGGCGGTCCAATGAGCCGTTATTTAAGATGTCAAACTTACATATATTTTTTAATCCCTATGTAGGGTCTTACAATAAATTTAACCATTATCAGGGCGATATAATCCCTAACACATATGAAAATAAAATTCTTTAGCTTTTCTTTAGTTTTAACAACAGCGTTATTACTTCTGTCTTTTACGGTATCTGATGAGGAAATCAAATCAGACGATCCTTTTATTGTTGTGCTTGATGCAGGGCACGGTGGTCATGATCCTGGTAACTTAGGCAATGGCTATTTAGAGAAAAAAATAGCTTTAAATATTGTTTTGAAGGTAGGTGAGATTCTTTCTAAGAATAAAGACATTACAGTTGTTTACACGCGAAAAGACGATACGTTTATTGATTTATACGTTAGGGGAGAGGTGGCAAATAAGGCAAATGCAGATTTGTTTGTTTCGGTGCATTGCGATTCTCATACTTCAGACGCGCATGGTGCAGGTACCTTTGTATTGGGTCTTCATGCAAATAAGCAAAATTTTGAAATAGCGAAGAAAGAGAACTCGGTAATTTATTTAGAGGATAATTACGAGAATAGATATGCCGATTATGATATTAATTCTCCTGAATCTGTAATCGGATTAACTATTATGCAAGAAGAATTTTTAGATCAAAGTGTGGCTTTGGCAACAATGATTCAAGAGAATTTTTCTAGCAAGTTAAAAAGAACAGATAGAAAAGTGAAGCAGGCGGGTTTTATTGTATTACACCAAACTTTTATGCCAAGCGTTTTAGTAGAAACCGGTTTCTTAACTAATAAAGATGAAGGCGCTTATTTAAACTCTACTAAGGGGCAGAATGATATGGGCGAGGCAATTGCTAAGGCAATATTGCTTTATAAAGAAGGTGTTCAGCCAACAGTGAAATCTGTGGCTACTACAGTTAATAAGCCTAATGCACCACCTGTACAAGAAGCAGTTATAGAAAAGGTTGAAGAAAAAAAGGAAGTTGTCGTTGAACCTTTAAAAGAGATAGTTGCTGAAGTAGAGGAGACTAAAGAGCTTATTTCAACACCTAAGGTTGAGGGAGTTAAAGAAGTTGTAGCAGAAGTACCTGTTGTGAAGGTTAAAGAGGCAATTAATGAAAAAGAAGTGGCAGATTCTATTGTCTTTAAAATTCAATTGATGGCAAGTAGTAAGAATGTTGCTCTTAGTTCTAGTAACTTTAAAGGACTTTCGAATCTTTCTCAAGAGCCTTTTAAGAACCTTTATCGTTATATGTATGGTGAAACAAGGTCATATAGAGAAGCAAAAATGATGCAATCTCAAGCTCAAGAAAAGGGCTATGCAACTGCTTATATTGTGGCTTATAAATTAGGTGAGAGAATTCCGATTCAAGACGCTATTGACGAGGTTTCTAATTTTAGACCTTAAAGTGTAAATATTATTCATAATTTTGAAAGTACTAAAAATAAAATTGCTTGAAACTATCTAGAGAATTAAAAACAGGAATTATTGTTATAGGTGGCTTATTACTGTTCATCATGGGATTCAGCTATTTAAAGTCGACTCCTATTTTTGATAATAGTAAAACGTTTTACGCTATCTACCCAAATGTTGGTGGTTTACAATCTGGTACTAACGTTTCTATTAACGGCTTTAGTGTCGGTAAGGTTAATGATATAAAATTTTTAGATGATAAAGGAAATTTATTAGTAACATTTACAGTGGGTAATAAATTTAAGTTTTCTAGAAACAGTACCGTTGAACTATACGATACTGGTATCATAGGGGGGAAGGGATTACAAATAAAACCCATCTTTGATGAAGCCTTCGCACAATCGGGCGATACTTTACGTACCGAAACCAGACCTGGTATTACTGATTTGGCGCAGCAGAAATTAACTCCATTGGTGCGTAAAGTAGAATCGGCAATATCTGGTGCAGATTCTGTTTTGGTCAATGTAAATTCTGTTTTAGATGAAAAAACCAAGAAAGAACTGAAAGAGGTTATTGGAGGGTTAAATACTTTAATTACTAACTTGAATACTAGTGCCACTCAAATTAATTCTGTTTTAGATATTAATAAAGAAAAGCTGAATAGCTCATTCGAAAACTTTGAACAATTAACTGCTAATTTTGCAAAGCTTTCAGATTCTTTAAATTCTGCGGGACTTGGTAGAACTTTGGCAAGTCTAGAATCTACTATGGCTAGTTTAGATAAGGTGACAGAAAGAATTGAGAATGGCGATGGGTCACTTGGATTACTTATGAATGATAAAGAATTGTATGGTAATCTAAATAGTGCGTCACACGAGTTAGATTTATTGTTGCAAGATTTTCGTTTAAATCCTAAGAGGTATGTAAATGTTTCTGTTTTTGGTAAAAAGCAGAAAGAGTACGAAGTACCAGAAGATGATCCAGCGGCAAATTCAATTGAGAAGTAAAGAAGATTAATTTATATGCAATATCTCCCTAATATTATTTTTGTAGTCCTGCTAATAGTAGGTATTGGTTTCTTTGTAAAAAATGTTTCAAGGTTGAAACGAAATATTTTTTTAGGTAAAGAAGCTTCGGTAACAGATAATAAACCACAACGTTGGAAAAACATGGTAAAAATTGCTCTAGGGCAATCTAAAATGGTGGTGCGCCCAATTGCTGGAGTACTACATATTATTGTTTATGTTGGTTTTGTTATTATAAACATCGAAGTTCTAGAAATTATTTTAGATGGTATTTTTGGTACGCACAGAATGTTTGCCGTATTAGGACCTGTATATGATTTCTTAATTGGATCATTTGAGGTTTTAGCCTTGTTGGTTATAATAGCTGTTGTAGTTTTCTGGATTAGAAGGAATGTAATAAAACTAAAACGGTTCTTTAAGCCAGAAATGGAAGGATGGCCAAAAAAAGACGGAAACCTTATTTTATATATAGAGCTTGTATTAATGGTCTTGTTTTTAACCATGAACGGTGCAGATTACCAATTGCAACAGATGGGTGCAGAACATTATGCTGCTGCAGGGTCTTTCCCAATCAGTAGTTTTATAGCTCCTATGTTTGAAGGTATGTCTATTTCTACTTTGGTTTTGATAGAACGTACAGCCTGGTGGGTACATATTGCAGGAATTTTATTTTTCTTAAACTACTTATACTACTCAAAGCACCTTCATATTCTTTTGGCTTTTCCGAATACATATTACGGTAAGTTGACACCTAAAGGACAGTTCAGAAATTTACAGTCTGTTACAGATGAAGTTAAAATGATGATGGATCCAGATGCTGATCCTTATGCAGAACCTGCAGAAGATGCTGCTGTTCCAGATAAGTTCGGGGCATCAGATGTGCAAGATTTAAGTTGGGTTCAATTACTAAATGCATACACATGTACAGAATGTGGTCGTTGCACTAGTGAATGCCCAGCAAATCAAACAGGGAAAAAATTATCTCCTCGTAAGATTATGATGGATACCCGTGATCGTTTAGAGGAAGTGGGTAAGAATATAGATGCTAATAATGGCGAGTTTAAAGATGATGGAAAGCAATTACTAAACGATTTTATTACTCCCGAAGAATTATGGGCATGCACATCATGTAATGCATGTGTTGAGGCCTGCCCAATAAGTATTGATCCTCTTTCTATTATTATGGATATGAGACAGTATTTAGTTATGGAACAATCTGCAGCTCCTACAGATTTGAATAACATGATGGGTAATATTGAGAATAATGGAGCAC
Organism: Maribacter sp. 1_MG-2023; assembly: GCF_030547005.1. Taxonomy (GTDB): domain Bacteria; phylum Bacteroidota; class Bacteroidia; order Flavobacteriales; family Flavobacteriaceae; genus Maribacter. The sequence goes on along the minus strand of NZ_JAUOPN010000008.1, from coordinate 56,970 downwards.
CTTGGCCATTTAACCAAATGGACCGTTTAAATTGGAGTAAAGAATCTTAAAGATAGATATGGCAAGTGAATTAAAAGTGCCTACAATGGCAGAATTTTTTGCGTCGGGAACTGTACCTGAAGTTTTATTTTGGGTAGGTTGTGCTGGTAGTTTTGATGATAGAGCAAAGAAAATAACGAAAGCCTTCGTAAAGATTTTGAATAAGGCTAATGTATCTTTTGCGGTACTTGGTACAGAAGAAAGTTGTACGGGTGATCCTGCAAAACGTGCTGGTAATGAGTTTTTGTTTCAGATGCAAGCAGTAACTAATATAGAGGTGCTGAACGCTTATGAAATTAAGAAGATAGTAACAGCGTGTCCGCATTGTTTTAATACGATAAAAAACGAATACCCTGGCTTAGGAGGTAATTATGAAGTTGTACACCATACACAGTTTCTTAAAGATTTACTGAACGATGGTAGAATTTCTATGGAAGGCGGTAACTTTAAGGGGAAGCGTATTACATTTCACGATCCCTGCTATTTAGGTAGAGCAAACGGAGTATACGAGGCACCAAGAGATTTGATTAGAAAACTAGATGCCGAGCTTATCGAGATGAAAAGCTGCAAGCAAAGAGGTCTTTGTTGTGGTGCTGGTGGTGCTCAAATGTTCAAAGAACCTGAAAAGGGTGATAAGGATGTGAACATTGAGCGTACAGAGCAAGCATTAGAAACAAAACCTGAAATTATTGCTGCAGGTTGTCCTTTCTGTAACACGATGATGACAGATGGTGTTAAGAATAAAGAAAAAGAAGGTGATGTTCAGGTAATGGATATTGCTGAGATGATTGCAACGGCCGAAGACTTATAATAGTTAAAAAATTAAAATTTGCTAGTAGAATTTAACACATTACCAGAAACTGCAAGAGTTTGGATATATCAATGTAACCGTTCATTTTCTGAAAAGGAAATAGCCGAAATTGGTTCAGATTTAGATACTTTTTTAACTTCATGGACCGCACACGGTAATGATTTAAATGCAGGTTATGAGATAAAGTATAGACGTTTTATTGTGATAGCTCTTGATCAAACGACACAAGGGGCTACTGGTTGCTCTATAGATGCTTCTGTACATTTTATACAGAGTTTGGAAAAGAAATATGATGTTCTTCTATTAGATAAAATGAACGTTTCGTACAAACAAGGTGAGTTTGTAGCTTATAAAAGCTTAATTGATTTTAAGGCTATGGCGAAGCAAAAGGCGATTTCTAAAAATACGATTGTATTCAACAATCTGGTTGCCAATAAAGGAGAGTATCTTGAGCATTGGGAAGTACCAGCTTCTGAGAGTTGGCATGCTCGTTTTCTTTAACATAATTTCTTCTTAAGTATCAGATTTTATTGGGTTATATCGATGAAATGCAATAATTTCAATCCATAATAGTTATCTCAGTACATATATTTTTATGCGCTATATTTTTATTCTTATTTGTGGATTGTTTTGCTGTTCAAGTTTGCTTGCTCAAAACCCCTTAGTAACCAAAGACAGTACTGCTCAACAACGTTGGGTAGATGCGCAGTATGCTCAAATGAGCTTAGATCAAAGACTTGGTCAGCTATTTATGGTAAGTGTTGCTTCTAATCAAAGTAAGCAAGCTACCGATCAAATTAAGAATTTAATACTTCAAGAACATCTGGGTGGCGTTATTTTTTCTAAAGGCGGACCTGTTCGACAAGCAAAACTTACAAATGATTATCAAGCAGTTTCAAAAGTTCCATTATTAATCGGAATGGATGCTGAGTGGGGACTTTCTATGAGATTAGATTCTACCTATGCATTCCCTTGGAATATGACATTGGGTGCTATTCAAGATAATTCTATTGTAGAAAAAGTAGGGTATCAAATTGGTAAGCATGCCAAACGTTTAGGAGTACAAATAAATTTTGCTCCAGATTTAGATATCAATACGAATCCGAAAAACCCGATTATAGGCAATCGTTCTTTTGGTGAGAATAGAGATAATGTAGTTGCGAAAGGAACCGCTTTTGCTAGAGGTATGGAGAGCGCTGGGGTATTGGCAAATGGGAAGCATTTTCCTGGTCATGGTGATACAGAAGTGGATTCTCATCACAATTTACCTGTAATTCCGTTCTCAAGAAAGCGATTGGATAGTTTAGAACTTTATCCGTTTAAGAAATTAATCAGTTCAGGTTTAAGTAGTATAATGGTAGCCCACTTAGAGGTGCCTGCACTTGAAATGAAAAAAGGAATGCCTTCTTCTTTGTCAGAACAAATAATTTCCGGAATTTTAAAAGAAGAATTAGGTTACGAAGGATTAATATTTACCGATGCCCTGAATATGAAAGGGGTTTCTACAAAAGGCAAAGATGGTAGTGTTGAGTTGGATGCATTTATGGCAGGTAACGATATGTTATTAATGCCAGAGAATATTGTAAGCGCAAAAGAAAAATTAACCAAAGCTTACGAAAAGGGTAAGTTGACTGAAGAGCGTTTGGCTTATTCTGTTAAAAAAATATTACAGGCAAAATATAAGGCTGGTTTAAACAAGTACTCACCTATTTCTTTAAACAATTTGTATGAAGATTTAAATAGTCTTGAAGATGATATTATTTATGAACAAGCTATTGAGAATGCGATTACGGTTGTAAAGAATAAACTAGATTTATTATCTATTAAAAACCTTGACAATAAGAAAATTGCTTATGTGAAAATGGGCGATTCTGATAATGAAACATTTGTTAAAGGGCTAAAGAATTATGTAGATGTTACTGTAGTTGAGGCAAATGACATTAATACCTTAAAAGTAAAATTAAAGGATTTTAATTTAGTTATTGTAGGGCATCATAAGAGTAATGAAAGTCCATGGAAATCATATAAGTTTTCAACTAAAGAATTAAATTGGTTGCAAGCAATTGGCAGCGAACGTACTTCTAATCTTATACTTTGTGTTTTTGCCAAGCCATATGCGTTATCGGATATCAAATCATATGATACTATCGATGCTGTGGTAATGTCTTATCAGAATAGTGATATTGCGCAAGAGAAAACGGCGGAAGTATTATTTGGAGCGGTAAGTGCTACCGGTAAATTGCCTGTGAGTGCCCATCAAGAATTCCCTGTAAATACAGGTGTGCAAGTTAAATCTCTAAGTAGATTAGGCTATAGTATTCCAGAGCGTGTTGGTATGAGCTCAAAAGGACTTAAGGAAATAGATGAATTAATGAGCCATGGGCTGGATAGTTTAATGTTTCCTGGAGCTCAGGTTTTAGTAGCCAGAAAAGGAAAGGTTATCTACCAGAAAAGTTTTGGTAAGCCAACATACGATAGCAAAGAAAAGATTACCAATGACTACATTTATGATTTAGCCTCTTTAACCAAAATATTGGCAACCTTGCCAATGGTCATGAAAATGGAGGAAGAAGGAAGAATTGGTTTGAACAATACTTTTGAAGAATTGGTGCCGAATTATTCTAATACCGAAATTAAAAATGTAACCGTTTTAAAAGCGCTTTCTCATTATGGTCGCTTACCAGCGTGGATTCCTTTTTACATCAATACATTAGATGAAAATAAAAAGCCCTCAGGTGAATTTTATAGAAACTCACCATTGCCCGGTTTTTCAACGAAAGTGTATGATAATCTTTATTTAGCAGATGCCTATAAAGATTCAATTTATAATAGAATCGGCAGACAAGATTTAAAGTCTAATAGATACCGTTACAGTGACGTACCGTATTATGTAATGAAAAAGGTTGTTGAAGAAAGTTATGGTCAAAGGCTAGACGGATTAACAAATGATTTTCTTTATAATAGAATAGGGGCAAACCACACCTCATATAATCCTTTAGAGAAATTTGACAAGAATATGATTGTTCCTTCTGAGGAAGATAACTATTATAGATATGGTACCGTACAAGGTTACGTTCATGATATGGGTGCTGCAATGCAAGCAGGCGTCGGTGGCCATGCCGGACTCTTTAGTAACTCTAATGACATTGCCAAGATTATGCAAATGTACCTTCAAAATGGGTATTATGGTGGTACTAAGTTTTTCGATTCTAGAACGGTTAAAAAATTCAATACCTGTTATTTTTGTGATAACAATGTGCGTAGAGGAGTAGGTTTTGATAAACCACAGTTACAGCACAGTGGTCCGACCTGTGGTTGTGTTTCAAGAAAAAGTTTTGGACACAGTGGCTTTACAGGAACGTATACTTGGGCTGATCCAGAAGAAGAAATTGTCTACGTATTTTTATCCAACAGAACATATCCATCTGCATCGAACACACTTTTAGTTAAATCTGGGTTAAGAACTAGAATTCAACAAGCTATTTACGATTCAATTCTGAATTAAAAAAGGTAGTTTTGTTGTAATGAAAATAGCAATAGTATGTTACCCTACCTTTGGTGGTAGCGGTGTAGTCGCAACAGAATTAGGAATTGCATTGGCTAATAGAGGTCATGAGATTCATTTTATTACCTACAAGCAACCGGTTCGTTTAGAGTTGTTGAGTAATAAAATATTCTTTCATGAAGTTCATGTGCCAGAATATCCACTATTTCATTATCAGCCTTATGAACTTGCATTATCTAGTAAGTTAGTTGATACCATAAAGCTTCATAAAATCGATCTTTTACATGTACATTATGCGATACCACATGCCTATGCGGGCTATATGGCAAAGAAAATGTTAGAAGAAGAGGGTATCTATGTGCCAATGATTACAACACTACATGGTACCGATATCACTTTGGTCGGTAAACATCCTTTCTACAAACCTGCAGTTACTTTTAGTATTAATCAGTCTGATGTGGTTACTTCAGTTTCTGAAAGTTTAAAAAAGGGTACTTTAGATACTTTTGATATTAAAGGCGAGATTGAAGTTATCCCTAACTTTATCGATGCCAAAAAATACAGTACTTCTTTTACCGATTGCCAGAGGTCAAATATGGCAACTGAAGGCGAGCGTATAGTGACGCATATAAGTAATTTCAGAAAAGTAAAGCGTATACCTGATGTAATTAAAATATTCAGTAAAATTCAACTTCAAATTCCTTCAAAACTTATTATGGTCGGTGAAGGGCCTGAGAAAGAAGGTGCTGAGCGTTTATGCGAAGAATTAGGTATAGCAGATAAGGTTATATTTTTAGGGAATAGTAATGAGATCGATAAAATTCTATGTTTCTCAGATTTATTTCTATTACCATCAGAATCAGAAAGTTTCGGACTAGCAGCTCTTGAGGCGATGATAAATAAAGTCCCGGTGATTTCTAGTAATGCTGGTGGTATACCAGAGGTGAATACCGAAGGCGTAAGTGGATTTTTAAGTGATGTTGGTGATATCAACGATATGGCGGCTAAGGCGATTACCATTTTAAAGAATGATAGTGTTTTAGAAAGATTCAAACTTAATGCCCTAAAAGAAGCACAGCGTTTTGATATTCAAAAAGTGGTTCCGCTTTACGAAGAAGTATATGAAAGGGCTTATAAAGGAAGATTCAAAAATGTTTAAATATTTTACTTGTTTTTTTCTGTTAGCTATAATTCAGCTGAATTCTTGTAAGAGCACTGCTCAAAGTAGTTTGCAAGAATCTAATGATACGGGTATGGAACTTATTTTAAATGAGAATTACAGCGGCTTTGAGCAAGAGGAGTATCTTTTAATAAAGAATCAAAAAGAATTGAACGATTTTTACGGTAAAATAAACCAGACCAGAAAACCAGGATTGACTCCGCCTTCAATAGATTTTAACATCGAAATGATTCTCATTTGGTGTGGCGATAGTTCAGCTTCTAATTATGCTGATTTAGAGTTGAGTGAGAAGGCTGATTATTTGCAAATTCATAAGATGAAAACTACAGTGTCTAAAGAAGAAAATACCTTAATTGTAAGTCCTTTTAGTATGTACAAGTTGCCTTTAAGTACAAAAACGCTCAAAATTATAAAGTAATTAGTCGATAATAATTCTACATTCGACTAACGAACGATTTTAATTGCTATACACGGTAATTATTTGTCAACCTCCTCACCTACAACTAATTTTACATTTTATAACCCCAAATTTTATATTATGAAAACGGCTAAAATTTTTAGTTTATTATTAATTCTCATGGTATCTTCTATAACCTTTGCTCAAGATGAACTTCAAATCACGGCAAAAGATAGTATTGTACAGAGCTCTTGGATTTTCGGTGTCGGTTTAAACGCTGTAGATGATTCAGGTAATGTTTTTGATGGACTCTTTAATTTTGGAGATGAATGGAATTTAGTTCCTTATCCATCAAGAGTAAGTATCGGTAGATATTTTAAAAGTGGACTTGGTTTAGAAGCTATTGGAACCTATAACCAATATAAAGATGGTAAAAATATTGATGGAGAGATTATAACTGAAAACATCAATTATTTCGGCTTAGATGGTAGAATTACGTATGATTTAAATAAAATAATTGGTGAAACTGCTTGGTTTGATCCTTATGTTGGTATAGGTGCTGGTTATACAGATGCTAATAATAGAGGAAGAGGAACCTATAATGCTATTGTAGGTTTTAGAACATGGTTTTCAGACAGATGGGGATTGGACTTAAATGCTACTGGTAAATGGGCTATGAGCGAAGAAGAAGGTGTTTCTAATCACATTCAGTATGGAGCTGGAGCCGTTTATCAATTTGGTATAGAAAAAGGGCTTTCTAAACGAGGAGAGGAAAAACTAGAGCTTTTAGCGGCTATCGCAAAAGAGAAACAGCGTCAAACAGATTCAATAAATGAAGTTAATCGTTTAAAGGACGAATTATTATTGGCAGAAAGACTTAAAAAACAACAAGAGGAAGATGCATTGGCGGCTGCTGAGAAAGCTAAAGTAGATGCGATTAATAAGCGTAAGACAGAAATTAAGTCGAGAATTGAGAATTTAGGAAATGTATATTTTGATTTAAATTCTTCGGTTGTTAATTCTTCATCTAAAAAGGTGCTAGACTCTTTAGCGCAGGTTTTAGAAGAAATACCAACATTAACTTTGAAAATCACTTCCCATACCGATTCTCGAGGAACTTCGAAATATAATGACTGGCTATCGCAGCGAAGAGTTGATAAGACTAAAGATTATTTATTGTCTAAAGGAGTATCAGCCGATAAGTTGACAACAGAAGCTTACGGTGAAACCCAACTATTAAACGAGTGTGATGACAATACTTATTGTCCTGAAGAAAAGCATGCAGTTAACAGACGTTCTGAGTTTGTGATACTAGAATTTTAATAAGGAATATAGTTTATATAAAGCCCCTTTAGTATTTGCTAAAGGGGCTTTTTTATTGTCAACTTTAAAATTTAATGCAATACTTTAATATGCTTTAACCTACAGAAAATGTAAAGACTTCAGAGGTAGATTCATTACCGATGCTATCTTTGGTAATAATTTTCCAATAATAGATTTTTCCAGCCTCAACTGGTATATCATTAAATCTAGTTTCTGTAACATCTGTTCCATAAAGCTGAGGGTCTTTTGCTTCACCAAAAAATAAATCATAAGAAACAATGTCGTCATCAGGATCTTCTGAATTCCAGATTAGATTAACCGATGTGCTAGTTTGCGATATAGAGGCTCCCGAAACAGGTGAAATAGCTGTAGCAGGGTAGGGTATTGTAGATTTCAAACCTGGTCCTTCATTATAGAAATTCCAAATTTCGCTAGTACTATTAATTTTTCCAGTTACGAACCATGAATAGGCTACGCCGCGATCTAGGGTAATGGAAACGTCTGTGTTATCACTTTCTATTAATTCTGTCTGTGAACTTACAAGACTCGTTAAATGTACGATGTACGGACTATTATCATTTTCATCAGACCACTCAAAGACTAGCTCGCTTTGTGTATCGGAAACGATTATACCTTCGGTGCATTCAGAGTCATCTTCAGGGAAGATAAGAGTGATGTTTATTTGATCTTTGGCGTATTCCAAAACATCTGAATCTACACCGCACGATTGAAGTATTAATAATAGGAAAACTAAAAATCCGCTTTTTTTCACTGTTTTAAAAGTTTGAAGGATTTATTGAAGTTATCATTCTTCAATCTTAAAAAGTAAATACCAGAGCTTAATAAGCTAGTATTAATTTCAATGATTGATTGTTCAACTTTATAGTTGTCTGAATGTACTAAAACTCCTGCTTCTGTAAAAATAGCTATTTCAATCTTATCTATTGTAAGAGTTTTTAAATCTATTGATAGACTATTACCAACCGGATTCGGATAAATTATTGGAGTCGTTCCCAAGTATATCGTTTCTTCAAATTCCCCTTGACAATGTTGATTAGTATTCACACTTATCGTATTAATTTCAACTAACAACGGAATGCTGATTTGTTCTTTTCTAGTTTGAAAACTTTTACCGTTTACTTGCACGGTATATTCATCAGCACCACTCATTTTTAAGTTGACGCTGTTGGTCAAAGCATCGAAGTCTAAAAGTACACTTAAGGGTAAAGGTTCGGTAATAATTATTTTAGAACAATTTTGATAATTGGTAGAGGTGCTAGAAGAGATACATAAATTATATTCACCTTTCGCTAAATCTGCGATAGTTAACGTGTCAGTGAAGGCAATAGTTCTATTTTCATCCTCACCCGTAATAGTAGCATTAAATTCTTCATCGTTTAAAGATTCAATGAATATAGATCCGTTATCAGAATTAATACAAGAAGCACCCGTTGAAGTAATTTTAAATTGATTTGCAGGATATGATAGTATCGTACAACCATTCTCATCTACAGTTTCACCATTAGGAGTATTAGGGCAAATATCGTCTACATTTAATATTCCGTCCCCATCAGCATCTCCAATATTATTTAATTGTGTGCTAGAACAGCCATTGGCATCAGTAGTTGCTCCAGCTGCGGTATTCGGGCATAAATCATTGGTGTTATTTATTCCGTCTCCATCATCATCTGCATCATTATTTGCGGAAGCTATTGTCAATAAAAAATCTGTAGTGCAGCCTTTTGATGTTGTAAAAGTATATGTCCCAGATTGTGAGATATTTGTGTTTTCTAATAAATAATCATTGTTTACTATAGAACCTCCTGGTAGAGTGATGGTAAAAGAAATGTCATTAGGTAGAATACTTAAAGTTATATCATCACCTTCTGTAATAGTTAGGTTGTTACTGCCACTATCCCAGTTACCATTGATGAAATACTCAGGTATTACACTTTCATCAGCACAAAAAGTCGCTCCCCAAATAGCAATATTATTAGCATTGATATTTCCTGCAGTTATAAAATTACCGCCAACTAGAAGTTCAGTTTCGTTTTTGATAAATTGCAAAGCATTAACCCTGGTGTCAACACCAACATTGGTACCCGAGCCTAAAGCTTCCCAACCTGTTTGTGTACTCCATCTTGCTAAATTGTTAACTATCTTATCTATGGAACCATCATCACTGGCTGTATCAAATGTACCCCCTACGTACATATATGAGCCACTACTAGTAATTGTATTTACATTTCCGCTTACCCCATTTCCCAATGCTTCCCAAGTGTTATTATTTTTGTGGTACCGGGCAATTCTATTTACAGTTTTATCTCCAGCAATGGAAAAATTACCTCCAACAAATAAATAGTCACCTGCAGATTCCATTGCTTGTACAAAACCACTTGTGCCAGAACCCAGAGCAGACCAATTAGTGCCGTTCCAAAGGGCAATTCTAGTTGCCGCAATGCCACCGGCAGTATCAAAATTCCCGCCAATATAGACCCTGTTATTATCATCTACATGTATCGATCGTACCTCATTATTTGTTCCTGTAATGTTTGTTGAAGCGTCAGTAAGTAAGCTCCAAGATTCATTTTCCCATTTAGCAATGTTATTAGCGCTCAAGCCGCCGGCTGTTGTAAAAACACCACCTATAAATAAAGTTCCGTTTTCATTAAAAGCCATTGTTGAAATTGGTCCGTTTGTGCCAGAACTCAAGGCTGACCAAGAAGTACCGTTCCACTTCGCTATATTATTAGCTTCTATGCCGTTTACGATGGTGAAATCACCAGCAATGTAAAGTGTTCCGTCGGGGGATAAAGTAGTGGCAAGTATGGTACCTTCTATACCGGTTCCAAATGATGCCCATTCTTCATTAGTACTTAACGTTGCCAGGTCTGAGGCACTTATGCCACCGGCAGAATTGATCGTACCAGCTATATAACTTATGCCATTTGTAGATGACGTAATAGATTGTACAATACCATCTGTACCTGAAGATAAGGATTTCCATTCTCCTATTCCGTTTACGGGAGTGGTTACGGGACCTGTTATGGTTTCTGTTAATTTAAATAGTTTAGCATTCGCCCCATAATCAGAAAAATATAATTCACCAGCTTCATCTTCACCAAATGAGGAAATGAATTCTCCGTTTGTTTTAAAGAGAAATTCATTAGTGGTGTTTCCTGTACTGGTGTTATAATCTAAAGCCCACACACGACCAGAAACATAATCGCCATAAATATATTTGTTTTTTAAATTATTATTGGTCAATGAGCCTTTATAGGTGTAGCCACCAGTAATTGAAACATCTGATGCACTGTGATCATATAAGAATATGGGCTTAATATCGGGTGAGGTAGCAAGTATTGTTTCGCTGCCATAGCTAGGTTCTGTATTTGCCTCAAATCTGTTCCATCCATAGTTACCACCTCTGGTAATAATATTTATTTCTTCGTATGAATTTTGACCCACATCTGATCCCCAAAGATTACCTGTAAGGTCAAATGAAAATTTCCAGGTGTTTCTAATACCCCAGGCATACAACTCATCTAATCCCGATTGACCGACTCTTGGATTATCTGAAGGTATTTCATAATTTCCATTCGGTAATTCGGAGTTCGTTTCAACCGGATTATTGCCATCTAGATCAATGTCGATTCGAAGTAAACTGCCAAAAACGGTATTTAAATTTTGACCATTACCTTGTGGATCGCCGCCTCCGCCGCCATCACCTATAGAAATGTACAGATACCCATCTGGACCAAATGCAATTTTACCGCCATTGTGGTTTGAATCTGATTGGTTTTTAGTGAATTGCGCTATTATAATTCTTGAATTAGGATCAATCAAGTTTGGGTTGGAACTATCCACTTTATAGCGGGCAATATTAATTCTGTAATTGCTTGGCTGATCTATATAGTAGACAAAAATATAACCGTTGGTAGCATAGTTAGGGTGAAAGGCAAGACCTAAAAGTCCAATTTCTTGACCTGCGCTATAGGATACTATAGAAGAAATATCTAAAAATGTCGTTTGTTCTTCTAGGGTAACATTGGCTTTATTTGGAAATACTTTTATAAACCCTTGCTGTTCTACGACGAACATTCGGTTAGTGCCATCAACGCTACCTTGTATTTCAGTCGAAAAATTAAATGAGAGATTAGGAAAGGCATTTTCATATGATAGTTCTTGACTATGGGCGTATGAAAATATCCAAAAGAATAATATTAATAAAAAATGCTTGTGATTAACCATGAAATATTCGGGGGAATTGATATTAAAATCATTAAATATTACTGCGGTTTAGTCTATGGTTAACAGTAAACTACGCGAAAGTAATAAATAAAGCGATTTAAATAATAAATTTACTCGAAGCGGTTAAAATAAAATTTAAAGAGGTTACTAGTAATATCCTATCTTAATAATTTATATAAAACTAAAATTATACTCTTTTAGAATAGCAACTTATGAGCTCTGCTTAATAAGATTAGGTTTCATTTTTCTATTAATAAATATATGCAAGACAATTAGTACTAAAACAAGAGGTATGGTAGTTAGCAATTGAAGTGATAGATTTTCATGTATTACCATTAATACGATAATATTTACTAAAAGCTGAACTATAGCGTAGCCGCCTGCAACAGTTAAGTGCTTTACCGATTTTAGATGTACAAGATTTTGATATAGATGACTCTTATGTGGTTTAAGAATATTTTCCTTTTTTAATAATCTTGAGATTATCGTTACTCCTCCATCAACCAAATAAACTGCAATGAACATAAATGGTAGTGGTGTAGTTAGTTTGAACGAAAATAATAAGAGTAAAAAGGTAATAAAAACTCCAATCGAAATACTACCAATATCACCAGCAAAAAAAATGGCTTTTTTTCTGAAATTGAAGAAGCCAAAAACAGCAATTCCAAGAATACCAAAAACTAAAATTTGATAATCAATAACGTTAAAAGAATGGTTCAATACTAATATGGATAGTAAAACAGCTAAAGAATAAAAGCCTGTTATACCATTTATTCCGTCCATAAAATTATAAATATTGATAATTCCAAGGCAGAATATGATCAGAGGTAAAATTAAAAAAATGGAATTTTCAAAAAGATTTAATTGATAAAAAACTAAAATAACAGCAATAATCTGTGCCCCCAATCTACTTAAAGTACCTAATGTCTTTAAGTCATCGACAAAACTAACAAAAGCTACTAAAAATATAGCAGCAAATAGGTAGGGTAGTGGTAAAGACTGCGTGAAAAAATATATAAATAAAGATATAACGAATAGAATACCACCTCCTCTAATAGTTTTTAAAGAATGCGAGCTTCTATGATTAGGCACATCTTCAATTCCAAATTTCTGTGCTATTTTTATATATAAATAAGCGCAAAAAAATAGAATTAAAAATGTGATTATAAATAGAGTAGTTGAACTCATTTAATTTAACTTTTATAAAGTTCTTTACCTAATTGAATTTGAATGTACTTATGATAGAATGTTATCTTTCAACAACGATATTCTCCATTACTAAAACATCCATAGCTGTTCTTTCAAAGCAAGAATAGGCTTCTGCCGGAGTATTTACTATAGGTTCGTTTTCATTAAAAGAAGTATTTAAAAGAATAGGCACTCCAGTTTTCTTTCTAAAAGCTTCTATTAAATTATAATACCTTGGTGAAACATCTTTATCAACACTTTGTAGTCGTCCAGTACCATCAACGTGCGTAACAGCTGGTATCTCTGCATGCTTTTCTTTTTTAATTGGAAATACTTTTTCCATAAACGGAACATTTTGGTCGTATTCAAAATACTCACCTACATATTCTTTCAATATAGAAGGTGCAAAAGGTCTAAAACTCTCTCTACGTTTTATTTTTAAGTTTAATAGTTCTTTAGCCTGTTCGTTACGCGGATCAGCGATAATGGATCTGTTACCCAGTGCTCTAGGGCCAAATTCAGCTCTACCTTGATACCAACCTACAACAGAAGGTACAATTAACTTATCTGAAATGTAATCGTAAAGTTCGGCATCTTCCATTTTTTTATAAGAAACACCTTTACTCTTTAAATATGCTTCAATTTCATCATTGTTAAAATGAGCCCCTGTTGAAGCAGATTTTTGCTCGCCTGCTCTAGCGAAATCTAAAGTTTGATTATAATGATACAATGCAGAACCCATCGATATACCTGCATCATGACCAGCAGATGGTATATAAAGATTTTCAAAATCTGTATTTGCTATTATTTTACCATTAGCAACAGAGTTTTGAGCAACTCCGCCGGCAATACAAATATTTTTACTGCCTGTTGCTTTTTGCATATGATTCGCCATATGGAAAATAACGTCTTCTGTAGCGACCTGTACAGATTTTGCTAAATCTTTATGGTATTGTGTTAACTCTCCTTTTGGATCTCTAGGTGTTCCAAAAAGCTCTTCGAACTTTTTAGTAAAGAAAGGTTCAACAATAGGCTGGTTGTTTTCATACAAAGCCTTGATTTCACCGAAATATTGCTTCTTCCAAGTCCAAAGACCTTTGTCCTTAAATTTTAATAACTTCTTTACTTTATCAACATACTTAGGTTCTCCATAAGGGGCTAAACCCATTACTTTATATTCATCACCATAATGTGGAAAGCCTAGAAAGTGAGTAAATGCGGTATATAAAAAACCTAATGATACTGGGTAATCTATAGAATCTAGAACTTCAATTTTGTTACCTTTTCCATAAGCGAACATTGTGGTAGTAAAATCACCTGATCCGTCAATTGATATAATTGCAGATTCTTCAAAAGGGCTAGCAAAGAAAGCTGATGCTAAGTGAGCTCTATGATGTTCTACGTTAACTAGTTTGGCATTAATAATATCTTGAGGAATATTAAAAGCATTTTCAAATTGTTCGGCCATAGAAGATATGTCCTTTCTATTTTCCCAACGATTTTTTAATAATGATGTGCCTGTCTTTAAATTGGTAAGTGCATAAAGAGCCTTCTTATCAATTTTAGCTTTAGGATCTCTACCTAAGGTTATATAGTCTACTTCTTCTAAAGTAGTATTAGCCTCTTTCAAACAAAACTTAATAGCCTCGGCAGGGAAGCCTGCCCAATGTTTTATTCTTGTAAAACGCTCTTCTTCTGTAGCGGCAATTAATTTACCATCAACAAATATTGCTGCTGAAGAGTCCGCGTGATGTGTGTTTAATCCTAAAATTATCATTATTTATAGTTTTAAAATGGTCTTATCTTAATTCATCCATAAATTAACGTTCGTAACTACTCCCTTCGGTTTCCAACCTATGGTACTAGCTTTTTTTGAACTGAACGTTAAGTCTGTTGTCATTTGTATTAATTTCTTTGTTGAAAAAGGAGCTTCTTTCTTTAATATCATTTCAATGAGATCTCCGGTTTTCGCAATTCCTTTGGCTAACCAAAGTGGCATATTTTTTACTTTTTGTTTGTTCTTTGCTTTTGAAATAACATCTGATAATTGATTGAAACTAGCATCAAAACCATCTGTTAAATTATATACACCACCTATAGTTATTAGCTCTGTTGAAAAATTTGCCAAATCTTCCGCTAAAACTACAGATCGTTTTGCTTTTCCATCAGCAATATTAAAATACCTGCCATTTTCGATTCCGGTAATCATCTTACCTAAATTTCCGGGAGCATTCTTTCCTATTATCAATGGAGGTCTAATAATTGAAATAGTAACATTCTCTTTTAAACCCCATTCTGTAATTAATTTTTCAGCTTCAATTTTTGTTTTCCCATAACTATCTGTGGCTTCTAAGTTGTTTTTTTCAGTAATATTCGATCCATGTTTAGCACCATAAACAGCAACGCTACTAATAAACATAAAACCTTTTATGTTTTTCTGGTTTAAACCCTTTAGTAGATTAGCTGTTCCTTTTACGTTTACATTGTAAAAATTCTCTTCATCTGCTTTACTTTTAGGAATACTATGTGCTTTTCCTGCTATATGAATAACATAATCAATGTCTTGATTAATTTTAGGTATTTCATCTTTAATATTACATTTTAGATCACTGTTATCGCCTCTTCCTAAGGTAAAAACCTCGTTTCCTTTCGCTTTCCAATGATTTACGAAATAGCTACCTAAAAATCCATTGCCACCTGTTATTAGAACTTTCATTTAAGAAATTGTTTTAATTTGGGTAGTAATCTATATAAGGGGTATGCCGCTGAAACTTTTAAGTTATTAGCTTTAAACGCTTCAACGCATTCTTTATTTCCTTGTAAAATATTTTTTAAACTTTTATTAGTGGCACCACCAAGCCTCATTCTAACCATAGGCGTTGGTAGGTAGGTACCTTTTATCTTATTTTTTTCTAAAAAGCGTAGCATTAATTCAAAGTCAGCGGCAAGACCAAAATTCAAATCAAAATATCCTAATTTTTTATAAATAGAATTTCTAACAAAAAATGATGGATGTGCAGGATGCCAACCTTTCTTAAACGCATTTTCTTTATACGGTCCTGTCACCCAATTTCTAACTACTTTATCAGTATTTAATTGTTCAACATAAACTAAATCTCCATACACACAATCGATGTTTGGATCTTCAAAAGCTTTTACGACACTTTGTATTACTTCATTGGAGTTATAAAAATCATCAGAGTTAAGAATACCTAATATCTCACCTTCTGCTAATTTTAAACCTTTATTCATAGCATCGTAAATACCATCATCTTTTTCTGAAACAATTTTAGAAACTCTATTCGGCATATTTTCAATAATAGAAACGGTATTGTCTTTAGAGTTTCCATCAATTATAATATGCTCAATGCTATCATAAGTTTGATTGTCGATACTTTGAACGCAGTCACTAATAAATTTAGAACTGTTATAAGTACCGGTTACAATGCTTACCAATGGTTTTATATCTTGCTTTTCTGTGCTCATTACAAAATTTATATAAACTTATTGGTTTATTAATTCTTTATAAAAGTCAAATGTTTTCTGAAACGTATTTTTCCAAGTAAACCTCTTTACATTTTTCAGGCCTTTTTGTACTAAATCATTTCTAAAGTCAACATCTAGTAATAGTTTTATTTGATTAGCAATTAACTCTGGGGATTCCTCTTCAAGTAAAATACCGCTATCTTCAACTACTTCAGGTATAGAAGATGTATTCATTGCAATTATTGGACAGCCAGCACTTTGAGCTTCTAAAAGAGGTAGACCAAAACCTTCATATGATGATGGATATACTAAACAAAGTGCTTTATTGTAAAACTCATTTAGTTCTGTGTTAGAAACACCGTTAAAATGAATGTAATCTTCGGTTTTTAGTTTAGAATTGATATAAACCTGTTCTTTTTCTGTTAAAGGGCTACCACCAATAATTGCTAAAGGTAATCCACTTAGTTTACTAGCTCTAACTGTAAGGTTGAAATTCTTATATATAGCTTTACGATCTCCAACATATAAAATAAACGGTCTACCTTCAAAATAGTCTTTTCCGCTAAAGTCTTTTTTTTCTATTTGATAAAAATACTTTCCAACACCGTGCGGTATAACTACAATTTTTTTCTCCACCAATTCTGGAAAAAAATGCAGCATATCTCTCTTCGTATTTTCAGATACGCAAATAATTCCATCAGAATGCGCCAAAGCTTTTCTCTTTTGATTGGTATGGGCGTATAACTGAATACCAGTAAAAAAATGTTCATAAGTAAAATCATGAACAGTCGTTACATTAATATGTTTAGAATTCTTGGAATATCTATAGTAACTAGAGTGAAATATTGCTTGCTCTTTTAGTTGAGTAAGTTTTGGATTGGTATATCTACCTACTAATCCTGGGCTTTTGCCTAATTGTTTGAATTTTTCTAGATTCAATTCTTTCCTAAATATATTGGAAGATTTTTCTGAATCATCAAATAAGTATATGTGTAAGCCCTCTTGTTCTTTAATTCTTTTTAAGATTTGGTACCAATAATTTGATATACCTCCAGCATCTTGTAAAGAAAATATAATGTTATCTAAAATTAAGTTCATTAAAGGACTTTTTCAATTTTCAATTGTTGATTTGAAAATATTAGTTTTTTAATATAAGGCTAATACGTATTGTCTAACGTTAATTTAAAAGAGATTGGTATAGTTCGTCATACTTTTTTAACTGAAAATTTTTGTCGAACTTCTCAATTGCATTATTTCTAATGGTTTGTGCGTGTTTTTTTTTAAAAATATTACCCATGTTTTCAAAAGTTTTATAAGCATCTAAATAGTTTCCTTGTTCAACAATTGCACCATTATAATCGGTAATCTCTTCTACGCTACCACCTGTTTTATATGTAATTACTGGTGTGCCACAAGCAAGTGCTTCTAAATTTGTAGTAGGGTAGGTGTCAGCATAGGTTAAATTCATAAAAACATCTGCAAGAGAGTACAATTTTATCAATTCTTCTTTTGAATCTGTTCTTTCAATACCTATAATGTTTTTTGGTAGTGTTTCAATTTGTTGTTTACTTAAGCCAACTAATATAATTCTTTCATCGTCTTTTAATTGCGGAGTAATTTTTATAAAATCTTCCCATCCTTTGGTTTTGTCCCATACACTGGCAACGCCAAGAATTATTTTTAAACCTTCCCATCCTTTTTGTTTTTTATAATTTGAACCTTGTATTGGTTTAAATGTATTGATGTCTATGCCGTTGGTGATTGTACGAATAGGGTAGGGGCTTAAGAACGATTGCTCTACTTTAGTAGCGAGCCATTTAGATACAGGTACTATTGTTAAGTTTTTTACTCCTATAAATGATTCTTTCTTCTGATTAAAATTTTTTAAAGATCGATCAACTAACCAGCTTTTGGGGTAGGTATTTGTTAATGGGCACTTTGTACAGGCTGTTTTATATTTTTCACAATTAATATATTCAAAATGGGTGCAATGCCCGGTAAATGACCAACAATCATGTAAGGTCCATACCACAGGTATTTCAGTCTCTTTTATAAATTGAAATAACAATTCATAATTTATATAATATCCATGAATATTATGAAGGTGAATTAAATCTGGTTTGGAATTTTTAAGTTTTTTTAAAAATTCTTTAGTAGCTTTTTTAGAGCCAAGACCATGTTTGTCAAAGATTCTGGTGTTTAGTATATGTAGGTAATAATCAAACTTTGTTCCTATTTGGTAGGTACTATTATTGGTGTCCCTATGAATAGGACCATGAGCAATGTGCGGGTCGTTTCCATGCGATTCTAAATAATCACTTATGTTCACACAAATTTTACCTGTAGATCCAAAATTTGATTCTACATTTATTTGAACTATGTTTTTTTTGTTTATGGTCAAATTAATTATTTAGTTTTTAAACCTACCATCATTAAAAATTTGGAACCAAAATCTTTAAACATAGCAATATAGTCTTTCTTATAATTCGACTTTCTTAATAAAGCATCATTTACAGTTTTCAAATATTCATCATCTGGTAACAATGTAAAATCATTTCCATTTGTAAGCATGCTAAACAATTTATCTAAACCAGTATTCTTTTCATTTGGTAAATGCCAAATGGCAAGGTTAACATCATCTGGTTGAACATTTCTAAAATAGTTTCTGTTAGTCCATAAACGTTTTATATACTTATCCATACCGGCCATTAACGCTTTATGCTTATAAAAGTAGTAACTAAGTACGTGGGCTTCTTCATTAAATTTAATTTTTCCTTCTTTATGTCGTTTAAGCATATCTTCAAACAATTGAGGAAAATCGTTTGAAACACTTTTGATAAAGGTTCCTTTGGCAAATAGAAGCTCACCTCCACTGTAATATGGGTTTTGGTCTACAACAACACCAAAGTCATTGAATATCTCTTTCATGTTATCTCCACTAACCCCATGGATCATATAATCAGTTTCATGGTCAACCACATAGGTTATTGCCATTTCTTCAGCTTTAAGCTCTTTAAAAGCATTATCCATTGGTTGGGTAAAAATACAATCAGAGTCAAGTAGAAGAAAAGCATCTTCATCTTGCATGCGGGTAGCCATGTGGTCAATTATTGAAAATTCGAAATATTGATTTCTAAATTTTCCAAAGTAGTTATTAGGTAAAGGATATTTATTACTTAGTGTAACTACTTCAATATTATTTTCTTTAAAGAAAATTTTTAAATCCATACCATCGATCGTTGGTATATCTTCCGTATTTGTAAATATTAAGTGTGTAGCATTTTTATTGAAACGTAAAGATGTTTTAAAAAATAGAATAATACAACGCCAATATACTGCTTGAAATTCTGGTGTAGTAGAGTCTCCTTTGTTGTTTGGATATTTTGACTTTTCAGAAGATGAATCTAAATAAACCCAGGTGGCTATATATTCTGTCATGTTTATATTTTGAGACAAATTTTAGATAAAAAAGGCTAATAATATGTATTAATCGGTATATAGAGTATATAATAGATGTAAAGCTTTTATAGTATCTGTAGATTAATTTTCTTACAATGAATACATTGCTTTTGTTGTGCTTTTTTAGTTTGGTAAACTAAACAGAATAATATTCTTTTTATTATTTAGGTCTATCTTAAATTCTGATTTTTTAACGAGATTAAATGCTTTGTATTGAAGAAAGGTTTTTTAGATTTTATTAATATCTATTTTAATCTCTTAGATAGTTTTACCTCTATATTAACGGTTTATTGCCTTCAATAAGATTCTCAATAACTTTTTTCTGGTAATTTGGATTGTAATATTCGTCTATGACTTTATAGCAATTTTCTCTTACTTCTTGTCGGTCATGCGTTTTATTTATCCATAGTGATATAGCATCTTTAAGGCTTTCTACATTGTTTTGTTTAAATAAAATACCGTTGACACCATCTAAAATAGCTTCTGCCTCCGGCATTTGTTCCATTAAATTGGAATGGGTACAAACGGGTGTA
The DNA here is from genome assembly GCF_030547005.1 of Maribacter sp. 1_MG-2023. GTDB lineage: Bacteria > Bacteroidota > Bacteroidia > Flavobacteriales > Flavobacteriaceae > Maribacter. Next base: position 36,798 of record NZ_JAUOPN010000008.1, on the reverse strand, counting down.
CCGTAACTCAAGGAATGTATTGCGGTTAGACCTACATTGCCGGGTGAAACACATAAGTCACTTACTGCAATTAAATTATTATTTACCGCTTCGTCATAGCTTTCACCATAGAAATGATAACAATCGCTATTAAGGTTTTTGTATGCTAGTTCTTCAAGATTATTTTTTTCATTTCCATCGCCAACGACTAAAAAGTTTATGGGTGTATTTTCTTGAATTAATTTAATAGCATCAATAACTAATTCCAACTTTTTTACCTTTGTTAATCTGCCTATAAAAATTAGTGTTGGAAGTTCAGGTTTGTCAAAAAAGTGAAGAATTTTTGATTTATTTAAAGTTGGTACTAATTCTCTATATTTTTTTTGCTTTTCATAATCTAGTGAATTAAATAAAATATGAATACTGTCAAGGTCAATTCCATTATTACTTAAAATACTTTTTCCATGCTTTTCGTAGACAAGATGTTTGTCGCATATTTTGAGAAAAGCTTTTCTAGCAAATAATTTTAGTCCTGTCTCGTTGCCATACATTCCATGACCTTTAGACACAATTTCTATATTGTTAGTTTTTGCTATAAGCGTAATAATCCAATTACTTAGAATGTTAAACTCTCCTAATAAAATAATAGTTTGTGGTTTTTTATGAATCCAATTAAAAATGTTAAAATTCTGCCATACTAAATACTGTTTAATGTAGATGTTTTTTAGGATATTAATCTTGTGCGCATGAGGTTTTAATTTGTGTTCATCAAAGTTTATAGTCTTAATACCACTAGAAGATTCTTTTCCAAAAAAAAAGTTTAAATCCATCTTTTCAGATTCTAAATATTTAGTCCAAACATTCTGTCTATATAGAGGTGCTATATTGTTTAGGAAAAGAACTATAGGTTTTTTTTTAGACATCTTGAAAATTGAATTTGTGTAATTATCTTAAGTTAGATAATTTTACATATAGGTTTGGAAGAACTAATTTAAAACCAGCGCTTAAAAGAACAAAAGGTACTCTTAAAGGAAAGTGTCTCTTCATTAAGTTAAAGTTTGAACCAAAATCTAATGCTAAAGGGCTTTTTAATAAAGCTAATCGTTCTTTAAATGTTTTATCAGGAAAAACTTGATAAATATCAGAATGGTCATCTGTACAGGTTCCACAGTATTCTCTACTAATTAAAACAGGAATTTTCTTGCCAACAGCCTTAAGTGTATAGTCATAATCTGCTACCCCATGAATATATCCTTCTGATAATATACCAATTTTTGAGACAACATCTTTGCTTACCATCATAATGTTGGCATTACCTAATTCACAGTTTTGAATTTTTCCATTAGGCTCAACAAATTGATATTTAAACAAAAACTTATTAGTCAATTTAGCCCCGCCATAACTTAAAAGACCAGTTTCTAAATCTTTAGTTGACCCAAGGTAGATACCTCCCATACCATATTTATCTAGCGAATAGCTATGTGCATCTAATAATTGTGTAAACATGCTAGTAGAGACAAATGTATCGTCATTTAACAATAAATAGGCATCGTAATCTTCTTTAACGGCTTCTTGCCAAGAATTACGCATACCACCGGCCCAATATAAGTTACCATTACCTTGCAGTATTGTTGCTTCTGGGAAATTTAATTTTACAGCTTCACCTGTACCATCGGTCGAGCCATCATCGGTAAGGTAAATTTTCAAGCTTACACTTTTAGAAACAGTGTTTAAGGCTTGCATCAATTTGTCAAGAGCATTTAAAGTTTTCTCTTTTCTATTAAAACAAGTAAGTAATACGGCAATTTTCATTTATTGAATAAACTAATAGTTATTTAGATTTAACTATTTTGTTCATTCTTTATTGCTCTATTGTTTATATTATATTGAGCAATAATTCCCAAGAAAAAGCAATAAAATACAAATAATGGAAAATAACCATCAAATATCGGTTCAACAAAAAACAATAAATAAAATGAAAGCCCATAACATATAAATGCTGTATTCAATAAGGCATTTTGTGGAATAAGCAGAATAGCTCTTTTAATATTAAGGGCATTTTTAATAGTAAATATTAAAAGTAAAATAAATGATAAGGTGCCACCAACTCTAGCAATATCAAACCAAAGATTATGAGAAAATCCAAAATCTGTTACATCCCACCCTAAAGGTTTTTCCCATAAATTAACTATAGATTTTGTCCAACGCTCTGTTCTACCGCCAGCTGTAGCCGCACCGTATTTCTTACTCTCCATTCTACCAGCAAAGGCACTCATAATATCAGAGTCTTTGTCAAAAGAAACATAGCTTAAAAACACATTGAAAATCAGAAACAAGATACCAAATAAAGTAACGTTTTGTTTCACGGTCTGACGGCGTATTAAAAATATTAATGATATAATAAAAGTGATGAAAAATATAGATAACTGAGTTCTACTACCTAATCGTAACACACATAGTACAGATATAATGAATGTAGAAATCATTAATAATTTTAATGGGAGATTAAATTTTTTGAAACCGGCCACCAAGAATGCAGGTATACTCATATTCAATACAAAATAAGCAGCCATATTCGTAGCTGGTATGACATTACCTCCCCAAATCATCGGTACATCTCTTTCTATAACAACAAAACCTTTGTCAATTATTGAAGTCAATACTGAAACCATTGCTGGCAGAGAGAAAATGAAACCACTTGCAAATAATAAATAAAACAGTTGAGTATTATTTAAACTCTTATTATTAAAGGTTTTACCTATAAGGTAAAATCCTGCCGGAAAAAGCGCGTAAATTAAAATGAATTGAGATCCTAGTTCTAGGTTAAATATGTAAAATATAGCATAACAGATAGAAAATAATAATAATAAAGTGAAATTGATATCTAATTTTTGAACCAATAATTTATCTGTAATAATGCTTATAATTAATAAGGCACCAAAAAGATATCCATAATTGAATGGATCAATCAAATAAGTTAAAAATAGTATAACTCTTAAATATCCTATAGAATTTATAATTGAATTTGACATTGAAATAGTGTTACCTAGTTTGGATTAAGGTTTGATTATAAAATGAAATTAACTTAGTAGAAGTACTTCATAGTTTTATGTATTTAAAAAAAGATTGCAAATGTAATTTTTACTTTTACCCAGCAAGTTTTTTATAAAACTTAAATTATTTACCAAAGAAAATTAGAAGCCTCTGTATAAATTTATGTTTAAATATAACAAATGACTCAGTAAGAGATATAGTTTTTTTATTGTAATCGATTATATCGAATGACTTAATTTTTATGTTATTAGTTGATTTAACATTAGTATCATATAGAAAAAAGTCAGTACCGTGTATGTTATAAATAATATTTAAGTCATGGGGTTTAAAACTTCGGGCAAATGATTTTATTATTTTATAGTTATACTTTAGAGAAGTAAGAAGATATCTTTTACCACTTTCTAAAGGTTTAATGCCATAGAGATCAATTGTAATATCTTTTTTATCTAAGTTTAGTTCGTTACTAACACATAAATTTTCAAAATATACGTCGTAAATAGCACGTGATTCATTTAATGTGCTAAAATTATATTTTTTACCAGAACTTAAAAGTATGGGGACTTGGTAATAGGTATTAGAAACATCCATGTTTGCACCTTCATCACCAAAATTAGTAGTCAACGAAATCTTAGGATATATAAAAAATTTATCTTGACTTACCGTGTATGCTATGAAGTGTTTCAACCACGATTTTTCAGACCAATTGCTAACATATGTTGGTATTCCATCTAATTTATTTATGTCAATTTTTTGATTATACCAATCTAAGAAAAACTTAATTTGTTGGGCATTCCATGCTTGACCCCAAGACGAGGCAAATTGAAAATAATAATTGTCGTAACCATCTTCTATAGTTATAAAGTTCTCCTGTTTATGAACATTATACTGATGATTATAAAGTGAAATACCCGCTATATTTTCATTATTTTCAGAGAACTCTAGTGCTTGTTTTGAATAGTTATAATAATCTGGTGATACATACAAATCATCTTCTAGCATAATCATACTTCCATATTCACTTGCAAATGACATACACTTTAGGATATGTTTTCTTAGACCTAAATTCTTTGATTGATACTTGACTTTTTTATCGCCATTTTTCCAGTCAAACTTATTTGCGACATCAAGTACATCTTGATTATTATCTGATTTATCAATACTAATAATAAGATTTACATTCTCCTTAGGATATTTGGCTTCGCTTATTGAATGCAATATTCTACTTAAAGAGTCTGGTCTGTTAAATGCTATAATTACAATAACTGGTAGGGATTTATATTTTGATGTCATTATTTATCGGTATTATTTATAAACTCTTTTATATCAGAAAAAAGTAAAGAATTAGTTCTAATCCATTCTTTGGATTTTTGCCACCACTTAAAGTCTAATAAAAAGACAATTTCATTTGATTCAAATCTATATCGAATATGTTTTGCTGGTACTCCGCCAACAATTGAATATGGTTCTACATCCTTATTCACTAAAGATCCAGCTGCCACGATACACCCATCTCCTAACTTAACTCCTTCTATTATATTGACAGCAGCGCCTACCCAAACATCATTTCCTATTAAAGTTTTATAGGGTTCATTACTTTCTAATGGCTCTGGCTTTTCTTTGAACAATTGTTCTTTGGTATATGAGTATGCAAAATCTGTAGAAAAAAAAGCGGGATGTGTACTAACATATTTTTTAGTGGGATGTGTGCCATGAATTGATAGAACGTTCGGACCTATAGAACAATAGTTGCCGATTTTTACATCTTGAAGATGAGTGTCTTTAGAGATGTAAGAAGCGAAGCCTAATTTACTTCCTATAAAACTGCAGTTTTCACCAATAATATTATTGCCAATTAATTTAGAGGAGTATCCCACTTTAGCATTTTTACCAATAATTTGTTTTTTAACATATTTCAAATATAGTCGTATGCCATAAAAACTTAAGCTTTTAAGTATTTCATTTGATAATATGAACTGTTTGAATTTATTAGACATAATGATCAATATTTTAAATAACTGGATAGTCTGTTATTTACTATTTTTTAATTAAGGATGAAAATCTATTGATTAACATTTTGTATTCTTCAATTTTTAATATTCGTATCATGAAATAGTAGGTTATTAAACAAGCTGTTATGGTACAAATAATTTTTATGATTTCAGAGAAAGTGGTAAAATATACAATCAATAACCCGGGTATGGCCATTACAAGACCACTTATTAAAATTGGAAAAATATCTTTTATCTGATCCTTTGCGCCATATTTCATCATTTTTCCAGGATAATAAGTGTTTATGAAAAAATGAATAATTGTAGAAAATAATTCTGCTGCTGCAATCCATACGATGCCATATTTTAATGCTACAACTAAAAGAACAATTCTAATTGCTATTTTAAAATATTGTTGTTTTAAAGCAAGGTCACTTCGCCCAAGAACATAAAGAAGGTTAATATTAATACCTGATATTATAGTTATTAATCTTGAAAGACAAATTAATTGCATTATTGGAATTGCAGGAGCCCATTTTTCAGTCAATAGTAATAATACAAGTGGTTTTGATATAATTGTAAGTCCAAAAAAGATTGGTATTACTAATAATGCGGCAGTTTTTATAATTTTTTTTGTACCATCAATAAGTTGCTCTAATTGATGTTGTAAAGGAGCTAAACCAGGTAATAATACGTTGTCTATAATAGAATTAATTGTACTAAAAGCAGTGTCGGCGTTTTGTGTTCCCCTTGTATAAAAACCTAATTGTTGAGCATTAATAATTTTTGCTATAAATAAGGAAGCAAAATTATTAACAAGATTATTCATTATACTATTCACTAATAGTTTTGATCCAAACCCGAATAAGCTTTTAAATGATTCTTTAGAGAAAATTAAAATAGGTTTCCATTTAGTTACAAACCAAAAGAACAAAGCCATTAGCATTGATTTTATTAAAGTTTGGTAGACTAATGCCCATTCTCCAAAATCTTTATATGCTAAATAAATTGCTATTACTCCACTAATTACAGTAGAAGTGAAATTAACCTTGGTAATTGATTTAAAGTTCATTTCAATGCTTAATAAGGTGTTTGGAATTGCAAACAAGGCATTGAAAAATAATGAAATAGACAAGACTTTTAAAAGGTTGTCTAATTTAGGAATATTATAAAAATTTGAAATATAGGGGGAGCATACCCACAATAGTAAATAACATATCAACGCGACTAATAAGTTAAAATAAAAGACAGTTGAAATATCTTCATTTGTTCTATTCTGCTTTTGAATTAATGCCTTGCTAAAGCCTGAATCAATAAAAACTTGAGAAAATGAGATAAAAACAATTAATAGTCCAACTGTACCATATTCATTAGGGGTTAATAACCTTGCTAGAACTATGGTCAATGCAAAAGAAACTAATTGAACTGAAAGGCGTTCAACTGTGCTCCAAATAGCCCCTTTGAACATCTTATTTCCAATACTCATATTTTATTTTTTTTGGTAATGGATATAATCCTAGTTTGTAGCAGTAAAAATATTTTCAATATTATTTATGTATTTATAACGTTTTTTCAACCTAAATTTGAATAGCCTCTTTGGGTTATTTTTTTTAATAATAGCACTTTTAAAATTACAGTGTTATAAAATATTTATTTATTATAATATTTAAAAATCCCCTAAGTGATGGGTTAATTGTTAAAAATTAACTATCAACTTAGGGGATGTTATTTTAATATGACTTAATTGATTAGATTATTCGAAATAATTTAAAATTCGGTATCCCCCATCTTTAAGGTATTGATCTTTCTGCATAAGTTTAACATCGCTTTGCATCATATCTTTAATTAAATCCTTTAGTTCATATTCAATTTTCCAACCTAATTTAGTCTTAGCTTTTGTTGGGTCTCCAATAAGAAGCTCAACTTCGGTTGGTCTAAAGTATTTAGGGTCAACACTTAAAACTTCTTTTCCGATTTCTAACTGAAATTCTGGATTGTTACAGGCCTTAACAAATGCTTTTTCTTCAACCCCTTCACCTTTAAACTCCAATTCAATACCCACTTCTTGAAAACTCATTCGAACAAATTCTCTAACAGGAGTGGTTTTACCTGTGGCAATTACCCAATCTTCTGCTTCATCTGCCTGAAGAATCATCCACATCATACGTACATAATCTTTTGCATGGCCCCAATCTCTTTGAGCATCTAGATTACCAAGGTAAATTTTATCTTGCAAACCTAGTGCAATTCTTGCTGTGGCACGAGTAATTTTTCTTGTAACAAAAGTTTCCCCCCTGATAGGTGATTCATGATTAAATAAGATACCATTACAAGCATACATTCCGTAAGCCTCTCTATAGTTAACCGTGATCCAGTAAGCGTACATTTTTGCAACTGCATATGGGCTTCTTGGGTAAAATGGTGTGGTTTCTGATTGAGGAACTTCTTGTACCTTACCATAGAGTTCAGATGTTGAGGCTTGATAAATTCTGGTTTTCTCAGAAAGCCCTAACATTCTAACTGCATCTAAAATACGAAGTGTGCCAATACCATCAGCATTAGCGGTGTATTCAGGTACTTCAAAAGATACATGAACATGACTCATGGCTGCCAGGTTGTAAATTTCATCTGGTTGAACTTCTTGAATAATACGAATCAAGTTGGTACTATCGGTCATATCACCATAATGTAAAATGAAGTTTCTATGTTCTACATGAGGATCTTGGTATAAATGATCTATACGATCCGTATTAAAAAGAGAAGACCTTCTTTTTAAACCATGAACAATATACCCTTTTTTTAAAAGGAATTCACTTAAATAGGCACCATCTTGTCCGGTAACCCCTGTAATTAATGCAACTTTACTCATTATGTTAATTTATTTGAACTTGATATTTTATTTAATCATCTTAACTTGATAAGAATAACGTATTAAGTTGAAAAAACTTATTCAAAATAATTAAAAACTTGAAAAAGCCTTGTATTTTTTTGAAATACGGCTATTGGTGTTGCTATTTCAGCCTTTGCAACTTTTGAAATACAGCTATTTATATTAAAAATAAAATCCGCAATTATCTTAATAATTGCGGACTAATTAATGATTAATTTTAAATATTAATTTGGAGGAGTAAACCCAATATTTATCCAAGATATATTTTCAAAAACTGTATTTGCATTTAAAGTATAATTATATCCATTTGAAGTTGCTGAAAATTGTCCCACATTTTGAACAGTGGAATTTTTAATACTGTTATTAGAATTAGGACGATTTAGTTGAAATAATCTTTCTAAATCCTTAAATGAGCAGTTGTTAAAAACATTATTCCATGCTACTCCTTCAAGTTTGTCAAATTCGTCAAAATGAATGCCAATTTGGGAGTTAGACACTTGAACGTTATTATAAGTGTTGTTATTACCTGCATCTTGAGCATCATTTGCTTGTCCCGATTGATCAACCCAGTCTCTAAACTTTACAGCGCCCCATACTCCTTGTATTGAAATGTTCTCAAAATTGTTGTGATGAGCTCCATTGGCAACCTCAAGAGAGCCAGAAGTATCGCCATTTTCATAGAAAGTTCCAGTAATAGTGCAATTTCTTACAGTATTTTCATAAACATTTGAGAAGGACATTTCTATAGTAGTGTTTATTACTGTAGAGTTAATGATTTGATTTCTAAATGCATTTGACTTAGCTACCAAACCATGCCCGTAATGAGATATACCGCTTTGTCTTCTAATAACCACGTTGTCAACTATACTATTGGTTGTTCCCCCCGTTAAAAGTAAGTAGTAATCTGTTGGATTTGTATTGTTTTTCGAAGAAATTTCAGAATCATTCACATAACAACTATTACAATTACTTAGTACTAAAGCTTCAGCACCACAATCTAGAATGTAACTTTTGGTTACTACTGAATTGTTACCTTCTAATCTAATTCCTATTCCGCTATAATCCCCAAAACCAGATATGTTTGATCTGAAATCACCCATTTCATAAATGAATATATTATTCAATTTTACTCCTTCACCTCTTGATAAAATTCCAAATTCAAAATTTGTAATTTGAATATTATTTAATTCTACATAGTTACCATCTATTTGTATGGCTTGACCAATTGTTAAGCCATTAGAGACATTACCTTGTAAAACAGGCAAAAACGAACCATTAATAATACTACCATCGGAAAAACTGGAGTTGGTTGTTGACTGAACGTCACCAGGTGTGTTCTGGTACCCATTAAAGATGATAGGTGTATTTTCACTTCCGTTTTTAGTTTGAATTAGTTCGGTACTACCATAATTACCAGCTTTAATATGAACAATGTCACCTGCACTTGCTTGGCTTAAAGCATATTGTAGGTTCCATGCATTTTGTTCTGTTCTGCCATCATTATTTGCATTACCATAAGGGGTTACGTAATATATATTTTCACCAGAAGTGGCAAAAGTAGAATTAGTTACAACTACAGTTACAGTAGCTTCTTCTGTTGTTACTGTATTGTCTTCAGGGTTTGTAACCTCTGTAGTATAGGTGAATGTATCTTCAACAGTATCTGTACTTGTTTCTGGTTCAGGCGTGGTTTCCGGTTCTGGTTCTGGAGTTGTTTCTGGCTCTGGAGTTGCTTCTGGCTCTGGAGTTGCTTCTGGCACTGGAGTTGTTTCTGGCTCAGATGCAGGTGTTTCTTCTGTAGGATCTGTGGTGTCTAAAAATCCATCAGGGATATACGTTAACGTTTTGTTGTCATTTAATATCACTTCACCGTTTGTTGGTGATGAAACACTAATGATTTTTACATCTTCCCAATTAGTATAATTGTCATTTGACAGTACATCAATGACAATACTGGTATTGGGTTGCGTGGTAACAAAATCATTTTGTATTAGTAGACCAACTTCTATAGATTGATCAGCGTCGTTAATTACGTACTCTGATAATAAATCAGCATCTTTTGAACATGATGTTAAAATAATAGAAATTAAAAGGGCCGTAGACAATTTGGGGAATCTAAGGTTTACATTCATAGGTAAAGTAGGTAAATTGGGTTAATGTTTTTTCATTCTCATTTCAAAAATTCAACTTTTTATTGAATTTGTCGATTAAAAACTCTTTTATTCGATGAAATGCACAAAAAATATATCTTTTAGGATTAAACGTTCTAAAAGACCGTTTGGATGTTTACAATTACGCTTTTTCGTTAAACTGCTTACTTTTTAACATTTAGGTGTTATTTCATCGGATTTATACAATTTTAAAAACGATAACTAGTTTATAATTATGATCTAGAGAAAATAATATTAAAACTATCTTTGGAGAATGAAATTATCTTAAATGAAAGATACTGTACTTATTGATACTTATGCTCAAATTAAACAAGGTCAAAATGGAAAATTTAGGGCAGGTGTAAGGTCTTCGACTTTAGATTTGTTAAGTTTAAAGCATATCATTTTTGGTGATGAAGATAAATTGAAAAAACCAAGAATTCAATTTTTATACTTTCATCATATTTTTAAAGATGAGTTACAAAACTTTGAAATCTTATTAGAATATCTTTCTAAAGATCATGTGTTTATTAGTCATTCAGAAGCCGTGGAAAGATTGCTTACGGATAGGGTAGATAAGCCTTATATAGCTTGGAGTTCAGATGATGGCATTCAAAATAACATGTTGGCAGCAAAAGCATTAAATAAGTTTGGAGCTAGTTGTTGCTTTTATGTAAATCCTGCAAGTATAGGTTTGGTCGAGGTAGAGAAAATAAAATATTTCTGCAAAGAAAAATTAGAAATGCCACCGGTAGCTTTTTTGAGTTGGGAGGAAGTTGAGTTATTGCAAAGTCAAGGACATGAAATTGGTAACCATACCTTAAAGCATGACATGGTATCTCAATTGACTCAAGAACAGTTTGAAGAGGACTTTTTGAAGGCAGATACTATTTTAACTCAAAAGTGTGGTCCAATCAAACACTTCGCTTATACCTATGGTAGATTTGAAAATTTTACCAAACCTGCGTTTGAGTTTGTTATGGACAATGGATACGACTCTTGTATCTCAGCTTCTAGAGGTTGCCATATAAATGGTCGAGGTATTCTTGACAAGAATAAAGTATTCTTGAGAAGAGATCAAATTATTGCAGATTGGAAACTTTCACATATAAAACACTTTTTAATTAAAGGTGTTCAAGAACTGGATTATAACACTAATTTCTTACCCAATTCGTTGGCTTAATATTTCAATAATGTTAGATACACCAATACTTTTTATAATTTTTAATAGAACTGAAGTTGCTTTAAAATCTTTGGCCGCTATTAAAAAAAGTAAACCAAAAAGAATGTATATTTCTGGTGACGGTCCAAGGCCGACTGTTGAGGCAGATGCTAGTAAGGTGAAAAATACCCGTGAAGCGGTTATTGAAGCGATTGATTGGGATTGCGAGGTCAAGACCTTGTTTCAAGATGAGAATCTTGGTTGTGGACCAGGAGTCTATACTGCTATTAATTGGTTTTTTGAACACGAAGAACAAGGTATTATTTTAGAAGATGATTGTGTTGGTAGTGATAGTTTTTTTCCATTCTGCGAAACATTATTAGAACAATATAAGGATGATGAACGTATAGGTTTAATTTCTGGCTATAATCAAGTAGGAAATATACCAGTTGATGATTCTTATTGTTTTTCTCAATATTCTGTATGTTGGGGCTGGGCTACATGGCGCAGAGCATGGAAAAATATGGATTATGATATGGTTTGGAAATCTGGCAAATATGAAGATTCTATCTTGTCTAACTGTGGCTATTTAGGTAAAGATTATACGTATTGGAAGCGAAGGGTAAAAGCTATTGAAACTGGCTTGGTTAGCGCTTGGGATTATCAGTGGTGTTATAGTTTGGCTGCGCAAAATCAATTAGGTGTTTTTCCTAAAGTTAATTTGATTAGTAATATAGGATATGGTGAAGATGCAACCCATAGTTCTAAAAGTCCGTTCATGAATTATGATAAGCGAGAAGAGCTTTCTTTTCCGTTACGCCATCCTAAATATGTTTTGCCACAAATTGAATTCGATAAGTCCTTTTATAAAGAGAGAAATACATTTATTAATTCACTTGCATGGTTTTTTCCAAAGTCGATTAAAGATACGGTCAAGAATATGCTAGCTGTTTTCTATAATAGATAAGCTTCGATAAGCTCAAAATAAAAAGCGTCAGAATTTTTATAAAATCTGACGCTTTTTTTAATATGTACTGTTTGGTATTTAGCGAATCAAACTGAAGTGACCTTTAAATTGAATATTTCTATTATCATCTATGGCATCGGTATATTCAATAACGAACCAGTAATCAGATTCAGGTAAAGATTCTCCATTATAGGTTCCATCCCATCCAGAGCCAAAGATGTCTAAATAATGAACCAACTTACCATGTCTGTCATAAATTTCAGCAACAACATTGGTAGTCAAGTTAGGGTCTGCCAAACCTAAAGGAAACCAAGTATCATTTGATCCATCTCCATTAGGTGAAAAATAGGTAGGGTAGTTGACAATTAGGAAAGGGTCGCTTTCCAATGTAGTTCCACAACTTCCTATTGATCTCACAAATATGGTGTGCAAGCCACCAACTACATTTTGAAAGAAGTTATCCGTTTGGTAAGGACCATCAGGATTATCTAAACTATACTCAAAGTTCGTATAAGCAAAAATATCATTATTGATAATGGCTCTTACTCTATTGCCAGAATTTAATTCATAGCCTTCACTAGTAATTTCTATTTCAATATCTTGTGGCAATGGAGCCTCGGTTACATTAACGACATACTCTAAACTACCTCCGCAATTAATTGTATTTCCTACAGTGTAAATCCTTAAACTATATTCTCCTGCTTGAGTAACATTAAAAATAGCTTCTTCAATACCATCACCATTCGTATCATTATTAGGGGTCCAATCATAAATATAATTTGTACCTAAATCAACACCGATAGGAACTGAAGTGGTTACCCCGTTTGCATTACTACAAATTGATACTTCGTATGGTAAATCAATAATGGGCTCTTCCAATATCGTTACCTCAAATTCAGATTCAGAAGAGCAATTTTGATTGTTAGGTGATTGTGCAAAAATATAAATCGCTTGATTCTGGTTTACTTGACTACCTTCTGCAAGAAGTTGACCAGTACCATTTGCCCCTGTATAGTAATTATTATTGTTGCTTAAATTTGGTAATACAAAAAATTCACAACCCTCAACATCGTTTAAAATATCGGCAACAGGTATTGGTTCAATTGTTAAAGTTGCCGGTATTCTATTTGAACTGATGCACCCAGTAATATTATCACTTGCTTCGGCATAATAAGTATACGTTCCAATAGCTGAATCGGTAGGGGAGAAGGTAAGGCCGTTTGCGATACTAGTGCCCCCTGTAACTGTGGTATACCAATTTACGGTATCTCCATTCGTACCTAGCGAAACTTGTAAGCTCGCATTAGGAGAACCTTCACATGTATATGCATTTATTGGACTTGTGGCGTCATCTATAATGGGACAAGAACAATCTGGAGCTATAACAGTCAACGTTGCAATACAACCATTGTTGTCTGCTGTTATAGTAATAGAGCCTGTGGTTGATGGAATGTCAATAACACTGTTACCACTGACTGTGCCGGCAGATGTTGTTATTACTGCTGTCGTATTACTATTTGAAAATTGAACAGAATAGGTGTTTAAATCTGCACTACAATTGGCTGAAAGTAAATTTATTACGGGGGTCTCGCTAATAGTCACTAAGAAACTGTTTTCATCAAAACAGTTAGGTGTTGTGCCCGATTCTGAATAAATATAAACCGTTTGGGTAGTTGTAATATCTGAGCCTTCGGCTAGATTAGTTCCAGTGGCATTAGCTCCTGTGTAATAGAAATTTTCTGCAGATAATGCAGGCAGCGTATACAAGGCGCATTCATTAATGTCTAAACTGGTATCAGCTATAGGCATTGGGTTGATAACCAACGTAACTGGTATTCTATTACTTGTACATCCAGAAGCGGTTTCAACAGTTTCTGCATAATAGGTATATGTGCCAACTGCAGTTTCTCCGGTTGTGTAAGTCGTTCCATTACCTAAAAGTGTACCTACCGTACTTGCATCATACCAATTTATGGCATCACCATTGGTTCCTAAATCTACGGACACATCTGGCGTGACGGCTCCAAAGCAGATAGAAGGATTATTTGGATTTATAGGGTTGTCAATAATAGGACAAGAGCAATCTGGAGCCGTTAACGTAAGATCTCTGATACATCCATTATTGTCTACAGTGATTACTAAATCATTTCCTGCAATAATTCCTGTTACTGTATTACCAGTAAGTGTGCCTTCACTTACTGCTGTAATATTCCCAACATTTAAAAGTATATCAACATCATAAGTTAAAAGGTCCGCAGAACATACGCCTTGTGTTGTTATATCTAATACAGGTATTGTATTTACAGTAACTGTAGCAGAAGTTGTAGGCACTAAGTTAAGTGTACAGGTGGCACTTTCAATACTACTGATTTCCATAGTCACATCTACAGTAGCTGCAGCAGATGTTATAGTTTCAATTCCCGTTGCATCTAAAGTTACAGGTATATTGGTTGTGCCGCCATCAAGGGAGTACGTAATAATATCTCCCGGAGTACTTGTTATTATAAACTCAGCATCTTCTCCTTCGCAAATATTGGCTGCTACGGCAACAGGTGTAATTGCTGTTGGTCCTGTGGTTACGTTAAGCGTTGCGATAGATTCTTCGAAACAAAGATTATCATCGCCCATTACCCGAACTCTATATTGATAAGTATCTTGCGCTATTGCTACCCCAGCAATGGTAAGTTCTGTTGTAGCTGTGCCCGAGTATGGAGCCACTTCTGTAAGTAATACAAAGGTGGTGCCGCCATCGGTACTTTCGTACCATTCATATACTATGGTTGGGTTGGGGGCTGGTCTTGATGCCAGCACTGTAAATACCGCGTCTTCTCCTTCACAAACTGCAGTTGGGTCTGTTAGTTGTGTGTCAATTACTGCTGGTAAAGAAACTATTCTTACCCCTGGGTTCAATGGAAGATTTGTATAGCCTGCTTCGCTTGTTACGCGACCATTATTGATATCTACTGTAGGAACGCCAACACCTAATACGCCGTCCCGGTCATCATCAGAGTAACCTGCCTCTATACTGTCTGGGCAACCATCATCATCAGAATCTGAATCTAGGCAGTCAGGTATTAGATCACCATCGGTATCGCGACTGATTCTAAAATGATCATAATTTCCTGCTTGTTGATTTAAACCTACATCTATGGTATGTGTTATCCTAATTCTAATATCATTTCCTACAGCTGGGGACCCTGCTGGTATTTCGTAACCAATAGAAAAATCTATCCATGTACCATTTGGGGTTTCATCAGGGGATATAGTAAGGTCATAACCTAAAGGGTTAAAGTTGTTTGCTCCATCAGCGTAACCAATTTCAATAAAACTTGTTCCGTCATTTCTAAATTGATCTTCATAATCTAATCCATCACCAACAGCTAAAGTAAGTATATAAGTTCCTTCCTCTAAGGTAATTCTAGATTCCGTTTGAGTAATAGTTACATCACCATGAAGAGCTAAAAATGCATCGTAAGCGCCATCTGGTTCAGGGAAATCTTCCAATAATGTACCATCGGTTGCATAATTAACACTATAGGGGTCAGGATTAGGTCCGAAGAAATTATCAGCATTTGCTAAATGAACAAAAGCATCACCTGCTCCTGTTTCCGTATACCAGTAATCTACAACGGAAGTAAAAGGAGTGTCGGTTCCACCTAATAGAAAATTGTTTGTCGGTATTTCAAAATCCCATGGTTGACGTAGAAAAGCTGTGTTTATAAGTTCGCAATCTTCATCAACATCTAATATACCGTCATTATCATCATCTTCATCGATATTAGTCTGTAAAGTATTGCCGGCATCATAACGAAAGTAATTTCCGTCTTCGATTAAATCTCCATCAGTATCTAAGGGATTACATGTAATGTTATTTGTGTTATCCCACATTTGGTTTCTGGGACCTGTATACCCCGTAGCTGCCCCAGTGACTAATCCGTTACCATCAACTGCTGTACCTAAGACGCCTCCACCAGCATCAGTATGCCCAGCTTCTACAACATCAAAACAACCATCATCATCACTATCTAAATCTGTGCAATCTGGCTCACCATCGCCGTCGGTGTCAATTTTTAAAATGAAATTATCAAAAGTAGTCTGTGAGGTGTTATTCAATGAAGTGTCATCATGTGTTATTCGGATAGAAACTCCTTGTCCAAAACCGGCTGATGCCGTCGTAACTGGTACAGAAATACTAAACTTAGACCAAGTACCATTGGGTGTTTCGTAACTTTCAACAGTATAATCGCCAGCGACAAAAGCTGTGAAGGTTGTACCGTTAGAATATCCAAGTTCAACAATAGTACGACTATCATTGGAAAATTGAGGCGCGAAAGGAATCGGGTCTCCAATTGAAAATTCTAAAATATAAGTTGCTTCTCTATCATAAGTAGCCCAAACCTCGTTTAACTGTATGGAACCATCACCATTTATAAAGCCAAATGAATTACCTTCCTGGGCAGCTGTAAAATTAGTTCCGTCTATTGTTTCTATTCCATAGTTTGTTCCTGTAACCACTTGCCAACTTTGAATAGGGTCTGCAGGTAAATTATCAGTTTCAAAGCTAAAATTTGGTACAGGGATTTCGCATTCATACCTATCTAAAATACCGTCATTATCATCGTCCAAATCTACAATGTCATCTTCGCCATCATTGTCAAAATCTAAATCTTCGGTACAAATATTTATGCTATTACTTAATACGGCTTGGTTTATTCCAGTATAACCTGTTCCTATTGGAGTGACTGTACCATCTCCATTTGGACCGGAATTTGCTAAAATTCCACCACCTCCGTCGGTATGACCTGCCTCAATAACATCAGCACAGCCATCATTATCAATATCATCTTCAAAACAGTCTGGAATGCCATTTGAGTTTCTATCTTGACGGACCTGTAAAAGATCATAATCGCCACCGCGTTGGTTAAAGTCTTGGTTTTCTGTATGTGTGATTTGTATAAGTATAGCTTCGCCAATAGCGGGACTCCCGACTGGTATATTAGTAGAAAATACTATTTCTGTCCAAATTCCATTAAGGGTTTCATGTGCTTGAACGGTTCTTGTTCCTATAGTTTGAAATCCAGTTCCGTTATTAAATCCTATTTCAATAATAGATTGCCCATCATTGCTAAAGACATTGGTGGTCTCTATGCCGTCTCCTATTTCTAGACTAGTGATATAATCACCAATTTCAAAAGCAGCTCCTGGAATGTTTAATGTGATTGTTCCGCTTCCATTTATAAATGCTATGGAATTCCCATCAGGTATATTGTTGTAATTGGAAATTGCAGGTACTTCTATACCCCAAGCAATATTATCTGTAGCATCTGTAAGACTCCAGTCAGTAATTGGATCGCCTACGCCGTTATTCTCAAAACTATAATTTGAAATTGGAATGGAACACTCATTTGAATCATAAATACCATCATTATCATCATCTAAGTCGTCCTTGTCTAAGACATTATCGCCATCGTTATCTTTATAGTCCAAAGTACATGCTTCATAAATTCCCGCAAATAAAACTTCTTGTGTATTACCAGTATAACCCGCAGTAAATCCTGTTACCAAACCGTTTGTAGGGTCAACTCCAGTTCCTGTTAAATTACCTGACCCATTTGCTATATGCCCAGCCTCTGCAGTATCATAGCAGCCACTACTGTTAGTTGGGTCGTCAGAATCTAAGTCAACGCAATCGCTTAAACCGTCATTGTCAGTATCTCTAACCAATCTTATGTTGTCAATGTTCAATTGAACATCCGTGGCAGCAATACCTTCGTGTAATATTCGAATGAGTATACCTTCACCCAGTACTGGGGCAGCACTTACTAAATAAGAAAAAGAGAATGTAGTCCAACCTGGAATTGTTGTATCAGTAGGTCCGTTAATAATCTGTTCAGCACCAGGTATTGCTGTAAAACTAGCAGCATCATTTCCATAACCCAATTGTATGGTAGTTATTCCGTCATTTTCAAATGGCCCTGTTCCAATTTTGTCTCCAATGTCTACAGATAAGATATATGAGCCTTCTGAGTATACTCCTACAGGTACATCTAAAGTTAGTTGTGTTGTCTCTAAATATGAGTTGATAGCTAAATACTGACTACCTTCAGTTACCGTAGGTTGCTGAGCACTTGGTGTTTCAAAAGCGTAACTATTGAAGTTAATAATATCCCATGCAGAAGTAAAGTTTGCTTCAAATCCGCTAAAAGGTATTGATATTTCACATTCATTACTGTCTAATATGCCATCATTATCATCATCCAAATCACATACATCACCAACGCCATCACCATCAGAATCGGCGTTTGTTGGGTCTGCCGTATTTGGACATAAATCAACAGCATCTAAAACCCCATCAAAGTCAGCGTCTTGCGCATTCGTAATAAACGAAAAAGATAAAAATAGAAGTGCTAAAAATATTGTTCTGTGCAGCATAGTAGTTATTTATAAAAACCGTATCAATCTAAGGGGTCAAAAAAGATACGTAGTAAAAATAGGCAGCAATTTACCCAATGATTTCATTAATCGCTGAATCGCAAAATTACTAGATAAGAGCCTATATATACTATTAATTTTTAAATGATTATCAACTAAAAAGGTCAAGAACAGCGTTCTTGACCTTCAAATACTTCTTAACAAAGAGGTTGTTATTTCTTACCTATTTGGTAATACGTAAAGCCTTTTTCTGGCATATTCAATGATGTATATTGGTTTCTGCCATCAAAGATTATAGGTTCTTTTAGTCTCACTTTTAATTCTTCAAAATCTGGAGATCTAAATTCTTTCCACTCTGTTAAAAGTATCATGGCATCCGCATCTTTTAAAGTGTCATATTTAGAATCAAAATAAGATACATTTTCTACATCCTTTAAATAGTGACTTTTTGCTTCGTGCATTGCTTTAGGGTCATAGGTGTTTATTTTAGCACCTCTTTTAACAAGATCCTTAATGATATAGATTGCTGGAGCTTCTCTCATATCATCTGTCTCTGGTTTAAAAGCAAGACCCCATATAGCGAATGTTTTGCCAGATAAATCTTCTCCAAAGTGTTTTACAACCTTATTTGCAATTACGAATTTTTGATCGTTGTTTACTTTTTCTACAGCGTCAATTAATCTAGGAGTATAGCCGTGTTGTTGAGCAGAGCGTTTTAATGCTTTCACATCTTTTGGAAAACATGACCCGCCATAACCGCTACCAGGATAAATGAAACTATATCCAATCCTACTGTCAGAACCTATACCAACTCTTACTTTATTTACGTCTGCACCTACTAATTCGCATATATTGGCAACTTCGTTCATAAATGAAATCTTAGTTGCTAACATAGCATTCGCTACATATTTTGTCATTTCTGCAGAACGCACATCCATAGAAATCATTCTGTTCTGTGTTCTGAAGAATGGAGCATACAATGTTCTCATTTGCTCTTCAGCCTCAGGTGTTTCTACACCAATAACAACTCTGTCAGGTTTCATGAAATCGCTGATGGCATCTCCTTCTTTTAAAAATTCAGGATTAGATACTACTTCAAAAGGGATGTCAATACCACGTAAATCTAAACGTTCTTGAATTTTGGCCTTTACCTTATCTGCAGTACCTACAGGTACAGTAGATTTATCTACAATAATAAGTTTTTGCTGCATGTGATCACCAATATCTGAGGCAACCTGTAAAACATATTGTAAGTCGGCAGCTCCATCTTCACCCATTGGGGTACCAACTGCTATGAATGCAATATCTGACTTTTTAAGTGTTTTAGCCAAATCAGTACTAAAACGCAATGTTTTATTTTCATAATTCCTTAAAACCATCTGTGTTAAACCTGGCTCATATATTGGAATTATTCCTTTCTCTAGATTAGTTATTTTATTCTGGTCAATGTCAACACAGGTTACTGTGTTTCCCATTTCAGCAAAACAAGTTCCGCTTACTAGACCAACATATCCTGTTCCTATAACTGTTAAATTCATTCGGTAATTTTATTTTCTGGCACTAAAGTTAATAACTCTATTTATAATTGAAAAATATATCGTTTTATTGGCTTATAAACGTGCTGTATAACCACTTGTTAGTTTTCCTTTTATATCGTAAACCAATGTGTTTTCGTTTTTATAGCAAGATAAGTCTTCTTTCAAAAATTTGTCATGTGCAACAGCCAATACAATGACATCATATGTGTCAGTAGGCTTTTGCTGTGTTGTTTCTAATCCATATTCATACTTTACTTCTTCTGGGTCTGCCCAAGGATCATATATTGTGGTGTTAACTCTATAATCATTTAAGTTTTTAACCAAATCAACAACTTTTGTATTTCTAACATCAGGACAATCTTCTTTAAACGTAACTCCAAGAATTAATACTTTAGCATCTTTAACTTGTAGGTCATGTTTCAACATCAACTTAATGATTTGAAGGCTAACATATTCGCCCAT
This sequence comes from Maribacter sp. 1_MG-2023, assembly GCF_030547005.1. Classification (GTDB taxonomy): domain Bacteria; phylum Bacteroidota; class Bacteroidia; order Flavobacteriales; family Flavobacteriaceae; genus Maribacter. Next base: position 16,176 of record NZ_JAUOPN010000008.1, on the reverse strand, counting down.
ACCGTCATTGATTCTTCTACCAGCCAAAATTAAATCTGGATTATAACCATTTTCTTGAGCTTTCTGCGCTAAATAATATGGGTCAACTCCAATACAATGACCACCAACAAGCCCTGGTTTAAACGGTAAAAAATTCCATTTCGTACCTGCTGCTGCTAAAACATCATTAGTATCAATATCTAATAACCCAAAAATTTTAGCCAATTCGTTCATGAAAGCGATATTGATATCTCGCTGTGTGTTTTCAATCACCTTTGATGCTTCTGCAACTTTAATAGTAGGGGCGAGGTGTGTGCCTGCTGTAATTACAGATTTATATAATTCATCGACCTTTATACCAATTTCTGGTGTAGATCCAGAAGTGACTTTTAATATTTTTTCTACCGTATGTTTTTTGTCTCCTGGATTAATACGTTCTGGAGAATAGCCTGCGTAAAAATCTTTATTAAAAACCATATTGCTGGTCTTTTCTATTACAGGAATACAAACTTCTTCAGTTGCACCAGGGTATACTGTTGATTCATAGATGACTATATCTCCTTTTTTAAGAATTTTGCCTACAGCTTCACTAGCCTTGATCAATGGTGTAAAAACAGGTCTTTTTGTGTCATCTACAGGTGTAGGAACCGTAATAATATAATAGGTGCAGTCAGCTAAGTCATTAATTGATGTGGTACAGATTAATCCTTTTTCTTTTTGATCAAAGCTTGTTGTCAAAACTTCTTCAAGGTCTAAATCTGAAAGTTCAAGAGTGGTATCTTTTCCCGACTTTATTTCATCTGCCCTTTTTTGACTTATATCGTATCCTACAACTTTATACTTTTTAGCGAAAAGTGCCGCTAATGGAAGTCCTACATATCCTAAACCAATTATTCCTATTTTCATTCCTTGTTTTATATAAATGTTCTATTATTTATTTTAATTAAAATAAAAATTTCAACTGCGAAATCTTAACTGTAATTAGCTTTATCAATTTTATTTAATTACAAAAATTGGTATATCAATATGCTAATTGATGAATCTCTAATTCAATATACGTTGTCGATTAGTAATCATAGTTTTTTCTTAACTCCTCAATACCTGTCCACGTTCTGTAAACATTACATCTTGCATTGGTAAAATATTAAAGGTCGCTTATTTACCAACTTCTTTTTCTGAATTGATTATAAAACCTATTTTACTATTTTATTTATTACAACAACTACATCATTTAGGTAGGTGAAATCTCTTTCAAGCTTCCCATTGTTAAAAAGAGCATGCTTTAATTTTTGAAAATAGCCCATGTCTGGTCTACCTTACAGTGCATATACGTTGAAAAACCTCAATTTGGTTGTCTGAAATTTTATTAATGATTAGTAGGGTGTGACATTAGTGCATTATACTTTTTTGTTGTACCATGCATACTAATAGCCCTATCAGTAAAATCGGATGTTTTAACTGGGGTAGCGGTGCTATTGCAATATACACTAGAATTACTTGTGTAAATTAAATTAGGAGCTTTAGTTGTCTTGCAGCCCAATTACATATTGAAGAAACCTTCAATGTTGCTATTTATATATTTATCAAGATGTTCTAGACTTAATTGTATTCCTGCTTGTGCTGCAAGATTGCAAACGATATCAATTTTTTTTTGGATGCATTATTGAAGTCAATGTATCTTCTAAATTACATTTGAAAAATTTAGAATTGTTGTAAGTGATACTTTCAATGAAATTGGTGTCGTCTTTAATTTGATTTCTTTGAATACCACGTTCTGCTAAACTCGCGAGTTTTAAATTAACATCATAATAGATGTTTAAATTATCGAGACAAATTACATGTTGCAAAGATTTAAATAAATAAAAATGTGGTAAGTGATTGATAGCCTATAAAGCCAGCAGCACCAGTTACAAGTATTTTCAAAACCTTTAAATTTTGTGAGATACAAATGTAACTATTGCCGTAACAAAATACTTTGTTACGGCAAGATTAATAGAAGTTAATTGTGCTAATTAGCTTTTATGATTTTTTTATACGTGAATTCGTTTGTCTCTACTCTGGTAATTTCTATTAAATATAAACCATTGGACAAAAATGAAACATCAATTGCAATTTCTTCAGGATGATCTTCATTAACAATATTTTGAAATACCAATTTCCCATAAGAATCATAAAAACCTAATGCTATTGATTCATCCATAAAATCAGATAAGTTGATATTTAGATTTTCATTGCCTACAGGATTAGGGTATACTAAAATATCCTTTAAATCAACATTATTAAGGGTTGTCTTGGTGGCTGTAACAGTAATTGTTAGATTGGCAGTAGCTGTTACCCCTTCTTCATCTGTTAATGTTAATGTTACTTCATACGTGCCTATTGCATTGAATGTATGAGTGGTTGTTATACCATTTCCTGTTATGCCATCACCATAATCCCATGCATACGAGCTAATACCTTTATCATCTGAAGAGCCTGATGCATCAAAAGTTACAAGTAAAGGTGTTTCGCCATTTAATGTGTCAGCAGTTGCCAATGCAACCGGAGCTAAATTGGTAGTTTCATTTGTAGTTACTGTAATTTCTATGCCAACAGTATCGGTAAGACCTTCTGTATCAGTTACGGTTAAAATTACATTATAAATACCCTCTGTTTCAAATGTATGTGATGTTTCGATTCCAGTACCTACTGAAGAACCATCGCCAAAATTCCATGAATAAGAGATGATTTCATTATCATCTGAGGAAGCAGTGGCATCAAAATTAACGGTTAGGGGAGATTGGCTATTAAGTGGATCCGCTGTAGCTATGGCTACTGGAGCTTGATTTTCAGTTGTTGCGGCAATAACATTGATTTCTAATGTTATAATGTCTGATAAACCTTCTTCATCGGTTACTGTAAGTATAACCTCATATATTCCTTCTTCAGTATACGTATGGGAAGCTACTATGCCCGAGCCAGTTGTTGAACCATTATCGAAATTCCATGAATAGGTCACAATTTCATTATCATCCGAAGAATCCGATGCATCGAAATTCACTAACAATGGAGCTTCTCCGATTAAAGGTGTTGCACTTGCAACTGCAATTGGTGCTAGATTACCAGTCGTAGATGGGGATACTGTAATTTCTACAGTAAAAGTATCAGTCAACCCTTCTGCATCGATTACTGTCAGTTGTGCATTGTAATCGCCAACAGCTCCATATGTGTGCGTTGTATTGATACCTGTAGTGTTTGCTGAACCATCACCAAAATTCCACGAATACGATATAATTTCATTATCATCCGATGAACCTATAGCATCAAAATCTACCACTAGAGGAGCTTCACCGCTTAAAGGAGTAGCAGTAGCCAAAGCTACAGGAGCTATATTACCTGATTCAGATGGAGTTACTATAATTTCAATAATAGAGGTGTCGGTTAATCCTTCGTCATCAGTAACCGTTAGAACTGCATCAAAAGTTCCTTCAGAGGTATAGGTATGTGATATTAATATTCCGGTTGCAATTGCAGAACCGTCACCAAAATCCCATGAATAAGATGAAATACCGTTATCATCAGAAGATCCAGATGCATCAAAATCTACTAATAATGGAGCGCTACCGGTTAACGGGCTTGCGATTGCCAAGGCGGTTGGAGCTAAATTAGTAACAGTAGTTGGTGAAACTACAATTTCTATTGTTTCAGTATCCATTAATCCCTCAGCGTCTGTAACCGTTAATATTGCATTATAAGTACCTTCATCGGTATAGGTATGTGATATAAGTGAACCTGTTTCATTTGCAGTACCATCACCAAAATCCCATGAATAAGAAAAGATTCCGTTATCATCTGTTGATGCAGAAGCATCAAAATCTACTAACAACGGAGTTTCACCACTTAATGGGGTTGCAGCGGCAACTGCAGTTGGTGCAGTATTGTCTGGAGCACTCACTGTAATTAAAATATTTCCTGTATCCGTTAAACCAGCCGAATCTGTTATAGTCAGTTTTGCTGTGAAATTACCTATAGCTGTGTAAATGTGAGAAGAGGTTATTCCACTGCCCATAATTCCATCTCCATAATCCCAGGCATAAGAGACGATAGCATTGTCTCCAGAGGAACCAGATGCGTCGAATGATACATCTAATGGTGTATCTCCTATTTGGGGTGTAGCAACAATATTAGCAATAGGAGCGCCACTAGAAGTGATTTCAATTGCTTCGGTATCAGTTCCACCGTCATTAGCTGTAACGGTTAAAACAACATTATAAGTTCCAGAATAGATGAATGTTTTGTCAACATTTATACCTGTGGCAGTTGTTCCATCTCCAAAGTCCCAACTGTATGAGGCAATGTCTGAATCATCAGTTGAATCAGAACCATCAAAATTAACTTCTAATGGAGCGCTTCCGTTGGTTGGTACAGCAATAATAGCTGCAACCGGAGGAGTGTTGCCTCCATTTTGAGATAAATTTACAATAGTCAGGTTGTCATAAAATACAGTACCAGCAATATTGGATGCATAATTGGTATAAAGCCAAATATTCAGTGAAGAAATACCGCTAGGGACAATAAATGTGTCCTCGAAATTTGTCCAGCCAGTACCATAGGTATGATCGATAAGTGCGCTATTCGCTAGGTTGTCTTGATTTACCTCAATTCTAGGTACACCGTCTGTGCCATCTGCATCTAAAGAAACTAAAATTTCATCTCCTACATTTATTCCTAAAGTGGTCAAATCTAGCTCAATTTCATGTCTGGCATAAAGTTCATTATCATCAGTGTTGACCAATCTAAGCGCGCAGTCTGAACCATTTGTATTATCTGGTGAGCCAACCGCTATTTCAACTTGACTAGATGTCCCTTTTGGTAATGTTATACCATTATCCTCATTGACCAATTGATTTGGGCAGCCATCGGTTTCATCAATAACAGTAACTTTTAAATCAAATACAGCTGTACAACCATCAGCAGTAGTCATTACAAATTGCCCTTGATTGGTAATGTCTACCAATCCGTTATTCCTTTCTGGATTGCCATAAGGAAAAACCTCTGTGTCAATTTGATATTCGTAAGTGGAGCTCCCGCTAGAGTTAAAGGTAGGACCGTTTTCTTGTGGTGTTGTTACATAATATTGATTACTGGGTGTTACCGCTCTTAAATATATGTCACCACCTTCCTGAATAGTCAGGGAGTTTCCGGTAAGCCATGTACCACTGGCGCCAATTCGGTATTGAGCTATAATATCTCCTTCGTCACAGTTGACCACATTTGGGTTGCCTGTATTGATACCTTGTTGATAATATTCCTTTATTTCAGATTCACCCAAAACTTTATTGAAAACCTTAAGCTCATCTATTTTACCATTTATTTCATCTGTTATGCCAGTAACTACAGCGTATTCAGGGAGGTTTGCTGCTGTTCTTTCGTCATAGAATCCAGAAGATGTAAAGTGTGATTGTAAGCTTCCATCATCCTTAAATGGTATGGTGCCTGCTAGTTCTTTCCATGCAATCAATTTTCCATTCGCATAAAGTTTAGCGGTATTACCATCATAGGTAGCAGCCATATGCACCCAAGTGTCCATAGGAGCACGACCTGCATAAAGGTCTACTGGTCCGTTATCAGTTATAAAAGCCCATTTGTACATGGTGTTATGAAACCCAAAAAAAAGTGTACTTACGTAATCATGACTGAATAAGCCAACGTTGGCTACTTTTCCTGTATCAGGAATGGTGCTACCTGCCGAGTTTCTATATGCCCAGCTCATAACCGTAATTTGGTCATCCAGAGTCTGTAATGATGGTGAGCTTGGAATGTCTATCAATGCATTACTATGGTGTTCAAGACCATTAAATTCGATAGCGCCGTCTATTATTCCTGTAGTCCAATTATAGTTTCCGCCATTAGTTATTATGTTTCCGTTATCATCATGTTCCACAATATTGGCATTATTGTTATAAACACTGTTGTCAGCTGCAGTTGCTCCACTGTTCTCATTGAATTTCATATCTACCACTAAATTGGTATTTGGAATTTGTAGTGGTTCAGCAGTACCTATTCTTAGCGTTTTTGAAACACTAGGAGTGCCATTGGCATCTAAGGCGAATAACATGTAATAACCTGGAGGTAAAAGATTTCTGTCCGGTATTGTTAAATTATGTGTAGTTCCTAAAGTTGTAGCTAAAGGTATACGTCTCTGTTCGTTATTGGTGGAGTGGGTTGCTGCTGAAAATCTCACTAGACTAAATGATGCTACAGCAACATCTGTGTCAACGGTTAGTACATCTCCGTAGTTAACTAATGGATTGTTATTATAAGGTCCGTCACCTAATGTATTACCAGTTACAGAAGTTATGGAAGGTCTTGTTGCCAAATCTCCTAATGGATTAAAAAGGTATGGAGGGCTATAAATTTCAGCACTGAAATGGTTTACGCAATCTAAAGTGCCATCACAAAGTCCACCGCCACCGACAAAAACACGACCGTCAGTTAATAATATTGCTACACTATGATAAGTTCTAGCCTTTTCCATTGTTGCAACGGTTTCCCAGGTTCCAGGACCACTACCTGGAGAAGGAGTGTACAATTCTGCTTCATAACGAGCACCTACATCACTAAATACAGCTCCATGATCTAGACCGCCAGTAACCAATACTTGACCTGTTGGTAGCACTGTACTGTTATGCATTGTTCGGCTAAATGCTAAATTTCCAGCACTGATTACATTGGGTGTTTGACCATAAGGCACATTTATATCGATTACATATGAATTGTCTTTTGCTGGGGTAGTGGTCATTGAACTAGCCCCATATGATTCTGCTCCACCTACTTTTAATATTTTACCAATATCAAACATGACAGTGGTACCTTTCATAGAGTAGGTGTCATCTCCTCTAATTCCAGCATCCTCTATCGCTCCTCCAGAAACATCTGGGTCGATCCAGTGCATCATTTCACTTGGACCTGCATGAAAAAGTTTTCCGTTAGGTGCAGGCCATAGCCAAACATGGTTATCTACCCTGTAATCGCCTTGGTCTTCTTTAAAAAGGTCATTTGAGGTGTAGATAGCCTCGCCTGTGATGTTAGGAAGGTTGATCCATCCTGATTCTGGGGTCCACAATTCGGCAGCTTTTCCCCCATTATTTCCTGCACCACCACTCCAAGAGCCACCGACGGTGAAGACGGCTCCATTTGAAAGAGTAGTGTTTCCTTGGTAACCTCTTGGTATGTTCATGTCTGAAGCACGAGACCAAACACCTGTAATTGGATCATAAATACTGGTACGCTCACTAGTAGAACCACCCGCAGAAAGTATACGACCATCTGCCAAGTTATTAATACCTGGGCAAAACATGTCATGATCTGTTTGGGTAACGGTCTCTCCCAACGCTTGACCAAGTCCTCCATTTAGAGTAGGGTCGAAAATTTCAGTGTAGGTCATTCCATCGCCAATTTCAACAAAAGTATTTCGAAATTGTGATGACCATGTAATTAATCTTCCGTCGGGTAAGTTTGCTACTGCAACTGGAACAATACCAAATGGAATGGGGTCGCCCCATTCACCATCTTCTGATCGTGTTTGTGATTGTATTGTTGAGCTACAACACAAAACAAATATTAATATATATAAATTGTAAAATTGTATGCGCTTCATTTTTGGTAGAATCTAAATAGTTACATTCCGGGGACATTTTTCTTATAACAAAGATACTTTTGTATAGACGAAATTAATTAACAAAACGCTGAAATCCATTAAATTGTCGATTAAGTACGTCAGGCTTTTTTTAGTCTAGTTGTGTAGAAAAACTTACTTTGGCTTTTAGTGAAATATAGTTGTAGAATATTCGTTTATAGAATGGATTTAGTAAATTTGCCTGATTGTCAGTAATTAAAGCAAAGTTATTAATGGAAATGCCTTATTTTTTTCTAACGTAAAGACCAGTTAGACGATGATAAACGCGAATTAAACGAATTTAGATTGGAATTTTTTATTTAGAAATAATCCCATTTTATATTCGTATTCCACAAGTCCAATAAAAAACAATAGAATGACCTACTTTAACTTACCTAATAATATAAACCGTTTTGCATCTAAATGGATAGTTTTGGCTATTGACATTTTGATGGTCGGTGTTTGCTTCATATTATCTTATTGTATAAGATTTAATTTAACTTTTAATTTTGATGTAAATCAATTATTGGTTCAATTACCTGTAGTTTGTTTGATTACTGCAATTTCATTTTTGATAATCGGCTCTTATAAAGGTGTAATTAGACATACAGGTGTTCGTGATGTTTATAATATATTTAATGCCATTTGTTTGTCAAGTATTTTGATGATTACCTTGGTTTTAATTAACAAAGAATTAAACATTTTCGAAAATTTTACGATACCACTTTCAATTATAATTATTTATAGTTTGCTTTCTTTTATTGGTTTAACAGCTTCACGTTTTGCTTTTAAATCTATGTATAGCGCCATGTTGACCAAGGATATAAAATTACATAAGAATGTTATTATATATGGTGCAGGTGAGTCTGGTATTTTAACACATAACGCGTTAACCCAGAACACTGTTAATAAGGTTAGAGTTTTAGGTTATATAGATAATGATAATAAAAAAGTTGGTAAGCAAATTAATGGTATAGATGTTTTTAGTAGAAGGATTCTTACCGAGGAATTCATTCTAAAAAATAACATTACTGAAATCATTTTCTCAATCAATAAAGGAATCTCTCCAAAGAAATTAAGAATTTTGGTAGAAAGATTGGTAGATTATCCTGTTGAAGTTAAAATAGTGCCTCCTGTTGAAGATTGGATAAATGGTGAACTTAAAGTGTCACAAATTAAGCAAGTTCAAATTGAAGATTTATTAGACAGAGCGCAGATTAATATTGATAATAGTAAAATTGCTAACGAACTTAATGGTAAAACTGTTCTTGTGACAGGTGGTGCTGGATCTATTGGTAGCGAGTTGGTAAGACAGATTTGTACCTATAATTATAAATCATTAATAGTAATTGATCAAGCAGAATCTGCCTTGTATGATTTGCAACAAGAACTTAAGCAGAATGGTTTTCATAATTTTGTACCTATTGTTGGTGATGTAAGGGATAAAAATAGATTAAATTCAATTTTCGAAGAGCATAAGCCTGATATGGTGTTTCATGCAGCAGCTTATAAGCATGTTCCATTAATGGAATATAATTCGTATGAGGCAATTAAAATAAACATTGCAGGTACTAAAAATATTTCTGACTTATCTATAATGCATGGGGTAGAGAAATTTGTTTTTGTTTCTACTGATAAGGCTGTAAACCCAACGAATGTAATGGGAGCTAGTAAAAGGATAGCCGAAATGTACATTAGTTGTATGCAGCAAGAAGGCAAAACTAAATTTATAACAACTAGATTTGGTAATGTTTTAGGTTCTAATGGATCTGTTATTCCTCTTTTTAGAAAACAAATTGAAAAAGGTGGTCCAATAACATTGACTCACAAGGATGTTACTAGATACTTTATGACGATTCCTGAAGCTTCCCAATTAGTATTAGAAGCCGGTTCTATGGGACAGGGAGGTGAAATATTTATTTTTGATATGGGTGAATCGGTCAAAATTTACGATTTAGCTAAGAATATGATTAAACTTTCAGGACTAAATTATCCTGAAGATATAGATATTAAGATTACAGGATTAAGACCAGGTGAAAAATTATATGAAGAGCTTTTGGCGAACGGAGAAAGTACTATGCCGACGTATCATAAAAAGATAAAAATTAGTAAGGTAAGACCTTTGGATTATCCACTAATTAGAACAAGAATAGATGAATTATGTATTACCAATATGTTCTTTGCAGGTGATCCAGTAATTCTTATGAAAAAAATAGTACCGGAATTTGTGTCCAATAATTCAGAATTATGTAAACATGATGACGCAAAAAAAACAAATGAAGAAGTTGCTCCGGCCTTAAAAATCGTTAAATCCTAAATAGTTAATCAACCTTATTATTTTAAATTTTAGATATGATCAGAAAATCAGTAGTTAAGCTTTGTAGTTTATTTATTATTAGTTCGTTACTTTTAGTTTCTTGCGCATCAAAAACAGATGTAGTATATTTTCAAAATGCAGGCGATTATGAAACTATAGTTTCAGATAATTCTCATACCAACAAGTTTAAGATTGATGATGTTGTTAGCATTAATGTTTCTACTTTAGACCCTCAAGCTAGTATGCCTTTTAATCTTTTTAAAGGAGCAGAAGAAGGTGGTTTTCGTCCAGAACAATTAGATTATATTATTGATAAGAATGGAGATATTGATTTTCCTGTTCTAGGTACGATAAAAGTTGTAGGTCTTTCTCCAGAAGAAACGAAAGAATTATTAAAAGAAAAACTTAGTAATTTTTTAAAGGATCCAATTATTAATATTAGATTAAAAAACTTTACGGTATCTGTGTTAGGTGAAGTTGCAAGACCGGGTACATACCCTGTAAATGGAGAACAAATTACAGTTTTGGAAGCCATTGGTTTGGCAGGAGATTTAACTATTAAGGGTATACGCCAAAACGTTATGGTAATTAGAGATTTTAACGGTACCAAGGTATATACAAGAATTGATTTAACCCAAAAAGAGTCTTTAAATTCTCCTGTATACTATTTAACACAAAATGATGTAGTGTATGTAGAGCCAAATAAATCTGCAATTACTTCATCTTCTCTAGATAATCGTGCAACAATCTTGGTGTCAATTGCCTCTGTGTTAATAACCTCTACGGTTCTAATAATGACTAGGTAATAATTATTACTATTAAATTTTATGGAAAAAAATAAAAGGATTTCTCTAGGGGATAGTTCTGATTTGTCAGAATTGGTTAAAGGATATTCTAAACATTGGAAATGGTTTGTTTTATCTGCTATTTTCTTTCTAATGCTTGGTGTGTTGTATTTACGATATGCAACACCAAAGTATAAGGCAGCTGCGAAAATTCAAATTTTAGAAGATAAATCTTCTTCTTCTGAATTATCGGTATTTTCTGATTTGGATTTCTTGGGTAAAGGTCAAAATAATGTTGAAGATGAATTAGAAATTTTAGGATCTCGGTCGAATTTGGTCGAAGTTGTTGACAACTTAGATTTGAATGTTGTTTTGACAGAATTAGGTAATGTAAAAAGTAGAGAAATATATACAAACAAACCTTTTAAGGTGAATTTTCTTGAAAATGACTCTATTGTAAATAACTCTAAATTAGAATTTTTTGTCGAAATATCGAATTCAACAACATTTGGTTTTAGTTTAGATAGAGATACGCCATCGAAAATTTATTCTTACGGTAAAAACATTCCTACTGAGTTAGGTGATATAGTAATAACACCGAATTTGCCATATTTTAATAATTATAAAGACAGTCAGATAAGAGTTTCTGTGAGCCCTTTATTTATGGTTGCAGAGGCATACCAAGATAAGATTGTGATGAACCCGGCAACTGAATTTTCAAATATTCTTAATATATCTCTTGAGGATGCTAATCAAGAAAAAGCAAAAGATATAATAAATAACTTAATTTCTACGTATAACAACAATGCCATAATTGATAAAAAAGCTATAGCGGATAAGACTTCTACTTTTATTAATGATAGAATTAAAGAAATTTCTTCGAATTTAGCTTCTGTAGATCAAACAGCACAAGATTTCAAGACTTCTAAAGGTGTAACTGATATACAAGGAGAGGCAAACATAGCTTTAAATGTTGGTGCAGCTAATAGACAAGAGTTGGAGAATGCAAAGACGCAATTGAATATAGCTAGTGGAATGAAGGATTATGTGAATTCAGAAACAGGATATGAGGTATTACCTTCAAACGTTGGTCTGTCTGATCCTACTATTGCAAATACAACAGCGAAGTATAATGAGTTGGTTTCAGAAAGAAATAGATTACTAAAAAGTGCTGATGAACAAAACCCAATGATTGTTAATTTAGATCAGCAACTTGATGGTTTAAAACAGAGCATGAAATCTAGTTTGAACGGGATGGAGCGGAATTTAGGGCTACAGGTTAATAGTTTATCTAGTCAAATGTCAAGAATAAATTCTAAAATTTATTCAGCTCCTAAAAATGAAAGAGAGTTTCGTGACATAACCAGGCAACAACAAACTACCGAGTCTCTTTATTTATATTTATTACAAAAAAGAGAAGAGTCTCAAGTTACCTTTGCATCAAGTTCGCCGAAGTCAAAGGTTATTGATTACGCTTATCAGGTAGGAGATGCTCCAGTGTCACCGCAACGACCAAAAGTATATTTAGCATTTTTATTTATAGGTTTATTATTACCTTTTTCAGTAATTTATGCAGGTCAACTTATGGACAATAAAATCCATAACAAAGTATCATTGGAAAAACTTATTAATGAAGTTCCAATTTTAGCTGAACTTCCTAAAATGGGTCGCAAAGAAGAAATGTTAATTAAAACTGACGATCGTTCAGTACTTAGTGAGTCACTAAGAATACTAAGGACAAACCTAGATTATTTAATCAAATCTAAAAGTGACAAAAAGAATAATGTCATATTTGTTACCTCGAGTGTGCCAGGGGAGGGTAAAACTTTTATCTCTTCTAACTTATCAATGATTTTTGCTAATACTAATAAAAAGGTTTTATTAATTGGTGGTGATGTCAGAAACCCTAAATTGTATACGTACTTTGCACAGAAAGATGTTGATAAAATAGGTGGACGTTCAAGAGGTAATGTAGACATAGGACTTTCTGAATATCTTCATGATTCTAAGATTCAAACTAAAGACATTATTAACTCAATGTTAGTGCATTCTACTACATTTGATGTTATTTACTCTGGTAAGATACCGCCAAATCCTGCCGAGCTATTGATGAGTGATAGAATGGAGACTTTGTTGTCTGAAGTATCTGAAATGTATGATTATGTTATTGTAGATACCGCCCCTATTATGGTAGTTACAGATACCATGTTGATTACAGAGCTTGCGGATCATATTATATACGTTACAAGAGCCGGAGTTACCGAAACTAAAGTTTTAGAATATCCAATTAACCTTTGGGATCAAGGAAAGTTGAAAGGGTTGGCATTTGTTGTTAATGATGTTAAAGAATCTAATCTTGGTTATGGTGGTAAATATGGCTATGGCTATGGTAAATCAGTTAAAAAGTGGTGGAAGTTTTAGGTTTAACATGATAAGCTAATCTATAACCAAGCTTTATTTTATAATTTTTAAAATCCTCGTAGTTGTACTACGGGGATTTTTTTGTTTAACGGGTAATAGTGTAGTTCATCGATATTTTATACTAAAAAAATACATTAATTAAATACTATGCTTTCTTTTGTAATTCCCCGATTATAAAAGATCAATATGTATAAATTCAATTCAAATTGGGGACTATTTTTCATTACCTCCATCTTTTTATTTATTTCTTCTTCAAGTTTTTCACAAGCTTTACATCAAGATGGTGAATGGGGGCTTCCAATACCTTTTGGTATCGTGCCAGTAGCCGTTGCTAACCTACCCGATGGTCGATTGTTGACCTGGTCGTCTCAGTTTCCAAATACATTTAACGAAATAGGTGATGGGTACACATATACAGAACTTTTTGATCCATCAGGTAATGGAGGATTGGGGTCTGCTTTAGGTATGACCTTAACAGATACTGATCATGATATGTTTTGCCCTGGTATTAACAACCTTGCAGATGGTCGTATACTTTCAGCTGGTGGTACTACGAGCGAACGTACCAGTATTTATGACCCAGTAACTAATGTTTGGACTCGCGCTTCGGATATGAACATTCCTCGTGGCTATCAAGGTAATGTCACCCTTTCTAGTGGTGCCGTTTTTACAGTTGGTGGGTCTTGGAGTGGTGGTGCAGGTAATAATGGCGGAAAAGCAGCAGAATTATGGTCACCTGAATCTGGATGGGTGAATTTACCAGGTATAACAGGTGAGGACATTTATACAGCGAATGATCTTAATCTTGAAAGTCAATTAAATCCTTTATATAGAGTTGATAATCATGTTTGGTTATGGCCGGCACCTAATGGTAAACTTTTTCATGCAGGACCTAGTGAAGAAATGCATTGGATTGATTTAGATGAACCTGGCGGCTCTATAACTTCGGCAGGTTTTAGAGCTAATGATACGTATTCTATGAAAGGTACCACTGTAATGTTCGATATTGGTAAAATTTTAAAAGTGGGTGGCGCTACTTCTTATGGAGAAAGTTTTAATAGTACAACCCCAGCTAAGAATAATACTTTTGTTATTGACATTAACGTTGATTACCCTAATTCGCCAACAGTTGTTAGTGCAGGCCATTTATCAGAGAGTAGAACAATGCATAATAGTACGGTATTACCTAATGGACAAGTGCTTGTTACTGGCGGACTCGACCGCGGTGCGGTATTTACAGATGTTGGCGCACGTCATGTAGCAGAACTATATACTCCTGCTACTGATGGAGGCGCTGGAACATGGGAAACTGTTGCGCAAATGCAAGAGGCCAGAACATACCATAGTGTTGCTATTTTAATGACCGATGGGCGTGTTTTTGTTGGTGGGGGTGGGCTTTGCGACAATCTTTTAAATGGATGTAATAACCACTTTAGTGCTGAAATTTATAGTCCACCATATTTATTTAATTCTTCTGGTAATTTAGCAACAAGACCCGTAATATCGGATGCTCCGGAGGTAGCAGATTACAATTCAAATATCACAGTTACTGCTAGCACAGTAATTACAGAGTTTAATCTTATACGTTTTTCAGCTGCTACACATAGTACAAATAACGAGCAAAGAAGAATTCCGGTGAATTTCACTGGTAACGGTACTTATGATGTTTCTATTCCAAATCGTGAACTATTACCCCCTGGAAATTATATGCTTTTTGGAATTGACAATGATGGGGTGCCTAGTAAGGCAGCTACAATTAAAATTGGTTCAGCGCTTCCTTTACAAATAACTAATGAAAATTTAATTGTAGACATGAAGTTTGAAGACGGTAGTGGAAGCAATGCAGTGGATAGTAGTATATATAATAATAATGCTACAATTGTAGAGCATGATGATAATGGAAATAGTATTTCAAGTGGAAGCAATTATAGCTGGAACTCGGGAATAATAGGAGGTGCTATAGAGTTTAATGGATTTGAACATAGTAGCAATGCACTCCTTGATATTCAGAGCTCTCCATCTTTGCAAACATTAGATGACCAAATTACAGTTATGGCTTGGGCCTATCGAAATTCAACAGGAAGTACTTCATCACCAATTACGGGGAAATTACCAAATGTTGGTATTTTCAGCCATGATTATGTGAGTACACTATTTTTTGGTTTTCACAATACCATGTACAAATGGGCGTTTGTAACCAGCAATGGTCCAGTAGACCTTTATGCTGGTCGTACACCAATGGATACATGGGTGCATATGGCAGCTACCTATGATGGTAAAACTGCTAAATTATATGCCAATGGTAAGTTGATATCGTGGAAAGCATTGAGCGGTACGATTCCTTTTAAAGATGATAATGGCCTACAATCACATTTTACTGCCTCTGGATTTTATGATAATAGAACTGCTGCCAATTTACCTAGCTATGCCAACGGTAGTGGTATTACAGATGAACTCAATGGAAAAATTGATGAGCTTAAGGTTTTTAATAAAGTTTTAGGTGAATCTGAAATTAAAGAATACTACCAACAAGGAATTAATACTGGTAACCCAGACGTAGTAATCTGTGCCACAGAAGACATTATAGCTCAGTACCGTATTGGGATTAGTGGTCATTGGCAAACTGGAAATTCATTAAGTATTGAGGAAGGTGGAGATATATACCTAAGAGCTGTAACATCAAGTAGTCAATATTATATTACTACACCCCAAGAAAATGGACCTACATTTGATTCAGGAGGAAACGAAAATTATGTTTATAAAATAGATACCGGAGTTTTTAAAGGAAATAATCCTAAAAGGAATGATGGCTTAATTGATATCTCTAATCAAGGTCAATTTGTTATGACTACGGCAAATGGTTGTACCGCTGTTTTTGATTTACAGGTAATTATTGTTGATGAAACAGATGGGTGTTCTAATCACCTGACGAACGACACAGCAGGTATTACCTTGCCATCGGGTAGTATGGTGGGCGGTCCCGATACGGTATTGGGTACATCTATAGTTACTAACGG
>NZ_JAUOPN010000007.1 GCF_030547005.1 Maribacter sp. 1_MG-2023 | reverse complement strand
TAATGACATATATGTCATTATAAATATCCTAAATTCTTAAGACTTTTCAAACTATATGGGAGGTCATTTTAGAAACGATAAACTACTACAACAGATTTCAACTCAATTGAAACTTCTTCGTGAGAAAAAAGGATTAACTCAAGAAGATGTATATAATGACACAGGCGTACATATCTCTCGTATAGAAACAAGTAAGGTCAATATTACTGTAAGCACATTAGATATTTTATGTACATATTTTGACATTTCTATATCTAGCTTTTTTAGTAATTGCCAAAAAACTTAATTTAAGCCATATACCAACAAAAGAAATAAACTTTCGCATATACGCCCGTAATTGAAAAAACTCTTTACAAAATCTGTATTTTGTAAAGAGTTTTGAAATTTAAGCTTATATTACATTGGGATTACCAAATAATAAAAAATATCTACCAACGGGCGAAATGTAAAGAGTATGAAAAATGTAACTGCCGATGCACATGAAAGGACCAAAGACTATTTGAGTGACTCAGAAATGAGGTTACTTCTTCAAGCTTCAAAAAAGACCCGATATCCAAAAAGGAATTACATTTTGTTACTTATGATTTATCGACATGGATTAAGAGTAAGTGAAGCTGTAAACTTGAAAAAATCAGATGTAAATTTAAAGGAGTCTAGAGTTTGGATAAATAGGTTGAAAAACGGACTTTCTGTAGAGCATCCAATTTCAGGTGACGAACTAAGAGCAATAAAACGATATTTAAACTCTAGAAAAGATAATCTACCCTGGTTGTTTGTAAATGAACGAGGATTACCATTAACTAGACAAGCTGTAAATTACATTACAACATCAGTAGGGGAGAAGGCAGATTTACCAAGTGTTCACCCCCATACTTTAAGGCATTCTTGCGGTTTTTATTTGGCTAACAAAGGCTACGATTTAAGATTAATACAAGATTACTTAGGGCATAGAGACCCTAAGCATACTGCGCATTACACTAGAGTAGTTAGTAGTAGGTTTGAAAAACTTTGGGGCTAATTTTATAAGTATTAAATTATTTTTGGATGGTTTTCTTTGAAAGCTCTTTAAATCTACAAAATGCATTTGCCAATTTTATTTGATATGGGTTTTTACACTCAACTTCAAAAATAGATGGGTTCGCTACCATAATAAAACATGTTCGAGCCCTAGAAACTGCTACATTAAATCGATTTGGGCTAAATAGAAAATCCATTCCACGAGGGGCATCTTCCATGCTAGATGTTGCAACTGAAAAAATAATCACTGGAGCTTCCTGACCTTGAAACTTATCTACAGTACCAACTTCCATATTTGGTAGGTGTTTTTTAATAGCTTGAACTTGTGCATTATAAGGTGTAATTATTTTTATATCAGCCGATTTCAATATAGCTTCTTCATTCCTTTCATTAATAAAAGTAACTTCTCCGTTTGTCAGGTGTGATACAATTTCGATTACCTTCTCAACCTCTTCCGAAGATGAATTAATATTTCCATCATGTTCAACTTCTTCAAGATACATTCCCGCTCCGGCATACCGTGAGCCTATTATTTGCTGTGCATCAAGATGTTTTTTTGATTTTAATTTACTCTCATAAAAGAGTTCAGATACGAAAGTGTTGATTGATGAATGCATGCGCCAGGTTTCTGCCAAGAATACTCCTTGATCATCAGAAATAGTTTTTTCGCCCTGTAATACATTTTCAAGCGCAGATACCTCTGTACCGTCTGGATGCACACCTTGCTGTGGCTGTTTTAGCTGTTGTGGATCCCCTAACAAAACAAGATTGAAGCAGCTATGAGAAACAGCTAATGTATCAATCAAAGATAATTGACCTGCTTCATCAACAATAAGATAATCCACACTGTTTTGATAAGTTGGTTTGCTCCACATGAAAGATGTTCCAGCTATAACGTCAAAATTGCCAATTGCTTTTTGGATAGGACTTTCATCTTTGACCAATGTCCATGGTCTACTTTCTTCAGAATCCATTTTAACTTTTTGCATCATTTTAATACTGATACCTTCCTCTTGAGCTGCATCCCATATTTTGGATAGCAAGTTTGAGATGACCTTGTGACTAAGAGCTGTAACACCAATCTTCTTACCATTTTTAATCAATCTAACAACAAGGTGGCTTCCAGTAAAACTTTTGCCGGTACCTGGAGGACCTTGAACAGGCAGATAACTATGGTCTAGCTTAGATGCAAAATCATATGTTTTTTCAATAAGTTCTTCAAAATGTGTTCTAGCTTCAATTATGCTCTGAGGACTATTCATCAGCAATTGCCTAGCTGCCCGGTATGTCTCATCATCGCAATCCATTCCATTATCAACTACCCATTCTGCAAGTTTTATAATAGATTCTTCTTTTACACTAGAATTAACGCTTTCCAAACTGATGACCGACATTGGGTGCGGTAAATCAATTTTAGATGGACCTTTTTTAATTCTGAGTATACCTGCTTCAACATCAATCTCATGAATAGCACCTATTTTATTATTTTCTTGGTCCTCTAAGGCTTGACCTTGACGCAAATCACATTCTTGTGGCGGAAACTTATATTCATCTACGACACTTCTTTTTTCAGGCTTTCGATTGCCTGAAAATTCAAGAAATGAAATCGCTTTACGCTCTTCTAAAAGTTGGTCTTCAGGTAATTCTTTCAAACGGAAAAACTCCCACCAAAATGACTTCATTTCTCTGCGATACCAATCTAGCATATGAGCCAGTATATATCTAGCCTGCTCAATTTCATTTCGTTCTGCTCTTATTGTGGGTATACTGTAAAGTAAAGAATTCATAATAGGTTCTATCCGTTCTTGATGCGCAGTAACATTATCACTCGCAGCTCCATCATCATCCTCTGGTCTTGGTATGTCTTCACCTTTTTCTATAAGACCTATACGTATATTCTCCAACCATATCTGAAGTAGCGTTAGTGATTGGCAATCATCTTGGTTGTAAAGCTGAACGGCATCTTTCGTTTCCTCTGTTAATTTATCAATGTTATTTGTTTGTAAAAGAAGTTCTAATTGTGATTTATGACTTGATAGCTGTCGCAAATCCATCTTACGTTTATAACCAAAAAACACTTCCAAATCTTTAATCGAGTACTTCTCTACACTTGCTCGTACTGACTGACGAACAATAGTATAGAGATCAACAAATGTGTGTGATCTTAAAAAGATATCAATCTCAGTTTCGCGCGATGCATACTTACCCATTAATCTTTTAAAAGCAGTGACTTCGTAAGGTGCATAATGATAAATATGAAGTGAAGGATCTTCTTGTTTCTGTTTGAAAGCAAAGTCAATAAATTGCTCAAAAATCTCTTTCTCTTCTTTTTCATATTTAGCCCAAAGAGCATGATATTCATCTTTATATACGTAGCCAATCATATACTCAAGTCCATCTGGCTCAACCATTCTATCTCCTTCAAAATCGAGGTAAATATCATTTGCAGAGGGTTTTGGCAATTTGTTCAATCCTTTGCCTTCTTCAATATCTAAGGTTTCGTAGATGGGTTCATTTCCATTTTGCCTACTCGTATTTTGTAGACGTGCCTGTTCTCGAAGTTTGTTATAAGTTTCCTTTACGCCTTTTGAGGGATTAAAAGGTACAGGCAGATTTAAATTGGCTAGTTTTTCAAGGGTATTAACATCATTTAGTTTTAATTCTTTTGCTTGGGAAGTTCCTAATCCTGCAACGAAAGTCAAATGATCATCTTTTCTTCTAACCGTATTACAATTTTTCCACCATTTACAAATATCGCAATGACTTACAGGGTTAGGGTAGGTAACTTCATCTTTTAGAATTGCATCTTCAAGGTTTCGTTTAACCAATCTTATGTATGCAGCATATTCATCATATCGATATCGCTCTTCTCCTTCAGGCTTGATTACACCCATATACTCTGGGGTCAGACCTTGTA
The DNA here is from genome assembly GCF_030547005.1 of Maribacter sp. 1_MG-2023. GTDB lineage: Bacteria > Bacteroidota > Bacteroidia > Flavobacteriales > Flavobacteriaceae > Maribacter. Next base: position 202,518 of record NZ_JAUOPN010000007.1, on the reverse strand, counting down.
TTTTAGCTACACGTTCAGAGTAGAGACCTATTTGCAGTATTGTACCGACTTTAGTTTCGTTCGCTAATTTGGTATCCCAAACTTCATACGACCAATTACCAAGAGTACTGGGTCTGTCAACCTTTTTTAAAAAATCAGCCCAGCCGCTCCATTTACTATCTTCTTTTAACCTTGCCTGATAAATTACATCTACACCTTTTTGCATAGCTTCAATGGTGTGCTTCTCCGCATGTAGATCATCAACACTAATTTCTACAACAGATTTTCCTTGGTTCTTAAGCTCAAGCAGGTAATCTTCTTCAAAATTAAGCCCTTTTTCTTGTAACATTTGAAGGACACGATTCGTATATATTTCTGGATCTGAAATTTCTCCTCTAACATGCTGCTTGTTTAGCTGAGTAAGGTGTTTACAACTGCTATGAGAAGATAAATCGGAGGCGCTATAAGTAATTTGGTCGTTCTTATATTTCATAAAAGCAATTTAGATTCTTGAGTGTTTTGAAAACATTAGAGTAATTTAAGAGTATCATTTCGAACAACTTTACGGTTATCCGTAAAGTTGTTCGAAATGTTTTCAATACATTCGAAATACTATATAGAAATTGTTGTGTTTCATTTAGAAAAAAAGATTATCACTTAGGCTGTATTTAAGATTACTTGGTTTAATAGAGATTCTAAAAATAGATTACTATATGTTCGTTAACGGTTTCGAATACTATGAAGATGATTTCTTTTTATCTCAAAATATGATATATAACCAGTTAATAATGCTATTTTTATTTTTGAAAATCCTATAAATAATGAATCGCATTAAAGAGGTACTTGAAGAGAAAGGGATTAAGCAAGTTTGGCTGTCGGAAAAGTTAAGCAAGAGCTATAACATGGTCAATTCTTATGTTCAAAATAGGAGACAACCAAGCTTAGAAATACTTAATGAAATTGCTGATATTTTAAATGTGGATATTAAAGATTTAATTGTCTCAAATAAGAATTGATATGAATGAGGCAAAAACAAGAAAGGACTTAATCGATAAGCAGCTTCAACAAGCGGGGTGGAATATTACTGACCAAACGCAAGTTGGTATTGAATACAATATAAATGTTGGTTTACCTGAGGGTGTTAATGAACCTCAAACACCTTATCAAGGATATCAATATTCAGATTATGTTTTATACGGTAAAGATGGAAAAGTTCTTGCGGTAGTTGAGGCAAAGAAAACTTCTGTGAACGCTGAAATAGGAAGAGAACAAGCGAAACAGTATTGTCAAAATATTCAAAGTGAATCTGGTGGTGAATTACCTTTTTGTTTTTACACTAACGGACATGAAATATACTATTGGGATTTAGGAAACTATCCACCTAAAAAAGTTATTGGTTTTCCAACAAGAGACGATCTTGAACGATACTCCTATATCAGAAGAAATAGAAAACCTTTAGCTCAAGAGTTAATAAACACGGACATAGCAGGGCGTGATTATCAAATTCATGCTATCCGTTCTGTAATGGAAGGCATAGAAAAAAAGAGACAGAAGTTTCTTTTAGTCATGGCAACAGGAACTGGAAAAACAAGAACTACAATTGCTATGGTAGATGCTCTTATGAGATCTGGATGGGCAGAGAGAGTTCTATTCTTGGTTGACAGAATAGCATTAAGGAACCAAGCTTTAGAAGCTTTTAAAGAATTTCTTCCAAATGAACCTAGATGGCCAAAGGTTGGAGAAAAAGAAATAGCTAAGGATAGAAGGATTTATACATCTACTTATCCTACGATGCTAAACATTATTAGGGATGAAGAATATTCTTTGTCTCCTCACTTTTTTGATTTAATCGTAATTGACGAAAGTCATAGATCTATTTACAACACTTATCAGGAAGTTCTAGATTATTTTAACACAACAACACTTGGTCTAACAGCAACTCCTACAGATGTTATAGACCACAATACATTCAAGCTTTTTGAATGTGAAGACGGCTTACCTTCTTTCGCATATTCTTATGAGGAAGCTGTAAACAATATCCCTCCATACCTATGTGATTTTCAGGTAATGAAGATTAAAACTAAGTTTCAAGAGGATGGAATTAGTAAACGAACAATAAGTCTAGAAGATCAGAAAAACTTGATTCTTCAAGGAAAGGAAGTTGCCGAAATAAATTTTGAAGGAACAGATTTAGAAAAGTCAGTAATCAACAAAGGAACCAACGTTACCATTGTTAAAGAATTCATGGAAGAATCCATAAAAGATCCTAATGGAGTGCTTCCTGGTAAAACAATTTTCTTCTGTTCTACAAAAGCTCACGCAAGAAGAGTTGAAAAGATTTTTGATTCACTATACCCTGAATATACAGGAGAATTAGCAAAAGTAATTGTGTCTGACGATCCACGTGTCTATGGTAAAGGTGGTTTACTTCATCAATTTACACATAACGATATGCCAAGAGTTGCTGTAAGTGTAGACATGCTCGACACAGGGATTGATGTACGTGAATTGGTAAATCTTGTTTTTGTAAAACCAGTTTATTCCTATACCAAATTCTGGCAGATGATTGGAAGAGGAACGAGACTTCTCGAACCAACCAAGATGAAACCTTGGTGTGCCGAAAAAGATGCTTTCCTAATCTTAGATTGCTGGGATAATTTTGAATACTTCAAACTAAATCCAAAAGGAAAAGAACTTAAAGGTCAAATCCCTTTACCTGTTCGTTTTGTTGGAATTAGAATTGACAAAATTGAAACAGCTCTTGAAAAGGAAGAACCTGATATTGCTCAAAAGGAAATTGAAAAATTAAGAATTCAAATCTCAGAATTGCCCAAAAAATCGGTTGTTATTCAAGATTCAAAACCAGATTTAGCAAAAGTCGAAGATGAAGCTTTTTGGAATCATTTAACACCTGAAAAGATTGAGTTTTTAAGTCATACCATAAAACCACTTTTCAGAACCATTTCCCAATCGGATTTCAAATCCATGCGATTCAATAAAGATGTTTTGGAAATATCCCTTGCACATTTATCAGAAGAGACAGAGAAATACGACACTTTAAAAGAGAATATAATTACTGTGGTTAGTGAATTACCTATGTCCATAAACATAGTCGCAAAGTATGAGAAATACATCAAAAAGGTTTTGACAAACAATTTCTGGTCTACGGTTCTAGATGAAGGGTTTGATGAGTTAGCCGAAACTTTGTCTCCTTTAATTAAATACAGAGAGCAAAAAGGACCTCTTGACGGACCTTCAAAGTTGAATTTGCAAGATGTAATTCAAACAAAAGAAATGGTTGAATTTGGACCAAAGAATGAAGCGGTAAGTATTTCAAAATATCGTGAAATGGTTGAAGCCAAAATTGCAGAGTTAATCGAAAAGAATCCAATTCTTCAAAAGATTAAGTCTGGTGAACAGGTTACTGATAGTGAAGCGGAACAACTGGCAGAAGAGCTTCATGAAGAAGATCCACATATCACGGAGCAATTATTACGTAAAGTTTACAACCATCAAAAGGCTAAATTTATTCAGTTCATTAAGCATATTCTAGGTATAGAAATTTTGGAAAGTTTTGATGCAGAGGTTAGCAGACTGGTTCAAGCATTTATTAAAGAACACAGCAATTTGTCTACCCGACAGATTGAGTTCTTGAACTTATTAAAAGATTACATTATTGAAAGAGGAGAAATTGAAAAACGAGATTTAATCTCATCTCCATTTACGATTATTCATCCAAAAGGAATTCGTGGTGTATTCACTCCTTCTGAGATAAAAGAAATATTAGCATTAACAGAAAAATTCGCAGCATAGCATGAGTTTACTAAGTAACAATTCGCAAATAAAATCAAAAATAGACGACCTCTGGAACAAGTTCTGGAGTGGTGGGATTTCAAATCCACTTACTGCTATTGAGCAAATCACCTATTTGCTTTTTATGAAAAAGTTAGATGAAAACGACTTAGAATCATTAGCCAATGCTGAATTTACTGGTGATGATTTTAAATCTATGTTTTCAGGCACTTTTTATCTGACTTCAGAAGATAAAGAGAAAAAACAAAACGGTATTGATAAGCAAAAGTTAAGATGGAGTGAATTCAAGCGAATGCCATCAGATGAAATGCTTAACCATATTCAGCGTTTTGTCTTTCCGTTTTTAAAACAACTGGACAAGGAAGACTCTCCTTTTACAAAGCATATGGCAAATGCTGTTTTTATCATTCCAAAACCTTCTCTACTTCTAGAAGCTATAAAAAGCATAGACGAGATCTATGAGGAGATGGAAAAAGATGCTAATGAAAAAGGTCAAGATTTTCAAGACATACAAGGTGATGTATATGAAATGTTATTGAGTGAAATAGCCGCTGCTGGTAAAAATGGACAATTTCGAACACCTAGACATATCATAAAATTATTGGTGGAATTGGTGAATCCAAAGTTGGGTCAAAAAGTGGCTGATCCTGCTTGTGGAACAGGCGGATTCCTATTAGGTGCATATCAGTATATGGTAACTCAATTAGATAAGGATAAAGCTCACAAAGAGCCTGATGAAGATGGATTTATTAGAAGCAGTAGAAGTGCCCTTTTAACGAAAGATGTTAAAGGAATTCTAGATGATAGCCTCCAAGGTTATGACATCGATCAGACCATGGTTCGTTTGGGTTTAATGAACTTAATGATGCATGGCATTGAAAGCCCAAAAGTAGATTACAAAGACACTTTGAGTAAAGGTTATCATGAGACTGCAGAATATGATATTGTATTGGCAAACCCTCCCTTTACTGGCAGTATTGATAAAGGAGATATAAATGAAGAGTTAAACCTAAAAACAACAAAAACGGAACTGCTTTTCATTGAACGTATCTACAACATGCTTAAAATGGGAGGAACAGCTGGTATTATTATCCCACAAGGTGTTTTATTCAGTGCTGGTAAAGCCTTTCAAGATGCCCGTAAGTTAATGATTGAAAATTCCCAATTAAAAGCGGTGATTAGTATGCCTAGTGGAGTTTTCAAACCCTATGCAGGAGTTAGCACTGCTCTATTAGTTTTCACAAAAGGAGGAGAAACTGATAAAGTTTGGTTCTGTGATTTAAAATCAGATGGCTATACATTAGATGATAAGAGAACCAAATTGAAAGACTCTGGAGATTTGCAAAATATAATATCCAATTACAAATTAAAATCAGACGACCCTAATAGAAAACAAGACTTCTTTCTTGTATCAAAAGAAGAGCTTGTAGCCGAGGATTATGACCTGTCCTTTTCTAGGTACAAAAAAGAAAGCTATATAGAACCGAAATACGCTCCATTGAGCGAAACAATAAGTAAAATCGAGAAGCTTGAAAGGGAGATTCAGAAAGACATAGAAAACCTAAAGAGTGTTGTGTTATGAAAGAGGTTTTATTATCGGAGTTAATAAAAGAGGTTAAAGGCAGGAACAAAAGTCTGTCTAATAAAAATGTTTATTCTGTTACTAATTCTGAAGGTTTTATTAGATCCGATGAATATTTTGATAAGCAAGTATTTAGTAAAGACTTATCAAATTACAAGTTGGTTAGACATAACCAGTTTGCGTACAATCCATCAAGAATTAATGTAGGGTCCATAGATTACCTAAGTATTGATGACGAAGTTATAATTAGTCCCTTATATGTGGTATTCGAATGTAAAGCTAATTTGTACCCGCCATTCTTGAAATACTTTTTGAAAAGCCCATTAGGCTTAATCAGAATAATGGCAAATACAAAAGGAGCCGTCAGACAAACTCTTTCTTATAAAAGCCTATGTAAAATAAAACTTCCTTTACTCACTATTGAGGAGCAAATGAAAATCGTTAAAACCCTAAATGATTGTAATTCTTTAATTAAAAAAAAGAATCAAATATTAGACTTATGGAACAGCTACGAGGCTTCTACCTTTTATGAAATGTTCGGAAGCATACATTCTAACATTTTAAACTTCCAAGTTGTTAATATTTCAGATGTTAGCATCGAAATAAAAGATGGGCCTCACGTTTCCCCAAAATATAGTGATAAAGGCATCCCTATTTTGTCAACACGGAATATACGTCCGGGAAAGCTAATCCTAGAAAAGATGAGATACGTCTCAGAAGAATCGTATAATGACCTAACAAAACGTTTCAGACCTCAAAAAAATGATGTTTTATTAACTAAAGGAGGAACCACAGGATACGCCAAATTAGTTGATTTTGATTGGGATTTCTGTATTTGGGTGCATATTGCAGCAATCAGACCAGCCAATAATATCAATCCAATATATTTGGAGTATTTCTTCAACTCTAATTATGGGTATTATCAATCTCAAAAATTAACCCGAGGAGTCGCGAATAAAGATCTTGGACTTAAACGGATAGCAAAAATGAAAATTTTGCTACCTCCATTAGAGCTACAAAATAGATTTGCAAAAATAATACTTAATGTTAAAGATCTAAAAAATAAGTCTGAAAAAAGCCTGATAGAATTGCAGTACACGTACGACAGTATCAGTCAAAAAGCCTTCAAGGGAGAATTAGACTTATGTAAAGTGGACATTTCTCAAATTGAAGAATCATTAAGGCCTTCAACAATCTCTGAAGAGGTAAATAACAAAAAAGCATCAGAGCCAATAACTATAGAGAAACTTGAGCAAATAATTAAAAGCCGGTTTGAATATCAAGAATTTTCTATATCCCAAATTGAAGAGATTTTGGGTAAACAAGATATTGATTATAATACTTCGTTGGTAAAAAGCTTTATAAAGGAACTTTTATCCCAAGAAAAAATTAGAACAGAATATAGCGGATCAACTCACCAAGTAATTTTCAAGAACAACAAATGAAACTAAAGCGAATAAAATTACTTTCCACCTTTCGTGGTTTGCCTGCTGGTTTTGAAATTAACTTTAATCGCTCTTTAATTGCAAACGAGCAGATTGAGCCTATTTGTTTTGTTGGATTAAATGGATCAGGGAAATCGAATGCTTTAGAAGTGGTTGGAGAGATGTTTTATTATCTCGAGAATTTTAATCGTTCGTCAAAGAAGGATTTAGATAATTTTAAAACCCTTTTCGGGTTTGAATTAGATTATTATCTCCCAAAACTCACTCTAGCAGGTGCTGGTTTCACTTGGGATGAGTTAGGTGACCTTACTTTTAATGACCTAGATCAAAACCAACTAATTCATGTTTCTAAGCCAGTTAATGAACTTCCTACAGTGAACCTATCATTCAATGATAAAGAAATTGAAATAAAGGATTTTTACAACTACGGCTTAAGTAAAGTATTACCAAAACATATAATTGGTTATTCTTCTGGTTTAAACGAATTGATTAGCAATCCTTTCGTAAAACTGAATTTCGAATACTATGAAGATTTAAAAAGAAAAAAGAATAAGGCTGTTGAATCAAAGTTAGAAATGAATCGATTTCAATTCTTGGATTACAATGTTTCAAAGCTGATAACTGTTTCTAATTTTATATTTGATATAGAACTCTCCCAAATAGGAGATACAAAGAATTTAGATATATTAAAAAAAGAGATTGAGGTAAAAGAATTGAATGAATTTTCTATTCATTTATCATTAAAAAAAATTAATACGATTCATAGACAAAAAGCTCGCTACATAGAACGCGAAGACAATACTAACCTAAAAAGATTATTAAAAGACGAAATTGAAGAATTAGAAAACTTAGAAGGTTATGCACCAAATGAATTAATAACAGCAATTAAGGCTTTTATGGATATTGATCCTTTTTTTGAAATTTCAAAGAGGACTAACAAAATATATCATTTTTTAAATCTGTCGTTCAATTTTAAAATGAATAATGCTTCGTTAAAAGGCTTCAGAGAAAAATTCAATTCTGCAGATAATCTATTCAGGGCGTTATATTTTTTTCAAACACTTAATATTGAAAAGATTAGTAGAAACATTGGAAAAACAGTTAAATCGGCAAAAGCAGGCACAAATGAAAGCCTTTCTGATTTAATACCTAAATATGAAATTGAAAAGCAGCTTTTTCATTTAGGCAATATTTCGTTTAAAAAAGAAGGTGTCGAAAATCCTATACACTACAAGCATTTATCGGATGGTGAACATCAGTTATTACAGATTTTAGGAAGCATTATTCTTTTAGACAGTACAAGTAGCTTATTTCTATTAGATGAACCGGAAACACATTTTAATCCTGAATGGAAATCAAAGTTTATTTGGTTAATAAATGAGTGTATGAAAGCAAACACTACGGAAAACAATCGTGAACAAGAAATTGTAATAACCACACATTCACCATTTATGATTTCAGACTCTAAAAAGAGAAATGTAGTTTGGTTAAAATCAGAAAAGAAAGACGGTCCGGAGGAAGTTTTAATTAATACTTACGGTACTTCCGTAAACAATCTTACCAATGAATTTTTCGGAAAGCAACGTCAGATTGCTGACTTATCTTGGAACGATATGTTGGAAGATTTAAAATCTGACAACATAAATGATTTAAATGATGCTTTATCAAAGTACGGGGATTCTCATGAAAAAGCAATGATACTTCAAAAATTGAATAAGCTAATTATTGAAAAAGATAAAGGAGAATGATTTATACTTTAAAATATATTTCACATCCCATGGAGAGGGTAAATCAAGTCGTTTATGAATTTCTAAAAAACTCAATTCCTGCTTGTGCATATTCTAGAAATTTATTTCCTGAATGGTTTCGAGATGTTATGGCGAATTCCAGAGCTCAAGCAGGAAACAAAAGCTTTGAGGATAGATTTATTGATTTGCATACGGAATACCAAAAACTTACCATAGTTAATCGTCAGTCTTTATTTGATTCCTTTGAGGCAGGTCTAGATATTAGAAGTCTTTGTAATGAAAAGACAAAGCCTGTAATTCTATCACAAGATTATGCTGAAGAGCTGCATACAGCACTAAAAGCGGTTCTTAAAGATCATTTTTATGGCACAGCACTAGCAACGAATAAAACCATTCAAGATAAACTTGGAACTACTTTAAGAAATCATTATACCACTTTTAAAACTTTAAATAATTCTGGACGTGTTTGTCCATTCTGTGGTTTGCATGAATATGCTCTAATAGATGGAGAAGCTAAAGATGATTATGACCATTGGTTGTATAAATCTAAGTACCCATTATATGCTGTAAATTTTTCCAATTTGGTGCCTATGTGTGATAAATGTAACCAAGGTGGTGTAAAAGGAACTGCTGATGTTCTTCACAATGATGATGGTACTAGAAGAGAATCGTTCTATCCATATGAATCAAATCAGGGAGTAATTTTATCAGTAAATAATTTTTCTGATGTTGGTTCTCTTTCTGATGAAGAAAAGGAAAAATATCCTTACGGTTATTATAAACTTGATGTAGTGCAACAAGATTTAACTGAGGCTGAAAAAGTGGAAACATGGAAATCAGTATTTAAAATTGAGACACGGTTTAACAGCTACTTAAGCTCACACAATAAACAAGTGAAAGATGACTTTCATGAGGATTATTTACCAGACCATCCTGAGATTAAATTAAGCAATAATATAACCACCTTAAGAGTAATTGTAAATGCCTTTAGAAATCAATTGGGAAATCCTAGAAGAAAGACTGGAGTATTAATAAACAAAGCCTACCTTGAATTTATATGTGCTGTTGGAAATGAGTATATGCTTTATACCTTTTGTAATATAAATTTAGCGCAGGCAATATAAAAGAAATTAAAATCCAGTAAAGCTATACGATTAAAAATGAAACTAATAGGATTAATAAAAAAGATTGAAGTTTGGAGTGAGTGGGTAAACGCTTATAAAGAATATGTTCCAAAATTTATAGTAGAAGCTTCAACCAAGGAGAATTGGGAAGATTGGGATTCTGAAGTGTTTTTTGAATTCTTTGAGAAATCGAATAATCAATGTGTATCTTCTTTAAAACAAGGGTATTTTACAAAAGAGGAACAATCTAAAATAAAAAATAATTGGGCAGAACTAGGTCCTTTGCTGAAAATTATTGCAGATAACCAAGATGAACCTCAATGGGAGACATACGAACAAGTTAAAAATTTCATTAGAAATTTTACAGCACAAGATAGAAGAGCTGCTACGTATAGGGTAATTGCTGGGCTACAACCAAATAATTTATCCACAATTGTTAAGGATGATAGCCTTAAAGAACTTTTTTACTACATCCATAATAACATTGAAGAAGAGCTTCCTGAATATCAAAACAATTGGTTCAAGGATAGTCATGTTATAAATAGCTTTTATAAAGAACATAATCCATCTCGAAATTTTATGGATTTAATTTCTTATCCCTGGCAGACCTTCGAATATTTCAAGAACCCAAATAGCATAGGCGAGAATTCCACTACTAATGAATCATCTTCAAGCATGAAACAATATATAGATTTACTTCATCATAAAAAGCAAATTATACTTCAAGGTCCTCCAGGAACAGGTAAGACTAGATTGGCAAAATTAATTGCCGAAGTAATAACTAAAGATAATAGTCAGGTAAAAGATGAGACAAATTCTGATTCATTTCTATTCTTATCAGATTCTTACATCAGAGAGCAACTTAAAAATGTAAGACAGATTCCTAGCTCATCAGGTAGAAAAAGTTACGGTATTTCAAATGTACAGAGCGATAGATGCACCGTTACACTTGATTCTGGAAGCACTTATGATATTCCATACGCTGGTATTAAAAGAGCTTATAATGAAAAATTATGGCTTGGAGGACAAAAAAACGGCTTTGATTCTTATGACGCAGCCATAGCTAAACATCTCTATAAAAATAAGGATATTGAGCAACCTATTGTTGCAAAAAAGAAAATAGCAGATTATTATAAGATTATTCAATTCCATCCATCTTATACATATGAAGATTTTGTCAGAGGAATAACTGTAGAGAACAACGAGGCTGGGAAAATAGAGTACAAAACAGAGAATAGAATTTTAGCAGATTATGCCTTCAAAGCTCTGAAAAATTATAATGATTTTTATAAAGACGAAACCACCTTTTCTAAAGAGGTATTGTTGGAAGAATACTTCAGCTTATTTGTCGATAAGATTAACGAAGAAATAGAAAATAATGAAGGTTTCTATAGATTAACAAAAAGTGTTGGTTTAATTAACACAGACGAAGATGCTTTCAGATATAAAAGTCCAGCAGCTGGTTGGAATCAAAGAGGGGATAGAATGCTTTTCAATGATATTAAAAAAGCATTTTTAGATGGTAATGTAGAAAGACAAGATTTGAAGAGAAATGAAAATTTATCGGGTCTTGCGAAACAACACGCAAGTTATTTTGTGAGAGTACTAAATTTATTTCAACAATTTCTAAAAGATGAAAACTTAACCTTCAATGATCATGAAATACAAAAAGACCCCTTAAACAACTACGTCTTAATCATAGATGAAATTAACAGGGCAAACTTATCTAGCGTGTTAGGTGAACTAATCTACGCATTAGAGTATAGGGGCGAAGCTGTAGATAGCATGTATGGAATTAAAGGAGATAGAAAAATAACACTGCCGCCTAATCTTTTTATTATTGGTACTATGAATACTGCAGATAGGAGTGTAGGTCAAATAGATTATGCTATTAGACGACGTTTTGCATTTGTAGAAGTATTACCAGAAATATTGACTGAAACCGAATTAAACGTAAATAGAAAAGAGGGGGATCCAGAATTATTTTTTAAAGAGGATGTATTTTTAAAAGTAAAATCCTTGTTTTTAGATGATAATTATGAAAAATCTAAACACTTATCCGATGAGTTTGAAGCGAAAGACGTTCAATTAGGTCATAGCTATTTTATATATACTGAAAATAATTTCAATTATAATTTAAACTATGAGATTAAGCCTATTTTGAGAGAATATGTTACTGACGGTTTATTGAAAATTAGTGCATTACCTATAATTGAAAATTTATAACATGATTGTTGTAAATGAGCACTACGGTTATAATTATGAAAACTCTTTACTTGAATTAAGTGAAGAGCAAAAGGTAATGTTGCAACAACAAAACTTTTCACAACACTTTCAGCGTTCAAAAAACACCAATGAGCTTTGTTTTGATATTCAGTTTAATGAAGAAGATGAAGTCTATAGATTAAATTCAAGTTACATAGTAGGTGTAAACTGGATTGTAAAAGGCAAATTACCAATTTACATCAAGCCAAAGTTAAATAATGATATCTCGGAGGTAAACTATTTATTAATGCTTTTTGAGGCTTTAAAAGAGACCGAAAACATAAAGCATTTAGATAATTTATATTCCATAGACTTTAATGCACCTTTAATCCAAATTGAACAGCAACAAGATATACTGAGTCCTTTGCTGATTTTAGAGTTCTTAACTATTTTAAAACAGATTGTAAAAAAAGGGCTTAAAAAATCGTATTACGATGTTACTCAGAACTTAAATACAAGGGTAAAAGGTAAAGTTTTAGTAAATGCTTCTGTAAAAAAGAATCATACAAAAAGTAAAATGCATTTTAACTACTGTAAATATCAGGAGTTTGGTTATAATTCTATTGAAAATAGACTTTTAAAAAGAACTCTAGAATTTGCTAAAGCTGTAATTTCAAATCATAAAACCTTATCTACAGAAAGCGTCAAATATCTTATTAACTATATAAGTCCCGCTTTTACCAATGTGTCCTCTGAAATTAGCTTAAAGGAAGTCACTAATCTGAAACACAACCCCTTTTTTAAAGAGTATAAATCTGCTGTTCAAATTTCTAAAATTATTTTAAAACGATTCTCTTATAATATATCTCAAGTAAGTGAAACCAAGTATAAAACGCCACCTTTTTGGATAGATATGCCCAAGCTTTTTGAATTGTATTTATTTAAAAAGTTGAAAGAAGTATTTCCATTAAGGAATGAAGTAATCTATCATAAGAAGTTTCATTCATTAGAACCAGATATATTGTTGAATTCTAAGTGTGGTAATTTTAAAGTTGTTATTGACGCCAAATATAAACCCAGGTATGAAGAAGGTAAAATTTCTCATAAAGACGCCGCACAAGTAAGTGGTTATGGCAGATTAAAATCCATTAGAAAAGAATTAAAAATTGAAAATGATAATTTGCTTACAGATACGCTTATCATTTATACAAGTAATAATTCCAAGAATAGTGACATAGTTATAGATGAACTTTTATCACAAGAGGATAAACGATATCTCAAACTTTATAAATATTCAATACAGATACCGGTAATGTAATTTTTTTTTAAATTAGTAGGAGGGAAGTGCTTCTTGATTTGAATATTACATACAGTCAATATTTTCCTCATTATTAATTAGCAGTTGGCAAATTAATTTCTGAATATTTAAATTGAAGAAAGGACTATGGACAATCAACCAAAATTAGACTTAAAAAAAGTAAAAATTTGGTTTGAATCTTTACCAGAAAAAAGAAAATTCGAGATACATCAAGCTACTAGAATGACTTATCACTCGTGTTCAATAGAAGGAAATTCTTTAACTGAGAATGACACATTTAATTTAATTGTTCAAGAACTTTATAAGCAAGAAGTTATTAAAACTTAATTAGTTTAATACAATTTATTTTAGTGTATTAATTGTTAAAGATCAATTCATTAACTTTAAGTGAATATGAATAATATAAACTTTGAAATACAAAAGCTAAATAAATTTGGAAATGAGGTATTTGGAGATAATACCAATTTTGAAAAATGGTTAAACTCTAAATCTATTACCTTAGGCAATGTAGAGCCAAAATCTTTTTTGAAGACATTTGAAGGTATCCAATTAGTAAAAGATGAACTTGGACGAATTGAACATGGAATTATTTCATGAAAATTATTTTCAGGTTTAGTACATATTAATTGTATTGAGAAAATTTTACTTTTAAGAGTAATAAAAAATCACAAATTTATTTAAAATCTATATTTCAAAATCACATTTTCACAGAAAATTCACAAAACAAATAAACCTAAAATACTATATATCAATAACTTAATAATATTTTTATGAAAAATAGTTTAGATTTTAAATAATGTCGGTTTAGATTTTAATTGAAGTTTGACATATTAGTTTAATGACCCAAGTTCCAATTATTCTTATTAAAACGAATGCTTCTGGGATATTTTACATAATACTACATTATAGCTATCAAATGGATAAACCACTCTTATTAACTAAACGATACATTTGTACTATAATTTATATTATGTAAAATAGAATTTTAAATACCCCACTAATTTTAACATACTTCAATGCTTTTAATATCTAAATACCAATCTATTTTCAAAAACTATAGACACAAAAAAACCGCTCATTTCTGAGCGGTTTTTCTAAATATATACGGTTTGTTTATCTGTTTAACACATACTTTGCCACTTCTAGTTCTAGGGCGTAACATTCTTCTATTTGGCGCTCTATATCGTCTATACTTTCCATAATAGAAATATCGTTCATTTTTAATACTTCTAACAATGCATCGGTATTATCAGCAGTACGACTTATGTTACCTTTTAAGCTTTCTTTTTTCTGAAAGCGACTATGGGTTTGCGGTTCATATAAATAAGATTCCATCTTCAATAACAATTCTTCGACCGATTTTCTTTTTCTTTCCAATTCGGATAAAACAGCTACTTTTTGGGAACTCAATGAAATTTTCATAAACCAATTATTTTATTGAATTAACGTGTCATTTTACAATTGATTGTGTTAAAAAATGAATTTTCCTCAAAAATTAGACCTAATACACAAAAAACCATATATAGCTCTTAAATAAAAAAACCGCTCATTGCTGAACGGTTTCATATGTACTATATGAAAAGTAATTTCTTTTAGAAAAGTCCTTTCGCCTTATCAAGTAAGCTGCCGGCATCGCCACCAACTAAACCGCTAAGACTTTCTAAGCTGAAAGCGGAATCTGAAGCTTCGTTCGATACGAACTTCTCTTTAAGGCTATCTACTAGACCTGGTGCAACATTACTAGCTTCTGCCTGAGCATCTGCAGCATTCATACCTTTGCTCTCTAGTATTTCAGCTAGTTTGCCTTTTAAGTTTTCAACAATACCACTGTCTTCAGTTGCATTACCGTCATTTGAAAATAAGCTTGTTACCGCACTTAAATCTCCCGCACCTACTTTCTCCATAAGGCTGTTGATAAGTGAAGATGCTCCTTCTTCTGCAGCTCCGCTAGTTGCTTCAGAATTTAAAGAATTCGCGCTCATTGTTTCTTGCAATTTTTCAATTGCCATTTGCTTTAATTGTTCTAACATTTGTGTTTAAAATTTATAGTTAATAATGGTATAATTCATTTTTGAACAAAGTGTTACAAGATTGTAAAGACCTTGAATACACGAGGTTGATTATAGACATTTTATAGGCTCGGCTGTCTACACGCCGCATTTGGATAATGCTCCAAAAAAGAAAGTCCGTCATTGCTGACGGACTTTCTGAAGTTTAATCTATAACTTTTACGTTAACTGCGTTTAATCCTTTTTTCCCTTGGGTTAGTTCGAATTCAACTTCATCGCCTTCGCGAATCTCATCAACTAATCCTGAAATGTGAACGAAATGTTCTTCGTTTGAACCTTCTTCTGTAATAAATCCGAAGCCTTTAGCATCGTTGAAGAATTTTACTGTTCCTGTACTCATAAATGTAATATAATTTGATATTAATAATTACTAGATGAGATGCAACTATGATGCCAAAAATTGAAATTTATATAAATTTTATTTTTTAGTACCATCTTCATATGAATTAATGCATGTAGCAGATTGAATAAAATACTTGCCACCCTAACCCTACTAGAACAACCATTTTACAAGGAATTTCAAAAAAATTAGGATCACATAAATAAATGCTTTATTTTAGTATCGTAAAATAAATAGTGTGACAACAAAGCCAAATTTTGTTCTTCTTTCTGAAAACAACACCTACTACGTAGAATACCTTATTGGGCATCTTGTTCTAGCGAACAGTATTACCGAAGCCGTTATTTTTGATTCGCAATCTCATGCTATAAAGTTTCAAAAATACCTGTACAAAAATTGCAGCGTCCGTTTTTCGGTGAACACCTTTATTGCATAACTGCTTTACCCTACTATTCTCTATAATGGTTTAGACCATTACAATTCAACACCTCTTACTTAAGAAACAACTACATTCCAAAAAATAGATATAAAATGAAATACTTTGCTATACTTCTACTAGTAACTACTATGATTTCTTGTGGATCTTCTGATGATAACAGTCCTACTCCGCTTGAACCTATTGATTATACAGATATCAATGAAAAGGAAATAAACGTGTATTTAAGCGCTAATGATCTAGTATCGGAAACTACTGCTTCTGGTTTACATTATATTATAGAAAACCCTGGCGATGGTGCAAAACCATCTGCGTCTTCTAATGTAACCGTTGCTTATAAAGGATATTTTCTTGATGGTGAAGTTTTTGACCAAAGCGTAGAAGGATTATCTATAGGTCTTAATCAAGTAATTGCAGGGTGGACAGAAGGTATTCCCTTATTTAACGAAGGTGGTAACGGCGTACTGTTAGTGCCATCTCACTTAGCCTACGGTAGTTTTGATTATAATGGGATACCTGGTGGTTCTGTATTGGTATTTGATATTGAATTGATTTCGGTTAATTAAACGAAAAACCATCAACAGACATCTTTGCTGTACGCACTTGTGTAACTGCACCAACTTGCTCGGTCCAAGCAAAATATAGGGTTTCTTCCACTATTTCCATTTGAGGAAATCCCGATTTACGAGAGTCTGCCATCACCGTAATCAATTGTTTTTTAGAAGTTGTTCCGTCTTTATGTACCATCATAGCATTAAATAATGCAGTTTTGTCATTGGCTTCCATCCAACTTACAACGGCTTGATCTTCATCCATCCAAAGCACATCTACCCTACCCATTATTGAACCTTCTGCAACGGAAATCGGTTCTGCAAATTCGGCGCCACCATCCGTAGAAAAAGCGATTTGTACTTTTTGTTTATTCGAAGCTCCCGTAAACCATGCTACTACCAAATTATTACCCAAGGCATCTACTTTTGGTCCGTTTACCGGACACCCTTTTATCTGCCAATCATCTTCATGTATTACTTTAGGTACCGTCCACTCCCCTTTCACCTGACGCACAATACTAATATCACGAATTTCATCGTCTGAGCGATCACGATAGACCACAATTGGACCGTTATCTGTTATTGTAGCAGTCGTTTGGCAGCAATCGCATGTTCCGCTATCCAATTCATATTCTTCTAACAATTCACCTGTAGTAGAAACTAATCCACCACGTAAGGTCATCGCTCCGCGTTTTCCTGCTTTATTTTCTACGGTATTTCTACCATCAAGCCAATTGACGAAGAAATTGTTATTATAAGGTACTACGCTTACAAAGCCATGTTCGGTGGGTGTGCCATCGGTATGCAGGTCTAAATCGGTCTCCCAATCTGTTGCTCCCTTTGGCTTTACATTCATTTTTATATCATATGAATACGTACCTTCTGTGGATTTCTTTAAAACGTGAGACCATAAATTACCATTGTTTTCAGTAATCATAGGGTAATCTGCCCAGTTCACGAACCAATCTGTGCCGCTACATATATTTTGCGCTTCTCGCCACTCCCCATCGATTAATTCTGAATAACGCATGGTCGCAACAGTATCATTAGAAATTTCTACCCATGAAAGCAAGGCAACGTCTTTATTCGACATTAAGTGTGGCAAAGCACTAGTATTACCAGCAGGAGAAATCATTTCTAAAATCGTACTTACTGAAGCTTTTGGTTGTATATTTTTAGGTTCTTCTTTACAACTTAGTATC
Organism: Maribacter sp. 1_MG-2023; assembly: GCF_030547005.1. Classification (GTDB taxonomy): domain Bacteria; phylum Bacteroidota; class Bacteroidia; order Flavobacteriales; family Flavobacteriaceae; genus Maribacter. The sequence goes on along the minus strand of NZ_JAUOPN010000007.1, from coordinate 184,706 downwards.
AAACTGAATGCTAATAAAAGAAAAAAGGTATTCGTTAGGTTACGCATTACTGTACTGCTCTAAGTTTTTCTATCATTTCAGGACTATCCCATTTCAATCCGCCATCAAAACGCAGCACCTGCCCCCCTACTTCATTATATATAAAAGTTGCCGGCAAGGCACTCACATTTTCTTCTGCATAGATTCCGTTGAATTTTATAAAATCTAATTGAAATCCGCGTGCTTCTTTAAACTTGTTTATCTTATCTATGGACTGATCAGATGCAAATAGAAATACATAATTATCTTTTTCAAGAATAGTCTGCGCTTTCTCCATATCTGGCATTTCTTCAATGCAAGGTCTGCACCAGGTTGCCCAATAATTCAATAACACTCGTTTACCCTTGTAATCGCTTAATTCTATAGGATTACCTTCTAAATCTTCATAGGTTGAAGTGGAGACCTTTTCGACTACAACTTCTATTGCTTCGGGTTCAACGATCTTGGTTTTTTCTTCTTTACAGCTAACCAATACAACCCCTAAAACTAAAAAACATACTATTCTTAAATGCATATTCAAATATACTATTTAGGACTATGAAACCGATATGCTTAGAAACAAAAAAAACCGCCTATTAGGCGGTTTTTCTTATAATATACGATACGTATTATTGTACTTCAACCAATTCTAATTCGAAGGTTAAATCTTCACCAGCTAATGGGTGATTTGCATCTACAACGATATCATTTTCGTTTACTTCTGCAACACGTAATTGTCTTTCGCTACCATCTGCATTTGTTGCCATAAGTGCCATATCTACTTTTGGCTCCATATCTTGTGGTAAATCTGATTTTTGAACAGTTTGAAAAAGCTCTTTTTGCTTTTCACCGTATGCATCTTCTTTAGCGATTACGATAGTTTTCTTATCATTAACCTCCATATCAAGCAATCCTTTTTCAAAACCTGGTATTAAGCTACCTTGCCCTAATTTTACATCTAATGGCTCTCTACCTTCTGAACTATCAAATGTTTGACCGTTACTTAGTTTACCTGTGTAATGTACTTTTACCTGACTATCTGCTTTTACTTTACTCATACTATTAAATTCTACTATTTAACTTAATTGAGGTGCAAAGGTATTATTCTTAATAGGGAATAACGAAGATTATGACAAAACCTTCCGTTTTTGGGCTCTTCTTAACATTATTAGTTAAAAAACACAGTTAAACAGCTCGTTGAAAGAAAAATAACATCTAAAAAATTGGATATAATAGAACGAATTTTCTATTTATCTTCTTCTATTGCTTTAATTGTACCATTGTATTGTATTCTACTTCTATTGCTCATATTTACCGAAACGCTACTAGAATTGTTTGGGAAAATTTCCATAAGAATGGAGTAGCTATCCGACTTATCAGACACTTGAAAGCTAATACTATACTTTTGCTTATCATTATTAAAGTCTTGTTTGTAGTTATCAGCAACACCATTAAACTCAACTCCAGTAGCTGATCCATAACCACCTCCAAATTGGCGTTCCCCATAAAAAGGTAAATTAGCAGAAACACTATCGCCAAATATCTTCAAATAATTACTTGTACCATTTAAGTCTATTCGCGAAACGTTGCTTCCAGGAGGTAGGAGTCCCCTATTAGCAGCAGCATTTACACCTCTTGTTACTGTCGGACTAGCGGACTTTGCAATGAATTCTATATTCTTAGACGCCACCAAACTATGAATAGGATGTGTGTCATCAATTGCTGTTTTAGAGGATTTACAACCCAATAAAACTATGAAAGTAGCGATTAAAATTAGCGAAGTTCTCATATAATTGTTTTAGTTTTTAAAATAAAGAATATTTTCAAGAAACCAAAGTTTTAATCTTCAAACTCTTCTTCTTCAAATTCAGTATTTACTAAAACTGACTTTTTAAAATTAAAGTTTCGAGATTCTTTATATAATGCCTTGATTAATCGTTGACGTTTACGGTCAGAAATATCTAAGGTATCCAATCCTCTAATTTTTTCTTGTAGTGCAGCTCTATGAAGCATTACAGCTGTTTCATAATTAGGTTCAAATTGAAACATAACCGGACCTTCGTCTTCTTCTTTCGAGTTTACTTTTGTAGAATCGTTCGCTTGTGAGTACGAAATACCTATACAGAAAAATGTGCAGCATATAGCTAGCCGCATAAAAATTTTCATATCAATAACATTAGTGTTCTACGTCTAAATTAGTGACATTTTCTTTAAATCGCTTTAAAACAGAAAACTTAACAGGAAATTAAATTAAATATGACCAATAAACTAAAATATAGGTAGTTAAACGGGTTGTCTAAATCTCATGGTATACTCTAAAAAATCAAATTCGAGCTCAAAAGTTTCCTTAATATGATGATTGACCAGCTTATATTGCTCTGGTACTAATTCTTTAGAAGACTTCATATATTTCAATAACTTTTCATTAGCATCAGAAAGCTTTGAAATCTTATTCTTTAAATATGTTTTCGCCTCAAAAAGGGCCACAGTTTTTGGTTCATATAAATAAGAATCTACTCTTACCTTAAATTGCTGTATGGTATTGTAACAACGCTCTAATTTACCTAAACACATAGATTTATTCTGTACATTCTCCATAGCCGTAGATTTAAAAACATAATTGTGGGAAAACTACTTCAATTTAAGATAAAGACTGCATATTTAAATTATGTTTGTGTAAGTTTAACTTAATTTTAAATTGGTACCGGTTTTGCTAACTTTATAGAAACAAAAGGATTAGGAATTCTTAACTTAATTAATGAAATTATTAAGATTTTTTTAATTGCAATGCATCATTGAAATGAGTACCTTAAACTAAACTTTTAGCTTATGAATATCAATTTTGAATACGACGATGTAAAAGCAAGCAACCGATTAGAAATAATGGCTGCTGAGAAATTAGAGAAATTATTGGATAAATTCGATTTTATCGTAAGATCTGATGTTTTCTTTAAAAAGGAGAATACCTCTTCCCCCGATTCAGGTATGGTATGTAATATACGCTTGAGTGCACCAGGTCCTCGCCTGTTCGCACAGTCGTCTTCTGCTAGTTTTGAAGCTGCAATTGCTTCATCTATAGAAGATTTACAACGACAATTGGAAAAAAGAAAAGCAAAAATGCAGTCTTATTAGACTGCATTTTTTTTATTGTTTTATAGTATCATCAGAAACCGTGTGATTGGCGATCACGGTTTGAACCCGTTCAGAAAATGGGTTTTTCTTCAACTCTTGTAGTAAGCGTTTTCTTCTTGAATCAGATATATTAATAGTATCTAATATTTCTTTCATTCGCAATTGATATGCAATACGACTCTGTTTTAATGCCACACGCTCAGAAGCGGTCAGTACATAATCAGACTCAAATTGATTTAATAACATACGTTGTTTTACTCTAGCATTTGAGTGTAAAGAGTCTTGTGCCTGGGCAGTTTGCATGCTTAAAATACCGCATAGCAAAAAACCACAAAAAATGGTTAGTTTTTTCATTTTAAAAGCTTGTTCTACTTTAAAATTAAGATAAAAAATCCGATATTCCTTTGAATATGAAATAAAATAGTAGTTAATCGAATAAAGAAGTTAGTTAATCCAATTTATACAATAATCCTGAATTACCCATTTTAAACATTTGATTTTCAATAACTTAAAAATAAAAATATTCAATTACACTTCAATGTTATTAATTTGAATAAAGTTGCTAACCTCTGTTTTTTAACAGGGATACGCGCTAATTTTAGATTCAATTTTTTTAGGTTACAATTTTGAATTAAAACATCGATCTATGAAGTGATAATAATTCAAATTTGTAATATAATAGGATGAACTTGTAAATCGATTGCTAATTCACCAACATTATAAAGAATTGAAATAGTTAAAGTCAATTTTTAATACCTTTGCATCTTGAAATTTTATATATGATAGTCTGGATTGTCTTTATTTCCTTCGTTCTAATATTCCTTGCCTTAGATTTAGGTGTTTTTCATAAAGATGAACATGTTATTAAATCTAAAGAAGCAGGAATCTGGACTGCTATTTTTGTAACGGTTGCATTTGCCTTTAGTGGTGTTATATATTGGTTGTTCAGTTCAGAAATTATTGCCAACCCAACAGGACTAACACCTAACGATGCGGTTTTAAAGTATATTACCGGTTACCTTATTGAACTTTCGCTAAGTGTTGACAACGTTTTTGTAATTGCAGTTATATTCTCATCATTTAAAATTCCGCCATTATATCAACATCGTGTATTATTTTGGGGAATTCTTGGTGCGATTGTATTTAGAGCATTAATGATATTTTTTGGAGTTGCGCTAATTACCAAGTTTGAATGGATTATTTATGTTTTCGGTGTATTCCTTTTATATACTGCATTTAATATGCTGAAAGGTGATGACGATGATTTTGATCCTCAAAATTCTTTTGTTTTTAAACAGATTAAAAAAATATACCCCGTTACATCGACACTGCACGGTCATAATTTTTTCGTAAAACGGATGGGTATTAATGCTGCTACTCCCCTATTTGTTGCCCTTATTGTAATTGAACTTACCGATATTCTTTTCGCTTTAGATAGTATACCTGCGATTCTAGCAATTACGGCTGATCCATTTATCGTATTTACTTCGAATATCTTAGCTATTTTAGGTTTGCGTTCTATGTATTTTCTAATTTCTAGAATGCTAGAAAAATTTAAGTATATCAATTACAGCTTGGTCGTTATTCTTGCCTTTGTGGGACTAAAGATGTTATTCTCCCATTACATACATTTACCAGAATGGGTGTCTTTAACAGTTATTTCAGTTGCCTTAGTATCGGGAATTTTAGCGTCAATGTTAATTAAGGATAAAGAATAGTTCTTTTAAAAGCTATTTTGAGATGTTACTTTTCTGCTAGCTTGGCGTCGATAATCGCCATGGCATCATTGACAGTTTGCATTTGATCCATATCATCATTTTCTAAGCGAATGTCGAAAGCATCTTCTACATCTAATACAATATCTACAAGATTTGCAGAATTGATATTTAGATTATTCATGAAGTGACTATCTTGCTCAATGTCAGTAACCGCTACGTCTTCGGGAAGATAAATTTTAATAATATCTTTTAATTTCTGGTATTTTTCTTCTTTAAGCATATTTAAGTTTAATTAAAATACCTTTTGGTATTATTTTGAATTTGATTCTTCTTTTGAAAACGCTTTAAATATAACACAAGCATTTACATCTCCGAATCCAAAACTTGCTTTTGCGATAACTTTCGGAGCATGATTTTTTGTTTCCCTCGGAATACAGGTATCAGATATCAGCTTTAAGATCTCTGGGTGTATATCATCACAATTCACATTCTTAAACACTACCTGCTCTTCAAACTGTAATACCGTGGCGACACTTTCAATACTACCAGCTGCTGCCAAACAATGACCCACCGAACCCTTGAATGAATTGATATACGGAAAATCGTCATGCTTTCTCCCAAGTGCTTTACTCCAGTTTTCTATTTCTAGCCCGTCTTTCGTAGTTGCAGTTAAATGCCCATTAATTACATCAATATCTGAAGCATCAATACCCGCATTAGTCACCGCATTTCGTATGCAACGTTGCACCGCAATACTATTTGGCGCGGTCATGGATCCTTCTCCTAATTGTCCGCCGCTATTAATTTCACCTCCCAACACTTCTGCATAAATATGTGCACCTCGTTTTTGGGCACTTTCCAAGGACTCTAACACCAATGCTCCTGCTCCACTACCAGGAATGAATCCTGCTGCAGTGGCACTCATAGGTCTACTTGCCTTGGTTGGATTGTCGTTATATCCGCGAGGTAAAATTCGCATGGCATCAAAGCCTCCCCATACATACGGTCCACTATCACTACAACTACCGGTCAACATAATTTCTGCTTTTCCCTGACTAATACGCTCATAAGCCATTAGTATACCTTCAGTACCCGTTGTACAAGCTGCGGAATTAGTAGTGACTTGATTTCCGCAACCTAATAATCCGCCTAAATAGGCACTTATACCGCTTGCCATAGTCTGAATCACCGAAGTACTACCAAGTCTACGTACATTTCCTTCATCTATTAAATGAATGGCTTCCCTAAACTTATCTACCCCTAAAATACCGGTGCCAAAAATGATTCCGCAATCCCAACTTGGTTCGTTGGTCGTATTCTTTTCTAATCCTGCATCTTTCCAAGCATCTATTCCTGCAATTACTCCGTATACAATTCCCGTTGCATTTAATCCTCTGCGCTCTAATGGGGTAAAATAATTGTCAATGAGGTTGTCTTTCACCAATGGCTCACCAGCAACCTGACACCCAAAACCTAGCTTTTCTAGATTTGGCTGATGCCGAAGTCCGCTTTTACCTTCTAACAATGCATTTGTAAAATCAGTAAGAGCTACACCATTTGGTGCACATACTCCTAAGCCCGTAATAACTACACGTCTACTCATTCGCTACACCTATCATGCCTGCTAGAATCCCTTTACAGACCAATTTATCATCTTCGTTATACATTTTTATTTCACATTTAAGCTTTTGAAACCTGAAATACACCAATTCTGAAACCACCTTGACACGTTCTCCAGGAAATACCGGTAATAGAAATTCCATTTCAGAACTACTCATTCCTATACTTATATTTTCCAATTTAGTTTTTTCACCCAATAAAAAAATACCCAAACAAACCAAGCCAATTTGCGCGCAACATTCTGTCAAAATCACACCTGGCGTAACGGGATTGTTTTTAAAATGACCTTTATAAAAATCTGCATCGGATGAAAACCTATAAGTACCCTCAGCACCTTTATCATCTACATGCGAAATCTCATTTACAAAAAGAAATGGTTCCGTGTAAGGCAATCTATTCAATATCCAATTAAAAGATTCTTTCATCAGCTGATAAATATTATATCAAACTTTCGCCGCCATCAACTTTTATGACGGTTCCCGTAATCCATTTTGCTTCATCCATAGTTAACAAATACACTGCATTTGCGACGTCTTCGGGAGTTGTTAAACGGTTCTGCGGATTTCTTTTTAAGGCATTTTCTTTAATTCGCTCGTAACCGGGAATCATTGATAACGATTTGGTCATAGTAATACCTGCTTGTATACAGTTTGCTTTTATACCAATAGGTGCAAACTCTAACGCAATACTTCTGGTTAGTGCTTCTAAAGCTACTTTAGCCACCGAAACAGCACTATAATTTGGTAATGCTTTCGTATTTCCTTCACTTGTAAAAGAAACTATACGCGTATCATCTGAAAATAAATTTGCGGTAACCAGTGCTTTTGTCCAATCGTACAAACTCAACGCCATGGCATCGAAAGTGATTCTAAAATCGGTATCGACCAAGGTTGGTCTACTTTCAGAATACATGGGCTTAAGCGTTCCTTTAGCGACACTATGTATCATTACTTTTATTTGATGCCCTTCTGGTAACTGTTGCTGAATATTAGAAATGATATCTACGCGTTTTTCAGCATTCAATACATCTACATTCATTGCTATCAATTCATTTCCAAAGGCACGAATTTCATCGAATCCTTTTTCAATCTCATCCATGGCTGCACGTCGATCTCGGTGCATAATTAAAATATGGTAACCGTGACTAGCTAATTTCTTTGCCGTAGCGAGTCCGAGTCCGCTACTTCCGCCTAATATTAAAGCCCAATAGGTATTTTTCATAATTTTTATTTAGTTTGCTACCATTCTATCAATACGCGTTGTGCAGAGAAACCGGGACCAAAACTTAATATCAGCCCTTGCTCACCGGCTGTTATATCCTTTTCTAAAAAACGCTCTAACACGTATAAAACAGTAGCACTGCTCATGTTTCCATAAAGTCGTAATACTTCTCGGGTATCATCAATATTTTTACCTAAAGCACCAAAAAGCGATTCTACAGTTTGTACTATTTTCTTTCCTCCGGGATGAAAAATTAAATGGTCCACCTTTTGAATATCACTGCCATACTTTTCTAAGAATGGATGTACGATATCGGCAAAATGATTCGATATCGTTTCAGGTACTGCCGGATCAAGAATCATTTTTAAACCATGATTGGTTAAATCGAAACCCATCATTTGCGTAGCATCTTTAAAGTGATACATTTCTTCTCCTATTATTTTTGGTCCTACAGCATCTTCTTCGGATGATAATAGTACACAAGCCGCGCCATCACCAAAAATAGCCGCACTTACCATATTTGCCATAGAATAATCTTCTAGTTGAAATGTTGCCGTCGGACTCTCAACAGAAACCAAAGCAATACGCTTACCAGGATTGGATTTTAAGAAGTTATGGGCATATATGAGCCCAGATACTCCAGCAGCGCAACCCATTTCTGTTACAGGAAGTCTCACCACATCTTGACGCAACCCTAATTCATTTATCAAATACGCATCTAAAGACGGAATCATAATACCTGTGCAACTTACCGTAATAATATAATCAATGGATGAAGCTTCCCAATTGCTTTTCTGAAGTGCATTTCTAAGTACGTTAGTACCCATTCGCTTGGCTTCTTCACTATAAATTTTGTTCTTATCTTCAAAAGAAGTAGTTACAAATACATCTTCAGGTGGCATAATAGAGAACCTTTTGTCTACTGCAGCACCTTCAAAAATCTTAACGACCTTACGAGAAAAGCGTTCCTCTTGACCACTTAGCCAAAACTCTACAAGGGGAATAATATCTTTTGTATTTCTAGAATACGGTGGTAACTCTTTTGTAACACTAACAATTCTTGTATAATTCATAGCTATTCTTAAACTTCAATCTACTTATTTCTTTTTTAAGACCCATACATATCTAAAAGCCCATTTCCATTTTATATAGTGTGATACGTTGCTAACCTGACTGGCAAAATGCTGTAACTCCTCCTTTTTAAATGCTCTACGTATAGATAACAGTCCGTCTTTCTTTGCTATTTCTGTTCTAATAAAAAATAGACTAAATGCCTTGAATAAATAATATGCAACGGGACTCCTTTCCAAATCATTTATAACCACTCCTAACTTTGCTATTTCTACAAAGCGATTTACAAACTCAACTACTCCTTGATCTGTAAAATGATGCAAGGTTAATGTCGTCATAACCACATCTACATTCCATTCAGAAAAATCAGTTTTTAAAATATCGGTATTTAGGTAACTAATCTCAGGATAATCAGATGAGTATTGCTTTGCTAATTGCAATCCTTGTTCATTAAAATCAACTCCAATCAATTTAAGTTTTACATTCTTCTTTCTTGCAGCTAATGCCAGCTTTCTAAGCATGGTTCCTTCGGCACAACCCATATCTAAAATCGTATACGATTCTTTATTGTTTTTCTCAAGTAACTCAAAAACAGCACCTAAGGTTATACTATAACCCCCAAGCAACCTATTTACCCTATTAATATCTTGCAGTATCGTTTCTAGCTCATTAGTCGTACCAGAAAAGGTATCCATTATCTCTACCTCACAACTTCTTTGTGTAAAATCTACCATTACGATATTAATTCTCCATGGGTTTTAGAAATAATAAACTTCAATATTGATTTTGATTTTCCGACAGATTTAATTCCCATTGAAACTAATCTTTTATTCATTAAGACGGACTGTAATTTTCTACCGAACCATAAACGTTTACTAAAAGCTTTTGACCATGCCTTTTTGTAATCAATTTCTAAGTCATTACGTTTATAATCTGATTCATTAACATATTTTGATATTAATTCAGATACAATCTTAGCGCTATGAATAGCCATTGCCATACCATTACCACAAAGTGGATGTATAAGTCCAGCAGTATCTCCACACATCAACATATGATCGACTACGTTATCTTTTTCGTCAAAGGCTATTTGAGCAATGGTCATAGGTTTCTCAAAAACAGGAATTGCATTTGATAGAAACTCTTTTAAAAACGGGTTCTCTGCAACTACTTCAGTATTGAAACTTTGAATATCCTTATATCCTTTAAAGCTTTCATAACTAACTAGATAACAAAAATTCACCGCACCGGTTTCCGTTTTTGAGAGTCCGCCGTAACCGCCATTAAAATTGTGCAGCGCAACTACATCTTCCTGAAAATCTTCAAGTTCATAATGTCCTTTTACCGCCAACCATGATTGCTTTTTCTTACTGAAAGCCCTATCTAAATCCTTATCTAAGACCGATCGTTTACCATAAGCTCCTATGGCAATTTTAGAAGAATAGGCATTAAACTTGGTAGTAATAGTGAAAATATCATTCTTAAATACTGTCGCTATGACCTTCTCCAAGTAAAAAATGACCCCAAGCTCTTTTGCACGTTCAAAAAGCAAATTGTCAAGCGTATATCTACTTATGCCAAATCCGCCCAAGGGCAAATCGGTCTCAACGATAAATCCGTCTTCTGTACTTATTTGAAATTGTGAAATATCTTTGGCCCCTTCTGCCTTTAGGTCTACTCCTAACCGTTTTAAATACGGATCAATTTCTTTAGATACATATTCGCCACATACTTTATGATGCGGATATTGCTGCATTTCAATCACAGCGACATCCAATCCTTCCGAAGCCAAATGAATAGCAGCTGTTAATCCCGCTAGTCCACCTCCTATAATAAGTATGCCGTGTTCTTTCACTGCATGGAAGTTACACCAAAAACAAAAAAGCCCTGCAAGTGCAGGGCTTTTATTTTAACTCAATACTAAAATTTGTATCTCTTAGTTCGTTTGTGTTTGTGCTTCTTGTTTTAAAGACTCACTAGCTACAATCGCTAACTCAACACGTCTGTTCTTAGCTTTACCGGCTGTAGTTGTATTATCACCTACTGGTTGTGTTTCACCATACCATTTCGTATCAAAACGACTAGCGTCGATACCTTGACTGATTAAATAGTTCGTTACAGATTCTGCTCTTTGCTTAGATAAGTTCAAATTATACTCATCCGCACCAGCACTATCGGTATGACCTTCTACTAAAATATTAGATTGAGGATATTCTTTGAAAATACCTACTAGTTTATCTAGTGTCACTGCAGATGTTCCTTGAACATTAGATTTGTTGGTATCAAAATACACACCAGCTTCTTCATTGAACGTTACGTTGATACCTTCACCAACACGCTTTACTTCTGCACCAGGTATTTCTTCTTCAATACGTTCTGCTTGACGATCCATTCTATTTCCAATATAACCACCGGCAGCACCACCTATTGCAGCACCTAAAATAGCACCAAGAGCCGTATTATTACCGCTACCAACATTGTTCCCCAAGATTCCACCAATTACAGCACCTCCTGAAGCACCTATAACCGCTCCTTTTTGTGTTTTATTTGCGTTTTTTACAGTACTACAGCTCATTACCAAGGCAAGAGCGATAATGTAACTAGTTCTACGTAATATCATTGTTTTCATATGCTTATTTTAAATTTTAAGTAGGTTTATTTTTTAATGAATTGGTAAACAACATTAATTGGAGCACCTTCTACCATGACATTAGATTTTAACGTCATAGCCGATTCGGTAAGGTTTTCGATATTTAATCTATAACCTGCACCTCCAGAAATATCTTGATTTTTTTCGTTGATAAATTTGAATTGTAACTGGCTTGTGTAGTTTTCTTCACGCTCTACAACCGACCATCTAATATAACGGTCACCACCAGTACAAAATGTAGATTGGTTTATTGTGTATCTACCAGTGCTATTGTTATCACGAAAGAACCACTCGCTGCCTTCTAGACATATATCTTCTACGTCATTGAATAATACCGCTTTTACATTACCAGTATTACCTTCAAAGGAAACATCATTTAAAGCCCATGTGCCACTTAGTAAATTTCTTTTTCCTCGAGCATCTTTAGACACTGAACATGAGGTTATAAAAAGTACAATACTAAATAGTAAAATTATTTTTTTCATAAATAAAAAATTTAGGTTTGATTTATATACGTTGTTTGTCATTTTTTGGATGGATTAATTCTATTTATTCGACCAAATAACATTGCAAAGATGCTGCTAAATATAAATACCTATTACCTCTTTTAACATATTTCTTAACGGATTTACTTAATACGCGATAAGTTCTTTTAAATCAGATTCAAACCTAGACTTTGCCAGATATTGCTCTTCTAGCTTTGTGTTAAAAGGGATCGGAGTCTCTAAACTACCCACTCTTTTTATAGGGCCATCTAAATACTCAAAACAATTTTCCATTACCATTGCTGAAATATCACTGGCGATGCCACCAAATAGACTGTCTTCTTGTAATATAATTAGCTTACCCGTTCGCTTTACCGAATCGTAAATTGCTTTCACATCTAATGGTTGTAACGTTCGTAGATCCAATAGATCTGCACGTATTTCTGTATTCTTTTTTAATGTTTCTATAGCCCAATGAACGCCTGCGCCATAAGTAACAATGGTTATTTGATCACCTTTTCTTAAAAGACTAGCTTTACCTAATGGCAAGGTGTAATAATCAACGGGCACTTCTTGATACAAACTTCTATACAAACCTTTATGTTCAAAAAACAAAACTGGATTTGGATCTTCTATCGAAGTTGCCAACAATCCTTTTGCATCATACGGGAATGCTGGGTATACTACTTTTAAACCGGGAGTTTTGGTAAACCACGCCTCATTTGTCTGTGAGTGAAACGGACCAGCAGATACTCCGCCACCGCAAGGCATACGAATTACAACATCTGCATTCTCTCCCCATCTATAAAAACTTTTAGCTAAATAATTTACTATTGGATTAAAGCCACTACTTGCAAAATCTGCAAATTGCATTTCCATAACCGCCTTCATTCCGTTTATAGATAAGCCCATTGCAGCAGATACAATTGCCGATTCACATATAGGCGTATTACGAACACGCTCTTTACCGAAATCATTTACAAAGCCATCGGTAATTTTGAAGACACCACCATACTCGGCAACATCTTGACCCATGATAACGAGGTTGTCAAATTTCTTCATCGACTGCCTTAATCCTTCCGAGATAGCATCTACTAATCGAATATTTGTGATAAATTTACTAGGTTCAACTTCTTTTAAATCAAATTTTTGATAAACCTCACTTAATTCTTTGCTTTGATCAGGTGTAATTGCCTCTTCAGCAAATGCGATTTTTAAATGTTCATCGATTTCAGATTGAATATCTGCTTTATACTTTGCTATACTTTCATCTGTCAATATGTTCTTACCTAATAAATATTGAGTAAAATTCTCTAATGGATCTTTCTCTGCCCAGGTATCTAAAAGCTCTTGAGGCACATATTTTGTACCACTAGCTTCTTCGTGCCCGCGCATGCGAAAAGTCTTAAATTCTAACAAGATCGGTCTCGGGTTAATTCTCATATCCCTAACTAAATGAGCTACTTTGAAATACACTTCGAGAATATTATTGCCATCAATGATATGAGATTCCATTCCGTAGCCAACTCCCTTGTCCGCGATGTTCTCACATCTAAACTGTTCGTTAGTAGGTGTTGATAATCCGTAGCCATTGTTCTCAACACAGAAAAGTACGGGTAAACTCCAAACCGAAGCTACATTCAAAGCTTCATGAAAATCACCTTCACTTGTAGCTCCTTCTCCTGTAAAAACAGCGGTTACCTTCTTTTCATTTTTTAATTTATGTGCTAGGGCTATACCATCTGCAACACCTAATTGCGGACCCAAATGAGATATCATACCTACAATCTTAAACTCTTGAGTACCAAAATGAAAGCTACGATCGCGACCTTGGGTGAATCCGCTTGCTTTTCCTTGCCATTGCGTAAATAATCGATACAACGGTAAATCTCTTGTTGTAAAAACACCTAAGTTTCTATGCATAGGTAATATGTACTCATCGCTGTTTAAGGCAGAAGTAACACCAACAGATATTGCCTCTTGACCAATACCACTAAACCATTTAGAGATTTTACCTTGTCGTAATAGAATCAACATTTTCTCCTCTACCATTCGAGGTTTAAGCATTGATTTATAAAGCTTTAACTTAACATCTTTAGCTACTTTAAAATCGGTATAATTCATTGATTAGGTCAGTTTTGGATATTAAATTATAAATGTAACAAAAATGTATCTAGAAAGTATAGAATACAACAACGCTATTAAATCGACAATAATTATTAATTTTACGTAAAATCTTTTTAATATGAGCTTAGTACCTAGTGTTGATTTGTCGGATTTTCTTTCGGAAGACCCAAAAAGAAAACAGAAATTTATTAATGAAATTGGAAAAGCCTTTGAAGAAATCGGATTTGTTGCTTTAAGCGGTCACTTTTTGTCTGAAGAATTAGTGGATACATTATATAGTGAAATTAAAGAATTCTTTGATTTACCCGAAGATGTAAAAGACGGTTACCAGATTGAAGGTATAGGCGGGCAACGTGGTTATACCTCATTCGGTAAAGAACATGCCAAAGGAAGAAAAGAGGGCGATTTAAAAGAGTTTTGGCATTTTGGCCAATATGTTGAGGATAATGATGAACTGGAAAAAGAATATCCTGCCAATGTAATGGTCAAAGAACTACCTGAATTTAATAAAGTAGGTAAGGAAACCTATAAAATGCTAGAGAAAACAGCGAGATACGTATTACGTGCGTTGGCTTTGCATTTAAATTTAGATGAATTCTATTTTGATAATTATATTAAAAATGGAAATTCAATTTTACGTCCTATACATTACCCACCTATTACCTCAGAACCTAAAAATGCAGTACGAGCTGCAGCGCATGGCGATATTAACTTAATTACCTTGTTAATGGGTGCTCATGGTAAAGGACTTCAAGTTCAAAACCATGATGGCGAATGGGTTGATGCTATCGCGAGACCTGATCAATTGATGATAAATGTTGGCGACATGCTCTCTCGACTAACCAATAATAAATTATTATCTACCATACATCAAGTAGTGAACCCGCCAAGAGAATTATGGGGGACTTCAAGATATTCTGTGCCATTTTTCATGCATCCGGTGAGTGAAATGTCTTTAAATTGTTTAGACAACTGTATTGATGATGAACACCCTAAACTGTATACAGATATAACTGCAGGTGAATTTTTACATGAAAGATTAATCGATTTAGGATTAATCAAAAAATAGTCTATATGGATCTTAAAGACCAGTTAAAAAATCTATTTCCAGAGCACGAACCAGAGGAAACTCCTATCGAAAAAACAGCGGATAATCCTATTTGGCTTCAAGATGACCCTATCATTTGCAAGTACGAAAAACGAAAAGGCAAACCCATTACAATTCTGGAAGGGTACACTGGTGCCGATGAAGATTTTAAGAAATTAGCTAAAGAATTAAAGACAAAATTGAGTGTTGGTGGTAGTTTTAAAGATGGCAAAATAATAATTCAGGGAGATTACAGAGACAAAATTATGAGCATATTGAAAGACAAAGGCTTCTCTGTCAAACGTGTAGGTGGATAATTTAGCAAAAAACACTACATTAAAAGTTCCATTTGTTTTCTGTTAAATAATTTTTTAACGTTGTTATTAGTATTATTTTTAATCTAATCAAACTAAAATCAAACCTGGTATGAGTTCTCTCTTGCACATTACCAATGGAGATGTTTTCACCGAACGTCTTCAAAAATTAAACTTAGATGGCGACGTCATCACTTGGCGTGAAATGCTATGTGAAGGACAAACACCACCTAATGTTGGTTCAGAAACCTTTTGGAAAGCTCGTTTTGAGTTTCTCCATAAAAACTATAAAGTTTCAAAATCTTGGTTTATCGAAAAGACCCTTAAAGAATATAGGTCTCTTTGTAACCACAAACAACAAGATCATATCGTTCTTTGGTTCGAGTATGATCTTTTTTGTCAGGTGAATATGCTTGCCGTTATTAGCTGGCTATTAACACACAGAAAATATGCTCAAATATCTTTAGTGTGCAGTGGCAAAGAAGATGGTACAGATAAAATGTACAGCCTTAATGAGCTTACCGATGACCAATTATTAGGTCTATACAAGAATAAAAAGGTATTAACACAAGATGATACCGAGTATGCTGATTATGTTTGGCAATTATACTGCAGTAATAATCCGATTCGTTTAGAAAACCTTACTGATTTTAACGATTACCAATTCGATTATCTTGGTGATGCTGTAAAATCGCATCTAAAACGTTTTCCTAGTATTAACAACGGTTTAAATGAAATGGAAAATACCATTTTACAGCTTGCTATAGACAGGAAACCAAAATCTAAAACTGAGTACATCGATGTTTTACTTAAAAATCAAGGCAACTTAGGTTTTTCTAATACACAGTATGATCGTGCTTTAACGAGGTTAAAACCATTAATAACTAGTTTAAACCCTGTGCGTATTTCTAAAAAAGGCAAAGAGATTTTAGATGGTCAAACCAGCTATTATTCTTGCATACAAGACAATGATGTGTATTTAGGAGGCGCTTTGAAGTACAATTTCCTTTATAATACTAGTACAAACCGAATTTTAAAATTATAGCATGCAACTAAAGCCTGCTGAGCTTATCATCAATGATGATGGTAGTATCTACCATCTTAATTTATTACCAGAAGATATTGCAACCACCATTATAACCGTTGGCGACCCAGATAGGGTGCATCAAGTATCTAGACATTTTGATACTATTGAGGTTAAAAAGGGCAAGCGTGAATTTCATACACATACTGGTCATTTAAATTGTAAACGTATTTCAGTGATTTCTACAGGAATCGGAACGGACAACATCGATATCGTTTTAAACGAGTTAGATGCTTTGGTAAATATCGACTTCAAGACAAGAACGCTTAAAGAACATCATACTTCTTTAAATATCATTAGAATTGGAACTACAGGTGCCATACAGCCAGATATTCCGATTGATTCTTTCTTGATTAGTAAATATTCTATCGGTTTTGACGGACTTTTACATTTCTACGAGCATGATGAAATTAACTATCCTAAGATAGAAGATGAATTTATCAACCATACTTCTTGGGACACCTATAAAGCAAGACCATATGTACTCTCTTATTCTGAAAAGTTAGGAGAATTGTTTAGCGATAATCGTATACGATTAGGTTTTACTGCAACAAATACGGGCTTTTACGGACCACAACAGCGTCAATTGAGAATAAAGCCCAGTCAAATGGAATTGATGGAGAAATTATCCACCTTTAGTTACAATGATCTAAAATTGACCAATCTAGAAATGGAAACTTCGGGTATTTATGCCCTGGCCCAACTTCTTGGTCATGAAGCCGTATCTCTAAATTGTATTTTAGCCAATAGATCGACTGGGGAATTTTCCATTACACCTACCGAATCTGTAGATAAACTCATTGAATTTTGCTTGAAACGATTGGCTTAACATACATTTACAGTATTTTACTATTGTACTTCTTATTTTTACGCAAATCTTATCATGAAAAAAGACAACCTGAAGCACAGAGATATTAATTGGCTCTATTTCAATGAACGCGTTTTGTTTGAAGCTAAAAGTACCGACACGCCATTATTAGAGCGATTAAAGTTCTTGGCCATTTTTTCTTCTAACTTAGATGAGTACTTTAAAGTACGTGTTGCTCAACTTCGCCAAATCAAGCATCTAGACAAAAAATTTCGAAAGAAACTAATGTTTAAAGCTAATAGCACGTTACAACATATTTTAAAAACTATCAATGAGCAAAAAGTTGAGTTCGGTAAAGCAATTAAAGCGACCATTTCTGAACTTGAAGAACATAATATTTATGTTCGCAACACATCTAATTTTACAAACGAACAAAAACAATTCTTAGAATCGCTTTTTGATGAAAGTATTAAAGAATTTTGTTCAGTACATAAAGAAAACTTAGAATTAACCGATGGGGCTCTTTATCTAGCGGTTACACATTCTGACCATAAATACAGTATTGTCGAGATACCTACAGAAAACCAAGATCGCTTTATAGTTTTACCAGGCGATGGTCATCAATTCTGCTATTTAGATGATGCTATTAGGTTGAACATTCAAAAGTTATTGCCCAATAAAGAAATTGATGCCTGCTACTCTATCAAACTTTCTAGGGATGCTGAATTGTATTTAGAAGACGACTACTCTGATATTGAATTGGTAGAAAAAATATACAATTCTCTAGATAAACGCTTATCAGGACAAGCCACAAGGCTTCTTTACGATGAAACTATGCCTAGCTGGCTAATAGATGCTTTAAAATCGGATTTCAAATTGGGTTCGGTAGATTTGTCTCCCGGTGGGGCGTATCACAATTTATCCGACTTCTTTTCTTTTCCACTTCCAAAAGGCACGGAACATTTACAATACCACGAAAAACCGGCATTACCACATCCAGAATTATCTTATACCAAAAATATCTTTGAAAGTATTTCAAAAAAAGACCAATTGGTACATTTTCCGTATCAGGACTTTAAAGTAGTCGAAGAATTTTTGACTACAGCAGCTACAGACCCCCAGGTAAGTGCTATAAAAATGACTATTTATCGCATTGCAAAGTCGTCTTCGCTTGCAGACGCTATTTTAACAGCATTAGATAACAACAAAAAAGTTACTCTATTTGTTGAAGCCCAAGCTCGATTCGATGAGGCCAATAATATTAAATGGGGACGTATTTTTGAAGAGAAAGGAGCCAAAGTGATTTTTAGTATACCACAAGTAAAAGTGCATTCTAAAATAGCAATGGTCTACCGAAACGAAGAAGATAAAGTAAAACGTTATGCCTACATAGGTACTGGTAATTTCAATGCCAAAACCTCTAAAATATATTGTGACCACGGACTCTTTACTGCTGATAAAAAAATTACGAAAGACTTAGGTCAGGTGTTTCAAGTTTTAGAAAGAAAAATTATAGTCCCAAAGTTGAAAAGCTTATTGGTTTCACCTTTTACCACTAGAATTACCTTTCTAAATCTTATTCAGAACGAAATCAATGCTGCTCGCGAAGGTAGAAAAGCTGCTATCACCGCTAAAATGAACAGTCTTGAAGACTCTGATATGATTAGGGCTTTATACAGAGCAGTTAACGCCGGTGTTGATGTTCGCCTTATAATTAGAGGCTTTTGCTGTTACTTAACTGCTAACGATGACCCTAGTAAAGGAATGAAAGATAATATTTACATCACTAATATTGTGGATCGTTATTTAGAACATGGTAGAATTTACCATTTTGAAAATGGTGGAGACGAACTTATGTATATTGGTTCTGCAGATTGGATGACCCGAAACTTAGATAGAAGAATTGAAGTGCTGACCCCTATAATAGACCCAGATATTTTTGATGAGTTAAAACATATTCTAACACTACAGCTAAATGATAACCAAAAAGCACGTGTATTAGATTTAGAAAACTCTAATAAAAAGGTTGCTCAAGCTCCTGGTCAAGAAAATATACGCTCTCAGTATGCCATTTACAATTACCTTAAAAATAAATTAGATGAAAACCGTTAAGATTATTGGTGTACCCGAACATTTTAATCTTCCTTGGCATTTAGCCATCGAAGAAGGTGCTTTTAAAGAAAGAGGGATAAACTTAGCATGGACAGAAGTGCCTGAAGGTACTGGCAGAATGAGCGAAATGCTTAAAAATAAGGATACTGACTTAGCCATCATCTTAACTGAGGGAATCGTAAAAAGTATAACCGAAGGTAATGAGGTGAAAATTATTCAAGAATACATTGCCTCGTCCCTACTATGGGGAATTCATGTGGACGCCAATAGTTCATATAGCGCTCTAAATGATTTAAAGGACACTACAGCTGCTATTAGCCGTTACGGTAGCGGTAGCCACCTAATGTCTTACGTTCAAGCTACAAATATGGGCTGGGACACTGAAAATTTAAAATTCAATTTAATTAATAATCTTGATGGAGCTGTTGAAGGTTTGTCTTCTGGAACTGCAGATTACTTTATGTGGGAGCGTTTTACTACAAAACCATTAGTAGATAGCGGTGTATTTAAGCACTTAGGAAACTGCCCTACACCTTGGCCATGTTTTGTATTGGTCGGAACAAATTCATTTTTGAAAGAAAACGAGGGAATTTTAAAGCATATTCTTGAAATTATCAACATGTATACGGTTGAATTCAAACAAATTCCCCGTATTGATTCTACGTTAGCAAATAGATACCATCAAAAGTTAGAAGATATACAAGAATGGCTAGAAATAACCGAATGGAGCCAAAAACAACTACCGGAAACTACATTAATTAAAGTACAAAATACGCTGAAGGAACTTAATCTAATTGAAAAAGTAATTCCCGTATCCGAAATTCTAAAATAATGTTAGATTGCAGCTAGGCTGTAATGTTTTTGAATCAATGCTTTAAAAGTTTCGTCAGATAAAGGTTTCTGAGCAAAATCAGCAATATACTGGTTAGCAATTGCATGTTCTTTATCTTCTTTGTTATCACTAATTGTAACTAGTACAATAGTAATCTGTTCCTTTAGTTTTTTAGGCACCAACTCTTCATAAGCACCCATAAACTGCCACCCATCCATAACAGGCATTCTTAAGTCTAACATGACCATACATGGCAATTCTAATTTCTCTTGACCTTTACCAAGAATAAAATCAATAGCTTCTTGACCATTAAGAGCAGAATTGATATTCACATCCATATCTAATTTATTGATAAAGATGGAATGTAAGAAGTTACTTGCATCATCATCGTCTACCAGTAAAATAGTATTTAACCTTTCTAAGTTATTCATTTGAGCTGTTATTTAAGTTGTTAGCCACTATTGTACCCTAAAGTACAATCTAAAATTTAAACCATATAATAAGTATCTAACTTACCATACTATACTTTTATTGCCTAAATCACCTAGTATTTTATTGCAAGATGAAAAATGCCTGTTTCCAAACCAATATCCCCTATTGGCACTTAATGGCGATGGATGACCTGATGTTAATAAATAATGTTGCTCTGCATCAATAAGTTTTGCCTTTTTCTTAGCATAACCACCCCAAAGCATAAAAACAATATGCTCGCTATTTTCTGATAGTTTTGAAATTAAGGCATCCGTAAATACTTCCCAACCATGTTTTTGATGACTTCCAGCTTCATGGGCTCTTACCGTAAGCGTAGCATTTATTAATAGAACGCCCTGTTTAGCCCAACGTTCAAGATTTCCACTTTCTGGGTAAGGAATACCTAAATCACTTTCAATTTCTTTAAAAATATTGATTAACGAAGGTGGATGTTTGATACCATCTTTGACCGAAAAACATAAACCGTTTGCTTGATTAGGACCATGATAAGGGTCTTGACCAATGATAACCACTTTTGCGTCTTCAAATTCACAGTGATTAAAAGCAGAAAATATATCAGCATACTCTGGATAACACGTATGCTCCTCATATTCACGTTCAACGAATTGCATTAAATCTTTAAAATAGGGCTTGTCAAATTCTGGCTGCAACTGATCTTTCCAACTCTTAACCAAATCAATATCCATGATGCTCATTCTTTTTATATATCAAAGTTACTGTTAACCCTGCTGTAAGACAATACCCAAATTCCTAGAACTATGTTTAATTTCACCCAACATAAATTAGTAATTTGTGTTTGCACTGCATTTTATGAGTCCGGCACTTTCTCATTTATAAAATTTCATTGTCAATGCGTACCTTTGCACCTCATTAAAACATAACGTGGCTAACATACATTCCAAAACATTACAAGACTTAGAATTTCCTTCTGTATTAAAACAAGTTTCTGCGCGTTGTCATACAGAATTAGGTAAAGAAGCTGCATTAGAAATTGCACCATTTATCACTGACGAAGTTATTAAAGTAGAACTTGGCAAAACAGCTGAATACCTATCTTCTCTCATTAGTGAAAACCGAATTCCCAATCATGGTTTCGATGCAATAAATGCTGACCTAAAGCTTCTTAAGATTGAAAATACAACCTTAGAATTACAGGGATTTAAAAGAATTGCAAGCATTTGCACAACTGTTGCACAACACCAAAAATTCTTTAAAAAGTTCAAGGAGTATTATCCGTTATTCCATGATTTCGCCTTGAAACTGGAGCGGAACGCTGAAATTCCGATTTTGATCAATAATGTCATTGACCGCATTGGTGAAGTAAAAGACAACGCATCAGATGAGTTATTTAGCATTAGAAGGCAAATAAATATGGTTCGCGGTAAAATCAGTCAAAGCTTTGGCTCTGCCCTGAACACTTATCAAGTATCTGATTATTTAGATGAAATCAGGGAATCTGTAGTAGAGAATAGACGTGTTTTAGCAGTAAAAGCCATGTATCGCAAGAAAGTTAAGGGTGCCGTTATGGGTACATCAAAAACTGGAAGCATTGTTTATATAGAGCCTGAAGCAGCTTTGAAATATAGTAGAGAGCTTAATAATCTAGAATTTGATGAAAAAGAAGAAGTTCAACGTATTCTTAAGCAACTAACAAATCAGATAAGACCATTTAGAGCGCTTTTAAGCGATTATCAAGATTTTTTAAAGCAAGTGGATGTTATCGCTGCAAAAGCCAAGCACGCAGAAGATATTGACGCTCTATTACCGAAAATCAATTCAAATAACAGGTTGTTTTTGCGAGATGCTTATCATCCGCTATTGTTTTTGAATAATAAGCGCAAGAATGAAAAGACCTATCCGCAAACAATAGAATTGCATCAAGAAAACAGAATTATAGTTATTTCTGGACCCAATGCAGGTGGTAAAAGTATTACGTTGAAAACCATTGGTTTACTTCAAGTAATGCTTCAAAGCGGAATGCTGATTCCGGTACATGAAAGAAGTGAAGTTTGCTTCTTTAAAAAGATTTTAACGGATATTGGTGATAACCAAAGTATTGAAAATCATTTAAGTACATACAGTTACCGCTTAAAGAACATGAACCAGTTTCTAAAGCGCTGTGATCATAACACCCTTTTTCTAATCGATGAATTTGGTACCGGTAGTGATCCCGAATTAGGTGGTGCCCTGGCTGAAGCCTTTTTAGAAGTCTTTTACGAAAGAGGCTCATATGGCGTTATTACCACACACTATGCAAATCTAAAAGCCTTGGCCAATGAATTACCACATGTCACCAATGCCAATATGCTATTTGATGGTAAAACATTAGAACCTACATTTCAACTGATTTTAGGGCAAGCCGGTAGTTCATTTACATTTGAGGTAGCGCAGAAGAACGGAATCCCCTACTCGCTTATCAATAAAGCGAAGAAGAAAATAGAACGTGGCAAGGTTCGTTTCGATGCTACCATTGCCAAATTACAGAAGGAGCGTAGTAAAATGGCTGAAACTGGGTCAAGGTTAAAAGAAGAGGAAACAAAAGCAAGAGAAGAAAACGAAAGATTAGAAAAGCTGAACGCTAAAATCAAATCTAAACTCGAAAACTATCAAGAGCTTTACGACCATGACCAACGTATGATACAATTGGGCAACAAAGTAAATGTTGCTGCCGATAAGTATTTTCAAGATAACAAGAAACGTCCTTTAGTTTCTGAACTATTGAGAATCGTTGAAACCGAGAATAGTAAAAGAAAGAAGAAAACCGCTAATCAAGCCAAGGCAGAGCGTGTTAAAAAAGCCAAAGTCGCTGAAGAAGTTCAAAAAGAGGTAAAGGTTATTCGAGAGAAAAAGAAGGTAGAAAAGAAGAAAGCCATATTTAAGGAAAGAAACAAACCAAGACCAGTTTTTAATATAGGTGACCGTGTTCGCATGTTAGACGGTAAGGCCGTGGGCAGTATAGATTCTCTTGAAAAAGGTAAGGCTATTGTTAATTACGGCATATTTACTACCAACGTAAGTGTAGACCAGCTTGAAATGGTTGAAAGGAAGAAATAACGCTCTATTACAGGTAGTTATATAAAATCGTATACGATTTAAACGAAACTTTTAAAACTAACCATAGTATTCATTGCAACATATTTTGGAATATTCAATGAGGTTTTTATTATATAAATATTGTGAGATGTTGGTTAAAAATTGTTTTAATTTTACAATGTGAATTCAAATAAAAAAATCATTCTTTTTGATGGTGTTTGCAACTTATGCAACAGCAGTGTTCAGTTTGCTATAAAGCGAGATGAAAATGACATTTTCAGATATGCTGCCATACAAAGCGAAACAGGAAAAAAGTTATTAGACGAACGTAATATTGATACTAATGAAATCGATTCCATTATTCTAATAGAGCTTAACATTGCTTACTACACCAAATCAACAGCTGCCCTCGAAATTGGCAAGGATTTGAAAGGACTTAGTACCGTATCTTCTATTTTACTATGGCTACCAGAATCCTTTAGAAATATCGTATACGATTTTGTTGCTGCAAATCGATACAAATGGTACGGTAAAAAGGAGGCTTGCATGATACCTACAGAAGAATTAAAGAGCAAATTCATTTAAATACTACTTTAATAGCCCCTTAAAGCTACTTTTAATCCTAATATCAAAACTTTTATCCCTATTACTTCGTAACGCAAAACTTTTAATTTCAATCATTTATCTTATCAATGTTTGAAATAAAGATTGAGTTATATGAATGATATACATAGGAAACATTATAAGAAAAAAAGATATTTGATACCGGTAGTATTAATTATACTTCTCGTTGTAAATCGTTTATCCCTCCCCTATTTTGTAAAAAATTACGTAAATAAAGTCCTTGCTGACATACCCGGTTACTACGGTCAAGTAGAAGATATTGATTTATCTATTATTCGCGGAGCTTATACTATAAACGGCATGTACTTAAATACAGTCGATGGTAATACTGAACTTCCTTTTTTAGACTTCAAAAAAACCGACATTTCAGTAGAATGGAATGCACTTTTTCATGGAAAAATAGTTAGTGAAATTGAAATGACAGATCCTACCATATTATATGTATTTGAAGATCAACAGGACACCACAGGAGTTGCCGATACTGAGGACTGGTCTAAAGCGCTAACCGATTTAGTTCCAATTGACATTAACCAATTTACGATTAAGAATGGAAAATTTGCATTTTTACAATTACAAGCTGATCCAAATATTGATTTACACTTATCTAACGTAGAGTTATCAGCATCCAATCTTAGAAACGTTGTAGAGAAAACAAGAACGCTACCTTCTAACATACATGCTACAGCCACATCAATTGGAAATGGAGACGTCATATTGGACGGGGATATGAACTTGGTTAAGCAGATTCCCGATATGGACGCCTCTTTTAGTCTTGAAAACGCAAATGCGAAGGCTCTTAATGATTTTACCAACTATTACGCAGGTATTGATTTTGATGAGGGCTCTTTCGATTTATTCGGGGAATTAGCAATTGCAGATGGTTACATGAAAGGCTCTTTTAAACCTATTTTAAAGAATGCAAAACTCATAGGCAAAGACGACGGATTTCTACAGACCCTTTGGGAAGGATTTGTAGGCTTTTTTAAGTTTGTTCTAAAAAATCATAAGAAAGATACCCTTGCTACTAAAATACCAGTAGAAGGAAACCTAAACAATGTGAAAACAAAGATTTGGCCAACAGTAACTAGAATATTCAGAAATGCATGGATTCAGGCTTATAATGACGTTGTAGATGACGATCTTAATTATCAAGATGCCACTGAAGGTGCCGATAAGTTAAATAACAAAAAAACTAAAAAGAAATAGCTTTACTTTTTATAATTGTCATCCCAATTCTTGACTTTAGGTTCATGTAACTTACCTACAGATTTCGCTACCATCATGGAGACAGTTGCATCTCCTGATACGTTTATAACCGTTCTGCACATATCTAATGGTCTATCTACAGCAAATATTAATGCTAAACCAGCTTCAGGTATACCTGCTTGAGCGAGTACTATAACTAGCATTACCATACCAGCTCCTGGTACGGCAGCACTACCAATTGAAGCCAAGGTAGCGGTAACGATAATTCCCAACTGTGCCGACAAACTTAAATCCATACCAAATGCCTGCGCAATAAATACTGCAGCAATGGCTTGATATAAGCTAGTACCATCCATATTTATAGTTGCACCTATTGGTAATACAAAACTTGTCACTTCTTCATCTACGCCCAAATGCTCCTCTACCCTCTCCATTGTTACTGGTAAGGTAGCTGCGCTTGAACTTGTTGAAAATGCTAAGAGTTGAGCTGGTGACATCCCCTTCATAAATGTACTTGGTGACGTTTTTGTAAAAACCCAAACCAAAAGTAGATATACACCTAACATTAACGATAGCCCCAAGACAACACAGAAAGCATACCATGCCAATGCTTTAAACAAATCTAGACTAGGCGACTCTACTACTAAAGCTGCTAATAATGCAAAAACACCAAATGGTGCCGCTAACATGATAAGGTCAATCATTTTTAGAATTACCTCATTGAAACCGTCAAAGAATTTTTTTACGGGCGTGGCTTGTTCTTCAGGTATAAGTATTAATCCAATTCCAAAGAAAATAGCGAAGAATATAACCTGTAACATATTACCGTTGTCAGAAGCTGCAGCAAAAATATTACTGGGCACCAAGTCTTCTAAAGCCTGTAATGGTCCGGCTTCTTTTTGTTTATCTGCTTTACTTTTAATTGCATCTGCATCACCTTTGTAATTTTCAACTAGTTCGGTACGTGTTGCTTCACTTATTGAAGAACCTGGTTTTACAATGTTTACGACACCTAAACCAATAGTAACGGCAATAACCGTGGTAGCGATATAGATACCAATAGTACGACCACCCATTTGAGAAAGTTTAGAGATATCCTTAAGATCAGATACTCCTTTTATCAGTGAACCTAAAATAAGAGGAACGGCAATTAACTTTAATGAGTTGATGAAAATATTACCAAAAGGCTTAATCCAATCTGAAATCAATTTTGGTCCCCAATCTAATTGAACCATGGCTAAAGCAAATAAAACTCCCGCTAACATTCCTATTAGAATTTGCCAATGCAACTCAAGCTTCCTCATATATAAATTAGTTTAGGGAAGTAAGATAGTATTTTGCAAGGAAAAGTGCTAAAAACGGAACCTATAATTTGATGGTCCTGTTCAATAAGGTATAATCTGCTAAAACCAATGCGGTCATAGCCTCAACTATTGGTACTGCTCTAGGTACTACACAAGGATCATGTCTTCCCTTACCCTGAGTTTTAATGGTATTACCCTCTTTATCAATTGTTTCGTAGCCTTGAATTACGGTTGCGACAGGCTTAAAAGCTACATTGAAATAGATATCCATTCCGTTACTTATTCCGCCCTGAATACCACCACTATAGTTAGTTTTTGTAGAACCGTCATTATTAAATTGATCGTTGTGTTCACTGCCTTTCATCTTAACACCTTCAAAACCGCTACCATACTCAAAGCCTTTTACAGCATTTATAGATAACATTGCCTTTCCCAATTCAGCGTGGAGCTTATCAAAAACGGGTTCTCCTAAACCAATCGGTACATTTTTGGCTACACATGTAATAATACCGCCAATGGTATCGCCGTCTTTTTTAATAGACTTGATATATTCTTCCATCTTTGCTGCCATTTCTGGATCAGGACAACGCACGTCATTAGTTTCCGTCAACGATAAATCTAATTCAGTATAGTGCTTACCTAAATTCATATCTCCTACTTGAGAAACAAAAGCTTGAATTTCTACACCTTTCAAAAACTGCTTAGCAATAGCACCTGCCACTACTCTACTTGCCGTTTCACGCGCAGAACTTCTACCGCCACCACGGTAATCTCTAAAACCATATTTCTTATCATACACGTAATCTGCATGCGATGGCCTGTACGAATCTTTTATATGTCCGTAATCTTTAGATTTTTGATTTGTATTATGAATTGCAAAACCTATTGGTGTCCCCGTAGTTTTACCTTCAAATATTCCTGAATAAAACTCTACTTCATCTGGCTCTTTTCTCTGAGTAACAATGGCTGATTGCCCTGGTTTACGACGATTAAGGTCATTCTGTATGGCATCAAAATCTAATTCTATTTCTGATGGACAGCCATCTATAACCCCTCCAATTGCTTTTCCGTGAGATTCTCCAAAAGTGCTTACCCTAAATATGTTTCCGAAGGTATTTCCAGCCATAATAAATGCGTTCTTAATGATGTAATACTGATTGTAATACTTACAAATCAACCGACTTCAAAGGTAAATGTTAAATGCTGGAAAGAAAAATTTTAAAAGCGCATAATATTAGCTTAACCTTATGGATTTGTGATAATGATTATTTAACCTTATGATTAAAAATTGTTGACCTAGCAAGTAGTTGTTGCCTATACCATTGGGTTTAATTTTGCCTTAAAAATCATCCCTTTGAAAAAGCGACGTCTTGAAATTGTTGTGCTTTCTGATATTCACTTAGGTTCTTATGCATGCCATGCAGAAGAATTACTAACATACCTATCTAGTATTGATCCAAAAATCTTAATTCTGAATGGCGATATTTTAGACGCAAAGAAAATGCGTAACAATTACTTTCCTCCCTCCCATCTAAAAGTAGTTAAGAAAATATTTTCGTTAGCTTCTAAAGGTACTGATGTACATTATATCACCGGTAACCGTGACGAACCTTTTCGTAAAATTGATGAGATTTACATGGGAGCAATACAAGTTTCTAATAGATTAACATTGAAACTGAACGGGAAAAACACACTCTTTTTCCATGGAGATATTTTTGATTTTTCATTTCGGCACTCGCAATGGCTATTGAATTTTGGGGGTACAGGTTTTGACTTGCTTTTAAAACTTGCCAAGTTGAAAACAAAAACGTTTAATCTTTTCGGAAAAAAAAACAAACCTTTTTCAAATCCGGAATTAGAATATGGAGAACGTGACCCCAAACAAATTGCACTTTTCGAGAAAAACGTAGCCAAAATGGCTATTAAACAACATTTTGACCATGTAGTTTGCGGACATAGCCACGCACCGAACAAACAGCTATTTGAAACTAGAAAAGGAGAATGTCTTTACCTAAATTCTGGAGATTGGGTAAAGCACATGACCGCCCTTGAATATTCTTTTAAACGTTGGAAAATCTACCGCTACGAAAATGATAAGCTAGCTACATTCTATATGGATGAAGAACTTAAGTCTATGAACATAAACGAGCTTATCGAAACAATTACACAACGCAAGACAAGAGAATTGAATAATCAAAAAGAGCGAGACGGACTTTCAGATTAATTATCACACCAAGGCTTCTTTCAATATACTTACCGGATGTTGTGCTATTCGCTTTGTACCATCAAATATTTGGTGTCTACAACTTGTACCATTGGCAGCGATAATTGTTTCTGGAGTTGATTTATTAACCGCAGGGAATAATTTTAATCCGCCAATTTTCATACTGGTTTCATAATGCTCTTCTTCATACCCAAAAGAACCAGCCATACCACAACAACCAGATGCTATAATGGTCACCTTATAATTTCTTGGCAGATTCAATACATCAAAAGTTACTTTTTGATTACTCAATGCTTTTTGATGACAATGATTATGAATTTTTATATCTCTAGCTTCTTCTGTAAAATCAGACGAATTTAAATTATCTTCTGCTATTTCTTTTGCTAGAAACTCTTCTATTAAAAATGAATTATCAGCTATTTTCTGAGCCGTGTCTTTATCTGATGTCATACGTTTGTATTCATCTCTAAAAGATAAGATTGCCGAAGGCTCTAAACCTAAAACTGGCAAACCAACTTCTGCAAACTTTTTTAACTCTTGAGTATTCTTAATCGCTAGCTTTTGAGCTTGTTTTAAAAATCCTTTAGAAAGAAATGTTCTCCCACTTTCCGCATAATACAATTTAACATCGTAGCCAAGTTTCGTTAATAGCTCAATAGCATCTTTACCAACCTCAATATCTAAGTATTTAGTGAATTCATCGATAAACAAAACTACTTTTTTCTTAGACTTAATATTTTGATTACCATATTCTTGAAGATGTTTATCGAAATTAAAGCTATATACCTTAGGTAAAGTACGTTCTTTGGCTACTCCGCTCGTTTTTTTCAACAAACTGCCTAGAAATTTGGAGTCATAAATAGCATTTGTCAAACTAGAAACCTTACTTCCTAACCCATTTAGCTTGGTGTTATATGCAAACAATTTTCCTCGTAAAGAATAGCCATTTGCTTCTTGATATTGATATAAAAACTCTGCTTTCAAAGTTGCTACATCTACATTACTAGGACACTCACTTGCACAGGCTTTACAACTTAAACAAAGGTCAAAAGCCTCTTTAATCTCAGGACTATCGAAACTATTCTTTGCCGCACTATCAGGATTCGTCAAAAACTCTCTTAAGGTATTCGCTCTACCTCTAGTCGTATCTTTTTCATTTTTGGTTGCATGATAACTAGGGCACATACCACCGTTCATATGATGGGTCTTTCTACAATCACCACTACCATTACATTTTTCTGCGGCCTTCAGGATACCTTCACTATCAGAAAAATCCATCAATGTTTTAATCTCTGGTTCTTTGCGGTCTACCTCATATCGAAATGACTTATCCATTGGGTAGGCATCTACAATTTTACCTGGGTTGAATATGCCCTTAGGATCAAAATAAGATTTAATTCTTCTTAAAAGTTCATAGTTCTTATCGCCTATCATTATAGGTATAAACTCGGCACGTACAATACCATCGCCATGCTCTCCACTAAATGAACCTTTATACTTTTTAGTTAGCTTAGCAACATCGGTAGTAATATCTCTAAACAACCCAACATCGGTTGATTTCTTTAGGTTTAGAATAGGGCGCAAATGCAATTCGCCTGCACCTGCATGTGCATAATACACCGCACTTTGACCATAACCCTTCATAATCACAGAAAATTCTGCTATAAAATCTTTTAGATCTGGTAAAGCTACTGCAGTGTCTTCTATACAGGCTACAGCTTTCATATCACCTACTATATTACCTAGCAAACCCAAGCCTGCCTTACGCAACTCTATCGCTTTTGGTATTTGGGCTCCAAATAGTACAGGATTGGCATAACTGAGGCCTGATTGGGCTATCGTCTTTTGTAATGAAGCAACAGCTTCTTTCAACTCAGCTTCTGTATGTGCTGATACTTGTAGCATTAATAATGCTGCCGGATCACCTTCTACAAAAAATCTATTCTCTAATTGCGCGCGGTTATTCTTTGTGCAATCTAAAATGACTTTATCCATCATTTCGCACAATTGCAAAGGGTGTTTCATAACAGGAACTACATCCATTAAACAATCTTCTAAAGACGTATAATGCGAAACGACCATTGCCGATAATGCTGGTGGCAAATCATTTAATTGAACCGTAATTTCTGTTGTAAAAGCTAAAGTGCCTTCACTACCACATAGCAATTCTGCCATATTAAAGTAAGGTAAACCACCACCAAATAAATCGGACTTCAATAACTCGTCTACGGCATAACCTGTATTTCTTCTATGTATTTCTGGCTTTGGAAAATGTTCAATTATTTCAGAGGCTATATCATTATTATCGAGTTCTTTAAATATATTATTATAAAGTGATGCTTCAAGTGTATTTTCTTGTTGCTTTTTCTTAAATTCTGACGCTGTAATTCTTCCAAATTCAGCCTCACTCCCGTCTGACAGAATGGTTTTCATTGAGATAACCTTATCCCTTGTCACCCCATATTGTATTGATGTGGTTCCCGATGAATTATTACCCACCATACCACCAATCATACATCTGTTCGAAGTTGATGTATTAGGACCAAAAAACAATCCGAAGGGTTTTAGATATTGATTCAACTCATCTCTAATAACACCTGGCTCAACGGTTACCTGCTTCTTTTCTTGATCGAGGCTTATGATTTCTGTAAAGTGCTTTGATACATCAACAACCAAACCATCACCTACACATTGCCCTGCCAGAGATGTACCTGCAGTTCTTGGGATAAGACCAATATTTTCATCATTGGCAAATCGTATAATTTTTTTAATGTCATCAACACTTTTTGGAAAAGCAGCCCCTAAAGGTATTTTTCTATATACAGAAGCATCTGTAGCATAAATAGTCTTGGTAAGATTATCAAATCGTACTTCTCCCTCTATATCTTGTCGTAACTTTGACAGCGAATTATTATCCAACTTAACACAATTTTGATTGCTAAATTAAGTTTTATTGTGTGAGCTACATTACAAATTGGCTCATTTTTCATCACAAAAAAGAATAACTATATGAAGATTTTAAAAGGAATTACCGTATTGATATTTATGGCAACTTGCTCACTTTCTGCACAAGAAATATCGAATCATGCATTAGGATTACGATTAGGAGACAGTGACGGATTCGGTGCTGAAATCAGCTATCAAAAATCTCTAACACGCGACACAAGGGTTGAATTTGATCTTGGATGGAGAGATAGTAGAAATTTTAATGCATTTAAAATAGCGGGTCTTTACCAATGGGTACGCCCAATTGAAGGTGATTTTCAATGGTACTACGGCGTTGGTGGCGGATTAGGAAATGTTGATTTTCCCGGTGATGATGGCGGTCTATTCGTTTTTGCAGCTGGTGACATTGGTATAGAGTACAATTTTGACATTCCATTAATATTATCGTTAGATTTTAGACCAGAGTTAGGAGTCGTCGGTTATGACGGATTCTCTGATAATTTTGATTTTGATATCGGACTCGGTATTCGTTACCAGTTTTAACCTCAATTAAACCAATATAATAAAGACCTCTGACCATTGCGTTAGAGGTCTTTTTTTATATCCTATATATAAGTACATTTGCAACTTAACCTAAGTGAAATATATGAAACATAGTATTTTAATACTGCTTGCAGGAGTCTTATTGTTTAGCTGCAACTCAAAGCCAGAAAGCTTTACCCTTAACGGAAAGCTTAGAGGTGAAATGACTGATGGCACTCGTGTTTTCTTGAAGAAAATAGGAGAAAACAATCAACCGATGGAAGTTGATACCGCTACCACAACAAATGGTGAGTTTACTTTTACCGGAAAATCTGATATTCCTGAACTTCACTACATCTTTGTTGAACAACTACCTGGCTATACCGCTGTAATTCTTGAAAACGGAGAAATACAGTTTAGCGCACAAAGAGACAGTATGGGCTTCGCCGATATAAGCGGAACTTTTCAAAATGACACCTTCGCTGATTATATGGAGCAATCGAGAGAAATTTCTATGCAAGCGCAATCTATTCAACAAGATATGAAAGCTGCATCTGGTGAGTCGGCATTGGCTTTACAAGATGAAATGAAAGAACTTCAAGAAGAGTATAAAACATTTGAGCTTGATTATGTAAAAAGTCATCCTAAAGCATTAATATCTGCTTTAGTATTAGATAGAGCTGTTGCTACAAAAGCAGTTGAATTAGAAGAAGCAGAAGAAATTTACAAAACGCTTTCAGAAGAAATTAAAAGTTCTAAACCAGGAAAGCAAATTTTAGAAGGCATTGAAAAACTAAAGACTTCTGAAGCTGCTGGTAAAAATTCTAGTATTGGCGTAAAGGCTCCTGAATTCTCAGGTCCAAGTCCTGATGGAACTGAACTTGCATTAAAAGATGTAATGGGAAAAGTAACTTTAATTGATTTCTGGGCTGGATGGTGTAGACCTTGTAGAGCTGAGAACCCTAATATCGTTGCTGTTTATAATAAATACCACGACAAAGGATTAAATGTTCTGGGTGTTTCTTTAGATAGAACCGATGAAGCATGGAAAAAAGCCATCGCGGAAGACGGATTGGTTTGGAACCATATTTCTAACATCGCTTATTTCGATGATAAAATCGCTAAACTATACAATGTTGATGCAATACCTGCAGCATTCTTATTGGACGAAAACGGAATAATAGTTGCTAAAAATCTAAGAGGTCCTGAACTAGAAGCTAAGGTTGCAGAGTTACTGAACTAGATTTCGAAACATAACGCAAAAAAGCCCGAATATTAAATGTTCGGGCTTTTTTTATGTCTTTATCGATTAATTAAAATACATCTCTAACATCTCTATAAGTACCTTCAACCGTAGTATTTGCTCCTCTAGTAACACTACCAAAGATGTTTACTACAGAATCATCACCTAGAAACTCTATAGTCGCTCCTTCATTAAGAGTTAAATCACCATATATAGTTAGATTACCTTCAACTCTTAAGGTTGCCCCTGAGTTTACAGTTATATTTCTTCTTTTATTATTCCTTCCAACTACTATAGTTCCATTCATTTCAAACAAGCCATCTGAATTGATATTAACACCTTCTTTTACGGTCCAAGAGCCACATAGCAACAAATTGCCACCAATGTTTATACTATTGAATCTTTTTGACCCTCTATATGCAAAATCGTCTCCGCTATTTACATTTAAATTTGCACTGCCAGAATAACTTTCTAAATCTGAACAACGATCTGTTAAGCTATCGCTAGGTCTATTAAGTTTAATAATCTGAAATCCTGATTTACCTGATGCAGCAAAAATATAATCATCTTTTGTTGCTACATAATTTATCGAACCAGTTAGCTCAATTACACCAACACCAACAGTACTATTATCATTAGTTTCTGAAAGACTTAATCCGCCAGCACCGTTAGCCATCAAAAGAACATTTTCGTTCACTGCAACGCCATTGGTTACAATTTCACCTGGCTCTGCATTTTCCGGACTAGTTAAAATAGGCAAGTATTCTACAAAGCTTCCTGATGTTGCATTATATACTCCAGCTCCTTTTGTTCCTTCCGAAACAACTATATTTTCATTTAAATAATCTAAAGTACGTTTGGCATCTATACCGAAATCAGATTCTATAGCTATGCTACGAAGGGTATTTAAATTCTGATCCAAGAAGCTTACACCTTGTGCAGCATCTAAAACAGCGATTTCATTACCACTATACGCTACAGCACGTAAATCTGAAAAAGGCGCTTCACTTAAAGTAGTTAAATTATTTTTATCATAAACAACCACCAAGCCATCTTGACCACTAGTTACCACGACGTTGTTATCTATAATTCTAACATCTGTTGCATTAAAGCCCTCTTGAAAACCGTAAGCGATATTAGAAGTATTCATTCTACCTCCGCTAACAGCAATTTTAGCTACTAATGAATTTGCCGTTGCGGTAACAGATTGCTCAGCATCTACGCCACCTGCGACATATATATAACCATTATCATAAGCTATAGAATTCAAATCTGCATTTGTATAGTACACTCTTGATGTAACTCTTGGGTTGGTAGGATCACTAATATCGATGACATCAATAGCACCAACATAATCTTGACCTACAGTATTGTAAGACACATAACCATAATCACCATCTAAGGCAACATGGGTAGCAGCTAAATTTTCTCCATTTGTAAATGATGGAGGGGCAATTTGAGCAACTAAAGAAAGTGGATAATCACCAGCTTCTGCATCTTTGCCTGTTATACTCGACCTTTTTGCGCTGGCGATAGGATCTTCAAAAATGTCTAAAACACCGGCTCGATCAAAGTTTACACTATTATCTAGCTTAGATTGATCGGTTTCACTTACTAAATTATCTTCTGGGTTTTCAAAAATGGTGGTTTCATCACTACAACTTGCTATAAAAAGCGAAGCGGTTATAGCCATTAGCCATACTTTTCTTACAGATAGGTTTGATTTCATTTTAATCGGGTTTTTTGCACTAACGCCCCGAATTGCCCTCTTGTTGTCTATACACAGAGAAATACGATGAAATACACTTTATTAGGGTTAATAATACACTTTATCGGTTAAAAAACAGGAAAGTAATCTAAATCTTACCCATTTTCTCAAGTACCAATAATAGTAGTATTGGCAATGCCAGCAAACCTACCATTAGAGTTTCTGTCTGCAATAAGCTAGGCATGAATAATAAGGTACAGGCATACCCTCCAATCGCTCCTCCAAAATGAGCAGTATGTCCAATATTGCCTAATCGCTTTTTCATACCATAAATAGAATAAAGCAAATAACCAATACCCACAACATACGCAGGAACCGGAATTGGAATAAACATAATACCCAATTGCATGTTTGGTTGTAAGAGAATCGCCGAATACAATATACCCGTTACCGCACCACTTGCACCAACCGCAGAATAATAAGGTTCGTCTTTATGAAAACTTAATGCCAACAAGCTACCACCAATAAGACTTACGGCATAAATGATTAAAAACTGAGTTGTTCCAAACCAATTGATGACTACGCCTGCAAAGAAATAAAGCGTAAGCATATTAAACAATAAATGTGAAATATCTACATGCAGAAATCCCGATGTTGCCATACGTTCTTTCTGACCCGCTTTAATTGCCCCAATACTAAATTTGTAGCGTTCAAAAAAAGTAGTATCATTGAATCCCTTCATTGACACTAATACATTTGCCGCTATTATTGCTATGGTCGCTATATCAATGTTGTACATTATCTGCCCTTTATTTGGCGTCAAATATAACTATATTTGCCCATAATTTTTTTTGAAAATGCAACTACTGGCCTTTGTTTTGATCTATCCCTTTTTATGGGTTGTTTCTATTTTGCCACATCGCTTATTTTATGGTTTATCTGATATTGCCTGTTTCTTCATATATCGCGTATTCGGTTATAGAAGAAAAGTGGTGCAAGAGAATTTGAATTTGGTCTTTCCAGATAAGTCTGCTGATGAAATTCATCGTATTGAAAAGGAATTCTACAAACACCTTTGTGATATGTTTTTAGAAATGGTCAAAACCATGAACCTTAGTAAAGAGGCTGTCGCTAAAAAATACCACCTTGTAAATCCTGAAGTTTTACTGGAAATCGAAAAAGAACGAAGTATTATTATTTTATGTGCACATTATGCCAATTGGGAATGGAACGTAAGCATCAATAACTACGTAAACTCTAAGGGGTATGCCGTTTACCAGAAAATAAACAACTCTTATTTTGATAATTTTATTAGAAAAACTAGAGCTAGATGGAATACTACTTTAATAACCCAAGCACAGACCGCCAAAACAGTCATTCATAATTTTAGAAATAATGTCCGTGCTACGTACGGTATGGTAAGTGACCAGTCACCACAAGCGCATAGAGCACATTATTGGACAGATTTCATGGGCATTACTGTTCCAATATTTAATGGTGGTGAAGCGCTAGCACGAAAGACAGGATTAGCAACGGTATTCTTAAAAGTAAGCAAAGTAAAACGCGGACACTACAAAGCAGAATTCACCCCTATCTCTATAAATAGCAAAGAGACCAAAGAACATGAAATCACGGACAAATTCTTAAGACTCACCGAAGAGCAAATTCGGGAAAAACCTGAATACTACCTATGGACCCACAAACGTTGGAAACATAGAGGTAAAAAACCTGCAGCTTTTGCTGATGTTAGTTAAGACTATTGAAAATAAAAACCGGAAGCAGTTGAACTGCTTCCGGTTTTTTTATCGGCAAATATGATTTTTATAAACCGGCTATAGATTTTATCTCACCAATAATTCTATCTGCTAATCCATCAGCCTCTGTCTGACTTTTAGCTTCTGTATAAATTCTTATTATTGGCTCGGTATTCGATTTTCTTAAATGAACCCAGTTTTCTGCAAAATCAATCTTTACACCATCAATAGTAGACAACTCTTCATTTGCATACTTTTCAGCCATAGATTTTAAAATTCCATCAACATCTAACCCAGGTGTTAATTGAATTTTCTTTTTGCTCATAAAGTAGCTTGGGTAGCTAGCTCTTAATTCTGCTACTGTACCTCCTTTTTCAGCCATCAGCATTAAAAATAAAGCTGTACCTACTAATGAATCTCTACCATAGTGACTTTCAGGATAAATAATACCTCCATTACCCTCGCCACCAATTATAGCGTTATTAGCCTTCATTTTCGTAACTACGTTTACTTCACCTACTGCAGCAGCTTCATATGTACCACCATGTTTTTGGGTAATATCACGCAATGCACGAGAAGACGATAGGTTAGAAACCGTATTGCCTTTTGTTTTACCTAAAACATAATCAGCACAAGCGACCAACGTATATTCTTCACCGAACATTTCACCATCATTACTAATGAATGCCAAGCGATCTACATCTGGATCTACTACAATACCGAAATCAGCTTTTTCTTTAATAACTAAATCGCAAATATCTTTTAAATGCTCTTTTAATGGCTCTGGATTATGTGGAAAATGACCTGTTGGTTTGCAATACAATTCTACCACTTCTACTCCAAATTCCTTTAAAAGCTTTGGTATTGCAATACCACCTGTAGAATTCACCCCATCAACCACAACTTTGAATTTCGCTTTTTTAACCACCTCGGCATCAACCAAAGAAAGGTTTAAAACTTCATCTATATGTATGTCAATATAACTGTCGTTCTTATTTATAACTCCTAAATCATCAACATCAGAAAAATTGAAATCTTCTTTTTCTGCAATTTCAAGAATTTTAGCACCTTGAGCAGCATCTAAGAATTCTCCTTTTTCGTTTAACAACTTTAAGGCATTCCATTGTTTTGGATTATGACTTGCTGTTAATATAATTCCCCCATCGGCGTTCTCCATTGGTACAGCAATCTCTACAGTTGGTGTTGTAGATAAATCTAAATCAACAACATCAATACCTAAACCTACCAAAGTAGACACTACAAGGTTCTGCATCATCTCGCCAGATAAGCGGGCATCACGACCAATAACAACTTTTAATTTATCTTTTTTAGAATAGTCTTTCAACCAGATTCCGTACGAAGCAGCAAATTTTACTGCATCAATAGGTGTAAGATTGTCTCCTGGTTTACCTCCAATTGTTCCTCGTATTCCTGAAATAGATTTTATTAGTGTCATATAATCTTAATAAGTTTTTTGCAAATATAAACGTATCATACTTATCACTATTGCCCATCTTTGTAAATTCGAACTACTAAGCATAATTTAGGCGAATGAATTTTTTAGCTCATATTTACCTGTCTTTTAATGACAAAGATATTACCATAGGCAACTTTATAGCCGATAGCATTCGTGCCAATAAATTTGACCACCTTCCGATAAAAGTACAGAAAGGCATAAAACTTCACCGTCATATAGACACGTATACCGATAGCCATGCGATACCAAAAATTAGCAGCAAAAGGCTTCATGCAAATTACAGTCATTACAGCCGAGTTATCGTTGATATCTACTACGATCACTTCTTAGCTAAAAATTGGTCTAAGTATTCTGATGTACCGTTGGATGTTTTTGTGGATAATTTCTATGACCTTTTAGAAGATAATTACGAAATTCTACCTATCGGTGTCAAAAAAATGATGCCTTATATGATTAGCGATAATTGGATATTCAACTATTCTAAAATGGACGGAATCGCTCGTGTACTAAATGGTATGAATCGTAGAACGAATAATAAATCTAAAATGAATTTTGCCATTCTAGACCTCGAAGAACACTATGATGCCTTTGAGGCTGAATTTACCGAGTTCTTCGAAGAACTTATTACTTTTTCAAAACAAAAATATACTTCACTTACAAATAAAAAATAATTATTAAAATCTATTAACCAATATTTTAAACTCAATTATTTAAACTATAAATTTAACTAACTATGAACCAACTAAAATTAGTATTAATGCTTACCGCATTCGTAATTTTCAGCAGTTGCAAAGAGAATCCTGCAGTACCAACGGGTACGGTTACAGAAAAAGCAATGGTAGTATCAGCTCGTGAAGAAGCTTCTAAAATAGGCAGTGATATTATGCAACAAGGTGGTAACGCTTTTGACGCTATGGTTGCAACCGAAATGGCTTTAGTTGTCGTTTATCCTTTTGCAGGTAATTTAGGAGGTGGCGGCTTTATGGTATACAGAAAAGCAAATGGTGAAGCAGGATCTTTAGACTACCGCGAAAAAGCACCATTATCTGCGCACAAATACATGTACCTAGATTCATTGGGTAATGTAATACCAGGTAAAAGCACATTAGGGGCTACGGCAGTTGGTGTTCCAGGTACTGTTGCCGGTATAATTGAGGTGCACAAA
Organism: Maribacter sp. 1_MG-2023; assembly: GCF_030547005.1. Classification (GTDB taxonomy): domain Bacteria; phylum Bacteroidota; class Bacteroidia; order Flavobacteriales; family Flavobacteriaceae; genus Maribacter. The sequence goes on along the minus strand of NZ_JAUOPN010000007.1, from coordinate 144,729 downwards.
AAATTTGGTTCTCTCCCACTTGAAGAAATTATGGCTCCTGTTATTGCTCTAGCAGAGCGTGGCGTAGTGGTAACCGCCAATCAAGAAAAAAGACTAGCAAGCCAACGCGATAAATTTATTGAGGTAAACAGCGACAGTACCAAGTTTGCGACCGAATATAAATTGAACGATACCATTAAATATCCTGCTTTGGCAAATACTTTTAGAAGTATTGCAAAGCATGGTAGAGACGGATTCTATAAAGGTGAAGTAGCACAAAAACTTGCTGCATTTATTCAAGAAAAAGGAGGGTACGTAACAGAAGAAGATTTAGAAAAATACCAAGCAGTATGGAGAGATCCTATCACTTTCAACTACAAAGACTTGCATATAATTTCTATGAGTCCGCCTAGTAGTGGTGGCGTAACCATCAATCAGATATTTAAAATGATAGAGCAATATGATGTTGCCAAACTCGGTCACAATTCTCCTAAAATGGTACAATTGTTTACTGAAGCATCAAGAAGAGCCTATGCCGACAGAAACTACTTTTTAGGTGATCCTGATTTTGTTGAAATACCATATGACAAATTATTAAGTGATGAATACCTCGCTGAAAGAATGGCAAGCTTTTCTTTTGACAAGGCCACTAAGTCTTCTGAAGTGGAACATGGCAATATTGAGATTGTAGAAAGTATGGAAACTACCCACTACTCTATTGTTGATCAAGAAGGTAATGCTGTTTCTGTAACAACTACATTAAACGGCGCGTATGGCTCTAAGTTATATTCAGATGAGCTTGGCTTCTTCTTAAACAACGAAATGGATGATTTTAGCGCTAAAGCCGGTGTACCGAATATGTTCGGTCTAGTTGGCGCAGAAGCTAACAGTATTGCTGCTGAAAAAAGAATGCTAAGTAGCATGACCCCAACCATCGTTGAACGTGATGGTAAGTTATGGATGGTTGTTGGCACACCGGGTGGATCCACAATTATTACCGCTGTAGCACAAACTATTTTAAATGGATATGAGTTTAAAATGAGCATGCAAGATGCCGTTAACGCTCCTCGGTTTCATCATCAATGGTTACCAGATATGGTCATCTTTGAACCAGACGGATTTTCTGCAGAATTAAAAGAAGAAATGAAATCTAAAGGATATATTATTAATGAAGAAAGAACCCCTATTATAGGTAAAGTTGATGCTATTCGCGTTTTAGCAAATGGGAAACTTGAAGGGGGTGCCGATAAACGTGGAGATGATGCCGCAATAGGATTTTAGTCTTAAATAAATCTAATTTTAATCGATTACATTTTAGTCACAATTTATTATTAATGAATTATTTGAATACATTATGCTAAAGAAATTATTTAAGTTTATTGGTATAGTTATTTTACTTGCGATAATAGGCTACAGCTTCTTATATTACCTCTATAATGAACCTGTACCTACTGGTGAATCTGGACCCGAAGCTGATGCTTTGGCGTACAGAATGTTTGACGCACTTAATTACAAAAATTTCAATAAAACTAAAGTATTAGAATGGTCTTTTCGAGGTGACCACACCTATAAATGGGATAGAGAAAAGCAAATTGTAATAGTAAGTTATGATGACATCGTTGTAAACTTAGACTTAATCACTCCGCATTCAAGTACTGCTACGATTAATAATAAACTTGCGTCTTATGAAGAAACACAAGACCTTATTGAAGATGCCCAAAGCTATTTCAATAATGATTCTTTTTGGCTAGTAGCACCCTTTAAAGCTTTTGACCGCGGCACCGAGCGCTATTTAGTAGATATGGAAGATGGTTCTGAAGCGCTTCTTGTAACTTACACCCAAGGTGGCGATACACCTGGCGATTCATATCTATGGTTAATAGAACCTAGCGGAAGACCTAAGAGTTTTAAACTTTGGACAAAAATTATCCCAATTGGTGGTGTTGAAGCGACATGGCAAGATTGGATTGAAACAGATAGCGGCGTTTTCTTACCTACCCAACATAAACTTGGTCCGTTTTCCATATCAATGGGAGAAGTTAAAGCTACCTATTAACATATAATTACTCCATTAAAGTTTAACCATTTTACCTAAAAAACCATTTTATGCAAGATTATAAATTTCCATTAGATTTTACTTTCCATATCGGCACACTGTCGAACGATTTTTCAGCTGTAGATGCCAATGGTAAAATGGTAGCTTATGTAAAACAAAAGCTTTTCAAGTTTAAAGAAAACGTTGGTGTTTATCAAAATGACAGTAAAACTAATTTACTTTACAACATCAAAGCAGATAGGTGGATCGACTTTTCTGCATGCTATTCTTTCTCAGATACGGCAGGTAAAGAGTTTGGAAAAATCGGTCGCAAGGGATGGGCTTCTTTATGGAAAGCACATTACGAAGTTTTTGACGAAAACAAGCAATTGAAGTATACTATTAGAGAAGAGAATGCATGGGTAAAAGTGATGGATGGTTTAGTAGGGCAAATACCTATTATTAACCTATTTACAGGACTATTTCTAAACCCAGCTTATTTGGTAATCAATGGTAACAATGAAACCGTAGTTCGATTGTCTAAAGAGAAATCATTAGTTGGTCGTCGCTTTAAGGTTAGTGAAGTAAAAAAACTGAACGGTAATGATGATGATATTATCATATTAAGCTTAATGATGATGGTATTACTAGAACGCCGTAAAGGCTAAAATTCAGCCAAGCCATATTCATTTAAAACAATATCCCATTCTTCGGTTTCTATTATTTCAAGAATTCGCTGAGTAATTCGTTGCTCTAATTCTACATGTGTTTTTGGGAGTGCAAAGGCATAGAACTGAATATCAAATTTAATCGGTAGTAACTCTAATTCATGTAATGTAGAATCTCTTTGAATGGCATATTTTAAAATAGGCTCATCGTATATGAAAGCCTTGATTTTACCTTGGTCCAAATTTCTTAAACCAGTTGGTACATTTGAATATGTATGAATATCTTTAAAAAAATGCTCTGATAAGAAATTTTCAGTACCAGAGTTAGTTATAGTGCCCACTGCCCTGCCCTTAAATTCATTAAAACCATCAGGATTCGTAGTAAGTTGATTTACGGTTAAACTCGATGCTATACTCGCTGTTAATCCTGAAATAAATAGGAGTCCACCAAACATTAGAACCAAGGCGGTTATCTTACCAAATTTGGTGACCGGTGCCTTATCACCATAGCCTACAGTAGTCAGAGTTACAGCAGACCACCACATGCCATCCCATAGTCCGCTTCTTCCAGGTCTAAATGCCTCCGGATTCTTTTTACGCTCAAACAACCACCCTAGCACCCCAAATAAAAAGATAATAAATAGCAAAATCAGTAAGCCGCTTAGAAAGCCGACATTTAAAAAACCACTTAAATATGACTTCAATCTATCAAAAGAAGAAACTTCGGCAATAGCTATAGTGGCATTAGAAGCATAAAAAGAATGTGTAAACTCCATCTCTTTACTACGCTGACTAGTAATGGTTAGCGGATTAATACTTAAATCAATTCCACCAGTGCGAAGAGAATCTAACAAAGATGAAAACTCCATTGGTATCATCTCATATTCAATATTTAAATCACTAGCCACCCTTTTCCATAACCAGACATTAAGTCCCTCCACATCCTCTCCGTTCTCAATTATAAAAGGTGCAGCAGCGGTATAACCAATACGTAATTTTTCACCATCAACTTGACTACTTGCCGAGATTGAAATAAATAACACGATGACTAATAGAAGAATTCTCATAAAATGGTGGGGTTTACATTCTTTTAAATATAATCATTTTAGAAAGTATTGACAGATTAACCTATTCACCTAAAATGAAGTAATTTTAGGCTCTTAAAGCAACCTGGCATATGGATATTAAACTAATCACTTTCAACGAAGTTACAGCAGACCTACAATCTCAACTTACTGAACTCTATAAACAATTAAATGCTGAGTTAACGCAATTAGATTTGGCAACCGTACTTTCTGATTACAACACTACAGATGTTGTAATTTGTTTGGACGATGATAAATTAGTTGGTATTGCTATGATGGCAAAATATAAAGTGGTATCTGGACACAAAGGAATGATTGAAGATGTAGTCGTTTCTTCTGAATACAGAGGTCAAGGTATTGGGAGAAAGCTAATGGAAAAACTTTTAGAACAGGCAGAAATATCAAAACTTGACGACGTTCTTTTATTCAGTGGTCACCACAGAACCGCAGCAATTTCTCTTTATAAAAGTTTAGGTTTTAAATTAAAAGAGAGCGGAATGTATATTAAAAAATATTAAAGCTTTACTTTTAGTTAACCTTCTTAACGTGTTGTAATTGATCTTTTAACTCCTTCATTGATTCTTGTAACTGACGTAAAAGACTATTATCTGTAGTAGCATCTACATTAAAAGTAATTTTACTACTAACCTCCCATATTTCTTGAATCTGAAATGGTTTAATATCATAAGGCGGGTAGGTTTCATTTAAAGAGATTAAGGTAATATTATTTGAGTTCGGTCGTTTTTCTACTTTCTTAACCATAATGGAATCTTGAAGTACAACAACATACATTTTATTTGCACTCACATAATCTATATGTTCAATTGCCCTTGCTAAAACCCATTCACCTGGATGTAAATTAGGTAACATACTATCACCTTCTACTTGAAATCCTCTATAGGTTGCATTTCTAAATTCAGGAATAGGTAAATCGAATGCAGGTAATTGTTGATACCAACTAGTATCTGATATATTCTGAGGATAACCGGCTGCTGCTTTTGCATTCACCAAAACCATATTTTCGCGATTTGCAGAATCAACCGTTACCACTTTAGGTATAACACTAGTTCTTGAAGTCTCTAAATACTGTTCTTCACTTTCACCAAACAACCAAAGCGGATTAATTTTAAATTGCTTCAACAACTCTAAAACAACTTTACCAGAAAGTTTAGTTCTACCTCGCTCTATATCTGCTGTTGTATTAGAAACACCAATTAGTGTAGCAAAATCTGCTTGAGTATAGCCTAGCTCTCTTCTTAAATCAGTAAATCGCTTTAATGTCAATTCGTTTTCCATAATCTTTTCCGCTTCAATAAAGATTTTTAAACTTCTTTATACTTCAAATATAGTGATTATGGATTATATCCAAAATATTATTTGGATTATTTCCATAATTAGGAATATTTCCATAATTTTGGATTAATTACCAATTACTATGGATTTTAATAGAATAAAAGAAAAATTAAATATTCTCGCCGATGCCGCTAAATATGATGTGTCCTGCTCAAGTAGTGGCAGCAACCGCAAAAACAAGGATAATGGCTTAGGTGATACTGGTAATGGCATCTGCCATACCTATACAGAAGATGGTCGTTGTGTTTCGCTTTTAAAGATTTTGCTGACTAATCATTGCATTTTTGATTGCGCCTATTGTGTTACCCGTAAAAGCAATGATATTCAACGAGCTGCATTTAAAATTCAGGAAGTAGTAGATCTTACCATTAATTTTTATAGGAGAAATTATATAGAAGGGCTATTCTTAAGTTCAGGCATCTTTAAAAGCGCAGATCATACTATGGAACGTTTGATAGCTGTTGCAAAAAAACTTCGCAAAGAAGAAAACTTCAACGGGTATATTCACCTTAAATCAATACCTGGTGCAAGTGATGGATTAATGTATGAGGCCGGTTTATATGCTGATCGTTTATCGGTTAACATTGAAATCCCCACTATCTCCGGCCTTAAACTTTTAGCTCCAGATAAAAAACATGAAGATTTCATTAAACCAATGCTGAAGGTGAAGAATGAAATTATACGTTATAAGGAAGAAAGTAAAATTATTAAAAGCACTGCAAAATATGCTCCTGCAGGGCAAAGCACGCAAATGATTGTAGGTGCTACAGGTGAAAGTGATAAAGATATTATGTATTCTGCCACTCACTTTTATAAAAACTATCAGATGAAGCGGGTTTACTATTCTGGTTATGTTCCTATCTCTACAGACAGCAGATTACCTTCTTTGGGTTCTGAAGTACCCATGCTTAGAGAAAACCGATTATATCAGACAGATTGGTTACTTCGATTTTACGACTTTAGTGTCAATGAAATTTTAGATAGAGATAATCCAAATTTAGATATGGATATCGATCCCAAATTGATGTGGGCACTTAGAAATCTAAATCATTTTCCTGTAGATATTAATAAGGCAGAACCACGAATATTAGCAAGAATTCCGGGTATAGGTATGGGCTCTGTTCATAAAATTATAAGCGGAAGAAAATACCGCCGATTAAGTTGGGAGCATCTAAAAAAAATGGGAATTGCACTCAATCGAGCAAAGTATTTTATTATCTGTAACTCTTCTGATTGGGAACGAAGAGATTTAGACGCAGTTACCATAAAAGGAATGATTCTTCAATCTCAAAATAGCAAATTCAAAAATCAATTATCCTTATTTAACTAAACTAATAATTTAATTAAACCAAATGACTATGGAAAATATTAATAACACATTGAACTCGACAAATATTTCAATTTTAAATACTATAATTGACCGTAGTCAGAGTCAAATATTAGCAATAGGATACCAAATGGTATTATTAAAAACTAAGATTAAAAAAAGACTAAAAATTGTATCACGAATCTTTTTCTTCAACTTCTAAAACTGGTTATTATGAATGCTTCAAAAACTTTAGTTTACGATGGTAGTTTTAATGGTTTTTTAACTGCTGTATTTATAGGCTTTGAACAAAAGCTTACACATGCCGATATTCAAAAACAAGGGCAATTACAAAGCGGACTTTTTGCTGAAACAGAAACTATTTTTACAAATATTGAAAAAGCACAACGGGTTTGGAACGGAGTACGGAACAAAAGTAATACTGCTATTAAAAATATTTATTTTGCCTTCTTGAGCGAACAGAATAATATGGAAGCTTTAATCTACCGTTATATTCAAAAGTTAATGGGAAGTAAATATAAGGGAGCAACTGATTTTAGTGATGATGGAGTTTTAAAGATAAATCAACTTGCACATAAGGTCGGGAGAGAAAAGCATCGCATGGAAGCTTTTGTAAGATTTCAATTAACAAAAGACGATGTTTATTTTGCGAACATAGAACCAGATTTTGATGTATTGCCGTTAATCTCTAAGCATTTTAGAAATCGTTACGCCGACCAACAATGGATAATTTATGATCTAAAGCGTAAATACGGATTGTTCTATGATTTGAACACTGTTGAAATTATATCACTTGACTTAACAGATATTCACTCAAATAGTATTGAAAAAAGTTCTGCATTTACAGAAGTGGAATATGAATATCAAGACCTTTGGAACAACTACTTTAAAAGTACAACTATCAAATCTCGGATCAATAATAAGTTACATGTTCAACATGTACCAAAGCGTTATTGGAAATACTTGTCCGAAAAAAAGGAAGCGGTTTAATTTAGTTTTACTGTAGCTGACTTAAATCATAAATTTAATAAACCTCGCATTGTACTTTTAGCATTGTTTTTAAATGAGATTTAGACCATATCTATTTTTAGGTGAAAATAACGTAATGAAAAGATTTGCTTCGGGTGCATAGCTATAAGCTCGATGTATCATTTTGCATTTACTAATTCATTTCCTTTTTTAATGGGTACTACTGAATTTCTTTAATTTTTATTTTAAAATAAATTCAATTATGAATTATAAAATAAATGCTATCTCAGATTTCAATAATGATGGCGAAATACATATAAAGGAATCTAATATTGTCTTTGGCTCTACCAGTAAGACTTCAGAGTCACTACCAAATCCTGCTGAGTTATTTTTAGGCTCTTTTGCTTCGTGTATGCTAAAAAATGTAGAGCGCTTTTCTTTGTTGATGAAATTTAAATATAACCATACTACATTAGAGGTAAAAGCTGAAAGGTTAGATAACCCACCAAGAATGGATAACATTCTGTACAACTTAAACATTTATAGTAATGATACTAAACTAAACATAGATTTACTTCAAAAAAATATTGAAAAGCACGGGACTATTTACAATACGGTAAAACAGATATGTACTATAAATGGTACTATTACAAGAACTATAAATGACTAATTAAAAAATGTTGTTTTAATAGCTTTAATATCAATAATCTAAACTTCAACAACTCTGATCTTCCATATTTAAACCTATAAGTTATCTAAAAAGATGAGAAGATTGTATAAAACAAATGTTTTATTAAAATAAATGAAACTACGAATAGTTGAATTAAAAGTTATTTATAAACTTTGCAAGAGAGCTTAGAAACATTTTACCGTAATAGTAAAATATAAATTACCTGATGAAGAAAAACAAAGCAATCCGTACGTTTACGTTAGCTACTGTTTTAATTATACAAATTGTATTTCTATTTTTAATTTTAAAAAGTAATTACGACACTAGTAACTATTTTGCCATTATAACGATACTTTTTATTTCTGCTACGGTATTGTTTGGGCATAGCTACTTAGACCTACATCATAGCAAATATGATTATGAGAAATTATCTGTTGTTATTTGGGTACCAGTAGGAGCTATTGCTTGCCATTTACTAAATGTAAATTATGAATTAGGCAGTGTTTTATCTGCAGGAATTATTGGGACATTAGGTTCGCTAGTTCCTATATTCAATAAGCAATCTAGCTACTTAAAAAAACTCCCAGGAGCCATTTATTGTGGAGTATTTGTTGGTATGTCAAGTAATACCATTACACCAACAATAGGCTTTGTATTATCTGCAGGTATCATCGCCGGATTATTCTTTCTACTATCAAAAAACCTATTTATAGGTATTGGTGGTAAGTTAGGCACCATGGCTTTTCTAGGTGTATTTATTGTATATCTAATTAACCTCATGGCGTAATGAATAATTTCATCATAATAGTAATCGGCATTTTAGGTGCAACAATGACTTTTTACGTTAGTCATCATCACAATCAAGGTGCAGTAAGAGCATCTGCACTATTATCATTATTAATAGGCTTGTTTTTTTACTGTTTCCCTGATTTGCTAAATACTTACCTAACAAAAAATATACCTGTTGTATTTATAGGAACTTCTTTTATAGGTATGATTTCAACAACGACCAGAAGAAGTTATATTCATTTAGCAATAGCAGGCTGTCTATTTAGTATTATATATATTAATAAGAATAATTTATTTCAAGGCTTTGGTGGTGCTCTTGGTGCTCTAGCATTTATTGCGCTGTTAACCACCTTTGCTTTTTCATTTGGTTTTTCTAAAAGTATTCATAAACTAAAAGCGATACTAAGGTTACGTAAGTGGAAATAATTCTAATAATAATTTAACGCATTAATCTACCGGTAATATTTCCTGCAATAATATTGTTGACCTCATTAACGGTAGCAAAGTTTACATCACCTTCATAAGTATGTTTCAAAGCACATGCGGCACTTGCAAACTCCATTGCTTTATAATCATCATATTGTTGCAATCCATAAATTAAACCTGCCGCAAATGCATCACCTGTACCAATACGGTCAACAACATGGGTAATATCAATATCTTCAGTTTCTCTAAATTCAATACCATTCCACATTCTAGCTCTAATTTTATGCCATGAAGAGTTTAAAGAAGTTCTTATTTTATCGAATACTTTTTCTATGGATGGAAACTCTGCTATTAGCTGCTTACTAGCTTCAATAAAATCTTCATTACTGTAGCTAAAATCTGTGCCCAACACCTCATTGATCTCATTTACACCGCCAATAAATATTGTAGAATAATGTAATAGTTCTATGAGCGCTACTTTTGGGTCTTGACCATATTTCCATAGTCCACTGCGGTACGTGGGATCTGCAGAAACGGTAAGTCCTTTTTGTCTTGCTAATTTTAAACCGTCCTTTAAAACATCAAAAGCTCCTTGAGATAAGGCTGGCGTTATTCCTGTCCAATGCATCCATTCTCCATCGTCTAATGCATTTTCCCAATTCACCTTTGAAGGTTCAATTTCAGAGAATGCCGAATGTGATCGGTTATAAGATATCATACTTGGTCTAATAACTGCGCCTACTTCCAGAAAATAGACTCCCAAAGGTCTTCTTGATTTTACCACTGCCGAAGTATCTACACCAAACTTTTGAATATAAGTCATTGCAGTATCTCCAATAAAGTCATCAGAAATTGCACTAATATGTTTTACGCTGCCCCCAAAATTAGAGATGGAGATACCTACATTCAATTCTGTTCCTCCAAAATAAAATTCTACAATATTAGATTGAACAAACTTCTTGTTACCTCTTGGTGAAATTCGCATTAATACTTCACCGAATGTTATGACCTGACCCATATTATAAATTTTATCCTAAAATAACTAATGCACAATTAATAACCATGGTTGTTAAAAAATATATCAAAACAAGAGTTAAATGAATGATTACTATGCAACAAAACTATATTGAAATACTACATTTTGTACAATACTTATGCAATAGGTGCAACCTTCTGTCTTATTTATTTACTTTGTTTATATGAAGCCGATTGTAAAACATGAATGGAGAAAAACGGAAAAAGGTATTTATATGCCCAAGATTACACCCGAACTAATTACCATTCCAAAGTTTAAATATTTGAGCATACACGGAGAGGGAAATCCAAATAGTCCACTTTTCACAGAACATATTCAAGCTTTATACAGTGTCGCCTATGCAATAAAAATGACATTGAAAAAAAAGACAGTTGTACCTGAAAACTATATTGATTGGACGGTTTACCCATTAGAAGGCGAATGGGATATTTCTGAAAGAGCAAAAAAGAACTATAAAGGCGTACTAAATAAAGATGAACTGGTTTATAATTTAATGATTAGGCAACCGGCATTTATATCTATTGATTTTTTTAATGAAATGCTTGAGCATACTAAAAAAAAGAAACCACAAAGACTTTTAGAACGTATACAGTTTACAGAAATTACCGAAGGCCCATGTATTCAAATGCTACATATTGGCAGTTATGACAATGAAATTGAAACCTTTGAAAAAATGGAAGCTTTTGCCATGTCAAAAAATCTAAAAAGAAAGTCTAAAGTTCATAAAGAAATTTATTTATCTGATTTTAGAAATGTTGCTGAAGAAAAACTAAAAACCGTTTTACGTTTTCTATTAGAGGTATAAAAATTTATGCAATATATCATAAAGTAAAATAAAAGTTAAGACGGACACCTTATAACTATAAATAGAATAATGAAAGATATCTTAGTATCTTATTTATTCATCTTCAAATCATCTATAAAATGCAGTTAAAAACCTCGCTTTTTCTTTTTCTATTATTGACAGCTAATACATCTTTTAGTCAAAATAAAATTGCAGAAAATAAGTTCATAAGCATAGGTGGTATTGAACAGTGGATTACCATTAACGGTAATGACACCAGCAACCCAGTTGTTCTACTGATACATGGCGGACCAGGTAGCACTATGAGTCATTATAAAGATGATGTATATGCTGAATGGATGAAAGAGTTTACTATTGTTCATTGGGATCAGAGAGGTGCCGGCAGAACATTTGGCAGAAATTGTCCTAAAGAAATTAATGATGAATTTTATGCTAATAACCTGCTATCTGTAGCAGATATGACTAATGATGGCATTGCTGTCACCGAATATTTACTGAAACGTTTAGACAAAAGAAAAGTAATATTAATGGGCACTTCTTGGGGTTCTATTCTAGCTACACAGATGGCACAAAAGAATCCAGATTTATTTCATGCCTATGTTGGTCATGCCCAATTTGTGAATTTTTCTAAAAACATAAAAAATGCCTATTTAGAAGCATACAAATTAGCTGAAGAAAATGAGGACAAACAAGTGCTTTTAAAACTTAAAGATTTAGGTCCACCGCCATACCAAATTGCCAAAAACTACGGTCAGCTTTTACGTGTAGTAAAACAGTTTGAAAAAGAACATTCTAAACCTGCACCTTCTAACTGGTGGAAAATTGCCTCCGAATACGAAAATAATAAAGATAGTAGAGATCGATATAATGGTGATGATTACTCATTTCTAAACCTTGTTGGAGACCAACGTATTAGAGTAAAATCAATGGTTAGTGATATTAACCTTAATAATACCGCAGTTGTCTTTCGATTACCCGTTTTTATGATTCAAGGCAAGCATGATATAATATGTTCTACGGAACTTAACAAGCCTTATTTTGAAAAAATTAGGGCTCCAAGAAAAGAATATTACACTGTTTCTAATGCAGCCCATGGTTTTAACGAAGCTATAATTGATAAACAATACGAAATTGTTAAAGCGCTTAGCGTTCAAAATTAAAAACGAAACTACTTCCCTCCTTTTTCTCCAATAAACTGATCTCCTTTGGTTTTAAACAGTACATTAAACGTTGTTAAACTTCCGTAAATACGGGTAATATATTGCTGTAGGTCTATTTTTTCCTGATCATCTAAATTCTTACTCGAGTTTATTTTTTGCTCCATAACACGTATGCGATCACGTACGATCACTATTTTATGAAAGAAAGTATTTATTGGTATTTCTTTATTACTACCGCCGCTTTCACCAGGCTCTAAAACTATATTTCCACCTTTCCATTTATCTGCAATGGCAACACGTTGCGTAGTGTCGCTCCACTTTTGAAGAATAGCAACCAAAGAACTTTCTACATCGAAAAAACTTACGGTATCTACCTCATTTTCAATAGCATCTATCACCTCATATTCAGAATCTATGTCGATGGTTTCTAGACCATTATCCATGAATGTAACCCAATACATGGTACTAGAAACATTTGTAATTACACCTTTACCTAATTCTTTATGTAGAATTCTAGACCCTATTCCTAATAATTTCATTTTATGCTATCTTTTGTTTTACGCTAATTTAATAGCAGTTTTTTTCATCCGCAACAAGAATTACATTTTTTACATCTAACTTATTTTTAATTTGGTTTTTGTCATCTTATCTAGTTCATGTACATTTAAAGTCAACATTTATATGAAACCTTCAGCATGAAAAATTTAATGATAGTTGTATTATTAAGTTTAGCGCTAACGTCTTGCGGAGAAAAAAAGAAAGAAGTAGCCGAACAAGTTCAACCTACAGCGAAACTAAAAGCCTTGATTATTGACGGACAAAACAATCATTACATATGGCCAAAAACGACCATGATGATGAAAGATTACCTAGAACAGACCGAGCTATTTACGGTAGATATTCAAAGAATGGATTCAATGTGGTTGGGTATTAAATACAATAAAGATAGACCAGAAGCGTACCTTTCATTTATAGAAACTTACCCATTAAAAGATAAGACCTATTATATATCTGAGAGTCCAATTCAGACATCAGAATTTACATTTAATTTCAATGATTACGATGTTGTTATTTCTAACCTTGGCGCTGATTCTCCCTTATGGCCTGAGAAAACCAGAGATGATTTTGAAACATATATGAACAATGGTGGTGGTTTAGTAGTAGTGCATGCCGCAAACAATGCCTGGGGTGATTGGGACGAATTTAATAAAATGATCGGATTAGGTGCTTGGGGAGGTCGAGATGAAAAATCTGGACCTTACGTATATTACAATGATGCTGGTGAACTAATAAAAGATTCTTCTGAAGGAGTTTGTGGTTCTCACGGACCTGAATATGAGTTTCAATTAACAACTAGAGCTCCGGAGCATCCTATAATGAAAGGCATACCTGAGAAATGGTTGCACACACCAGACGAAATGTACGAACGCATGAGGGGACCGTTTGAAAATGCTACAATATTAACAACAGCTTATGCCGATGTAGAAAAAAATGCTCCACCATGGGATCCTAATGTAACAGGTTTAGGACAGAACGTGCCTCAACTTATGGCAATTAATTATGGAAAAGGTCGTGTTTTTCATTCTACGCTAGGTCATTTCGATTATTCAATGGAATGTGTAGGTTTTATTACAACTTTACAGCGAGGTACAGAATGGGCAGCCACAGGAGAGGTTACACAAACGGTGCCTAAAGATTTTCCTTCTGCGGATGCTTCAAATTCAAGATCTTGGAAATAGAATATTAGTTTTTATCTGAAACTTGATTACATTCTTCTTTTCTTCTGGTATCAATTAAGTATATAATTTTCCAAGTATCATCATCTTTAAATAGCTGAAAAGAATTAACCCCACAGTGACTAAATTCTTCATTATACCAAAATTCATATGGTGCCCAAACGTGCGCCATACCACCATCTATTTGTATGTTATAATCTAGTATCTTTTCCTTAAAACTTATAGAATCGGGTGTGGTTATTATGAAGTTTATTAAATCATTAAAATTTTCGGTTCTAACTATCATATTGTTTTGTACGTTTTGACCGATGGTCTGTATCAAAACATCAGGACTAACAAGTTTCTTTATCGCAAGCTCATTTCGATTGTTGAAAGCATAAAAGAATCGCTCTACCGCAACCCTAACCCTCACTTTTTCTTCTAATTGCGCATGACCATACTACATGCAAATAAAGCAAATAGGACATAGCTATATTTCATATTTCAACTTCTTTAAAGTACTAAGCATAAAAATAGATAAATTTTAAATGCTCACTTTTAAATGGATGATATAGTGAATGCTTAATCTCATTAAAACTCCTTACTTTTATAGTTCTTAATCAATATTAGAATATGTCTGTAGCTAAAAAAGAATATAAAAGGGTCACTGTAAAATCACTAGTGGATATGAAGAAGAATGGAGAGAAAATCTCTATGCTTACTGCATACGACTATTCAATGGCCAAAATTGTAGATGCCGCTAAGGTTGATGTTATTTTGGTAGGTGATTCTGCTAGTAATGTCATGGCAGGTCATGAGACCACATTACCTATAACTTTGGATCAAATGATTTATCATGCATCTTCTGTTATTAGAGCTATTGACAGAGCATTGGTTGTTGTTGATTTACCTTTTGGAAGCTACCAAAGTGACCCAAAAGAAGCTCTTCGTTCTGCAATAAGAATCATGAAAGAAAGTGGTGCACATGCCGTAAAGCTAGAAGGAGGCGCAGAGATAAAAGAATCGGTAAAAAGAATTCTTGCTGCCGGCATACCTGTTATGGGTCATTTGGGTTTGACGCCGCAGTCTATATATAAATTCGGAACATATACCGTTCGTGCAAAAGAAGAGGAAGAAGCTGAACAATTAATGGAAGACGCTAAACTTCTAGAAAAACTAGGATGCTTCGGTTTGGTTCTTGAAAAAATACCAGCTGAGCTTACCAAAAAAGTTTCTGAAAGTCTAACCATACCCACTATAGGTATTGGCGGCGGAAAACATGCTGATGGTCAAGTACTTGTAGTTCACGATTTATTAGGAATGACGCATGAATTCAACCCTCGTTTTTTACGTAGGTATATGAATCTTTATGAAGAAATGGGTAAAGCTATATCTAACTATGTTAGCGATGTAAAAAGTCAAGATTTCCCGAATGATGATGAGCAGTATTAATTAACAAACACTTTTGAAGCGTTCTAAATATTTTAGTAAATTTTTGATTCTAATCATTGTTTTAATGACGGTTGGTTGCGATCAAGTATCTAAAGAACTAACACGCCAAAAAGTAGAGCCAGAAGTTTTTATTCCCGTAATAAAAAATCATTTGATTCTTACAAATGTGGAGAATACAGGTGCTATGCTTGGCTTTGGACTGGACTTCCCTCCTATTTTAAAGAGATTTCTGCTACAGGCATTACCAATGTTATTACTATTGATAATGCTCTATAGAATTATGAGCAAACCCAATTTAAATCTTTTATTGATTGTTGCTTTTGCTTTGGTCATAGGTGGCGGATTAGGAAATTTAATAGACCGAATTGCTTATGGGTCCGTAAACGATTTCTTTCAGATTAGATTAGGCGTATTGAGAACGGGAATATTCAATATCGCAGACGTTGCTGTTACTATCGGCGTTCTTATGTTTATATTTTTAATCATAAGAGGAAAAAAACTGGCAATTTAGGCAGTACAATAATTAATAAGATAAGACTGAAATTTGTCGAAAAAACAACATTCAACCGTAGATAATCTTCAAGTACTATTTGAAGACAATCACTTAATAGTAATAAACAAACGCCCTGGTGATATCGTACAAGGTGATAAAACTGGCGATAGACCGTTAAGTGACACCGTAAAAGCATTTCTAAAGAAAAAGTATAACAAACCCGGCAATGTCTATTTAGGTGTTGTGCACCGCCTAGATCGCCCAACATCGGGTATCGTGGTATTTGCAAAGACCTCTAAAGCTTTACCTAGGCTAAATAAAATGTTTGCAGAGAAAGATGCAAAAAAAACCTATTGGGCAGTGGTGAAAAATTGTCCGAACGAAGCTGAGAAAAGATTGGTTCATTATATGAAGCGCAATACGAAACAAAACAAATCTTATGCCCATATTAAAGAGGTTACAGATAGCAAAAAGGCAATTTTAATGTACCGCATCATAAAGAAATTAGACCGCTATTTCCTTTTGGAAGTTGATTTGGAAACTGGTCGTCACCATCAAATAAGGTCACAGCTTACTGCCATTGGCAGCCCTATTAAAGGCGACTTAAAATACGGATTTGACAGAAGCAATGCTGACGGAAGTATACATTTACATGCACGAAAACTACGTTTGATGCATCCGGTAAAAAAAGAACCTTTAGAAATTATTGCTCCACCTCCAAATGACCCTATTTGGAATGCGTGTCTTTAATTTCACTACTTTTAAAGAAACACTATAACCATGTTAAAGAAAATTTACGCACTAAGCGCATTACTATTAATTACTTCGTGCGGCAGCTATAACTCTATTGACACCTTTTATAACGCCCATAAAAATGACAACCAAGTAACCGCTGTTCGAGTTCCGAAATTTATGCTGTCAATGATCAGCGAAATTTCACTAGAGATGAAGGCTATGGTCGGTAATGCCAAAGATTTGCGGTATATGCAGTTTCCGAGTGCTACAGCGAGTAAAACTCAGTTTTTGAATCAACAAATGAACGGTATTACCGGAAACTCATTTATTGAAGTTTTTCGAAAGAACGATGATTTAAAACGCAATGTTGTTTCAGTAAGAGAGAAAAAAAATCTAGTCAAAGAAATTCTGATCTATAATAACAACAGTCAAACAGGTTCTTTTTTATATTTCAATGGTGATTTTGACCCTGCAAAAGTTAGAGAGATGGCTAAAAACGAACAGTTTACTAAATTCGGAGATAATATAATCAGTCAGTTTGGAGCTAGTACGCCAGGAATCAATTCTCAAAATTAAAACGAATCTTTAAGTTGGTTTTTTAGAACGGATGCTTTCTATTACCACGGAACTTAAAATTAGTATTCCTCCTAAAATAGTAGTTCCCTTTGGTATTTCCGACAAAAAAAGCGCTCCGATTATGATACCATAAACAGGTTGTACACTGCTTAAAATGCTTACTGTCGTAATATTAAAATGCTTGAAGGTCATTAAAAACATCGTGTGACCAATGGCTGTAGTTAAAACGGCAAGCGCAACAAGAACTTCCCATTGACTTATAATTGTATCTGCTGAAACAGAAAATAAAAAGGGGAATAAAATAACCCCGACAATTGCCGTTTGGTAAGTCATTAGCATAGACCCATTATATTTCGCCACTTTCTTTTTCAAAAGTATATTTCTAAGTGCATATGCAAAAGCTGAAAATACACCGAAACCAATGGCTATGGTATATGAATTTTCAAAATCTAATGTAGGGCTCAAAAAATACATACCAGTAAGCACCAAAAATGCTAGTAGTAAATGCATTAATTCAAACTTTGTCTTTAAAAGAATGGGTTCTAAAAACGCCGTTATTACAGGATATGTAAATATAGAAAGCATACCAATTGCGACATTAGACAGTTTTAAAGCATAAAAATAAGTGACCCAATGTACACCCATTAATATTCCACTGAGCAATATTACCGGAATATCTTTTTTATCAACTTTTAAATTGAAACCCTTCCATTTACAATAAAGAAACAGCGCTACAAAAGCTAATAGCGCCCTTGAACCAATAGCAACTGGCACTGGTAGCTGAACATAACGCCCTAATGCCCCAGAAGTAGCTACAAAGAGCATAGCAAGGTTAATTTCTAATAAATGCTGAACGTGATTACTTTTCATCTACACAAATTACGCTTAGCGTATTTTAGCCAGCGCTTTTTCTCTCATAATTTGAGAAACTGGTTTATTCTGTAAATGACTCTCTAACCATGATAATATATCTAAATACAAGAAAGCCCTCTTTTCGTACGGATGATCTTCGTACTTTTTAAGTTCGTTATATAACTTCTGAAATTCTGCTTTTAACTGGTTAGGATAGATACCACCTAGACTTCTAAGAAACTTAATCATCTCTTTTTGTACTGCATGCATATCGTCCATTTTTAAAAGAAACTTATATGTACTTTTTAATTGAACTTCTAAATGATAGTCCATACCCGCCTCATAATGAGCAACTAAACTCAAAACACGTGCAAAACACATTAAGTCTTCACGCATCTTTAAATTCTTATTATCAATAATCTTTTTAAGATATTGAATACAGGTTTTATTATCTCCAATACCGAAGTACAGGCAGGCTATTTTATAATAGAGCACCATGACGTGGTGCACATCAATTCGATCTCTATGTTTATTTATACCATATTCAATAATCTTCACCAAGTACAAGCCTTTTTCAAAGGTACCTTCAAGAAAATGCAAGTTCAATTTATTGGCATTTAAATACATAAATACCAAGGAGTTGATGTTATCATTATCAGGAAATTCTTTCTCTTTAATAGTCGTTTCTAAACGTTCTAAAACTTCTTTAAACTGTGAACTGTATTGCACATAAAAAAGAGATTCTAGCAAATAGTGATTCCCTTTTAAAAAGAAAACAGGATTTAAATAAATCATGTCTTTATGATCATAAAATAGATCGACCCATTTACTGGCGTATTTAAAACACGATAAGAAATCTTGAGTAAGAAAACTATACCACAAATAGGCTTTATATAACCATAATTTTTCTCGAAAACCTAAGTCCTCAATATTATATAACGGCAAATGATTATTAAAATAAGTTTTCACTTTTTGATAATCCTCATCACTTCTTACATACCCAACTTTTAACATCATTCCATAAAGCTGTAAAGAAAGATTTGACAGCTTACTGGTCATTACATTATGTCCAGATAATTCTTTTGCCTGTATAGCAAGTTCATCGGCACGATCGGGTATACTTCTTGTAATGTACTGAGTTTCAATTATCTTTTCGAGCTCAACAATTTCATAAGCTATATTCTTCTCTTCATTCTCTATAGCTATACCCTTTACCTTATCTAAAATTTTTAAACTTTGTTTATAGAGTCCTTTTTGATATAATATTGTAGCAAAATCTAACTGTTCACGTATCTGAACCCTTATGTTTTGGTTCACAGGATTTAGCCTTAGACTCACTAAAATCTGTTTATATAAGTGTGCTTTAAGATTAGAAAGTTGGGCCTTCTTAACAATACCACTTTCCAAAATAGTTTTCTCGTCGTATTGCTTAATTTTATCTAATAGATTAAAGAGCGCCAAAAATTTGGCATCTGTGTTTACACCTAATCGACCCACATAAAGCTTAAACTGACGCTTTTCAGATTTAGAAAGTGACTTAACCAAAACGAACAAAGCATCTTTATGCGCATTTGTCATCGTAATAATAAGAGTTTAAATAGTTGCTAATCAGTTTTTTACATACCTAAAAAACTGACTTAACGTTGTAAACAAGTTAACAACATTAAAGTAACTTATATTTTAGGTTATATATTCGTTTGACGAGTAAAACTACGTAAATATAATGAGTAAAGAGATAGTACAAATATTTGACACTACTTTAAGAGATGGAGAGCAAGTACCGGGCTGTAAATTAGACCGGGAACAAAAATTGGTCATCGCTGAACGCCTAGATTTATTAGGTGTTAATGTGATCGAAGCCGGTTTTCCTGTTTCTAGCCCGGGAGATTTTCAATCTGTCGAAGCCATAGCCAAGCTCGTTAAAAATGCTACAGTCTGTGGATTGACCCGTGCGGTCAAAAACGATATTGAAGTTGCGGCCCAAGCTCTTAAATATGCTAAAATGCCAAGAATTCATACTGGTATTGGTACATCTGACTCTCATATTAAATTTAAATTCAATTCTAACAGAGATGCTATTATAGAGCGTGCAATCGATGCTGTTAAATACGCAAAGACTTTCGTAGAAGATGTTGAATTTTACGCCGAAGATGCCGGTCGTACAGATAACGAGTTTTTAGCTCGTGTTTGTGAAGCGGTCATAAAGGCAGGTGCTACCGTTTTAAATATACCAGATACTACTGGCTATTGCTTACCAGACGAATATGGTGCCAAAATAAAATATTTACGTGAAAATGTAAAAGGCATAGAAAAAGCAATTTTATCTTGTCACTGTCATAATGATTTAGGCTTGGCTACAGCAAATTCAATTTCTGGTGTCATTAATGGTGCAAGACAAATTGAATGTACTATTAACGGAATTGGTGAACGTGCAGGCAACACATCTTTAGAAGAAGTTGTAATGATTTTACGTCAACACCCAGATTTAAATTATGACACTAACATAAACAGCAAATTACTATATGATACCAGTTTGATGGTATCTAGTAAAATGGGTATGATGGTACAACCAAATAAGGCAATTGTTGGTGCCAACGCATTTGCACATAGTTCTGGTATACACCAAGATGGTGTTATAAAAAATAGAGAAACTTATGAAATCATAGATCCTGCAGATGTTGGCGTCACTGAATCATCTATTGTTTTAACCGCTAGAAGTGGTAGAGCTGCACTAGCTTATAGAGCTAAAATTGTAGGTTACGAGTTATCTAAAGTTCAACTTGACGATGTTTATCAAGAGTTTTTAAAGTATGCCGACACTAGAAAAGAAGTAAAAGATGATGATATTCATCAAATTATAGAAACTTCAAATATAGATTTACAAAGTATTAGCTAATTATGCATTTAAACATTGCTGTTTTAGAAGGAGACGGAATTGGACCAGAGGTCCTAGCACAATCTATTAAGTGCTTGCGTTCTGTTGAAGAAACTTTTGGTCATAGTTTTACTTTTCAAAAAGGACTCATTGGTGCTTCTGCGATTAAGAAGACCGGCAGTCCATTACCAAAAGAAACTCTTAAACTTTGTAAAAGTACCGATGCTACCTTATTTGGTGCTTTGGGTTTACCCGAATTTGATAACAACCCCAAAGCAAAAGTTTGGCCAGAACAAGGTCTATTGAAATTACGTAAGAAATTAGGTCTATTTGCAAATATTAGACCTGTTAAAGTATTTCCTTCTTTAGTTAAGCAATCCCCGTTATCAAAAGCTCAAGTAAAAGATACAGACTTAGTAATTTTTAGAGAATTATCTGGAGGAATTTACTACGGCGAAAAAACTTTTGACGAGGAAAAAAATATTGCAACTGATATATGTTCCTATAGTGAATTTGAAATTAGTAGAATTGCACATTTAGCGTTCAAATCTGCACGTTCCAGAAAAAAGAAAGTAACCTTGGTTGACAAAGCCAATGTACTTGAAACTTCGCGATTATGGAGACGTGTTGTAACGCAAATATCCGAGAGCTATCCAGATGTAGAGCTTAACTATCAATTGATAGACAATGCTGCCGTACAGATGGTTTTAAATCCGGCTCAATTTGATGTCATTTTAACAGACAATATGTTCGGAGATATTCTGTCTGATCAAGGTAGTGTAATTGCAGGTTCAATAGGACTCTTACCTTCAGCCTCTGTCGGACTTGAACATGCTATGTTCGAACCAATTCACGGTTCTTACCCCGATGCAGCAGGTAAAAACATTGCAAACCCAGTAGCTTCTATCCTAAGTATGGCCATGTTATTGCAACATTTTAAAATGAATGAAGAGTCTGATGCCGTTGTAGCTGCAGTTTTAAAATCATTTTCTAAAAAAATAGTAACTCCAGATATTTTAGGAAGCTCAAAATATGGCACTAACTATGTTGGCGATTTTATAGCCGACAATATCATGGAATTAGATGGTAATTTTAGTATAAACGATGAAAACATCGGCTTAGGAAAATCTACTATTATTTAAATTATTCACTAACCAACTCGGTAATTAATTCATTGAAATTCTTTTTGAATTCCACAAATTTCTCACCTGTAGCGGGACCATTAAACCCTGTGTGAATTTTTCGAACACCCCCCTTTTTATCAATAAAAATAGTGGTTGGGTATGAAAGTACATGATTCAACATAGGCAATTTTTCTTGTGCTTTTTGTTTATCATAAGTACCATACTGCGCCAATAAAATAGGATAGTCTACTCCTATTCTATTTTTTAATCTTTCTATACCTTTTATTGCTATTTCTTTGGTTTTTGCCGATTCAAAAGCTAAACCAATTACTTCAATCTCATTATTACCTTCAAGATAATCTACCAAAAATTTAGTTTCATCCAAGCAATTTGGGCACCATGTACCCATTAACTGAACGACCACCACTTTATCTTGATAAGTTTTATCGCTTAAAGAAACCATATTCCCTTTTACATCAGGGAAAGTAAATGCTAATTTATCATATCCTTTATTCAAAAAAGTCAAAGAATCAGGATCAGGTAAATCAAATCCGTCATTTCTTTTAGCAACAAAAGGCTCTTTAAAATGATTACCTGAGTAAAAAACTCCATTCATGGTAGAATCGGTAACTTTTGCATTAAAAAGAAAGGCATGGGCACCATCAAAAGCAGATAATTTTAACAAATCTCCATCAAGTATGCCTTCTAAATATCTATAATCTCCTGTTGTAGTTCTAAAAGTACCCGTAACTCGTTTATCTTCTTGCAAGAAAATACCTTTACCAACATATTCCTCTTTTAAATCTGGACTAAAATAGGTTTCCCAGATACCCGTTACATTAAGGTCAGTACGTTCTTTCTTAACTTTAAACCTTTCTTTAGAACCATACATAGCTTTGAACGACACTATTCTATCTAAACTTTCTTTTATAAACTGACCTTGTATTGAATTTTCAGTAAAAGTACCCGCCAAATACCCTTCAAAGACTGGTATCTGTATAAATATAGAATCACCATTAATTTCAATTTCATCTATATCAATAACCTCTTTCGCATTAATAATTTGCATTGCATAACCTCCATCTTCATTTTTATTCACTTTTAAATCAAAAGGTAATACTTGATTATCCATAACATCTAATTCTACAAGCCAAATACCTTCAGACAAAATCACTTTCTGTGTATTCTGCTTACACCCAACCAAAAACAATAAAACAAATAGTAAAGCAAAACTATATCTCATACTTTTTTTTTAATTTAACTTCTAATAAACAATTAAAATTGCAGAATTAAAAATTAAAATAAAGACTTCATAGCTTATTGAATGTATTAGGGCATTGTTTTATCTTTGCAACCTATAAATTTTTTGAATGAAAATATCATATAACTGGCTTAAACAGTTCATACAAATAGAATGGGAATCACAAAAAACCGGAGAACTTTTAACCGATCTAGGTTTAGAAGTTGAAGGCGTTGAGAAATTTGAATCTGTTAAAGGCGGATTAAAAGGTATTGTTGTGGGACACGTATTAAGTTGCGAAAAACACACCAATGCCGATAAGCTAAATGTCACTATGGTAGATATTGGCATAGAAGCACCTGTACAAATTGTTTGTGGAGCTAAGAATGTTGCTGCCGGTCAAAAAGTACCTGTAGCTACAATTGGTACAACTCTTTATACCGCTGAAGGTGAAGCCTGGACAATTAAGAAAGGAAAGATAAGAGGAGAAGAAAGCTTTGGTATGATTTGCGCTGAAGACGAATTAGGTCTTGGTAGTAGTCACGATGGTATAATGGTACTTGATAAAAATCTAAAAGTCGGAACTCCTTGTTCAGAAGTTTTTGATATTGAAGAGGATGAAGTTTTTGAAATTGGCCTAACACCAAACCGTGCTGACGCCATGAGTCATTTTGGTATAGCAAGAGATTTAAAAGCAGGACTTAAACAAAAGGAAATCACCAAAGAACTGATTACCCCTTCTACAAGTCATTTTAATATAAACGATAGATCACTAAAAATTGATGTTGACGTAATAAAAACTGAATTAGCTCCACGTTATTGTGGTATTACATTAAGCAATTTAATTGTTCAGCCCTCGCCTACCTGGCTTCAAAATAAACTTAAGTCTATAGGTCTTACACCGAAGAACAATGTTGTAGATGCTACTAATTATGTGCTACACGAACTTGGGCAGCCGTTACACGCTTTCGATGCCGCAAAAATAAAGGGTAATAAGATTATAGTTAAGACATTACCAAAAGACACAAAATTTACTACGCTTGACGGAGTTGAGAGAACCTTGCATGAAGATGACTTAATGATTTGTGATGCCGAAAAACCTTTGTGTTTAGCTGGTGTATTTGGCGGACTAGGTTCAGGAGTAACAGAAGAAACTACATCTATATTTTTAGAAAGTGCTTACTTTAATCCGGTCTCTATTAGAAAATCGGCCAAAAGGCATGGTTTAAATACAGATGCTTCATTTAGATTTGAACGTGGTATCGATATTGAAAATGTAGAATACAGTTTAAAACGTGCTGCCTTATTGATTAAAGAAATAGCAGGTGGTGAGATAACATCTGACGTTTATGATCTATACCCGAAAAAGCACCTTAATTTTGAAGTTTTTCTTGCATTTGAAAAAATCAACAAGCTTATAGGTCAAGAAATTCCACAAGACACCATTAAATCTATATTGGCATCTCTTGATATTAAAGTTAAAAATGTTACTGAAGCCGGTATGGGTCTTGAAGTACCATCGTACCGAGTTGATGTGCAGCGTCAGGTGGATGTTATAGAAGAAATATTAAGGGTTTATGGCTATAACAATGTTGCTTTTAGTCAAAAATTGAATGCTTCTATAGCCACTACAGAGGCAACTGCAGACCACACCATTCAAAACACCATTGGCAATGCATTGGCAGCAAAAGGTTACTATGAAATTTTAACCAATAGTCTAACGAATCCTGACTATACATCATTATTAAAAGATGAGGATGAAGAACGTCAGTCTATTGAAATTATTAACCCATTAAGTGGTGATCTTTCTGTATTACGTAGAACTTCTTTGTTCTCTGCTTTAGAAACTGCTAGTTATAATATTAACCGAAGAAGAGGTAATCTAAAATTGTTCGAATTTGGTAAAACATATTACGCCAAAGGTGACAAACGAATAGAACCAAAATACCTGAGTATTTTATTAACAGGAGACTCTGTTCAAGATAGCTGGACAACAAAAGCTGTGCCTACGAACTTTTTTGAATTAAAGTCTATTGTTAAATCGGTATTATTAAGACTTGGTTTGTCTGATTTAAAAAGCGAACCTACCACTTCTACAATTTTCTCAGAAGGCTTAACATTTACAAACAAGAAAAAAGAATTGGTTTCTTTCGGGTTGATTAAAAAGTCTATTCAAAAGCATTTTGATATAAAACAAGATATATTATATGCTGATTTTGATTGGGGAGCTGTTTTAAAACAAATTACAACAACACCTGTCACCTTTAAAGGAATACCTAAGCACCCAGAAGTAAAAAGAGATTTTGCGTTACTGTTAGATAATAAAGCTACGTATCGTGAACTTCATGACCTTGCTTTTGGTGCAGAGCGTAAATATTTAAAAGACATGACTCTTTTTGATGTGTATGAAGGTGAAAATTTACCAGAAGGCAAGAAATCATATGCAGTGAGCTTTACTTTGCAAGATGATAAAAGCACATTGACAGAAAAGCAAATAGAAAAGATTATGTCTCAATTACAAAGTACTTACGAACGTAATTTAGGAGCAATATTGCGTTAATTAAAACATTTTTTCTGGAACAAAAACGGTATCAACTTCGTGAATGATGCCGTTAGATTGATTAGTATCTGCAATTGTGATTATAGCACTATTACCAGATTTATCTGTAAGAACAATGTCTATACCTTTCATAGTCGCTGTTATTTTATCTCCTTGTATGGTAGTAAATTTTGCGATCCCATTACCTCTGCACATCGCTTTTAAAATACTAGAAGCCGATAATTTATCTGCAATTATATGATAAGAAAGCATCGCTTTTAATGCCTTTTTATTTTCAGGATCAAATAATTTATCGATTGTCGCTTTTGACAGCTTATCAAATGCAAGGTTAGATGGTGCAAAAACAGTAAATTCTCCGGTATAATCTAAAACCTTATCTAAATTTGTGGCTCTGAGGGCATTTAACAATGAAGAATGATTTTCGAAGGTTGCCGTGCGTTCTATAATAGATTTTTCCGATTGAATAGTTGATATTAGGTTTTCAAATTTAAAATCAATCGCGTTGTCCTGTGCATAGGTCTGAACCCCTAAAAATAGGGTGCACAAGGACATGAGGGATGTCCATTTTTTCATAATAGGTGGTTATTAAGGGGCAAATGTTCTTAAAATCGATAAACGGCTCGATTTCGTCGTCAATATACAATTAGATGTCTTTGACACCTAGTGTGAATTAGGTAGTAGAACGATTTTAACATTTTATTAACTTTTAATTAAGTTAAACAAGATTTTGATAAAATAACTAATTAACTAACTTTGAGTGTATTGCTAAAAAAAGAATATGCTGTTATCTAAAACAAACATTGAACAAAAACTCTCTAAAGCTAGAAACAAGCAGAATTCAACGGAAGACGCGAGAATGAAAGAGGTTTATAATATTCTTTCAAATGTAGATGATGAATTTAATAGAATTGAGCAAAACGTTACGACAAGTAAGAGTATACCTAACAATAATTTTAACGTAGATAAATTAGAAAGTTCTAAAATTTATCACATAGATGAAATCAAGCAAATTTGTATAGATTATCGTTTACGCTTTTTAGATACCAAATATTTTAAAGGAACAATACCAACAGAAGCGTTGTCAAAAATTAAAAGTTTAGAAAAAGAACATAACTTAGAAATACAGGGATTTAAAATAATAGCCCCTTCTAAACTCTTTAAACTTGAAGATAAAGATGATCCTTTGCTATTTGCCCCTATCGAAAATGGATATCATTATTTAATACATCAATGGGGAAATGACCTTCACCCATTACGAAAGTTGTTAATGTGGCCTTTTAAAAGCATCGTAAACCTTGCTATTTTAGTTTTATTGATGAGTTTCATTACAACGATGTTGATACCAGACGGACTATTCTCAAAAACCAATTCAAATGCTCAATTTTGGATTCTAAACTTTTTTATGTTCAAGTGTATTGCTTCTGTGGTAATTTTCTACGGATTTGCAATGGGCAAAAACTTTAACCCTGCTATTTGGAACAGCAAATATTTCAATAGCTAGTTATTAGTGCTACTTTACAAATATGGTTTTTGGAACGCCCTCTAAATCAATATTATCAATAAGCTTGAAATCGGGTGAAGGAGTTATTCTCAAAATTCCACCTTTATCTACTTGTCCTTTTTTCTGATATCCTATTAAAACATAATTGTTCTTTTCATCGTATGCTATTGATGTGGTTTGGTCTATACTGTACTTCATATTCAGTTCAGTTTCAGTTAAGAAATTTTCAAATAGATATACTACAGTGCTATTCTTTTCAAAATCATATATCGCTGGTACTTCTTCAATTTCTGCACTTGGTATATTTTTTTGAAAGTAAAATTTACCTGCGCTATCTAAGAAAAAATCTTGTGTTGTAACAAATCCAGGCTCTGTATTCTCACCATATGTGGTGTACGTTTTTTCTAAAGTAAAGGGATCTAAAGTAGTATGTAACTCTGGATAGCTAATTATCACATTACCACTGTTATTGGTAAATAGACGCTGGGCATCTAATCCTAAATCTAATTCCATTAAAACTTCATTATCATCCAAATCAATTACCGATAAATGAAATTCATCACTTACAAACTCATTTAACGTTAACACAAACAAACGATTTGATGAAATAACCATATCCACCGGCTTCTTATCCAAAGAAATTTCTACAGCACTAACTGTTGCATCATTAGTTGAATTTATGCGAACTACAAATTGCTTGTCTTTACCCAATAGCTCTCTTTCATAAGCAACAGCGGCAAGTTCACTTGAATATGCCATTGCAAATACATTTATAGAACATACATCTATATCACTAAATAATGATACTGACCCTGAAGAAGAACCTTCTGCATTAAACCTTTGAAATGTTGCCTGACAATTAGTAGTGGAATAATACCCTATATCGGTTGTAGTACGATATTTTATAGCATTCGATGGAATGTTACTAAATGAGTTTACAGTGCTTTTTACAGCAAATTCATCATTAGCAGACCCCACAACAATACCATTTAACTGATTGTTATCTTGTAAAAAAACGGTGTAGTCAACTTGTACATTAGTAGCTATTTCTTCATCAACTTGATCTGAAGATTTTTCGCATGCGAAGAAACTAAAGGCTAGCACAAAGCAAGCCACATATTTGTAGGTTTTCATAAAACATCGATTTGGGTTAATCTATTCTATGCTTAATTAGCGTACATTTTGTTACGCTGATCTTTCAATGTCTTGTCAGACATATATTCATCAAACGTTGAATACCTATCAATGTTGCCTTTAGGCGTTAATTCTATGATTCTATTTGCAACAGTTTGCGCAAACTCATGATCATGTGTAGTTAACATTACAGTACCCTTAAAATTCTTAAGAGAATTATTAAATGCCGTAATACTTTCTAGATCTAAGTGGTTTGTTGGTTCATCTAACATTAATACATTGGCACGCATTAACATCATTCTACTTAACATACAACGTACTTTTTCTCCACCAGAAAGAACAGTGCATTTTTTAAGTGCTTCTTCTCCACTAAATAACATTTTACCTAAAAAACCACGAATGTATACTTCCTCACGTTCTTCTTCTGTTTTAGCGTATTGACGTAACCAATCTACCAAGTTGATATTACCGGTAAAGAAACCTGAATTATCTGCTGGCAAGTAAGATTGTGTAGTAGTGATACCCCACTGAAAAGTACCTTTATCTGCTTTTTTGTTACCGTTTATGATTTCATAGAATGCTGAAGTAGCTCTAGAGTCTCTTGATATTATGGCAATTTTATCTCCTTTTGCCAAGTTGATGTTTACATTGCTGAATAATAGCTCGCCCTCATCTGTAGAAGCAGAAAGTCCTTCAACGTTTAAAATCTGATCCCCAGCCTCACGCTCTCTGTCAAAAATAATTGCAGGATACCTACGGCTTGATGGTTTAATGTCATCAATCTTTAATTTTGAAAGCATTTTTTTACGAGAAGTTGCTTGTTTACTTTTTGCAACGTTTGCACTAAAACGAGCAATAAATTCTTGCAGTTCTTTTGCTTTTTCTTCTGCCTTCTTGTTTTGTTGTGCACGTTGACGAGCCGCTAACTGACTACTTTCGTACCAAAACGTATAGTTACCAGAATATAAATTCAATTTTCCGAAATCAATATCACCTATATCAGTACAAACCGTATCTAAAAAGTGACGGTCATGACTTACTACAATCACCGTATTTTCATAATCTGCCAAGAAGTTCTCTAACCAACTGATTGTTTCATAATCCAGGTCGTTGGTAGGTTCATCCATAATCAAAACATCAGGATTACCGAATAATGCTTGCGCTAAAAGTACACGTACTTTTAATTTAGAGTCTAACTCAGACATTAAAGTAGAATGCAAATCGGCACTTATACCCAGGTTAGAAAGTAATGCAGCAGCGTTACTATCTGCATTCCAACCATTCATCTCCTCAAATTTTACCTGTAACTCCCCTATTCTATCTGCATTTTTATCATCATAATCAGCATAAAGAGCATCGATTTCTTTTTTTATCTCATATAACGGTTTGTTACCCATTACCACCGCCTCTAATACAGTAAAGTCATCAGCTGAGTTATGATTCTGTTCTAATATAGACATTCTCTTACCTGGTTCTAAATGAACATGACCAGAGGTTGGATCCATTTGACCAGCAAGAATTTTCAAAAAAGTAGATTTACCTGCACCATTGGCACCAATAATACCGTAGCAATTACCTTGCGTAAAAGCAACATTTACTTCATCAAACAATACTCGTTTTCCAAATTGAACAGAAAGATTAGAAACAGATAACATAGAAACAAAATTTTAAAAATCCGTGCAAAAATACTGAATTTCTAGGCTTACACTACCTAGTTTAGCATCAAATTCGACAAAAGATTCTTAAGTTAGCGGTTCACAACATTTAACTAGCTATTAACAACATCTGGTGATTAGGTTTGTTATTTTTGAAAATCACCAGTCCCATATACTATATGATAAGAATTTTACTTTCTGCATGCGTAGCCTTATTAATGGGTTGTTCCTCCACAAAAAAAGATTCTGAAACAGTATTGTTTGCTGGTGAAATAGTGAATCCTACAAGTGATCAAGTTGTTTTGTTAAAAGGCGGTATAAAAATCGATTCTGCAAAAATTGATAGCAAAAACCGATTTGAGTTTAAGCTTTCTTCTATTGAAAACGGTTTATACCACTTTAACTTAGCTCCAGAACATCAATATGTATATTTAGAAAAGGGTGATAGCCTTATGGTTAGGCTTAATACTATCTATTTTGATGAGTCTTTGGTTTTCTCTGGTACTAATGAAGAGACTAATAATTTTCTATTAGAATTATTTCTGGCAACTGAAGAGGAAGATTCTGCTATGTATTCTGAGTATTATGAATTAGAACCAATAGACTTCGCCGACAAAATAGAATCTCTAAGGCAAGACAAAGTTGCTATTCTAAACGAGTTAATTTCAGAAAATTTAATTTCTGAAGAAGCAATTAGATTATTAACCGGCAGTATAGATTATACCTATAATAGATATAAAGAAATTTACCCCTTTCAACATAAAAGAAAAGCTGCTGAGGAAAATTTTCATGATTTACCTAAAGATTTTTACGCGTATAGAAATCAAATAAATTACGGTGATCATACATTGACTTACCTTAGACCTTATTACGATTTTATGAAAGCTCATTTTGGTAACTTATCTTACATGAGCTGTAAAAATGAGTGCAAGAACGCCCATAAAGACGAAAGCAAACAATTGCACTATAAAAAGCATAAATTACATCTAATTGATAGTCTTGTCATTGAAAAAGGATTGAGAGATAATCTTTTTAGAAATGTAGCATTTGACTATTTACTAAAGAAAAAGGATGCTCCTGAAAACACAGAAATATTCTTAAAGGAATTTAAGAAAGTTTCTAAAAACAATATGCATATAGAAGAAATTGAAAACCTTTATCAAGGTATTGCAAATCTTCAGCCTGCAAAAGTTATTCCCGATTTAAAGGTGATGACCTTCAACAATGATAGCAAGACATTAACTGAAATTGCAGCTAATAAGAAAGTTTTGTTTTATTTCTGGTCTGGCACTAATAAAAAACAATATTTAGAGATATTTAAACGAGTATCTACCCTAAAAGAAAAGAAACCTGATCATGAGCTTATCGGTATTAATATTAAAACCGATTACGACCAGTGGAAAACTATTATAGCTACACTCGGTGTAGACCCTTCATCACAATATCATAGCAACGATTTTAAAGAGCTTACTGAAAAATTAGTGCTCTACCCTATGAACAAAGCTATTATTACTGAAAATGCGGTAATAGTAGATGGATTTTCTAATATCTATAAGAATTAGTAACTAATTTTTTTTGCAAAAATTATTATAGATTATTAAGAACTATGCCCTTCTAGCAACTTCTCAAACCAAAGACCCGGCAATAAACTTTTGAGTGTTAAAGAGAATTTTTGAATAAATGAACCTACTTTGTAATGAGGTTTAGGGTTTTTTGTTTCTATAATTTTAGCAATCTTCTTAGCTACATCAGCCGGATTACCACCACTATCTACATCTGCATCTATAGCCTCTAAAGTACTCTTATAAGCATTTCTGTAAGCTGAATTTTCATACACAGGGGTGTGATATCTACCAGAGGCAATATTAGTAGCAAAATCTCCTGGCGCCAATGTTGTAAACTTAATACCAAAAGACTTAGTTTCCATTCTATAACTCTCGGTAACAATTTCTAATGCTCCTTTTGATGCTGAATAGATTCCTCTATATGGTAACCCCATATAACCTGCAATAGAGGTTATATTAATAATAAGACCTTCTTTTTGCTCACGCATAACAGGCAATACATTGTTCATCACATTTAATGGTCCGTTAAAATTGGTTGCAAAGGCTTTTAATACTTCTTCATGCGGAGTTTCTTCCATTGGTCCTGTTATACCAACGCCTGCATTATTAATTAATACATCAATTCTACTTTCAAGCACTAATAATGATGCAATACAACTTTTTATGGTCTCTACATTTCTAACATCCATCTCTAAAAGCGGAAAATCTGAAAATGAAGGATATTTACTTTTGCTACGTGTTGTACCGTAAACCTTATACCCTTTTTCTTTTAAATGTATGCCTATTGCTTTGCCAATACCTGAAGATCCACCTGTAATTAGTACTACTTTTGTTTTCATTTTATAGAAAATAAGCGATGCTAAACGTTATATAGAATTGGTTTTGAATATGTTACCTTAAATTTAAAAATTTCATTTTAAGGCACAAAAAAAGGCAAGCTACCTACATCGCACCGCTACGACCATATACCCTTGCTGTGTTCCCACCCTGGGGGATTCTACAGGAGCTGGTCGTGTAGGACTTGCCAGGTGCAAATATACAATCTTTTAAAACTTTGACAATCCTTTAGTTTCTAATTTTTATGAATTAAATTGCCTATTAATAACAAGAAACTCTTCTTGTACTCACGTATTACATAAACTTAAATACCCATTTTCTTAATGAAAATCGTAAATTTTTTCTGTATCGCTCTTATTACCAGTTTGTTCACCGCTTGCGGCAGTGGCAACCAAAAAGCATCTTCCCTATTCGAAATTAACTTAGAAAAAAATGCAAGTCAAGTTAATTTGAACCAAGAAATTGGTATAAGTATTAAAAATAAAAAGGAAAAACAGATAGTAAGCGTTGAATATAGTATTGATGGCACCAAAATTCCGGTCAATAATGATAAAATAAAAATAGATTTGCCCACATTAGGAAACAAGATTCTAACAGCGAAAATTACTTTTGATGGTGAAACCGTCGATATTAATAAAAATTTAAAAGTACTTTCCGAAAAAGCTCCTGAGATTTACACCTACACCATCATTAAGGAATACCCACATGACACTAAAGCTTATACACAAGGCTTAGAATTTCATAATGACACCTTATATGAGTCTACAGGAAAAAGGGGACAATCTTTCTTAAGAAAATTAGATTTTAAAACTGGAAAAGTTTTTGAACAAATAGTTTTAGATGAAACTTACTTTGGAGAAGGTATAACCATATTAAACAATAAAATTTATCAGCTTACATGGCAAAGTGGTCTAGGTTTTATATATGATTTGAACTCTTTTAAAAAATTGGACAATTTTCAATACGGAAAAAGTCGTGAAGGCTGGGGATTAACAAACGACGGCTCTAAAATTTTTAAAAGCGATGGAACAGAAAAAATATGGTTTATAAATCCGGATACGATGACCGAAGAAGGTTATATAGAAACGGTAACCAACTCTTCAATATTTAATTCAGCCAACGAGCTAGAATATGTAGATGGAAAAATTTACGCCAACGTTTATCAAAAACCAAGTGTCATGATTATTGACAGTAAAACAGGCGCTATAGAAGGAGTTATTAATTTTAGCGGCTTAAGTGATATCATTACTAAAACTGAAAATTGGGATAAAACAAATTATGTGCTTAATGGAATTGCCTATCACCCTGAACGCAAGACATTTTTTGTTACCGGTAAGTTCTGGGACAAAATGTTTGAAGTGCAAATAGAGAAAAAATAAAAATATGGCATTTCAAAAAAAAATTGTTGTTTCGCATGACGATTTAGACGATTTAAACCATGTAAACAATGTGCGCTATGTTCAGTGGATACAAGACATTTCTAAAGAACACTGGCAAACAGTAGCAACTGCAAAAATGCAGGAAGATGTCATTTGGGTAGTATTAACTCATCATATTGAATATAAGCGGGCAGCAGTATTAGATGACCCTATTGTTATATCAACACACATAGAATCTAGTTCTGGAGCTAAATGTGTTAGAATTGTAGAGATGAAACACGGTACAACCAACAAATTGCTGGTTAGATCAAGCACAGAATGGTGTCTTCTTGATAGTAAATCTTATAGACCTATACGAATTCCTGAAGAGATCAAAGAAATTTTCCTTTAACTTAGATGAAGTAAAACCATTGTAGCGTGCGCCTTAGAATCTTAACAATACTCACCATTTTATTTATTATTCTTTGGAGCGCCTCTTGTAGAAAAGATTTTGAATACGCCCCAAGTAACGGTCATCTTTCGTTTTCTAAAGACACCGTTTACCTAGATACGGTTTTCTCAAATATAGGAAGCAGCACCTATACATTAAAAGTTTATAACGATACTAAAGATGATATTATCATCCCTACTATTACCCTTAAAAACGGTGTTGAAAGTTTTTACAGATTAAACGTAGATGGAGTTGCTGGCAAAGAATTCGAAAACATTCCGCTTTACGCTGAAGACAGTCTTTTTATTTTGGTAGAAACTACAATAAACATAAATGACAATACCCTAAACGAGCTCTTATACACCGATGCTATTCAATTTGATAAAGAACCTTTTCAACAATCTGTTGAATTAGTGACTTTGGCAAAAGATGCCATACTACTCTACCCTGACAACAATACAAACAATAATACAGAGGCTATTGTACTTTATAATGACGAATCAGGAAACCCTATTGAAATAGATGGATTTATACTACCTGACGAACATTTAAATTTTACAAAAGACAAATCTTATGTTATCTATGGTTATGCCATAGTCCCTGATGGAAATCAACTAATTATTGATGCAGGTACGCGTGTGCATTTCCATCAGAATTCTGGAATTTTAGTACAAAATGGGGGGACGATTAGTATAAACGGAGAATTAAGCGAAAACGAAGAGCTACTAGAAGGAGAAGTTATTTTCGAAGGAGATAGACTTGAGACCCAGTTCAACAATATACCAGGGCAATGGGGAACTATTTGGCTAAGTGCCGGGAGTAAGAATAACTCAATTAACCATTTAACTATTAAGAACGCTGAGTTAGGCTTATTCGTTGAAGGGCAAGAGAATGAACCAGAAGAAACCTTGACCATAACAAACAGCCAGATACTGAATAGCTCAAGATATAATCTCTGGACTAAAAATGCCCATGTAAATGCTGCCAATATCATATTAGGTAGTGCAGGCAGCTCCTCTCTTTATATAGAGAATGGTGGTAATTACTCATTTACACATGCTACAATTGCTAATTATTGGAACAAAGGGTTTCGATTTAATGCTAGTTTAGCTATAAGCAATACTTCGACTACCAGTCCAAATAACGGATTTGATTTATTGGCTGCAGATTTTAAGAACTGCATAATCGACGGAAATAGCGCTAATGAAATTTCGCTTCAGAGCAATAATCAAAATTCTTTCAACTTTAGTTTTCAAAATTGTTATATCAAATTCAGCGAAAATCAATCTTCTACAGAGAATAATATACTTTATGATTTTGAAAGTGAAGTCCACTACCCCAATGTTATTTTTAATGGAGAGTTAGATTATTTTCGTCCATTTGAAAATGATTTTAGAATTGGGTTAGATTCTGAAGTCATCAATAAAGGTGATTTAAATATTGCGAATTCTACGCCGTTAGATATCATTGAAACAGCACGAATACCTAATCCAGATTTGGGTGCTTATCAAGCCATCGAGGAAAATTTTTAATCATAGTACGAGAAAAATTGAAAGATTTTTCTCTCACAAGCCTCGTAAATACTGATTTTATAAACATGTCCTCTCTTTTTATAAGGACATTCTAGGTCTAGCTTTTCTTACCTATGTTTAATTTCGTAGTATACGCTATTTCATTTGAATTATACATACACCATAATCGACTCTGATGCTGTTTCAAATTTGCAGTTGCATGCATTTTTGGATGAATATGGTGACTTTGAATGTTTAAACACTACCAACAACCCTTCCGACGGATTAAATGATATATTAAAGTACTCTCCAGATATTGTTTTTATCAATCTTAACAATGATTATTCATCTGTATTTTTAATGGTTACTGAAATTCATCAATACATGAATCAGTTACCTATATTAATTGGTATTGCATCTAATAAGAATTACGCGTACGATGCTATAAAAAATGGCTTTTTTGATTACTGGCTACAACCCTTTAATGAATTTGATATTCGCAAGTCCTTATTGAAATTGCAAAAAAGAATGCCAAAAGATAAGGCGCCCGCTACAATATGTCTAAAATCATATAATGATTTTCAATATCTAAACACCAACGATATTCTTTACTTAAAGGCAGATAATAATACTACCGAATTTTTCATGAAAGACGGTACAATTATCAACGCCTATAAAACGTTAAAGACTTTTGAAAATACCTTGCCTGATAATTTTATGCGTGTTCACCAAAGTTATATTGTAAACACAAGTTATGTTTCTCGTATCAACTTCGGAAAATCTATCTGTGCAATTAAAGCGGTAAACGAGAATATTCCTTTTTCAAAAACATACAGAGAGAATATGAATAACCTTAAGAATATTCTTTCAAAAAATACCTTTTCTTCTCTAAATTAAAGAATTCTCTCACAATTGGTTCATTTACTAACAGAATCAGGTCATCTACTTAAGACTAAAAATTTTGCCTTCGTTGCTCAACGAACGGTATTACTTTGGCTGTATCATAAACAAAACCCCTAAAAAACAGAAACAGTATGAAAAAAGTTACAAGTATTTTAGCAGTTGCAATAATGACTATAGGTATGGCAACATCAATTATTCAGAACACAGCTAGTGAATTTGACTTCATGAACGACATTTCAAAAGCTTTAACTTGTAATGATTGTTCTGTACCACCAGATGATAGAAGACCACCAAAAACGATTGCATAATTAAAATTTGTAAAAACAAAAATAGCCTTTAACAACCATGTTAAAGGCTATTTTTTTATACCTTGGTTTTTAATCCTTATAAATCATTTTTTTTGAACAAGTCTTATTTTTACATAATAATACTCTTTTTACATTTTCTTGGTTGTTCAAAAACAAAACCTGAAAAGGTAATACAAGAAACACAAACCACTAACGACAGTATCTCAGTCTGGGAATCTGAAAGCAATGCTCCCGAGATAACAGAAGAAGATAAATTACCCCTACAATTAAAAGCTTTTAATCTTGCAAAAAATGCTGGTAATGATTCCCTAAAAGCCATATACTTCTCAAATCTTTCTTACAACATCGATTTTATAACTGACAGTTTATTATACCGGAAAGCAAATAAACAAGCCATTTTACTTAATAAGCGCATTAAAGATTCATCTGCTCTTGGTAATGCCTACTGGGACTTGGCATATTTTTTTAATAAATATAGTGTTAAGGATAGTGCCTTTTACAATTATTCAGAAGCACTAGATATTTTCAATGCCATTGATGACAAACGAAACATTGGAGAAATGTATTTGCGCATGGCCACTATTCAAATGAAAATCAAAGATTATATAGGCAGCGAAGCAAACACCGTAAAAGCTATAGAAAAATTCAAATCGATTGAAAACAACAAAAAACTATCTGATTGCTATAACCTTTTAGGTATCGTTTTGAACGATTTAGAAGAATATGATAAATCACTTTCGTATTACAAAGAATCATTATTTTATTTAAAAAAGACGCCCAATTCCAATACTAGTGAAGCCAGGCTTATTAATAATATTGGAGTAACCTATAGGAACAACGAACAGTACCTGCTAGCAATTGAAAATTTTGAAAAAGTTTTAAGCACAAATAACTTATTTGTAAACACCCCCGACCTATACGCCAAGGCATTAAGCAACCTTGCCACTGCGAAATTATATAATAAAGACACTGTAGATGTTGAAAACCTCTTTATTAAAGCAATTGAAATAAAGAAAAAAGAAAATGACCTAGGTAGCTTATCCTCAAGTTTTTACAATTACGCTGAATACGAAGCTTTTACCAAAGACAGCCTTAATGCGATAATTAAAGCCAAAGAATCTGAAAGGTTAGCCTATGCTGGAAATTCAAATGAGCAGCTTTTAAAAACATGGCAATATTTAGCAATTTTAGAAAAAGAAAATGCTACAGACTATTTCAAAAAATTTACTGCACTTAACGACAGTTTACAAAAAGAAGACCGCAAGCAGCAGAATAAATTTGCTAGAATACGTTTTGAAACTGACGAATTCATAGCCGAAAATATAGAGCTAGAAAGCGAGAAAGAAGTACTCTCAAAACAAAAGCAAATGTGGATAGGTATTGCCACCGGGTTCTTTTTACTGGGTCTATCCATATATATCATTATTAATCAAAGAGCTAAAAATCAAAAACTTAGGTTTGATCAGCAACAACAGGCTAACAACCAAGAGATTTTCAACCTCATGTTAACCCAAAAACAAAAAGTCGATGAGGTAAAACGATTAGAGCAAAAACGAATATCAGAAGAACTTCATGACGGTGTGCTCGGCAAAATGCTTGGTGCCCGAATGATATTAACCGGTTTGAATAAGCGCGCTACAGATGAGGCTATTCAAGAAAAATCTAAAGCACTAGGATCCTTACAAGAAATTGAAAATGAAATACGATCTATATCTCATGAGCTAAGCCATAGTGCCTATCAAAAAATAAATAATTTTACAGATTCTGTTGAAACCCTTCTTTCTAACAACAAGAATGCAAACATCAAAACAATCTTTCATTTCAACGAAGATGAAAATTGGGATAGCTTAGCTGGCGATATTAAAATTAATGTGTACCGAATAATACAAGAAACTTTTCAAAACGCTATTAAACACTCTAAATGCACATACTTCGAAGTCACTTTTTATAGAAATGACGCTCAATTCAATGTTATCATGAGCGATAACGGTATCGGTTATAATATTAATAAAGGCAAAAAAGGAATAGGAATAAGAAACATTACTTCTAGAATAGAAAAACTAAATGGTACCTTTCATTTAGATTCAACTGAAGGACAAGGCACTACCATTTCTTTAAATATTCCTGTTAAAGTTGATATTAAAAAAACAAGTAATAATAATACCTAATATAAATACGTTTAGTAAATTACAATAGAATCGTAAATTATGAACACTGTACGAATTTTAACGGTAGATGACCACGAAATGACTGCTCTTGGATATAAATATATTCTTGAGGATTCTGAATTTACCGACTTTAATGTTAAGGTAGAAATTGCTACCAGTTTCGAAAAAGGAAAAACTAAAATTGAAACTTCAAAGCGCGCTGTACCTTACGACATTATTCTATTAGATATTCAACTATTCTCACCACAATCTAAAGACCCTAGAACAGGTATTGATTTAGGCATTGTAGCGAGAAATGAAGTACCTAATTCAAAGGTGGTATTCATGTCTTCTTACAGTGACAATTACAGAATAAACAACATTTTTAAAACTGTAAATCCTGATGGGTATATGGTTAAATCTGAAATAGACGAAATGTCACTTAAAACAATGGTCGAGACCATTGTTAACGAATCTCCTTATTACACTGCTAGCGCCCTATCTGCAATACGTCGCAGAATGTCAACCAACATTGTTATTGATGAACAAGATCAAAAGATTCTTTACCACCTATCTCAAGGCATACACACTAGAGACATTGCTCCATTAATTGGTTCTGCAAACACTACTGTAGAAGCTAGAAAACGACAACTAAAAGCCTTATTCGACGTTAAAAATGGTAATGACCTTGCCTTGATAAATGAAGCAAAAACACGAGGCTTTTTATAAACAACACTTTGAATTACAATTTACTGATTATCAAATGTTTACAACTTTTAAGTTCATTTTATCATAATATCCTCCGAAATTCTAAGGTTTTCCTAAGTGAAATTGCAGAGTTAGAAAAGTATCTTTATGTAAAAGAATGCTATAAATTTCTACCTTTATGCCGTTTAACTACGAAAACTTTATTAATAATTCCAAACTAGAATACACTAAAGAAATTTCTGGTATCGATGAATTTCTAAGTGCTATTGGCTTTCATTACTTCTCTAATGTAAAGCTTAACAACAAGCATATCACCTTTAATTCTATTAGTTTAGTTTTAGAAGTTTCATGCAATTTAGATTTACTTGAACTACTTGCCCACTTTAATACAGGTAGATGGGGTCATAGTGGAAAAGAAGATTCACCCTTACATATAGCTTTAGAGACTCTTGATATTAAAAATCAATACAACATTGATATTGAAGAATTTACACTATTCTTAAACGACACTAGTATTGTTATAAAAAGAATTTATGATAGGAGTATATCAACGCA
Organism: Maribacter sp. 1_MG-2023; assembly: GCF_030547005.1. Classification (GTDB taxonomy): domain Bacteria; phylum Bacteroidota; class Bacteroidia; order Flavobacteriales; family Flavobacteriaceae; genus Maribacter. Next base: position 104,172 of record NZ_JAUOPN010000007.1, on the reverse strand, counting down.
ATTAAATGATATTTTAAAACAAATAGCATTTAATTATGTGTTTTTAACGAGGGGACTTACTCAAAAACCTTACGAAATATTTGTTCCCATATTCGAAGATTATATCGAGAATATTGAAGCAGATGATGAGCAATTAAATATGGCTCCAAAATCTTATTCAGAATTTTGGGGAATTTACTTAGATAAAGATGATGAAGCTTCTATTTACGACGTAAATAAGAATACTTATGTTAGTGGTGATTTAGAGTTTTTATCTGAATAAAAACTCTAAATCAATTACTAACTTTTAATTATGCATTAAATATTGGTCTTGTATTCATCATTGCATTAACCTTCCCTTTCACTTCCTTTATAATAGTTTCATTTTCAGGATTTGTAATTACCTGATCAATAAAATCTACTACTTTTTCCATATCGCTTTCAATCAGACCTCTTGTAGTTATTGCTGCTGTTCCAAAACGAATACCAGAAGTTACAAATGGCGATTTGTCATCAAATGGCACCATATTTTTATTAGCAGTAATATCTGCTAAAACCAATGCTTTCTCAGCATCTTTACCTGAAATATCTTTATTTCTTAGATCTATCAGCATCATGTGATTATCTGTACCATCAGAAATGATATTATAACCTCGTTTCACAAAAGATTTAGCCATGGCATCGGCATTTGTTTTTACTTGAGCTATATACGTTGCGTATGACTCTGTTAACGCTTCACCAAAGGCGATTGCCTTACCAGCGATAACATGCTCTAATGGACCACCTTGATTTCCTGGAAAAACAGCTAAATCTAATAAAGCAGACATTTTTCTAAGATTTCCATTTTTAAGTTTGATACCAAAAGGATTTTCAAAATCAGTTCCCATCAATATCAATCCACCTCTTGGACCTCTTAATGTTTTATGTGTCGTTGTTGTTACAATATGACAATGAGGAATTGGATTATTTAAAAGCCCCTTCGCAATTAATCCTGCAGGGTGAGAAATATCTGCTAATAAAATAGCATTCACACTATCTGCAATCTTACGAAAACGCTCAAAATCCATATCTCTAGAATATGCAGAAGCTCCGGCTATAATAAGCTTTGGCTGTTCTTTTGTAGCTACTTCTTGAATTTTATCATAATCTAACCTTCCAGTTTCTTTATCTACCCCGTAAAATACAGGATTATATAATCTACCTGAAAAATTAACAGGCGAACCATGTGTTAGGTGACCACCATGAGATAAATCGAATCCTAAAATTTTATCACCTGGCTGTAAACATGCGTGATATACCGCTGCATTAGCTTGAGAACCAGAATGAGGCTGCACATTTGCATATGCCGCTCCAAATAGCTCTTTTGCCCTATCAATAGCCAATTGCTCTACTTTATCTACTACTTCGCAACCGCCGTAATATCTTTTACCAGGATACCCTTCAGCATACTTATTTGTAAGTACTGAGCCTTGAGCTTCCATTACCTGAGGACTAGTAAAATTCTCAGAGGCAATTAATTCAATGCCATTGATTTGACGTTGTCTCTCTTCTTCAATTAAATTAAAAATAGTGGTGTCGCGTTGCATGATGATATTTCTTTTAAATAAGTTGCAAAAATACAAATAGCGTATCTATTGAAATGCAAAAAAGAGTACAAACACATAACTTATTTATTAAAATAAGTTAATAACTATACTGCTATATCTTATCAAATAAATTATAAATTAATGCATCTCACCGAAAATATACTATTCCTTATCCTATTACGTTTAATAATAACTCTTTTATGGCACGGCTGTTGAATAGTTATTAAAAATCAATAAAATAATAGACATGAAAAAATTTCTACTATTTAGTTTTATCGGCCTACTACTTTCTTGCAGTGGTGTCAAAAAAACACAGGAGGCTCTGAACTCTGGTAATTACGAGACTGCAATTAATAAAGCAGTAATGAATATCGCAGAAAATAAGACCAAAAAAAGTAATCAGCAATATATAGTTCTTCTTGAAGAAGGGTATAAAAAAAATACCGAAAGAGAGCTGCAACATTTAAAATTCCTTAAAAAGGATGGTAATGCTGCAAACTATGAAGAGATTTTTAATGCCTACAGTAGATTAAAATCAATTCAAGAGCGAATTCGCCCTTTACTTCCGTTACAAATTCAAGATGAAGGCAGAAGAGCGCAATTCAGCTTTAAGAATTATGATGATGATATCATTGCCGCAAAATCCAAATTATCTGAGTTTTTATACAACAAGGCAAATACACTTTTAACTGACGCTAACTATAAAGCTGATTTTAGAAATGCGTACAATGATTTAAATTATTTACAGGAAATAAATCCGAATTATAAGGATGTTATTTCGAAAATAGATGAAGCATATCAAAAAGGCTTAGATTATGTAATTGTTGATATGACAAACAATACAAATCAGATTATTCCAAAAAGGTTAGAAGATGAGCTTTTAAACTTGAATACATACGGACTGAACTCTAACTGGACGGAATACCATACGAACAGAATACAAAATCAAGTGTATGATTATCAAATGGAAGTTTCTTTTCAAGATATAAACATCTCTCCTGAACAAATTAGGGAGAAACAAATTAGCAAGGAAAGACAAATTAAAGATGGTTATACTTTTGTAGAAGACCGCAATGGCAATGTAGTTTCTGACAGTTTAGGCAATAGCATTAAAGTTGACAAATTTAAAACGATACGTTGTAATTTTTACCAGTTTACACAGTTTAAAAGTGCACAGGTAACTGGTGTCGTAAATTTTATAGATTTAAAGAAACAACAAAAAATAAATCAATATCCTTTAACTAGTCAATTCATATTCGAACATATTTATGCTAATTACGATGGCGATAAAAGAGCGTTGGACAATGACCTGGTTTCTCTTTTACAACTCGCAAGAGTACCATTCCCCAGCAATGAACAAATGGTTTATGATGCCGGTGAAGATTTAAAGAATAATCTTAAAAATATATTGAACAATCAAAGTTTCAATTAAAAAAGAGCCCCGTAATTCCGGGGCTTTTTTTATATGTATTGTTCTAGCTTAATATTAGATATTGCATTGTGCGAATCATGCACTACCACTACCCCGTTCTTTACTATTAATAGCTGAGGAGATTGATGCATTACACCAAACTCATCAGCAACGGCATTAGAAACATCTCTATTCGCCAACAAATCTAAAAAGTAAAGATCCATTTGTCCGTCTTCTAGCCCGTAACTACTTTTGAACATATTCAGTACCATTCTACTAATTCCGCAAGATGTGGAATGTTTGAATATGAGCTGCGGCTTACTACTAGACACTTCTTTGATATCACTTAACTGAGCCACAGAGTTCAGAGGTATCCACGGTATGCCTGATGATTTTTTTTCATCACCACCGCTAGAACCTCCAAATAAACCACCAAATATTCCCATAAAATTCTTAATTTGATATTATCATTTCAACATATCTAAGCTGACTAATTGTCAGTCTATTTTTTAATTTTTCAGCCATTTTGTCCTGAAATCTTAATTGGTAAGATTGTTGAATATTAGCTATCAAAAGTATTACAATTAACTAAAACCTAAAGAATATGAATATAAATAATTTCACAATAAAATCACAGGAGGCTATTCAACAAGCCCAGCTGATTGCCCAAAATAACGGACATCAGCAAATTGAAAACGAACACCTATTTAAAGCCCTTACCGAAGTTGAAGAAAATGTAATGCCCTTTTTAATTAAAAAGCTTGGGATTAATTTTTCACTAGTTCAACAAATTTTAGAAAAAGAACTTTTAAGCTTTCCTAAAGTTGAAGGCGGTGACTTACAATTTTCTAGAGAAGCCAGTAAGACTTTAAATGAAGCCAGTATCATCGCCAAAAAAATGGAAGATGAATATGTTTCTATAGAGCATCTATTTTTAGCCATCTTAAAATCTAAAAGTAAGATATCCCAAATCTTAAAAGATCAAGGAGCAACTGAGAAAGATTTAATGGCTGCAATAGATGAATTGCGTAATGGCGACAAGGTTACTTCACAAAGTGCTGAAGACAACTATAACTCACTTAATAAATACGCTAAAAACCTTAATGAATTAGCAGATAGCGGTAAACTAGATCCCGTAATTGGGCGTGACGAAGAAATACGTAGAATTTTACAAATTTTATCAAGACGTACTAAAAACAATCCTATTCTAGTAGGTGAACCTGGCGTGGGTAAAACCGCTATAGTTGAGGGTTTAGCACATAGAATTATTCAGGGAGATATTCCTGAAAACCTAAAGGATAAAGTAATTTACTCTTTAGATATGGGAGCTTTAATTGCTGGTGCCAAGTACAAAGGTGAATTTGAAGAACGACTAAAAGCTGTTATAAAAGAAGTTGTTAGTGCCGATGGTAATATCATCTTATTCATTGACGAGATACACACGCTTGTTGGTGCAGGCGGCGGACAAGGCGCTATGGATGCCGCTAATATTTTAAAACCAGCACTTGCAAGAGGCGAGTTAAGATCTATTGGTGCAACTACTTTAGATGAATATCAAAAGTATTTCGAAAAAGACAAAGCTCTTGAAAGAAGATTTCAAAAGGTGGTTGTAGACCAGCCAGATACTGAAAGTGCTATTTCCATCCTTAGAGGTATAAAAGAAAAGTATGAAGCTCATCATAAAGTACGTATTAAAGATGAGGCGGTTATTGCTGCTGTTGAATTATCACAACGGTATATAACCAATAGATTCTTGCCAGACAAAGCTATTGACCTTATGGACGAGGCTGCATCTAAACTTAGAATGGAAATTAATTCTAAACCAGAAGAGCTTGATGTGCTTGATCGTAAAATAATGCAGATCGAAATTGAAATCGAAGCGATTAAACGTGAAGATGATAAGCAAAAACTTAAGGTATTAAATCTAGATTTAGCCAACATAAAAGAAGAGCGAAATGAAATTTTTGCACAATGGGAAAGTGAAAAATCTGTAGTTGATAATATTCAACAGACAAAACTCGACATTGAAAATTTTAAAGCTGAAGCTGAACGCGCTGAACGAAATGGCGACTATGGCAAAGTAGCAGAAATTAGATACGGTAAAATTAAAGAAGCGCAAGAGAGTTTAACGAAGCTACAAGATGACTTAGCAGAGCAACAACATGCGGGTACTTTAATAAAAGAGGAAGTTACTAGTGATGATATCGCAGAAGTAGTTGCAAAATGGACAGGCATACCTGTTACTAAAATGTTGCAAAGTGAACGCGAAAAGCTATTGAAACTTGAAGAAGTTTTACACAAACGCGTGGTAGGTCAAGAAGAAGCTATTGAAGCAGTTTCTGATGCTATACGTAGAAGTAGAGCCGGACTCCAAGATTCTAAAAAACCTATTGGTTCGTTTCTTTTCTTAGGAACTACCGGTGTCGGTAAAACTGAGCTTGCTAAAACCTTGGCGTCGTACTTATTCGATGATGAGAATGCCATGACAAGAATAGACATGAGCGAATATCAAGAAAGACATTCGGTTAGTAGACTTGTAGGTGCACCTCCAGGATATGTAGGTTATGATGAAGGCGGACAATTGACTGAAGCGGTTCGTAGAAGACCTTATTCTGTTGTGCTTTTAGATGAGATCGAAAAAGCGCATCCAGATACTTTCAATATCTTATTACAAGTATTGGACGAAGGTAGATTGACTGATAACAAAGGTCGTGTTGCAGATTTTAAGAATACAATTATTATCATGACAAGTAACATGGGTAGTGACATTATTCAAGAAACATTTGAAAATGCAGTAGATGTTGTTAGTGCAGCTGAGACAGCCAGAGTTGAAGTTCTGGGTCTTTTAAAGAAAACTGTTCGACCTGAGTTTATAAATAGAATCGATGATATTGTAATGTTTACACCTTTGACTAAAGACAACATCAAAGAAATTGTAAGACTACAATTGGAAAGTTTGAAGAAAATGTTAGACAAACAACAAATTACTTTAGACGCTACAGAAGAGGCTATCGATTATTTGGCAGAAAAAGGTTACGACCCTCAATTTGGTGCAAGACCGGTTAAAAGAACTATTCAGAAAGAAGTTCTAAACAATATGTCTAAAGCGTTACTAAGTGGTGAAATTAAAGCTGACAGCGTTGTTTTACTTGACGCCTTTGACAATAGTTTAGTTTTTAGAAATCAAGAGGAAATTACAGTATAATTTTCAAAATTTGTTAGAAAAGCGTTCATATGAAATATATGAGCGCTTTTTTTTATTAACAGTATATACCATACAGTATAGATTATTTATCTTTACATAAAACAGTCTATTATGTCAACCAAAGCCGAAAGAACTACTGCATTTATTATTGAGACTGTCGCACCCGTTTTTAATAAACACGGGTATGTAGGCACAAGTATGAGCGACTTAACCGATGCAACTAATTTAACCAAAGGTGCGCTATATGGTAATTTCGAAAATAAAGAAGCATTAGCGTTAGCGGCATTTGAATACAACAGAAGCTTACTGTTAACTTCTATCGATGAACATTTAGCAATTGAAGGTAAGGCTATGGCTAAAATTGAGAATCTTATTGAGTTCTATAAAAAGTATGACATATTCACCATGAAAATGGGTGGCTGCCCTATTTTAAACGTTGGTATAGATGCACAACACAATAACAAACTACTTGCTGCCGCCGCAAAGGAAACCATAAAGGATATTGAAGGAAAAATAGCCTTAGTCTTTGAAAACGGAATCAATAAAGGAGAACTTAAACTACCGGTTTCTCCATTACAATTCTCAAAACAATTATTTACGATTATTCAAGGTGCCATTGCAATGGCTACGATTACAAAAGACCGTAAATACCTACTGAATACAGTAACTTATTTAGATGTATTAATTAAGAGAGAATTGAAGTAAACCTTTCTATTAGCCTTTAGCGTATTCTAAACGAATACAAACTAACTAGTTAATAATTAGTTTTACTACTCCCCCGTCACTCTAAATATCCAGATTTTATCAGTGTATTTACCTCCTAACTTGGAGTCTCTAGCTTCTCTAGCATCTTTAATGAAGTTGTATTTAGCTAGATAAACATAATTATATTTATTCTTTTGTCTAAAGAACGATTTGGCATTGATTCCCTTTTTCTGCATATCTGCTAAGAAAGCGTCTAGGTACTTTTTAGTTCCGAATACATTGGCAATTAAGTAATAACCAGGCTCTAGAGAACCTTCTTTCGTTACTTCTTCATACTTTTCACCAGCTCTAACGTTTACAACTTCATTTTTCATTGCCAGGGCTTCACTTTGCGCAATTGAATCTTGTCTTTGTTGTTGCGCCAATGCTACAGCAGCTGCTTCTTTTTTCATAACCGCCGCTATAGAATCTTGTTGCCTTTGCTGTTTTAAAGCATTTGCAGAAGCTAATGCTTGTGCTGACCTTGCATTTTCTACAGAATCTCTTTTTCTTCTGATATCTCTTTTTGATTCTTTTACTACCAAATCAGATTTTCTTGAAGCAAGCTGAATTGAATCTTTTAATCTATTACTTTCAATAAGCGCTAAACGCTCTTGCTTTTTAGACTCCCTTTTAAGCGCTAACTTTTCTGCCTTAGTCAGTTCATTAGACAATACTTCTTTCTCCTCTTGTTTAACAAGGGCATCTTCTTTTTGCTTTTCCTCTTGGGCAATCAATTGTTCTTCGAGTTTTTCTTCAGGTGTTTGAAGCGTACCTAACTTATATGATGTTACCAATTCGAAAGAAGGATCTTGTCCCTTTAAATCTGAACTAGTACCCACTTCAATTAACGCACCAAAAGAGAATCGCTTAAAGAAACGACCTCCAACACCTCCAGAGAATCCGTAAAAACTATTATAACCTGCTTGTGCCCAATATTTATTGGTAGTTAACAATGTAGTCAGCCCGACTTGATTATCCAAACCTGGAATCGTCTTATAATACAACATGGGTCTTAAAACCGAACTATCATCTGTACTTAAAACACTAATCGGAATATCATAACTCACCAAAGCCTGAAGCATTCTATCATCAGGACTAGAGTTACGCTCATTAGAAGTGAAATTATAATCGAATAAGTTCTCAGATACTAAACCAATATTAAATCTATCAATACTTAAATTAACTCCTGGTGCCATTTGCAGAATAAAATCATTCTCCGCAGTAGTCTGTAACGGGTTAGGTATAAAAAAGCGATCATCTGCTAACTTCTGTTGAAAAGCGAATACGTTTAAACCAACACTTAAAACAACACCTTCACTCAATTCTATGGTATGAGCATAGTTTAGAGCTGCTCCGGTATTCAAGAAAATTCCTGTATTGTGCTGAAAAAAACCAACACCAGCAGCAGAAACATCATTAAGTCTTGTTGTGTAATTTAAAAATAACGAGGTTGGGTCACCATCATAAGATTGCCATTGCCATCTAGCCCACAAAGCTACTGAAGAAGGATTATTGCGATCTAAACTATAAGCAGGATTTATCAAGCTCCCGTTATATTCCGTGAGGTTTTGTTGTCTAAAATCAGTAGGCAAAACGACTTCTTGAGCCTTAAGACCTAGAACTACAAATCCAATAAGAAGCGCCCCACAAAAATTTTTCATATGCAAAAAAACAAAAAATAGACTATTTATAGTACTATTTTGAAGTAATTTTAGTTATTAATTTAATACACCAAACATAATTTCATGAAAGCATTCAAAATTGTTCTTTTCATTTTGCTAGCAATCAATCTTTCTTGCAAAGATGAACCAGTAATTGACAAATCCCAAGAAGAAACTTCAATTTCCACATTTTACCTTATAAGACATGCAGAAAAGGACAGAAATAATCCTGATGATGCTGACCCTGAGTTAAACCAAAAAGGACTAGGTAGAGCTATGCATTGGGCAGAAATTCTTGCGGATACAGAATTAAACGCTATTTATTCTACTGACTACAACAGAACCGCAATGACTGCTGCACCAACCTCTGTGAAGCAAAATATCGATGTTCAATATTACGACCCTAGCACGATCGATATTGCTCAATTTAAAACAGACAATTTAAATAACAACGTTTTAGTTGTTGGTCACAGCAACACTACACCTGAGTTTGTTAATAAATTAATTGATGAGCAAAAATATTTTGATATCGACGATAGTGAGAACGGAACTCTATTTATTGTTAAAATAATTAATGGTACGTCTTCTGTAGAAAAACTTATTTTCAATTGTAACTGTCCCGATTAATATTTCCGTCTTTTAATAACACCAGCAATTAGCTTAAAAAGGCTAAGACATTCTTTTAATTGTTCTTACTTTTGCCTAAGATGCAGAATACAATAAACATTAAGAATAAAAGAGCTCGTTTTGAATATGAGCTTTTAGATAAATTTACCGCAGGTATCGTTCTAGCGGGTACCGAGATTAAGGCTATACGAGAAGGTAGAGCTTCTATCTCAGAAAGTTTTTGTGAGTTCAACGATAGAGATGAGCTATTTGTAATTAATATGCAAATAGACGAGTATTCTCATGCATCTCATTTTAACCATAAACCTAAGGCAGAGCGTAAATTACTTCTACAAAGAAGAGAGCTTAAAAAGCTCAGCAAAGAAGTAAATACATCTGGCTTAACCATTGTACCACTTCGTGTATTTGTTAACGAAAGAGGTTTTGCAAAAATGCAGATTGCATTAGCAAAGGGTAAAAAGCTTTACGACAAAAGAGAGTCTATTAAGGACCGTGACAACAAGAGAGATCTTGATCGTATTAAAAAGAATTTTAACGGCTAGTTTTTATTTTCCAACAATGGTACAAATCTAAATGAGCCGTACTCCGTCTTGGAGAATTCTTTTTCTGTGGTTCTAACAAATAATGTCATTATTTGCTCCTCAAAACCAATAGGTATTACTAACCTTCCTCCTACTTTTAATTGAGATAATAATGCTTTTGGTACTGCTGGTGCACCGGCAGTTACGATTATACGATCAAAAGGTGCTTCTTTTGGCAAGCCTTTATAACCATCACCAAATATTACTTGTTTAGGCCTATAACCCATCTTCTTAAAAAAGAGATTCGTTTTCTTGAATAACTCTAACTGCCTTTCAACAGTATACACTTTAACCTTTAGTTTTAAAAGAACGGCAGTTTGATACCCACTACCCGTACCAATTTCCAAAACTTTTTGTCCAGGTTCTATTTCTAGTAATTCCGTTTGAAAAGCAACGGTGTATGGATGCGAAATTGTTTGGTTTGCAGCAATAGGAAACGCTTTGTTTTGATAGGCATGCCCCTCAAAACTACTATCAATAAACAAATGTCTAGGTATCTCTCTAACGGCATCTAGCACTTTTTTATCAGCTATTCCTTTGTCTATCAATACTTGCGCTAAATGGTTGCGCATTCCCCTGTGTTTTAAGGTATCTTTCAATGGTAGTCGGTTTGTCCTTCAAAGTTAACAAAGTTCTTCAAACGACGGAAGAAGCAACGAAAACTAATCTCTATTTTTTATAAAATTGAAATACCGCATAGGATAAAAGTACCTAAGTATGCGTATTTTTGGTAAAAACGAAATAAATGCTAAAAGTTGGTGTTTTAGGAGCTGGGCATCTAGGTAAAATCCACCTTAGACTTCTAAACGAATCTAAAAAGTATGAACTGATAGGGTTTCACGATGCCGATAGTTCAAACGGAGAAAAAGTAAGTTCAGAGTTCGGATATACTTATTTCAAAAACCTCGATGATTTAATTGATGCCGTTGATGTTGTTGATATCGTAACTCCTACACTTTCACATTACGATTGTGCTAAAAAGGCTATTGAAAAAAGTAAGCATATTTTTATTGAAAAACCAATCACCCATACTATAGAAGAAGCTAATTCACTTCTTGCCTTAGAAAAAAAATATGGCGTAAAAGGACAAGTAGGACATGTAGAACGTTTCAACCCTGCTTTTACTTCTGTAAAACACGCTATCAAAGAACCAATGTTCATTGAAGCTCATAGATTGGCTGAATTTAACCCTAGAGGTACAGATGTCCCTGTAGTTTTAGATTTAATGATTCACGATATCGACGCTATTTTAAGTGTTGTAAATTCTGAAGTCATACAGGTTAATGCTAGTGGAGTTTCAGTTATTAGTCAATCACCAGATATTGCAAATGCTAGATTAGAATTTGCAAATGGTTGTGTTGCTAATTTAACAGCTAGTAGAATTTCTTTGAAAAACATGAGAAAATCGCGCTTCTTTCAAAAGGATGCCTATATCTCGGTAGATTTTCTAGAAAAGAAAGTCGAAGTCGTAAAAATGAAAGATGCCCCAGAAGAACCTGGAGATTTCGACATGATTTTACAGAATGCAGAAGGTATTAAAAAGCAGATTTATTTTGAGAATCCATCTATTGAGACCAACAATGCCATTTTAGATGAGCTTGAATCTTTTGCAGAGGCAATAACCAATAATACCACCCCTGTGGTAAGTTTAAAACAAGGTACACAAGCACTAAAAGTTGCTTTACAAATAATTGCCGCATTTAATCCAAAGAAAATATGAATACAATAGCAGTTATAGGTGCAGGTACAATGGGTAATGGTATAGCCCACGTATTTGCTCAAAACGGATTTCAGGTTCACTTAATTGATGTTTCTAAAGAAGCTTTAGATAAAGGTCTTGCTACCATTGCCAAGAATTTGGACAGAATGGTAGCCAAAGAAAAAATAACTATATCTGACAAAGAAAATACACTAGCAAATATCAACTCTTTTACAGAATTGAAAGCAGGTGTATCCAAGGTTGATCTTGCCATTGAAGCTGCCACTGAAAATGTCACCATCAAGTTGAAAATTTTCAAAGAACTAGATGATGTCTGTGATACAAATACCATTTTAGCATCAAACACTTCTTCTATTTCCATAACTCAGATAGCCGCAGCCACTAGTAGACCGAAAAAAGTTATTGGAATGCATTTCATGAATCCTGTTCCGATTATGAAATTAGTAGAGATTATTAGAGGCTATAGCACTTCTAACGAGACTACAACTGCAATTATGGAGCTTTCTAAAAAATTAGGAAAGTCTCCGACCGAGGTAAATGATTACCCTGGTTTCGTAGCAAATAGAATTTTAATGCCCATGATCAATGAGGCAATTGAAACTTTACATCATGGCGTTGCTGGTGTTGAAGAAATTGATACGGTCATGAAATTAGGCATGGCACACCCAATGGGTCCGTTACAATTAGCAGATTTTATAGGCTTAGATGTTTGCCTTTCTATCTTAAATGTAATGCATGATGGATTCAAAAACCCTAAATACGCACCATCACCTCTATTAGTAAATATGGTAATGGCAGGTAAAAAAGGAGTTAAATCTGGTGAAGGATTTTACGATTATTCCGTAAACAGAAAAGCTGAAGTTGTATCAAATCAGTTCACTAAATAAAGTATTCTAGAATTGAAGTTTATATGTCTATAAAAGAAAACCTATTAGCCATTAAAGAAACTATTCCTGATACCGTAACCTTAGTTGCCGTATCCAAAACAAAACCAATGTCATTTATTCAGGAAGCTTATGATGAGGGACAACGTGTTTTTGGAGAGAACAGGGTTCAAGAAATGACAGAAAAGTGGGAGAACCTACCAAAAGATATTGAATGGCATATGATCGGTCATTTGCAGCGCAATAAAGTCAAATACATGGCTGAGTACGTTTCTTTGATTCATGGAGTTGACAGCCCTAGATTATTGGCAGAAATTAATAAACAAGCAGAAAAACATAACCGTACCATCTCATGTTTACTTCAGGTACATATTGCCGAAGAAGACACAAAATTTGGGTTTAATGAAGAAGAATTACTTGAATTGGTAGCCAACGAAGAATTTAAGGCTTACAAAAATGTAAAGATTGTCGGTCTAATGGGCATGGCAACCTTTACCGATAACGCCGATCAGATTCGTAAGGAGTTCAGCGGTTTAAAATCACTTTATACAAAATTCAGTAATAACTATACCGATTTTACTACCCTATCTATGGGTATGAGTGGTGATTATAAAATCGCAATTGAAGAAGGCAGTAACATGGTACGTATAGGAAGTAGTATCTTTGGGTCTAGAAATTAATATCTAAAACATTACTACCCCACAAATTATAATATAATACATGTACGCAATTTTAGATATTGAAACTACTGGAGGAAAATTTAATGAAGAGGGAATCACCGAAATTGCTATTCACAAATTTGATGGACAAAAAGTAGTTGACAAATTCATAAGCTTGGTAAATCCTGAAAGGGATATACAACCATTTGTGGTTAAACTAACGGGCATCAATAGTAAGATGCTTAAAACGGCACCTAAATTTTATGAGGTTGCCAAACGTATTATTGAGATTACGGAAGACACCGTAATCGTTGCCCATAATGCCCAGTTCGATTATAGAATTCTAAGAACCGAATTTAGACGTTTAGGGTATAATTTTGAACGTAAAACCCTTTGTACCGTAGATCTATCTAAATTATTATTACCTGATGCTGAATCATATAGTTTAGGCAAGTTGGTTAGATCTTTGGGCATACCTGTAAGTGATCGTCATAGGGCTAATGGTGATGCCTTGGCAACAATAAAACTTTTTAAACTATTACTTGCCAAAGACTCTGAAAAAATTATCATTAAAGACACTATTAGAAAAGAAACCCAAGGTGAGCTCTCTGAAAAACAATTAGATATCGTAAGAGACCTACCCAATAAAACGGGTGTCTTTTATATGCATAATAAAGATGGTGATATTATTCACCTTAGTAAATCGAGTGATATCAAAAAGAGGGTCAATCAAATCTTCACCAAAACCAACGATAAATCTAGAAAGCTAACCAAAGACACTAAAAAAGTTACTTTTGAACTTACAGGTAATGAACTAGTTGCCATTTTAAAGGAACACGAAGAGCTATTAAAGCTTAGACCTAAATACAGTACCATTCCTAAAAAAAGAATGTATAGTCACGCTATTTGCAAAAGTGTTAATGAAAATGGCTATTTCTCGTTAGAAATTAAACCTTATAGAGAATGTAAAGAGCCTCTAGGACTTTTTAACGGAATATTTAGTGCTAAGAATTATTTATATAAAATTACGAAAGAGTTTGAGCTATGTGAGAAATTAAACGGCATTAGCGAAGCTCGTATTAATTGCTCTGGTTATGACGAAGGTAATTGTAAAGGTGCATGTATAAACAAGGAAGATGTAGCGGAATACAATAAACGTGTTATTGCTGCAACTACTAAAAACAACATTAACGGTAAGAATGTTGTAGTGGTAGATAAAGGTCGAGAAATTGGGGAACAAAGTGCTATTTTAATCAGAAATGGTTCTTTAGTCGGATTTGGATTCTATGATCTCAACTATCAAATCAATAATATTCATATCTTAGAAAGCATAATCACCCCTATGAACGGTACTCGCGATGCTAATTATCTTATTGAATCTTATTTAAGAAAGAAGAGAGTACTTAAAATAGTAGAAATAAACGATTAGTTTGAAGGAAGACGAAAAACTATCACCCTGGAAACGTAAAATTCATGAAATAATTTATGAAGCAGATACTCCTATGGGTAAACTGTTCGATATTATTCTTTTCGTTATTATCATTTTCAGTGTTATTCTTATCATGCTCGAAAGTGTTAAAGCTATTGATGCCGAATATCATGAAATTCTTTTTGTACTGGAATGGATAGTAACCATCTTCTTTACAATTGAATATATTGCTCGTATTATCTCTATCAAAAAGCCAAGTCATTATATATTTAGCTTTTACGGAATCATAGATTTCTTATCTACTATTCCGTTATATATATCTTATATTTTTGCAGGATCTCAAGTCCTTTTAGCCGTTCGAGCATTTAGATTATTACGTGTATTTCGTATTTTAAAACTTGCTCGTTTTCTTGGGGAAGCCTCGCAATTAAAAAGAGCTTTAAAGGCCAGTAGAGCAAAAATTACCGTTTTTCTATTTGCAGTGCTTATTGCATCGGTGATGATGGGAACACTCATGTACTTAATAGAAGGTGATGAAGCCGGTTTCACAAGTATACCCACAAGTATCTACTGGACCATCGTTACACTTACCACCGTAGGTTATGGCGATATTGCACCAATTACCCCACAAGGACAAGCAATTGCCACAATTATTATGCTCTTAGGTTACGGCATAATCGCTGTACCGACAGGTATGGTTACGGCTGAATTTTCAAAACAAAGCAGAGAAGACACTTCTAACTTGAAGGATTCTGGCAGCTATGTTCATATAAACACACAATCCTGTCCAACATGTAGCAAAGAAGGTCATAGAGATGATGCCACCCATTGTTATAATTGCGGATCAATATTAAATGAATAAAATACTTATATCAGTAGTAGGGCCTACAGCCATTGGTAAGACCAAATTGGCAATACTTTTAGCCCAGCATTATAAAACAGAAATTATATCAGCTGATTCTAGACAGTTTTTCAAAGAAATGAATATTGGTACTGCTGTACCTAGTTTAGAAGAACTAGAACAAGCTAATCATCATTTTATACAACACAAAAGCATTACAGAAGAATACACCGTTGGTAATTTTGAAAGGGAAGCTATTCAAAAACTATCCGACCTTTTTAAAATACATGATGTAGTAATTATGGTTGGTGGTAGCGGACTTTATGTAAATGCCATTACTGATGGCTTAAACACCTTCCCTACAATAGATCCATCTATTCGTGAAAAGTTAAATTTAGAACTAGCTGAAGATGGTATAAGACCACTACAAAAGAAACTTAAGCAACTAGATCCTATATATTTTGAAAAGGTAGACATCTATAATCCTCAAAGGGTTATTAGGGCATTAGAAGTTGCTATTGGTAGTGGCAGCCCCTATTCTTCGTTTTTAAACAAACCAAAAGCAGATAGAGAATTTAAAGTTTTATCTGTCGGATTGAAAGCTGAACGCCCGTTAATATATGAGCGCATTAATAAACGTGTAGACTTAATGATCGAAGCCGGACTCTTAGAAGAGGCAAAAGGCTTGTTACCGTACAAAGAGCAAAACGCCTTGCAAACGGTTGGGTACAAAGAGCTTTTTAAGTATTTTGACGGTGAATGGACTTTAGATTTCGCTTTATCTGAGATTAAGAAAAATACCAGAAGATTTGCAAAAAGACAATTGACATGGTTTTTAAGAAATAAAGATACTCAGTGGGTTGAATACGATTACGACCCTAAAACACTATTACCTGAAATTGATAATGATATTGTAAATTTAAAAAATGGTTAAAAAACAAATCTTATTCTTAATGGGTGTTTCAGGTAGTGGAAAATCTACTATTGGTAAGCTACTCGCTGACAAATTACAATTCCCTTTTTTTGACGGCGATAGTTTTCATCCAGAAGCGAACGTAAAAAAAATGAAAGAAGGTCACCCATTAAACGATGATGATCGACAGGGCTGGTTAGAGAAACTCAACGAAGTTGGTATCGAGAATTTATCTACTGGAGCAGTAATTGTATGCTCTTCCCTAAAACAAAAGTATAGAACCAAACTAGGCAAAAACCTAGAGAACAATCATCAATTTGTATATTTAGAAGGTAGTTTTGAGCTTATAAACACTCGATTGAACGAACGAAAGAACCATTACATGCCTTCGGGACTTTTACAATCTCAATTCGATGACCTTGAAACTCCCTTAGATGCTCTTACAGTTTCAATAGATCAATCGCCCGAAAACATTGTAAATGATATTATCGAAAAGTTATAAAAACAAAAAAGCATCCTAATAGGATGCTTTTTTATACTTGTTCTAGTTGAAAATTATTCTCCTTCGGTCTTTACCACCAAACGGAAACCTTCACCGTGAATATTCAATATTTCTACCGTATCATCAACTTTAAGATACTTACGCAATTTAGCAATGTAAACATCCATACTACGAGACGTAAAGTAGTTATCATCTCTCCATATTTTAGTTAAAGCTAATTCTCTTGGCATTAAATCATTTTCATGCAAAGCCAATAGACGTAACAATTCATTCTCTTTAGGAGAAAGCTTAATTGCCTCGGTATCTTTATATTTCAAGAATCTCAATTTAGAATTTAAGTGGAAACCACCTATTGTAAATTCGAATTTCTTGCTATCAGCTAATCCATTAGAAGCTTTTCTTTGAAGAATTGCTTTTAATTTCATCAGTAATACTTCAGAATCAAAAGGCTTGTTCAAATAATCATCTGCACCAGCTTTATATCCTTTAAGAACATCTTCCTTCATTGTTTTTGCCGTCAAAAAAACAATTGGAACATTCTCATTCTTCTCACGTATTTCTTTCGCTAATGTGAAACCGTCCTTGTAAGGCATCATAACATCTAAAATACAGATATCATAATTATCTTTTTTGAACTTCTCAAAACCTTCCATTCCATTCTTCGCCAAAACGACATCGAAGTCATTCATTGACAAATAATCCTTCAATACAATCCCAAAATTCGGGTCATCCTCTACTAAAAGTATTTTCTTGTTTATTGTTTCCATATATTTTTATATTAACGGCAGTTTTATGTAAAATGTACTTCCTTTTCCTTTTTCACTTTCGGCATAAACTTCGCCTTGGTGGTCTTCTACTATTTTTTTTACGTAAGACAATCCTAATCCATGTCCTTTTACGTTATGTATATCTCCTGTATGCTCTCGATAGAATTTTTCAAATACTTTCTTAACCACACCTTTACTCATACCAGCACCTTGATCTTGTACTTTAATAATAATATAATTTTTAGCTCTCTCTGTAAACACATCTATTTTAGGTGCCTCTTCAGAATACTTAATCGCATTATCTAACATATTGACGATTACATTGGTAAAATGCATTTCATTTGCTAAAACTTCACAACGCTCAGCATCTAAATGTGTATGAATATATCCCCCCCTATCATCAACTATTAATTGTACATGAGTGATAGCATCTTCTATTATGTCGTGAACATTGACCCTATCCTTACTAATATCAAGTTGATTTTTTTCCAACTTAGATATTCGTAATACATTTTCTACTTGAGCATGCATTCTTTTATTCTCATCGCGAATCATCTGTAGATATCTTAAGACCTTTTCTTGATCATTAATTATCTTCGGATTTCTAATCGCCTCAACAGCAAGATTTATGGTCGCAATCGGAGTTTTGAACTCATGCGTCATATTATTTATGAAATCTGTTTTTATTTCAGATATCTGCTTTTGACGAATTAACTGATAAATTGCCCCTGCATAAGCCACCACTATTATTATGGTAAACAATAGCGAAAGCATTGCGAGACCTAAAATAGATTTCACCAAGAATCGCTTTTTCTTAGGAAAGGAAATTAACAAATCGAAATTTGAAACTCCTTCATAATCTACGAACATGGGCGATCTATAGATATTCGCTTCTGCATATTTAAATTTAGATGATTTCACTTTGGTCGGTAAACCATTGCTATACACTCCATATTCAAATGCTATATCAACTCCTCTATTCTCTAACTCTCGTTGTAAAAGCAACTCAATTTCTTGTTTAGAAACACGCTTATGAATAGGAACACGCTTGGCATAAACCATAAAAACATCTTCCATGGCAGCCTTCTCCATTTTATTAAGTCCTCCGATTTTTTCAAATCTTTGAATAGGATTTAAACGTGGTGTATTGCCCTCTAAGTCAATATCTTCTCTAAAAATTGAAGTTGTACGTTTACTGGTATAACTTTTAATGATGGTAGTATCTGCACCATCACTATTATCAAAGAACGTAGACGAGATTCCGTAATCTTCTTCTAAAATACCGTGTTCATACAACAATATTTCATTAGAATTGACATCTCTATCAATAAAGAAAAAATTAGTAAGCTGAGTACCTTTAAGCTCTCCACCTGCACTATCCTTTGCATGTAAATACCTGTCGAAGTAGTTTTTAGATTCTCTTTCGGTAATTTTATTGGTGACACTGTTCAATGCTTCAGAAACACTGCTAGAGAATTGCTCTTCTCCACTATCTATGGATTTACTAATCCAGAAACTTTGAACGAAAATCAGACCAATAAGTGAAAGGCTCATTAAAACCACTAAGAGCACAAATAACTTTTTGTTCATTGGGTGTTAAAATTAAAGATTTAACAGTTAGAGGATAGTACGTTTAACCTAACCTTAACAAAAATGTTAAAATTGCTAAATTACTAACAGTCAGTAAGGATAGATGCGTGAACTTGAAGAACTTTTTCTCTAGTTCTTTCTAAGTCGATATTTTCGATAATAAAATTGGCTAATTCTAATTTAATTTTATCTTCAAGTTGATTATTCATACGAGCTTCAACTTGCTCTCTTGTACTATTATCTCTACTCAATACTCGCTCAATGCGTATTTCTTTTGGCGCTGTTACCAAAATTACGTCATCGTATAATTCTTGCGATTTGTTCTCAAATAACAATGCTGTTTCTTGAATTACATAACATGAGTCTTGCTCATTTGCCCAATCTATAAAATCTTGCCTTACTACCGGATGTACTATATTATTGAGTTCTGCCAATAACTCTGAATCATTAAATACTTTATCTGCAATATAAGGTCTGTTCAGCTTACCTTTCTCATAAGCTTCATCTCCCAACAGCTGCACTAATTTTTTATTAATAATGACAGAAGTATTCATTAAATACTTAGCACGATGGTCTGAGTCGTAAACCGGAACACCTAGTTCTTTGAACATAGTAGCAACAGTAGATTTACCACTTCCTATTCCTCCTGTAAGACCAATTATTATCATTCTCTTCGAAGTATGAATTCGACTTCATTTGTACTCATTACAACATTATTTAGCGTTCTTGGGTATTTCTCCAATTTCACAGACAATCTATTTTCTGTTTCTTTCGACACCTTAGCATAATCTGCTTCTACTGAAAAATCTTCTGCCTCCAATTGTTTCAGATGCTCTAAAGTACCTTGACAACGAACTTCAACAATTTCTGGAAAAGTACGAACCTTTATATTTTCAGGTAGATTAATGACATGAACAGGTACTTTAATAACCTGTTCAGAAAATTTGACCACCTTACCAAAGACCTTTACTGTTTGTTTAGAAAATGTAGTTCCATTTAACTGCTTTGGTAATTGTAAAGTAATTTCATTTGAAAATGAGCTATTTACATTTTCTGATTTAAACAATTCAGTTCTTATTTGATTTATAGTATCTATTTGGCTTTTAGGCCCTGATATTTGAATAGAATCTGGTTCAACCTTAATATCACCTTCAATAATATGATTAGTAGCAAAAGTCATTTCCATTAATACCTTTACCGGCACTTTCTTAGTCTCTAAAGATGTGAAATCGAAATATATTGCATCGCTATCAAAATCGGTCAGTGTGCTATAATTGTTAAGTTGCGATTCTAATTGAATTCTAATTTGGTCAGACGTTAGATAATAACTACCATCTTTATGCATCACCTTACTAACATCTAGTTGAATATGCTTGGGTTTCAGTTCATATCCTAAAAACTGGAATCCAGCAGCTTGTAACCGTACTTGAATTTCATCTTTAGGAGTATTCGCCAATAAGAATTCTTCAGGTATATTAATATATTCTACTTGAAAAGTAGTGTTATTAGTATAGGTAAGCGATAATTTATTAATTAGCCAAGCGAGTGACGCACATAACAAGAACACAAGAAAGACTTTTACCTTTCTTTTCTTTAGTCCTGTTTTTACCCACTCTATTAAACGTTCCATCAGTTCACTCTAAAAAATAATTTCGGAAAAATTTCCTCTGGCTTCTTATCTGAGGCATTAATATACAGGGTTGATTTAAAAAATCCATACCCATATCCAAAAAATTGTATCACAGTTGCCACTAAAGATAGAAAGGCTACTTTTAAATTACGAGTTTTCAAAAGCGCATCTATAAACAAAACTAAAAAGTATGTTGAATATATAAACCACGGAATTTTGAAACCTATTAATGCTAATAATAATGAAACCACAAGTCCTAAACAGAATACAGTTGGAAACCAATAGGTAATCTTCTTGGTCTCCGGATGCCACTTATTTAATATAGGGCGTACCATACCAAATTTATTTACCTGAATATAAAATTTGTTCCAGTCTATTCGCCTTTTATGATACACAAATGCTTCTGAGATCAATTTAGTTCTATACCCTTTATTCCAAATGCGTATGGTTAGATCTGGATCTTCACCGGGGTGAATATTTCCGTAGCCGCCAACGTTTTCAAAAGCTTCTTTCGAAATACCCATATTAAAGCTTCTGGGTTGAAATTTATCTACCGCTTTTTTTCCTCCACGAATTCCTCCTGTGGTCAGAAAAGAGGTCATTGCATAATTAATTGCTTTTTGAACGGTAGAAAAAGATTCATGTGCCGCATCTGGACCACCATAGCAATGCACATAATCTTCTTGTAAACTTTTTTCTGCTTCCACAAGGTACTGTGGTGGTAAAATACAATCAGAGTCTAAGATTATAAAGTAATTTCCCTTTGCCCTAGACATTCCGTAATTACGAGAATCACCAGGACCAGAATTAGGTTTCTTATAATATGATATTGCCAAAGAGTCTACATACTCACCTATGACTTCTTCAGATGAAATGGTAGAGCCGTCTTCGACGATAACCACCTCAAAAGTTTTGTCATAGGTTTGTAAACGTAGACTGTCCAACAATTCTTTAATTTCGCTGGGTCTATTGTATACAGGAATGATAAAAGAAAATGATAAGTCCATGATTACCCTCCTTTAATAAATAGGCTCCAACAAAATTGGAAAATTAAAATTATGATTAAAACTTCTCTATAACTTCTTGACTAACCCCTGTATTAGAGAAACCACCGTCATGAAACAAGTTTTGCATAGTCACTTTTCTCGTAAGATCAGAGAATAATGTTATGGTATAATCAGCACAGTCTTGAGCTGAAGCATTACCTAACGGAGACATCTTTTCTGCATAGCTGATAAAACCATCAAAGCCTTTTACTCCTTGTCCTGCTGTAGTTGCTGTAGGTGACTGAGAAATCGTATTTACACGTACGTTCTTTTCTTTACCAAAGAAGTAACCAAAGCTACGAGCAACAGACTCTAAATATGCTTTATTATCTGCCATATCATTATAATCTGGGAATGTTCTTTGTGCTGCCATATAGGTCAACGCTACAACACTACCCCACTCATTCATAGCATCTGCTTTATAAAGCGATTGTAATACTTTATGAAAAGAAAGGGCTGATACATCCCATCCTTTTGCTGTGAAATCATATTTCTCATCTGTGTAAGCACGACCTTTACGTACGTTAACCGACATACCGATAGAATGCAATACGAAATCAATTTTTCCTCCTAAAATTTCAACAGCCTTCGCTACTAAATTATCTAAGTCTTCAACACTGGTAGCATCTGCTGGTATAACTTCTGAACCTGTTTCTTTAGCCAATTGATCTATTTGACCCATTCTCATGGCAATTGGGGCGTTTGTCAATACAAAAGTACCACCTTCTGCGTGTACTGTTTGTGCTGTTTTCCATGCAATAGAATTCGCGTCTAGTGCTCCAAAAATAATTCCCCTTTTTCCTTTTAATAAGTTATATCCCATGCTGGTTGATTCTATAGTTAGATTTAATATTCAAAGATATCTAAAATATGTTAATTCAGAATTGAAGTGGTACTTAAAAACCCTAAAAACAACAGCCTTATTTTAAGTGTTTAAAGACTTGGTTGTCGTAAGACCAGTTACAAATTCTAAAAATATAGTGCTTTAAGCACCCGATGATACATTCAAAAGTTCTTTTGCATGTGCCAACGCAGAATCTGACAAATCTTTTCCGCTTAGCATATGAGCTAATTCCACTACCCTTTCATCATCTGTCAATTGCTTTAAATTAGTCATGGTACGTTCTTTACCTTCCGTTTTAAAAACTTTGAAATGATGGTTTCCTTTTGATGCTACTTGTGGTAAGTGTGTAATAGAGAATACCTGCAAATCGGTACTCATATCTTTCATGATATCTGCCATGCGGTTAGATATCTCTCCAGATACACCTGTATCTATTTCATCGAACATGATAGTTGGTAGTTTTTCATACTTAGCCAGTATCGCTTTAATTACCAACATTATTCTTGACAATTCTCCACCAGATGCTACTTTTTTCAATTCGCCATAGCTACCGCCTCTGTTAGCCGTAAACAAGAATGAAAGTTCATCTTTACCCGTAGCTGTAAATGCTTCTGCTGTACTTAATTTTATTTCGAATGATGCACTAGGCATACCTAACAAACCAAGATCAGATTCTAGTTTTTTCTTTAATTGTGGAATTACGGAATTTCGTTTTTTACTCAAAACAACTGCTTGAGCTTCTAAAACTGCTTCCAGCTCTTGAATTTCTTTTGTTTTTGAAGCAATTTTATCATCTAAATTGGCAGTTTCAAAAACTTTATCAGCAAGGTCGTTTTTTATGTTAATCAACTCAGCTATATCGCTAACATTATGCTTTTTCTGTAAGTTATACAGCAGCTGTAGCTTATTATTCACCTGTTCTAGCTGATCTGGGTTAGCCTCTACCCCTTCTTGAAGACGCTGTATTTCTGAACTCACATCATCTAATTCTATCAGTACAGATTTAACGCGCTCGAATAAATCATTATAGTTCGACCCAAAGTCGACCAATTTCGAAAGTGATTGACGCATTTCTGTCACTAAAGGCAAAACACCAATTTGCTCGTCATTAAACAACTGATCTCCTTTTGACAGCTGCTCCATAATCAACTCAACATTATTCAGTTGTTCGTATTCTTCCTCTAAGTCTTCAATGACACCTACTTTCAATGGTGCCTTTTCAAGTTCTTCTAATAAAAACGTATTGTAATCTTGCTCTTTATTGGCTGTATTTTGAATTTCAATAAGTTTATCAAGTTCTTTCTGAGCCTTTCGATAGGTTTTTAACCCTTTTCTATACTCTGATAACCGTTTTTGGTTGTTTGCCAATGCATCGACCAATTTCAACTGAAAGTCATTTTCAGTGAGCTGCATGGTCTGATGCTGAGAATGAATATCAATAAGATTTTCTCCTAAGGTTAATAAGACACCTAAAGTAACGGGGGTATCGTTTACAAACGCTCTCGATTTACCGCTAGGTAAAATCTCTCGCCTAATAACCGTACTATCTTCATAGTCCAAGTCGTTTTCTTCAAAAAAATTCTGGAGTCCGTACGTGTCAATTTTGAAAGTACCTTCTATAATACATTTCTGATCCTTAACTCGCAAAGAGCTTAGATCGGCACGTTTACCTAGCACTAGAGATAATCCGCCAAGTAAAATAGATTTACCAGCACCTGTTTCACCGGTAATAACCGTAAAACCTTTATTGAAGTCTACTTCTAGATGATCAATTAATGCGTAATTAGAAATGGAAAGGGTTGATAGCACGCGTTAGAGTTTTAGATTCACAAAGGTAATCTATAATTCCGTTTTGTAAAATGGTTCAATATTTAATATCGTTCCAGGTAGTTGCGTATAAAGGTGCTATTTTATTGAGGGTTTCCTTAAGCTTTACGATATCAACTTTTGGTCCATCAGAAAAAATATTTTTTATCTCTTCTGATTTTGCATCAAAGAAAGTAGAAATCAAAAATGCATTTGGTCTCCTATTGATCATCGTCCGAAACAAATTCATCGTACCTGCAATTACTTGCTTGCCCGTACTATTATTATCTGGAAGAATATCAAGACCTTTTCTATGATAATTATACATAGCTATTCGGTACTCTCTATAAGTATTAGACAAAAGATTATCTACCAACTCAAACCTACTTCTGTTCGAGTCTGAAGATTGGTTCCAACCAGAGAAATTACTTCCTTGTGCCTGAGTTACAATATTCTGCGCCTTTCTATAGAAATCAGTTCCACCTTCTAGTGAAAATGTATCTGCATCCAAACCTAGCATAATATATGCGTAATAAGCGATTACACTCACCAAATTTGATTCAAACTGATTTTCATTTAAAATCAATGGCTGAAATTCAATATATTGAAAATTTAACTGGTTGTCTTTATAATTAAAAACCGGTGATGAATATGAGGTATTATACACTGGTCTAGAAGATTGTATTTGAATAGTACCGCTAAAATTGTTGGATTCATAAGAAGTAATCGTAATAAAAATTTGAGCATTTAACCGCTCATTTTCTTTGTATACACGATTTGTCCATTTAGATTTATTTATAAAATCATTCAATGAACGCTCTAAAGTCTTAAAAACCTGAAGATCACCTTTAGTTACTTGATCAGAATTAACCGTAATGGCACAATTAAACTCCTGAGCATTTGTCACTAAACCAATAAAGATAAATAGTAATAGAAATACAGCCTTACGCATACCGTCTTTTAATAATTTCATTGAAGATATCCACGGCAACTTCTGCCTTGGTCTTTAGTTCAAACGTAGTAATGCTAGAATTGGTATCTATAAATGATATTTTATTGGTAAC
Source organism: Maribacter sp. 1_MG-2023 (assembly GCF_030547005.1). Lineage (GTDB taxonomy): Bacteria > Bacteroidota > Bacteroidia > Flavobacteriales > Flavobacteriaceae > Maribacter. Next base: position 78,680 of record NZ_JAUOPN010000007.1, on the reverse strand, counting down.
CCCACCAAAACCAGCACCCTTATCTCGCATAGAATTCAATACGATGGCGTCTAAATTTTTACGCTTTAGTTTACCTTTTGCGTTTTCAATTTCGTTTTCAGTCTCTAAGGCGAAACCGACCAAGAATTGATTTTTTTTATGTTCCCCGAAGCTTTTTAAGATATCTTTATTCTTGACCAATTCAATAGTAAAGTTTTCTTCGGATTTTTTAATTTTCTGTTCTGCTACGGTCTTGGGTCTATAATCCGCTACAGCTGCAGCACAAATTACGATATCTGATGTTTCATAATACAGTTGAGTACTATGATACATGTCGTCTGCCGAAACTACATTGAGAACATGAATATTATCGTGAATAACAGACAAATGTGTAGGCCCAGTAACTAAAAATACTTCTGCACCTAGACTTGCCGCTGTTTTAGCAAGCTCAAAACCCATTAAGCCTGAGGAGTGATTTCCTATAAAACGAACAGGATCAATTGCCTCGTAAGTCGGACCTGCAGTAATCAATACTTTTTTGCCAGATAATGGTAATCCATCAGATAACTGCTTTTTAATAAAGCTTACAATATCTTCTGGCTCTGCCATTCTACCTTCTCCATGCAAACCACTAGCAAGCTCGCCACTTGTTGCAGGTATAATCATGTTACCAAAAGAAGTAAGCGCATCTAAAGAACTTTTAGTACTTGGGTGCTTGTACATATCAAGATCCATTGCCGGAGCAACAAAAACTGGACATTTAGCAGATAAATATGTAGCCATTAAAATATTGTCGCAATTACCCGTTGCCATTTTAGACATGGTATTCGCAGTGGCTGGCGCAATCACCATTAAGTCTGCCCATAGCCCCATTTCTACATGATTGTTCCAGTCGACAATATTCCCTTCTGTCTTAACAAAATCAAGCACTACTGGGTTTTTAGCCAAAGTGGCTAGTGTAAGTGGGGAAACAAAAGAGCTGGCGCTATCGGTAAGTATGACCTTAACGTTAGCGCCAGCTTTTATAAATAAACGAACTAAGAATGTTGTTTTATAAGCAGCAATTCCTCCGGTAATTCCTAAAAGAACATTTTTGCCGTTCAACATATTTCTTTCTTAAGCGTCTTTTTCTGTGTTTCTATGGTAGATTTTATCCATCAACCACTCTTCTACTGCCATTGCGTGTGGCTTAGGTAATTTTTCGTAAAACTTAGAAACCTCAATTTGCTCTTTATTTTCAAAAACCTCTTCTAAACTATCGCTATATGTAGCAAACTCTTCTAATTTCTCTAAAAGCTCTTTCTTAATTTCAGAATTGATCTGAACAGCGCGCTTTGCAGCGATTGAAATAGCCTCATAGATATTTTCAGTAGGCGCATCGAACTCATTACGGTTAATAGTTACCGTAGATACCGATGCCTTAGAGTTTTTTAAATCGTTCATATTCATAATTAAATTATTTATTTTGATTCAACGACCTGCGCTTGCATACGTTGTAATTCTTTATCAATTTTTTCGATTAAATCTGTAGCCTCCTTATCGAATTTAGATTCTGGAAACTGCTTTTGCATTGCAGCATGAGCAGACTTCGCATTTTTTAAACGCTCTTCTTTCAATTGCTCAAAACTATTTACTGCCATGTGTGTTAATGCTTCAACCTTTATAAACATTGCTTCTTCTCTAAAAGGAGAACCAGGGTTATCAGACACAAAATTATCGCTCGCCGCTACTGCTGATTTAAGCATATCATAATTGAACTCCCCCAATTTATTATACTGCTTCAATATCTCAAACGCCTTTTCTTGTTTTTTTGTTGTGAGTTCTTGAGCCATAGTATTTGCTTCGGCATAAAACTCAGATTCAGAATACGTATTAATAAAATTCTGTAATTTCAATAACGCTTTATCTGTATCGGTTTGATCTAAAGAATATTCTGGAGATAACTCGTAGAAACTTTTAGCGCCTAAAAAAGTAGCTTCAATAGCCTTATCACTTTTTGGATATGATTTTACAAAACGCTCAAACTGATAGCCTGCCATGTTGTAATCTTCTTGCTGAAAATAACTGTTAGACAAAAAGAACATAACACGCTCACCCTGAGGTTTACCTACATATTTAGGGGCTATTTGCTCAAGCAATCTATTAGCTCTTTTAAAATCACCTTCTTCATAGAAAGTTTCGGCCATATCGTATTTCGCTTTTACATCATCGTTCTTGAGCACTTTTTGGTACTCGTTACACGATTGTAAAGCAATGGCAATCAATAGTATTGGAAAAACTCTCCTCATTTTAAAAAACATTTTGCAAAATTAGTGATTATCAATGGATTTAAAAAACATTTTAAACCAATAAAAATACAGGCTTTACTGCACACAAATGTCCTACTAAGAGAAGTTTTAACGAAAAATTATGCTGGTATGCGCATCATAGATTCCATAAATGAAACTATTCTATGCTTTAATGCATCACTCGCAGTAATCAATGGTAGTCTTACAAAAGGCTTAGCAAAACCTAAATATTCAAAAATAACCTTGATTCCAGCCGGATTTCCTTCCTCAAAAATCAACTTCATACCATCTTGCATTCTATAATGATAGCTATATGCTACTTCGGTATTACCATTTAATCCTTCGTGCACCATTTTAGAAAATTCTTCTGGCAAACCTTGACCGATTACAGAAATTACTCCGTCACCACCCGCAACTATAGTTGGCAATGCCGTAATATCATCCCCAGAAAGTACTAAGAAACCTTCTGGTCTTTTTGATATTAGTTCCTGAACTTGGGTCATATCTCCGCAAGCTTCTTTTACTGCTACTATATTATCAAATTTTTTTGCTAGACGTACTACTGTTTCTGACAACATATTACTACCGGTACGACCAGGTACATTATATAAAATAATCGGTAATGGTGATGCTTGCGAAAGTGCTGCGAAGTGCTGATAAATACCTTCTTGCGTAGGTCTATTGTAATATGGAGAAACAGATAGAATAGCATCATATGCAGATAAATTCGCAGATTGTAACTCTTCTACCAAAGCCATAGTATTATTACCGCCAATACCAATGACTAAAGGCAATGCACCTTGATTTGCTTCTTCTACGGTGCGCATGACCAATTGCTTTTCTTCTTTTGATAAGGTTACCGATTCTGCCGTAGTTCCTAAAACCACCAAGTAATCTATGTTGCCTTCAATATTAAAAGCTACAACTTTTTTAAGAGCCTCTACATCTACTGATCCATCTTCTTTAAAAGGCGTAATTAACGCTACTCCTGCTCCCCTTAAATCTCTCATAATTAAATCTCTTTAAAAATGCCCAAGTACTTTTTCAATTCTTTTTTAAATATCTGAAAGTCCTTTAACGGCGTATCTAACATTAAATCATTGTAAGTAGGTCCCACTTCTTTAAACCCTACTTTTAAACGAGCCTTTGCCTTCACCGACATTAAATTCAACAACAGGCTATCCTCATTATAATAATTCACTAAAAGGTCATATTCTCGTCCTAAAAACTCAAGGGCATAACTGTTTTCAATTTCACCGTTCCACCCTAAGTCCTTATCTGAAAAAACAGGAGTGGCATATGGTGAGTTTTTATCATAAAAACGCTTATATCCAATAATTTTAACCGCATTGGGATGCAACGATAACTCTTCTTGAAACTGAAAAAACAATTCAGTTTTCTCAAACTTATCTAGATCCACAATACAACCTACAGAACGTATTCCTTTACTTTCACGCGTTACAGCCACTGGTGTTGACACCAACTGTTTTAATATCTTACGGCCAGATTTCCGCTTAAACTTGTCCTTAATTCCTTTTAAAAACATGTATTTTTACATTTAGACAAATGTAAATAATATCCCTGCAACTATATGGCGAAGTTAAAACACTTTGGTATTTTAAATATAAAACATTATGTTATATTTATAACATTGTTAAATTTAGTATCTTGTAAAAACAATCCCGAACACCTCACTGAACTGACTGGCAAGCAGATAGCAATTGACACCAGTTATACTTCGGTTGACAGTATTCAAAAATTTATTCAGCCTTATCATGATCGCGTTGAAAGTATTTTAGATAGTACATTGGCATATTCACCATATGTTATTTCAAAAACCGATGGTAAATTCAATACAACTGCAGGTAATTTAATGGCAGATATTGTACTGAGTGAGACCAATCCTATTTTTAAAAAGCGCACCGGAAATAGTATTGACCTGGTGCTTTTAAACCATGGCGGTATAAGATCGATTATTTCTAAAGGAAACGTAACCTCTAGAACTGCTTATGAGGTAATGCCTTTTGAAAATTCGGTAGTAATCGTAGAACTTAAAGGCGATGCCCTATTAAAGATGGTCGACTACCTAATACAATCTAAAAGAGCGCACCCTGTTGCTGGTATACAGCTTATACTTAATAAAGACAACACGGTCAATACTTTTACGATTAACGGTAAACCTGTAGATAAAAACAAATCTTATTATGTTGCTACTTCTGATTATCTAGTAACTGGTGGCGACAATATGAACTTTTTTAAAGAAGCGCTTTCCAAAACAGAAACCGATTATAAAATACGAAATGCCATGATAGATTTCTTTTCTAAAGTGGATACCCTTGCACCAAAAGTAGATTTAAGATACTATCAATTACAGTAAAATGGAAAGAAGAAAATTTATACGAAATACTGCCGCATCGTCTAGTCTATTGACTCTTGGTGGCTTAGGTCTAAACTCTTGCAACGTTTCTACAAAAAAGCATATTACTATCTTACATACCAATGATGTACATAGTCATGTAGATGCATTCCCCAAAGGCCATGCAGATTTTCCTGGTTTAGGAGGTTTAGCGCGTAGAGCTGGTTTGGTAGATAGTATTAGAAAAGAAAACCCACATACATTTCTATTCGATGCCGGTGATATTTTTCAAGGTACCCCCTACTTCAATTTTTATGGTGGTGAACTAGAATTTAAATTGATGAGCATGCTTAATTATGATGCTACCACTATTGGTAATCATGATTTTGACAATGGTATTGACGGACTATTAGCGCAAATGCCTTACGCTAAATTTAATTTTATCAGTGCCAATTACGACTTTTCAAATACGGTTTTAGACGGATTAACACAGCCCTATAAGATTTATGAGAAAGACGGGATTAAAGTTGGTGTCTACGGATTAGGGATTAAACTAGACGGTTTGGTTACAAAACAACTCTTTAAAGAGACTGTATTTCTTGACCCTTATGAATTGGCTACCGATATGGAAACCAAGCTTAAAGAAGAGGAAAAGTGCGATTTGGTTATTTGCCTTTCTCACTTAGGATATGAATATAGCACTGAAAAACCAGATGATTTAAAGCTAGCAAAGAGAACTAAATACACCGATTTAATTATTGGTGGCCATACCCATACATTTTTAGATAAGCCAACTGTAGTTACCAATGCTGCTGAGCGTGATGTATTTGTCAATCAAGTAGGATGTTTTGGCGTAAATCTTGGTCGTATCGATTTCTATTTTGACAACAGCACTGTCAACGCGAACGGGTACACCATTAAAGTCTAAAAAAGAGACCTCTTATGCTTTACTATAAACGTTGCTCTAGCGATAACCAAAACTTCAAAGAATTAGTAGCGCTACTTGATGCAGATTTGGCATTACGAGATGGAGACGAGAACACTTTCTACGCACAATTTAATGGTATTGATGCGTTGAAAAACTGTGTCGTCTTTTATACTGATGAAACCCTTGTTGCTTGCGGAGCTTTCAAAGAATTTAACAAAGACTCGGTTGAGATTAAACGCATGTATGTTCAACCAGATTACCGCAGAAAAGGAATTGCCTCAAAAGTACTAGTAGTATTAGAAGAATGGGCAAAAGAATCGAATTATAGTTATTGCGTTCTTGAAACGGGTTTACGCCAGCATGAAGCCATTGCTCTATACAAAAAGAATAACTATACAGTTACCGATAACTACGCCCCTTATGAGCATATGAAGAATAGTGTTTGTTTTAAGAAGGTGTTGTAGATTTATTTCTACGATATTATCATGTATGGATATAGAAAAGAAAAGTGTAATTAGTTTAGCATAAGTCAAACACCATCTCTTAATAAATACTATGATTGTCAAAACGGATTAAATAATATCTTAACCACATACATCCTAAATTAAATTCCACATTCATTAACTTATAATAATTCTGGAAACTTTAGCATTGTTAACCGGCAAGCTTTATTTATGTTCCAAATCTTGATACAATTTATATTTTCTGTACTAGAGCCCTTTAAAACTAAATAGAAAAATTCATGTATTTGCACACTACTAATCTCTTTTAATTTTTGTATTTATGAATAACAAACACTCATCAAAATGGAAAAATTAAAAACATGTATCTCAAATCAAGTAACTATCGACAATAGCTCAATGGATGCTATTATTTCGGTTTTTAAACCAATGAACATTTCTAAAGGTAATTTCTTTTTAGAATCTGGAAAAGCCTGCAGACAAATGGCATTTATTGCATCTGGCTATTTGCGAATGTACGACATTGTTGATGGCAAGGAAATCACCTTATGGATCGGTAGTTCGGGTAAATTTATTACATCACTTTCAAGCTTTGTTTTTGAAACCTATAACCACTGGAATATTCAAGCTATTACCGATTGTACTCTTAATGTCATCAATAGAGAAGATCATTTTAAACTAAATAAAACAGAACCAAAATGGTTGGAATTTGACAACCTTATATTGGCGAATTCTTTCGCCTTGTTGGAAAAAAGTATGTTCTCCCAACTACATACCACAGCAAAACAACGATTTGAAAGCTTACTAGAAGAAGAACCGGAACTCTTTAATACCATACCATTGCAATACATAGCTTCTATGTTAGGTATTACACCAGAATCATTAAGTAGGTTGAGAAAATTGAATTAACTATCATTTGTCAAGAGAGATGATGTCTTGATTACGGAAATTTGTAAAAAAAAATTTTCATCTCATGAACAAATTACAAAACGCTTTAAAAGCCAATGCCATATTCTCTAGTATTTCAGGCATATTACTGATTATATTTAATTCTAAAATAGCTGCACTATTCGGTACGGGCAATACTACTATCTTTTGGGTGGTTGGTTTGGTGTTACTTTATTTCACCATTACTATTTGGTATGAGATTAAAAAACAAAGAAGATTAGCTGTGCTATGGATTATTATTCAAGACATTTTATGGGTGGTAGCCAGCTTAATGATAATTGTACTCAATCCCTTTGTTATTACATCGACGGGGAATTTAATTATTGGAATTATTGCGGTAATTGTATTGTTTATGGCGATAAATCAAACAAAAGCACTCAATCAAAACAAAACCGCTACCAAAAATTAATAAAACACATGAAATGATTTGCTTCACATCGGACTAAAAACATTAGTTATAAGCATAAGCTTACTTCTTATAAATTCAAATATTTATCTTTAAAGTTCATTTTATTAACCTTATATTTTTTCTAATGCCATTGAAATTTAGCTATATCGCTTTACTCTTATTGTGTATCAGTTCATGTAAAGAACAAAATAAGGACCATACTATTGAACAACCTAATTCCATTAAAAATAAGATATAAAATACTGAATTTCAATCTATTATAAATTCCTCAGATGTTAAGGGTTCCGTAATCATAAATGATTTAAAGAAGGACATCTATTATTCCAATGATTTTGACCGGGCAAACCAAGGAAGATTGCCTGCGTCGCCTTTTAAAATTGCAAACTCCATTATAGGACTTGAAACCGGAGTCATTGAAAGTGACAGTACCATTTTTAAATGGAACGGTGAAGACAGATGGTTAGATATATGGGAACAGGATCTAACGTTAAAAGGTGCTTTTCAATACTCATGCGTGTCCTGTTATCAAGAAGTAGCTTCAAAAATCAATCCTGAAAGAATGAACACGTATGCAGAAAAACTACACTATGGTGATCTGCATATAGACTCGTTAAACATTCGAAACTTTTGGTTGGAAGGAACATCACGTATCAACCAAATGCAACAGGTCGATTTCTTAAAAAGGTTTTATGGTAACAAACTTCCTATTTCAAAAAGAACAAAGGACATCGTTCAAAAAATCATGATCATCAATACGGAAAATAACTATACGCTCAGCGGTAAAGCAGGCTTATCCATACGTAGTTAAAAAATTAATGGTTGGTTTGTAGGCTATGTTGAAGTAGCTGACAATACCTATTTCTTTGCCACTAATCTAGAACCATTTTCTTCTGATTTCAATATGAATGAATTTAACAAAAAAAAGAAAATCCATTACACTATCGGCCTTTAGAAAAATGGATATTATAAAATAAAACGATACCTCAACATAATCCTAAAACAAAACCAAGAGATAATGTGATTTCAAGAAATTCGTTATCCCATAGTTGTAATAATCATTAATTTAGTCCCATAAACTGAATTACACATTAAGATAATAAGCAATGAAAATAATAGGCATAGGAAAGAATTACGTAGTAGATAAATCTGAAATTGGTGCATTAAAGAACGATGTACAGCTCATTTTCACAAAGCCCGATTCTACCTTAGTTGCGGATAGTAAAGATGTCGCATTCCCCGCTATTACCAGTCAGTTGATTTATGAAGTTGAATTAGTAGTGAAAATTGGCAAAACTGCTAAAAATGTCTCTTTAGAAGAAGCAAACTCATACATTTCTGAAATAGGTATTGGTATTGACTATACTGCAAAAGATGTACTTACAGCGAGTAGAGAGAAAAAAGGTCCTTGGGCTTTGGCAAAGGGATTTGATGGCGCTTCGCCTATTTCAGGTTTCAAACCCATAGCAAATTTTCCAGAATTAGATAATATCAATTTTGATTTAGTGATTAACGGTGAAAAGAAACAAGTAGGTAACACAGGTTATATCATTTATAACTTTGCTGAAATCATCAGCTTTGTTTCTACATTCATGACTTTGAACCCTGGTGACATGATTTTTACAGGTACACCAGCAGTGGGTGCTGGTGAAACATTTAAAGGAGATCATTTACAAGCTTCTATTGAAGGAGAATTATTGTTGGATTTCAAAATGATTTAAACCCTTTTAGAGAATTTATACAAAACCGGATTACCTGAAATAATTCGGTTTTTTTTTAGACTTTAGCAGTTAATCAGCATAAGATTTTATAACTAATTAACCCCTTTACCTCCCTTATTCAACTAAGTTAACACACGTTTATAAATTATAATAAAAATATATTTTCTTACCTTTTCTATTGTAAATTCGTACACTATTTTTTGTACTTTACATAAAAGTTATTGAATGAATATTGTTTTCTTGTTAATTGCAATCTTCGGATTTATTTTAACCGCTGTATTACTTTTAAGAAAAAATGTAAATAAACTACCTCAACAATTTCTTGCTTTTTTCTATTTTATTTTTTCCATATACAACCTTCAAACTTACATTATAACCGATGGATTGTTAACTCAGTTTAAATGGTTTTACTTTTGGCCACTCTTACTCTACAGCATAATAAGCGTACCTGTATATTTCTATTTTAAAACAGTTATGGACGATAAGTTTACGTGGAAATGGCAATACATTTTACTATTTATCCCCTTTCTACTAAGCGTCATAGATGTTGCCCTTGTTTTCTCTAAACCGGCATCTTACTATAATCATATTGTGGAAAATGCCATTTCTTTCCCTACAAAACGTTTTGGCGAACAATATGGACTGCTTAGTTTAAATGAACACTATAGCTTACGTCATTTATGGCAATTAATATATTTACTATCCCTTATACCCTTGTTAAGAAGATTTTTTAAAATAAACCCAAATGATAAATTAAAGGTCATCCTTAATAGATGGTTGCTTTTGTTTTATACCGCATTAACCTTAATGGCATTTATTACTTTGTTTTTTGGAATTGAAAGAATGTTAGGTCTCAATACTTTAAATATATCAACCACAAGTTTATACAGTTTACAGATTATATTGTTTCTAGTCTTATTATTGATAAGCATAGCTCCCCTATACTTCCCTTCTATTCTATACGGATTTCCTAAAAATCAATTATTGGTTTCATCATCTATAACAAATGACACCAATTCAAAATCACAGATGTACGGGTTAGATAATCGAGAACTAAACAACTCACTAATAACTATAGAACAACAGGAAGCATTTCTAAAACAAGGTTTTAATTTAAAAGCATGTGCAGAACTTTTACATGTACCTGCTTATCATGCTGCTTATTTTTTCTATCAAACAAAAGGAATTAGTTTTACAGCTTATAGGAACAAGATTAGAGTAGAAAAAGCAAAGCAGCTTATTGATTCGGGATTTCTAGAATCGAACGATTTATACAAACTTGTGTATTCGTGCGGATTCAATAACAAAAGTGATTTCGAGAATAATTTTCAGAGATTTACAGCAATAAGTTTTAAAGAATATATATCTAAGTAACCTGACTTCTATACGTTGTTATTAATGATATAATCCACAATTACCTTTAACTCTTCATCTAAACTAATTGTAGGATATTCTTTTTTTGCCAAACGATACCAGTACCCTGCACTAAATCTGTCGCCTTCTTTACGGTGCAAATAGGCATGTAACCAACTACCCAAAGTATTATGTATGTCTTGAGCTAAATTATGCGAAGCTTCCCAATCTCCATTGGCATCATACCATATCGATTTTAGTTCGTCTGACCACTCTTCCGGAACAGTAGATAGTTCTAAGCTCTTTTCAAATTCTAGGTACGTTTTAGGTATCATTTTACAACTCTTTTAATAAGCTTCTCAACGGTTAACCCCTGCCCTATAATAGAGAATATCACCACTATGTATGTTATGACTAAAAATGCATCTCTATGCATTACATCAGATAAACCTAATGCCAATGCAATAGATATACCTCCACGCAATCCGCCCCAGGTCATTAACAAATTAGTTCTCGGCACAAAATCTAATTTCTTTTCAAAGAATTTAATAGGTAGTAATAGTGACAAATAGCGACAAATAAGAACCAAAGGAATTGCCAATAATCCAGCAATTACGTATTCTGTTTTAAAGGATAATACGAGTATTTCCATCCCGATTAAAACAAAGAGAAGTGTATTCAAAAGAATATCTAAAAGCTCCCAAAATTTATCTACATAAGTCTCCGTAGTTTTTGACATTGCAGAATTACGTACCTTATCGTTACCTACTACCAAACCTGCAGCTACCATTGCTAGTGGAGCAGATAAATGGAATTTCTGTGCTATCAATGTACCTGTCATAACGGTCGCCAAGGTAATGATTACTTCTATATCATAATCATCAATAGATTTCATAAGTTTCCATGTTACCCAACCTAAGGCTAGACCTAATGCCACCCCGCCAATTACCTCAACTCCAAAAAGTTCTAAAATGTCTAACGGACCAACGGCTACTTCAGTTGCAGCGGCCAATTTAAAAATTGTTAAAAAAACCACCACACCAACACCGTCATTAAACAAAGATTCGCCCACAATTTTTGTTTCTAATTGTTTTGGAGCTCCTGCATTCTTCAATATTCCCAATACTGCAATAGGATCTGTTGGTGAAATCAATGACCCGAACAATAGACAATAGATAAAAGAGATATTCATTCCTATCAATTGTAATAAATAATACATACTTGTACCTACTAAAAAGGTTGACACCAACACACCTAAAGTAGAGAACACCAATATAGGCCACCGCTGCACTTTTAATTGTTCAAAATTAGTATGTAGTGCACCTGCGAATAACATAAAACTTAACATAATATCAAGCAATACTGCTTTAAAATCTATCTGGGTAATAATGTATCGTTCTGCATTAATTAAAGTGTCATCAATATAACCAATTAAAAAAACGACCAAAGTAAATAGAATTGTAATCAGCATTAAGCCGATACTGTTAGGTAGTTTTAGAAAACGCGCATTTATATAGCCGAATATTGCCGATAAAAATACTAATACTGAAATAATTGTAAAAATGTCCATAGTTTTTTATGCTATCATATTTATAAAATCCTGCTCACTTATAATCGGAATCTCAAGAATCTCTGCTTTTGTACGTTTGCTTGGTCCCATTTTATCGCCTGCAACCAAAAAACTAGTCTTTGATGATATTGAAGAGCCTACCTTACCCCCATTATCTTCTATTTTCTTCTTAAGCTCATCTCTGCTTAAAATCTCAAACACACCCGATACTACAAAGGTTTTACCCGCTAACATATCTGTCTGGTTTTCTAACTTCTCGGCAGATATGGCTAATTGTACGCCGTAACTACGTAATCTTTCAATAGCATCGATATTCTTTTCGTTCGCAAAAAAGTCAATGACACTCTGCGCAATACGCTCTCCTATTTCATCTACAGATGTTAAGTGCTCTAGGGCAGCTTCTTTTAAAGCATCTATATTCTTATATGCTTTTACCAATTTCTTTGCTACCGTCTCCCCGACAAAACGAATACCTAAAGCAAATAGTACACGCTCAAAAGGTACTTGCACCGATTCAGATACCCCTTTTACCAGATTCTCGGCGGACTTCTCAGCCATTCGCTCCAGAGGCAATACATCATCTTTGGTGAGTTTATACAAATCGGCAAAATCGTCTATTAAACCTTCTTTAAATAGCAATTCAACCGTCTCACCACCTAAGCCTTCAATATCCATCGCCTTTCTTGAAATAAAATGCTGAATACGACCTGTTATCTGTGGCGGACAACCATATTCGTTCGGGCAGTAATGTTTGGCATCACCTTCTGAACGAGTAAGTTCTGTTCCGCATTCGGGACATTGATGTATATACTCAGTAGGCTTAGAATCTGCAGGTCTTTTGGTTAAATCTACCGCTATAATTTTTGGAATAATTTCCCCTCCCTTTTCTACAAATACGGTATCGCCAACACGAATATCTAATTTTGCTATTTGATCTGCATTATGCAATGAGGCTCTTTTGACCGTTGTACCTGCCAATAAAACAGGTTCTAAATTCGCTACAGGTGTAATTGCCCCTGTACGCCCTACTTGATATGTAATTTCATTGAGGGTAGTAGATACTTGTTCCGCCTTAAACTTATATGCCATTGCCCATCTTGGAGCTTTAGCAGTATAACCTAATTCATCTTGATTCTGAAGACTATTTACTTTTATAACAACCCCATCTGTCTCATAAGGTAATTCATGACGCTTTACATCCCATTCATCAACAAATGCCATAACTTCATCTGTGGTTTTGCAAAGCTTTGCAACGGTTGGCACTTTAAAACCCCATTCCCGGGCTTTCTCTAACATGTGAAACTGAGAATCTATATTCAAGTTTCTACCCACTATACTATATAGCAAACACTCTAACGGTCTTTCCGCAACAGCACTACTATCTTGAAGCTTTAAACTACCTGATGCTGTATTTCTAGGGTTCATGTATGGATCTTCGCCATTTGCTACGCGCTCTTCGTTCATTTTCATGAATCCGTCAAAAGGCAAAACGATTTCTCCACGTATATCAAACTTCTCAGGGTAATCTCCCTTTAGTTGCAGCGGAACAGATTTTATCGTCTTAATATTATTGGTAACATCGTCTCCCTGAATTCCGTCACCACGAGTAACTGCCTTTATCAGTTTTCCTTTTTCATAGATTATACTGATAGATGCACCATCGTACTTTAACTCACAGGTAAAAGCAACAGGCACATCTCCTAGATTACGCTGAATACGTTTCTCCCAATCTTCTAAATCTTCTTTGGAGTACGAATTATCTAAAGAATACATTCTGTGCTCATGAACTACGGTAGCAAAATTTTTGGTTATCATTCCACCAACCCGAAGTGAAGGTGAACTTGCATCATGGAATTCTGGATGTTTTGCCTCCAAATCCTGTAATTCTTTCAATTTCATATCAAAATCATAATCAGAAATGGTCGGACTATCCAATACATAGTAATTATGATTATACTCTCGTAACGCTGTTCTTAGTGCTTCTATTTTTGCCTTCATATTCCTTAAAGCTGCTCTTTATTAATCCATTTTGGTGTTGGTAACGGAATGTAATTTTCCATTTTTTCCAGTAATGAATTTATATCATCGTCTACCAAAATAGTATTTATATGTTCTTGTTTTACAAAACCTTCTTTGACCATGTCATGCATCATCTTTAAAAGGGAATCATAAAATCCGTTTGTATTTAATATTCCTATCGGATATTGATGTAGCCCCAGTTGAGACCAGGTCAACATTTCAAAAAATTCCTCTAATGTTCCAAATCCGCCAGGTAGCATTAATATTCCGTCAGATAGATCATGCATCTTTAATTTACGTTCATGCATATTTTTGGTAACGATTAATTCTGTTAATCCCTCATGAACCACTTCTTTCTTTTTTAGAAATACAGGAATTACTCCTATCACCTTTCCACCATTATTTAATACCCCTTTAGCAACTTTACCCATGATGCCTATTTTAGCACCACCATAGACTAACTGAATAGTTTTCTTCGCAAAAGTCTCTCCTAATTCTGATGCCTGTAAACCATATGCAGAATCAACACCTTCACTACTACCGCAAAAAACTACAATACTTTTCATTTCTTTATTCCTTTTATCATGCGGTCATTGCCAAACATATCTTTCCGCAACTCTATAGTCTTAAAATTAGATTCTTCTAATAAATTCATTGTTTCTTCACCCAAATACTGATTAATTTCCAAATACAAACATCCGTCTTCATTTAGATGGTCAGCTGCAAAATTAACTACTGCGCTATAAAACTTTAATGGGTCTTCATCAGGAACAAAAAGTGCCAAACTAGGCTCATGTTCTATGACATTATTCTGCATTTCTTCTTTTTCTAATTCTCGCACATATGGCGGATTAGAAATAATAATATCAAATTTTTGGCTTAATTCTTTTGCTGAGGTTTCCGCATCCAAAGACAACATATTTGCTTCGAAAAATTTTACACCTGCATTCAGCAATGCGTTATTTTCATCTGCTACTTTTAAAGCATCCGTAGAAATATCCAACCCGAATACTTTTGCATTCGTCAAATTCTTATCCAAAGAAATTGGAATACAGCCACTACCTGTACCCATATCCAGAATAGTCAATAATTGTTTAACATCTTTTACATCATCCAATATCCAACGAACCAATTCTTCAGTTTCAGGTCTTGGTATCAATACATGTTTATTCACCTTAAAATCTAGACCCATAAAATATGCCGTACCAATAATATGCTGAATAGGCTTCTCTAGTTTTAATTTAGATAAGGCTTGAAATATAACAGTCTCCTGTTCTTTATCAATAACCAGCTCTGGCTGCATTGCTAAAACAAAACGTTCTAAATCAAAATAATGCTCAATTAGTAAATAAAAGAAACTATTGACCTCGTCCTTACCATAAATAGCATCTAATTCTAAATGAAATATATTTTTAATCTCCCTTAATAACACAGTTACAATTTTTTAAGCATGAATACAGGACAAGAATAATGACCTGTATCTCCCATTCTACCCTCTATATATTCAAAGCCCATTTTCTTGTATAATTTCTGGGCAGCTTCCATATTGGGCAGCGTCTCTAAATAACAAGAATCAAAACCATATTCTTTGGCACGATTTAAACAAACGCTTATCATTTTATGCCCTAAACCCTTACCTCTTGCCTCTTTTAAAAAATACATTTTCTGAAGCTCACTTACATTACCCTCATAATTATCTAATTGAGCTATACCTGCACACCCCAAAATAGAACCATTCTCTTCTACAACAAAATAAGTTGCCTTAGGTTTCTCATAGTGTTCAAACATGTTATCTAACGAAGGGTCTTCATATGCTGTTCCCACTTTTGGAACACCCATATCCGCTAATACCTGTCGTATAACTTTGGATACTTGTGGGTTATCTCCCTTTCTAATTTCACGGATAATGACTTTTTCCATAAGAATAAGGCAATAGGTTTTAAAGTACTATTTTTGAAGTGTGAAGATACGTGATATGCGTATAATGTTAAAGTTTGATGTCCATTAATAATCTAGATACCAACAATTCAATGCCGTTAAATAGAGACGCGCTTTCTACCGATGAAACCTATATGCTTCGTTGTTTACAGATAGCAAAGAACGGACTAGGTTTAACAGCACCCAACCCTATGGTAGGAGCTGTAATTGTGCATAATGATAAAATTATTGGCGAAGGGTTTACTAGTGCATACGGTGGTTCTCACGCTGAGGTAAATGCAATTAACTCTGTTTCTGATGTTTCTCTTTTAAAATCATCTACCATTTATGTAACCTTAGAACCTTGTTCTCATTACGGGAAAACTCCGCCTTGTGCAGATTTAATCGTAAAAATGGGAATCCCTAAAGTTGTTATAGGCTTAAAGGATCCACATGAAAAAGTAGCCGGTAAAGGAATTAAAAAATTAGAAGAAGCAGGTTGTATTGTACTAGTTGGTATTCTACCAAAAGAATGCGAGGAACATCACAAACGCTTTCTTACTTTTTTTACTAAACGACGACCATACTTAATTTTAAAATGGGCAGAAACAGCTGACGGGTTTATTGCTCCTGAACCTTTAAAACGTGGAGAAGAGAAGAAACCCTATTGGATCACCAATACAAAATCGCGACAATTAGTACATAAATGGCGAAGTGAAGAGGCTGGTATTTTAGTTGGCACAAATACGGTCCTAGATGACAATCCGCAATTGAACTTAAGAGATTGGGCCGGCAAAGCACCTACTCGCATTATATTAGACAGAAGTTTAAAGATCACAACAGATTATCACGTTCTTAACGGAAAACAAAAGACCATTGTCTGTACCGAAATAACTGATCGCAAAGATGATATAGCCGGTATAACCTATAAAGTCTTAGATTTTAAAGTTGACTTACAACAACAATTATGCACACTAATGTATGTGGAACAAATACAAAGTGTCATAATCGAAGGCGGCTCACAAACACTGCAAAGTTTTATAGACGCTAACCTGTGGGATGAAGCTCGAATTTTTAAAGGAGCAAACAGGTTCTATAAAGGTATTGCCGCACCTAAAGTATCCGGACGTACATTGAAACCAATTCAAATTTTAACCGACCAACTAACCATAGTACGAAATGATTAAAAACATCATATTTGATTTTGGAGATATCTTCATTAATCTAGATAAGCAAGCCCCTTTATTAGAAATGACAAAATTTGGATTTACCGAATTGACTCCGGAATTAGATATTATTTTCAAAGAATATGAAATGGGTATAATGGAGTCTGATGAATTTGTTAATCGACTACAGGATATTTTTCCCAATGCTTCTAAAGTTCAAATTAAAGATGCATGGAATTCCATTATTTTAGATTTCCCCGAAGAACGATTAGAGTTCATTGAAAAATTAAAGAGCGACAATAAATACCGATTATTCTTATTAAGCAACACCAATGATCTGCATATAGACAAAGTAAAAGAATCTATGGGAATGGAACGTTTCAACAGGTTTAAAAACTGTTTTGAGGTTTTCTACCTATCTCAAGAAATGAAAATGCGCAAACCTAATGCAGACATATATGAGTTTGTCTTAAAAGAGAATGAATTAAATGCAAATGAGACGTTCTTTTTAGATGACACTAAAGAAAATACAGATGCCGCCTCTAAGCTAGGTATACATTGCTGGAATCTTCAAGTAGGCAAGGAAGATGTTCTTGAAACTTTAAGCCATCTCTAAATGATGTATTTAGCGCTTAGCATTCTTTTTTCAAGTCTAATCTTCGTTATTTTTAAATTGTATGCCAAATATCAGGTTCAAACAATATATGCGATAATTACCAATTACTTTGTTGCCTGTACAGTGGGGCTTATTTACTACAATGAACCCATAGACCTTACCGCCATTCCACAGAAAAGTTGGTTTTGGGGCAGTATCGCCTTAGGTCTTCTTTTCATACTGATATTCAATTTAATGGCCGCTACATCTCAGAAACTGGGAGTCTCTGTTGCTTCGGTTGCTACAAAAATGTCGTTAACCATACCGGTACTATTCGGAGTGTTCTTCTATAAAGAATCACTTGGAGTATTAGAAATTATAGGAATCATATTAGCCTTATTAGCCGTTTACTTTACTTCATTAAAAGAAAAGAAGATTAAAACGGAGAAATGGGCTTTTGCACTACCTGTTTTGGTCTTTCTAGGTTCCGGAACGATTGATACCAGCATAAAGTATTTTCAAGATGCGCATATGCCCGAAGAGGAATATGCCTTATTCTCAGCTACTGTTTTTGCCGCTGCAGGTATATTCGGTTTATTCTTCTTAGCATTTAAATCTACGAAGCAACGACTTAAAATTAATTTCAAAAATATACTTGGCGGTATTTGCTTAGGTATACCTAATTATTTTTCCATCTACTTTTTATTAAAAGCGCTACAACATCCTACGTGGAACAGTGCTTCGGTTTTTACCATAAACAATGTTGCTATTGTTATGTTCTCAACTTTGCTTGGTATTTTTCTTTTTAGAGAGCGCCTAACGATCAAAAACTGGTTTGGAATAGGATTAGCTATCTTTAGTATCATTCTAGTCGCTTTTGGTCAGCAACTAATGATTTTCATTTAAAATATATCGATCACTACAATGGACACCTATAAAACAATCGCCAAACCATCTGGTCCAATTTTGTTCAAAGAGCGAAAGAGTAAGTTTTATAGCTATTGTTTTCCAGTTTCTGATGAAGAAACGATTAAAGAACATATTGAAGCTCTTAAAAAAGAATATCCCACGGCAAACCACGTATGCTATGCTTGGCAAATGGGTATTGAAACAAAATCATATCGCGCTAATGATGATGGCGAGCCAAATAATTCTGCCGGCATGCCCATTTATGGTCAATTACAATCTTTTGATGTTACGAATACCCTAGTTGCCGTTGTACGTGTTTTTGGTGGCACAAAATTAGGAGTAGGCGGATTAATAAGTGCTTACAAAGAAGCCGCTAAGCTAGCTTTAGAAAATGCTAAAATAGTTACCAGAATTTTACAACAACAACTATCGGTGACATTTGAGTATTCAGAAATGGATATTGTAATGCGATTGGTAAAAAAACACCAACTTAATATTGTCTCTCAAGATTTACACCTTAAATGTAAAATGATTCTGTCTATAAATAAAAGTGATTTTAAAGAGACAATGAAACTTTTAAAGGCACATCACAAACTAGAGATTAAAAAAATAGAATAGTTCCTAATACTCTAATTTATCTAAAAGTAATTGCGGACATCTAGTTGGTCTTTTGCGTTTCATATCCATAAAAACCAAAACTGTATTAGCCGTTGCCAATAGTTCTCCTGCCTCATTGGTAATTTCATAGTCGAATTCTATTCGAACAGCAGGCTTTTTCTTCAAAATAACTTTAACAGTTATTAAATCATCATACAAAGCTGACTTTAAATATTTTATTGACAAACTTATCACCGGAAGCATAATACCACCTTCCTCCATACTTTTGTAAGAAATACCTAATGACCTTAACCATTCAACTCTTGCCAATTCTAAGTATTGAGCATAGTTACCATGATAGACAACCCCCATCTGGTCGGTTTCATTATATCTAATTCGAAAAGAAATTTCGTTTGTACGCATTTATTTAAAGTAAAAAGTATATATTTAAAAGCTCCCCTGTTGAGTAAGCGAACATGAGAAAAAAAAAGGGTAAATTCAATGACAATCGATTTTTTTTTTCAATAATTTGTTCACATATTTGCCCAAGTTGAAAGAGAACCTATATTGATTTTTTATAATCGACTATAGCTCAACGCTAACCATTAAAAGTGTAAAATATATTATGAGTGTTACTGCAAATTCCGTATGGAAAAACTGTTTGGCTTTTATTAAGGATAATATCCAACCGCAGGCATTCAAGACTTGGTTTGAACCTATTAAACCAGTGAAACTATCTGAGAACGCATTAAGTATCCAAGTACCTAGTAAATTTTTTTACGAGTGGTTAGAAGAACATTACGTTAAACTTTTGAAAGTTGCTCTTACTAAAGAATTGGGAGAATCTGCAAAGTTGGTGTATATCATTAGAATGGAAAACACTTACGGAAACAAAGAACCTTTTACTGAAAAAATCCCAAGTTCAAACAGAGGTGCCATGGCAGCTCAGGAAATGGATGTTCCTATTAAATCTAAAAATCCAGAATTACGTAATCCGTTTGTAATTCCAGGTATTAGAAATATAAAGATAGAATCTCAGTTAAACCCTAATTATAATTTTGACAACTTTTTAGAAGGTGATTCTAACCGTTTAGCCAGATCTGCCGGTATGGCGGTCGCCAATAAACCAGGTGGCACATCTTTTAATCCGTTATTAGTTTTCGGTGGTGTTGGTCTTGGAAAAACACACTTAGCTCATGCTATTGGTGTTGAAATAAAAGATAAATATCCAGAACGTACCGTTTTATATATTTCAGCTGAGAAATTTACGCAACAATATATAGAGTCTGTTAAGAAAAACACCAGGAATGATTTTATTCATTTCTACCAATTAATAGATGTATTGATTATTGATGATGTACAATTCTTATCAGGTAAATCTGGTACGCAAGATGTATTCTTCCATATTTTCAACCACTTACATCAAAACGGTAAGCAAGTAATTCTTACTTCTGATAAAGCACCTGTAGATATGCAGGATATCGAACAACGTTTACTTTCTCGTTTCAAATGGGGATTATCGGCAGAACTACAGAGTCCTGATTATGAAACAAGAATCTCCATCTTAAAGAACAAGTTATATAGAGATGGTGTTGAAATACCTGAAGACATTATAGAATATGTTGCTAAACATATTAAAACAAATATTAGAGAACTAGAAGGTGCTATTATTTCTTTAATAGCACAGTCTACCTTGAACAAAAGAGAAGTTACGATTGAGCTTGCACAACAGGTTGTAGAAAAGTTCGTAAAGAATACCAAACGCGAAGTTTCTATTGACTACATACAAAAAGTAGTTTCTGATTACTTTGAAATGGATGTGGCTACTTTACAATCTAAAACTAGAAAAAGACACATTGTACAAGCAAGACAATTGGCTATGTTCTTTGCGAAGAAGTTTACCAAAGCTTCATTAGCAAGTATTGGTTCACAAATTGGCAAAAGAGATCATGCTACAGTTTTACATGCATGTAAAACTGTTGACAACCTTGCCGAAACCGATAAGCAGTTTCGCAAATACATAGATGACTTAACTAAGAAATTTTCTTAAAACTTACGTTGCATGAAGGTGTTGATGGTTTGCCTAGGTAATATATGCAGATCTCCATTAGCAGAGGGCATTCTAAAAAGCAAAGTTGACGCTACCAAAATTTATGTTGATTCGGCAGGTACAGGTGGTTATCATATAGGTAACGCTCCAGACCCACGATCAATTAAAGTAGCAAATGAACATGGCTTAGATATAAGCGCTCAAGTTTGCAGAAAATTTACCGTTTCTGATTTTGATTCTTTTGACCTCATTTATGCAATGGACAAAAGTAACTACACCAATATCATAGGTCTAGCAAGAAATAATGACGATGTAGAAAAAGTGAAGCTTATTTTAAATGAAATAAGTTCTTCAGATAAAGAGGTTCCAGATCCATATTATGATGCCGAAGACGGATTTGAACATGTTTTTCAAATGATTGACCAAGCTTGTGATAGCATAGCCACAAGATTACAAAGCAAATAGATGAGCGTACAAAACGGAAAAATAGGAAAAGTATATTTAATACCTACAACATTAGGTGATATGCCACCTTTAGAGGTTTTACCAATTTCAATTAAGCAAACAATTGAGAAATTAGACCACTACATCGTTGAAAACGAAAAAACCGCTCGACATTTTATAAAAAAAATAAGTCCTAGAAAATCTCAACCTAGTTTGAAACTGTTTGCTTTAAACAAGTTTACAGAAGCAGCTGAAATCCCTAGCTTTCTAAATCCTTGTTTAGAAGGTTTTGATGTTGGTATACTTTCTGAAGCTGGTTGCCCAGGCATTGCAGATCCTGGTGCCGCTGTAGTTAAAATAGCCCATGACAAGAATATTCAAGTTGTACCGTTAGTTGGTCCTTCTTCTATTCTTTTGGCATTAATGGCAAGTGGCATGAACGGTCAAAACTTTGCTTTTAATGGCTACTTACCCATTGACGGTTCTGAGCGAAAAAAATATATTAAAAGCCTAGAACGTAAATCGAAAGAAGACAATCAATCGCAGGTTTTTATTGAAACTCCGTACCGTAACAATAAAATGCTAGAAGAGCTTATTAAAACATTAGCCCCTAGTACAAGAATTTGCGTGGCAGCAGATATTACATTACCAACAGAATATATAAAAACAAAAACTGCCATAAATTGGAAAAAAGAAAATGTAGATCTACATAAAAGACCTGCTATTTTCATAATTCAAGCATAAAAAAACCTTGACAAACAAATGCCAAGGTTTCCCATTTTCATATCTACTTAAAATCTTAAATTCTTGGATTTCGTTTTGCCTCAATCATAGAGACATCAAAACCAGCAAATTTTTTCATATAGTTTGAAATACTAGTACCGTAACCATCTGAAATCTCCATTCGACCGTGAGACCTTAGATATAGTTTTACGTTACCAGGCCCTGCTAAATGTGCTGCTGCTAAAATACCAGATTCCGTTACCTGAATACCATTCATTCGTACACCAACATAACGCTTAATATCTCTTCTTAAAATCCACTTGTTTCGAGATGTGTTAACTTGAAATACTTTTTCTTGTAACACTGGATTTTTCAAAAACCGATTACCGTCATAAACACCTACTAACTCTAGCGTACCTAGACCAAATTGATATTTTCCTAAATACCCGTAAGTATTAATGACAAAATAATTGCCTTGAGATTCTTTAAAAGCTAACGCTTCTTTAAAGCCTATAAATTGACTACCAAGAAAGGGGGGAGCGATTTGATAATTTGCCAATATAGCCTCTTCTTGAGGATAAGAAACCAAAATAGATTCCTTCACTTTTAACTGCTTAGGTACTTCAACCGTAAAAGATTTAAACCCATAACCAGATAAAATAAAAATCGCAATAAGAGGACAACTTGCTAATATCCATCTTCTCATATCATATATTTCTTAAGACTTACAGCGATTACTATTTGCTTGCTTAAATTTCTGCGGCAAAGGTAGACCTGAAATTATAAGAGTTTAAGAAGGTTCTGTTAAAAGAATACAGATTTAGTTAAGAAGTTCTAAAATTCGGATGAAAGCTTACCTATTGATTTTCTGAGCGTTAATCCATCGGATGTACTGTGCTTTATTTCGGTTGTGTTGCGTTAAATTCTCTGCAAACATATGATAACCGAACTTTTCAACATTTGCTACAAAGTAGTAGTAATTATGCTTTTTAGGATTTAAAATAGCATCTATTGCCGTAATATCGGGCATTGCAATTGGTCCTGGTGGCAAACCAGCATATTTATAAGTATTGTAAGGAGAATCCATCTCTAAGTCTTTATACAAAACTCTTTTTATAACGGTATCAAAATTTCCGGTCTCTTTCTTTATAGCATAAATAACAGTAGGATCTGCCTGTAATAACATTCCCTTTTTCAATCTATTTAAATACACACCAGCAACAGTAGGTCTTTCATCTACCTTTGCTGTTTCTTTATGTACAATTGACGCCAAGGCAATTACTTCATTCGGCTTTAAACCAAGTGCACTAGCTTTCTCTTTACGGGTATCGGTCCAGAAACGATTGTATTCTTTCAACATTTTACCTCTAAAAGACGCTGCAGATGTGTTCCAAAAGAACTCATAACTATTTGGTATATACAGTGATATTTTATTAGCATCGTCAAATCCGTTAGCCTTCAAGAACTCTTGATCATCGAAAGCAGCAACAAGGGATACGCTATCAGCTTCGATCTGACTTGCAATTCTACCTGCCAGATCATTAATACTTTCTTGATTGTTGAAAGATACTTTTACTGGTATATTTCCGCTTCGCAATGAGTTTACTACCTCATTGTTATTCATTCCTTTACCTATCTTATATTTACCTGCTTTTATATTGGATAAATACCCTTTTCTATCTGCAGCAGCCTCAAAAGAATCAAAATCTACTAACACAGTAGAAAGCCCTTCTTTTAAATCATCTATTGTGGCATCGGTAGGAATATAAACGATCGCCTCTTCATTGTCAAAACTAGTATTAGGAGTAAAAAAAGTACCATAAAATGTGTACCCAAAAATTCCACCTCCAATTATACCTAAGAGTATTACTCCCAATAAAATACGCTTAATGTTCATTAACTATTTATCTTTTGCAATAATATTTCATTCTTATAGGTATCCTTAAATCGTACCCAATCTTTCTTTATTCCAATTTCTTGAAAACCCAACTTTTTAAACAAATGTAAGCTTGGGGCATTTTCCTCTAAAATATTGGCATAAACCTGCCTTAAACCTAAAACTTCAAATAAGTAATTGCACAGCAATGTTATTGCTTCCGCCCCTACCCCTTTATTTCTTTGATTTTCATCAAGTATGATAATGCCAATACCCGCACGCTTATGATTAGGTTCAAAATCAAAAACATCTATTAAACCTATAGCTTGGTGCTCTTGCGAACATATAACCAAACGTAATTGCTTGACATCATAAATGTCTCGATGAGCACTATCTAAATAAAGTTGCAGCACATCTTTAGAATACGGCGTTACCGTACCGCTTACTTCCCATACATCGGTATCATTCTCAAGTGCATACAGAAAATCGAGGTCTTTTTGTTCTAAAGCCCTTAGATAAATCTGCTCTCCTTTTAATGTTACCACGTTAGTTCTCCTTTAAATACTTGTTTTGCTTCACCTTTTAAATAGATATTACTATAAACCCCTTGATTTTCTTCAAAAGTTACTTCAAGATTACCCCCAAGTGCATTTACCGTAATAGTTTTATTCTTCGTATTCCCTAAATGATACATACTTAAAGCAACTGCCGTTACCCCTGTACCACATGATAAAGTTTCATCTTCAACACCACGTTCGTAAGTTCTAATATCAAATCCGCCTTCAGCATTTGCTTCCACAAAATTAATATTACTTCCTTTTTCTCCGTAGATACCATAACGCATACGCGCTCCTTCTTTGACAACATTAAAAGACTTTAATTCCTTCACCATTTGAACATGGTGTGGCGAACCCGTATTCATAAAAAGCGCACTAGATTTCTCTTTTATCTCACTAACGTCTGTCATTTTAAGACTTACAGCGTCACCAACAATCATTGCTTCATGCAAACCATCTACAGCTATAAATGTTGTATCCTTTTTTATAATATCAAGAAAATGAGCAAAAGCTACAATACATCTACCGCCATTGCCACACATGCTTCCTTCATTTCCATCGGCATTATAATATACCATTCTAAAATCGTTAGCCTGGTCGTTCTCTAACAAAATAAGTCCGTCAGAACCCACTCCGAATCTCCTATGACAGATTTTAGCGATTAATTCTGTATCGCCTTTAGGGAATTGCCCTTTGCGATTGTCAATCATCACAAAATCGTTTCCTGTTCCTTGATATTTATAAAATGTGTTTTCCATGAGATAATAAAGACTCAAAGATAGCACATAATTAGGTTTTGTTTGGTAGTTAAAAAGTAGTTAAACGCTTATGGAATAGCATAAAAACAAGTAATTTTGTGCAGAATACGTTAAAACTTTAATGAATATGAAAAGATTAGCAAGTCTCTTGTTCGTATCTGTTTTTGCCGGTGCAATTACATTGGGTGCTTATAAACTGTTTTTTGAGAAAGAAAATTTCACCATTATTAGTCAAGAAAATAATGGTGGTGTTATAAATGCGAGCTACACCCCAACGTCTGCAAGAGGTGCAGGTATAAATGAAGTTGATTTTACAACTGCTGCAGAAAATACAGTTAATGCCGTAGTACACGTTAAAAACATTACCCTTAGCAAAGGACCCACAACTATATTTGACGTTTTTTATGGTACAGGTAGAACTGCCGTACCACAAGTTGGCACCGGATCGGGAGTCATCATTTCTTCAGATGGATATATCGTAACCAACAACCATGTAATTAATAAAGCTACTCAATTACAGGTTACCCTA
This sequence comes from Maribacter sp. 1_MG-2023, assembly GCF_030547005.1. GTDB lineage: Bacteria > Bacteroidota > Bacteroidia > Flavobacteriales > Flavobacteriaceae > Maribacter. The sequence goes on along the minus strand of NZ_JAUOPN010000007.1, from coordinate 52,530 downwards.
AACAATAACAGAACGTATAATGCAGAGCTTATTGGTACCGATCCAAATTCTGACATTGCGCTTATAAAGATTGATCCAAATGAAAAGCTGCCTTATTTAGCCTTTGGCGATTCTGACCATACTAAAATTGGCGAGTGGGTCTTAGCTGTAGGCAACCCATTCAACCTTACATCGACAGTTACTGCAGGCATTGTAAGTGCCAAAGCACGTAATCTTGGTAAAAATCAATCTTTCATACAAACTGATGCCGCTGTAAACCCTGGTAACTCAGGTGGCGCACTAGTTAATACTAACGGAGATTTAGTAGGTATTAATACCGCTATTACATCACAAACCGGATCTTATGTTGGGTATTCTTTTGCCGTACCTAGTAATATTGCCAAAAAAGTAGTCCAAGATATTTTAGAATACGGTAATGTTCAGAAAGGTTTTATGGGGATTAGTCCCGCACCGGTAAACACGAGAGATGCTATTGAAAAAGGAATCAATAATATTGACGGAGTCTTTATTGAATTGGTCGAAGAAGAGTCTGCAGCACAAGAAGCAGGAATTGTTGTCGGTGATATTATTAAAAAAGTCGATGAAATAGATGTGCATAAATATCCTGATTTAACTGGATATCTTTCCACGAAAAGACCTGGAGACACCTTAGCTTTTATTATTGATAGAGACAAAGAACTACTAACACTACCGTTAGTTTTAAAAGAAAGACAAGCCTTAGTTGTACCTGAAATGGGCTTAGAAGTAAGAAACCTTACCGAACATGACAAGAAGGTGTACAAAACAACATCGGGAGTAAAAATCACCGGCGTACCTGAAAGATACAGAGGTTATGGTTTATCTGAAAAAGTAATCATTAAAGTAGATGATCATGAGATAGGAAATATTGACGATGCCTACACTGCCTTTAGTAGTATTTCTAAATATGGAAAAACAGTTATCGTTATGGTAGGCTCAAACGGAGAGCGAGACCGATTAATCTTTCAATAAAACAAAGTGTAAAAAATACAGCCTTCGCAAAAACGAAGGCTTTTTTTTGAAAAATATTTATTTTAAGTGGTTAATTTTTCTAGTTTTGTGCGAATTATAAAAATAATCAAATAATTATGGCTCCACAGACCACATTTGAAAAAGAGCTGGCATTTCAAGCAGACCGTAGAAAAGCTACGACTGAATTTATCAAAATCGTAAGCGATTTATGGTATGATAAATCTATTGAAATTGTCCTTTTTAAAAATCAGGTTATTGACAAAAATGTAAGTGACATTATTCATTTACACGAGTATGCTGGTGAATTCGTACAAAAACCAATATCAATTTTTGATTCGGTTGAAATTTTACGTGCTATCTCAGACATGCTTTTACCACCTTCTAAACTAGATATCGGTAAATTAACATATGAATATCATTCTGACACAAACATCTTAAACAATGTAAAATCTTTTGTAATTGATAAATTACAATCTGCACAAGATTTCAAAAGCATTGAACCGAAAGATGTTGTGTTATACGGATTTGGACGTATTGGCAGATTAGTTGCCAGAGAATTAATGTCTAAAACCGGCAAAGGAAATCAATTACGATTAAGAGCTATTGTAGTAAGAGGCAAGCCAAGCATAGAAAATCTTGAAAAAAGAGCCAGTTTATTAAGAACAGATTCTGTTCATGGTATTTTTAACGGTACAGTAAAAGTAGATTACGCTAACCTTAAACTTATTATAAACGGCACTACGGTACATGTTATTTACGCGAACATGCCAGAAGAAATCGACTATACCGAATATGGCATCAACAACGCTTTGGTCATTGATAATACTGGTGCATTCAGAACCAAAGAACAATTAGAAAGACACTTACAAGCAAAAGGAGCATCAAAAGTGCTATTAACGGCACCAGGTAAAGAAGTTGCGAACATCGTACACGGCGTAAATCATTTAGAATATAGTCCTGATGAAACTGAAATATTTTCAGCTGCCTCATGTACCACAAATGCCATCACCCCTATTCTTAAAGCCATTGAAGAAACTTTAGGAATCGAAAAAGGTCACTTAGAAACTATACACGCATATACTAACGACCAAAATTTGGTCGATAACATGCATGGTAAATATCGAAGAGGTCGTGCAGCTGCTTTAAACATGGTAATTACTGAGACAGGAGCAGGAAAAGCTGTAACTAAAGCTTTACCATCTTTAAAAGGCAAATTGACATCTAACGCTATTCGAGTTCCTGTACCTAATGGTTCTTTGGCTATTTTAAATCTTGATGTAAACCAAAAAACTTCTCTTGAAGGAGTAAACAGCATGATTAAAAAATACGCTCTTGAAGGTGATTTGGTAGAACAAATAAAATATTCGTTAGATAAGGAGCTGGTATCCTCTGATATCGTAGGTACCTCTGCCCCATCTATTTATGATAGTATGGCAACAATTGTATCAGAAAGCGGGAAAAATATTATTCTTTACATCTGGTATGACAATGAATATGGCTATTCGCATCAGGTAATTCGCTTGGCAAAGTATATCGCCAAAGTTCGTCGTTTCACTTATTATTAATTTTTTTAAATTATAACATCTATTTATTAATATGCTACGTAGTTAAATAAAGGTTTTTTAGCTTTGTGCTTTATTTTATAGTTCGACAATTATAAAGTACTTTAGTCAACTCTAAATTATTCAAATTAACCTAAGAATCTATTACATGAAGTTCTATAGAATACTTTTACTACTGGCATTGCTTTTAGCTAGTAATACACAATTTGCGCAAGACACTGAAGAAAAGGACGATAAACTATCTTTAGACGAAGGTCCTATTAGTAATCAATTCGATTTTATTGCTAAGGCCTCAGGTAATTATAGAGCTGATGGTATTAGATATGAAGTGGTAAAAGAAACCAATCTTTTTAAGATTCGTAAGAATGTTTTAGATTCTATAGCCGCCATGAATAAAAAAACTGGCGAGCTTAAGTCAACAATTGCAGAACACGAAACAACTATTACATCTTTAAATAATAAGTTAGAGGAAACGACAACTAATTTAGGTGCAGTAACCGAAGAAAAAGATAGTATGTTTTTTCTAGGCCTACCTGTTTCTAAAGGAACATATAATTTTGTTCTTTGGACGATTATTGGCGGATTGTTCCTAACCCTTGGTTTGTTCATCTATAAGTTTAGAAATAGTAATATTTTGACGCAAGAAGCAAAACAAAACCTTTCTGAACTAGAAGTTGAATATGAAGATCATAGAAGAAGATCTCTAGAGCGCGAGCAAAAAGTTAGTAGGCAACTACAAGATGAGATAAATAAGCAGAAGAAAACTAAATAATTAAAAGCTCCTTAACGGAGCTTTTTTTTGATATGAAAAGTATACGTAGAATTACAGCCACCGAGATTACCGATATAATTACTCTTTTTGATGGGTACCGGGTATTTTATAAGATGGAATCAGATACCGATGCTGCCGCCAAATTTTTAAATGACAGAATTACAAAAGAAGAATCTATCATATTCGCGGCATATGAAGGCAACAAGGCTATTGGTTTTGTACAGCTGTATTACACCTTCTCTTCTGTCAGCCTACAAAAGTCTCTTGTTCTAAATGATTTGTTTGTTGATGCTAATTACCGAGGAGCGTCTGTTGGAGAACAATTACTGCTGAAAGCACAAGAATTTTGCAAGAAGAATAATTTCAAAGGACTCGCATTAGAAACCGCCATTGACAATCCGGCGCAAAAATTATATGAGAAATTAGGATGGGTGAAAGATTACCACGCTTTTCATTACTTTTGGCAGGTTAAATGATGATGCAAATTCAAAAGATGCGAATAGATATTATTACTGTATTACCCGAATTACTTACCAGCCCCTTTGAAGCTTCTATATTAAAGAGAGCCATAGAGAAAGGATTGGTAGAAGTACACTTTCACAATCTTAGAGATTACACCGAAACGAAGTACCGAAATGTTGATGATTATCAGTTTGGTGGCGGAGCGGGAATGGTCCTCATGATTGAACCAATAGATAAATGTATTACCGATCTAAAATCGCAACGTGAATATGACGAGGTTATATATATGACTCCCGATGGTACTACCTTGAACCAAAAAATGGCCAATACAATGTCATTGGTAGAAAACATTATTATTCTCTGCGGTCATTACAAAGGTGTTGACCAGCGTGTAAGAGATGCTTTTATTACCAAAGAAATATCTATTGGCGACTATGTGCTTTCTGGCGGAGAATTAGGCGCTGCAGTACTTTGCGATTCTATTATTAGATTGTTACCAGGAGTATTGAACGATGAAACTTCTGCACTAACAGATACATTCCAAGATGGATTATTAGCACCACCTGTATATACGAGACCTGCGAAATACAAAGGTATGAATGTACCCGAAATTCTATTAAGCGGCAATTTCGGTAAGATTGAACAATGGCGCGAAGATAAGGCGTACGAGCGCACAGAAAAACTACGACCGGACTTACTTGAGTAGCCTAATTTTGAATATTAAAGAAAAACCATATAAATGCTTGTGTGTTTTAATTTAAATATTATTTTTGCACCCTGTTAGAATAACCTCTGACGATAATCGTGAATGTTGCTTTAATTTAATTCCAATTAACTATACAATGGAATCATTAATAAAATTTGTACAAGACGAGTTCGTAACTAAAAAAGAATTTCCAAAATTTTCTTCTGGTGACACAATTACTGTGTACTACGAAATTAAGGAAGGTGAAAAAACGAGAACTCAGTTCTTTAAAGGAGTTGTAATACAACGTAGAGGTTCTGGTTCAACAGAAACTTTTACTATCCGTAAAATGTCAGGTACTGTTGGTGTTGAGCGTATCTTCCCAATTAACTTACCTGCACTTCAAAAAATCGAAGTTAACAAACGTGGTAAAGTACGTAGATCTAGAATTTACTATTTCCGTGAATTAACTGGTAAGAAAGCTAGAATTAAAGAGATAAGAGGATAAATTTCTCTTTCAATATAATACAAAGCACCGTTTCATTTTGATACGGTGCTTTTTTTATGAACAAAAGTTAACAACCCTTGTTCATAATGTGTTGATTAATAAAAGTTTATAAAAATAAGATTTGAATTACTTTTTTTTGTAAATTAGGGTGTGGTTAAGAAATGAAAATGAGAAATTATTCATTTTGTTGCTACTACGAAGTTTACGTTCTATCGTATTATTGTTTGACCGATTCATTTAATGATAATTAAATGAGGTAAATTTTAAGCTTATTTGCTGTCGCTCATAAAACTTAAAATTAATTGAATTTTAAAAAAACTATATACTAGGTTTTTAATCTTTAATGAAGACAATAAAAAAGAAATGATGTGTAGATGTTAGGTTACGTACCTGAGAATCGAAAAACATTTTAAACGTTGAATTAGTGAAGCGGGTGCAATCAAGGGTTGCCGTTTTAATGAAAAATTAGAACAAACTGTCCGTAAACTTTTTCTAAAAAGCCATATCATTGTATGCGTACATTGATATGGCTTTTGTTATTTAACAAATCTTCCTTCTTAGTCTTAAATATAAAGGCCACTCCCCGCTTTCAAACTTTTAGAAAATCGTATATTTGTTCCGCTTAAATTAAAACAAACCGCAAATGTCCAAAATTTTTTATACCAAAACAGACGAAGCGCCGGCATTGGCTACAGCGTCTTTTTTACCGATCGTAAAAGCGTTCACAAAATCATCAGGAATTGAAATTGAAACTAAAGATATCTCTTTAGCTGGCAGAATAGCCGCTACTTTTCCCGAGTTTTTAACGAAAGAACAACAGGTTTCCAACGATTTGGAAGAATTGGGGAATATGGCAAAACAGCCAGAAGCGAACATTATCAAACTACCTAACATCAGTGCTTCTGTTCCTCAATTGAACGAAGCTATAAAAGAATTACAGTCTAAAGGTTATAAGTTACCTAGCTACCCAGATGAGCCTAAGAATGATGAGGAGAAAGAAATTAAGGCGAAATACGATAAGATAAAAGGTAGCGCAGTAAACCCGGTACTGCGTGAAGGTAACTCTGACCGTAGAGCACCTAGAGCCGTAAAGAATTACGCAAAACAGAATCCGCACAGTATGGGTGCTTGGAGCTCTAGCTCTAAAACTCATGTAGCAACGATGGGTGATGGTGATTTTCAAGCTAATGAAAAATCATTAACCTTGAACGATGCCACAGCTGTTCAAATAAAATTAGTTTCAGAAGACTCTGAAACTATCTTAAAAGATAAATTAGCTTTATTAAAGGGTGAAATTATTGACGCCACTGTAATGAGCAAAACAGCTTTACTTGATTTCTTACGAAAAGAAATTAAAGATGCTAAAGACCAAGGAGTTCTTTTTTCTGTGCACTTAAAAGCTACAATGATGAAAGTTTCTGATCCGATTATTTTTGGACTAGTCGTTGAAACTTTCTTAAAATCGGTTTTTGACAAATACGCTGATACATTTGATAAATTAGGCATTAGCCCAAATGATGGTTTAGCTAGTTTATATCAAAAAATTGAAGAGCTTCCTGCGAGTGAAAAAGATGTTATCAAAAAAGATTTAGATGCAGCACTTGAGAACGGACCTGATTTAGCTATGGTAAATTCTGATAAAGGAATTACCAACCTTCATGTACCTAGCGATATTATTATTGACGCTTCTATGCCAGCTATGATTAGAAATTCTGGTCAAATGTGGAATAAAGAAGGAAAAGCTCAAGATACAAAAGCCGTTATACCAGATAGCAGCTATGCTGGTATTTACTCAGCTACTATAGAATTCTGTAAAGAACACGGTGCTTTTGACCCTACAACTATGGGTACGGTACCAAATGTTGGTCTTATGGCTCAAAAAGCTGAGGAATACGGATCTCATGATAAAACTTTTGAAATTAAAAAAAGCGGAAAAGTTCAAGTTATAGACCAAGAAACGGGTAAAATTTTGATTGAGCACCCTGTAAGCGAGGGTGATATTTGGCGTATGTGCCAAGTAAAAGATGCTCCTATTCAAGACTGGGTAAAATTAGCTGTATCAAGAGCTAAGGCTACTAATGATCCTACTATATTTTGGTTAGATAAAAATAGAGCACACGATGCCGAGCTGATGAAAAAAGTAAATACTTACTTAGCTCAAGAAGACACTAAAGGTTTAGACATTCAAATAATGTCACCTCTTAAGGCTACTGAGTTTACTTTAAAAAGAATGAAAGCTGGTAAGGATACTATTTCTGTATCTGGTAACGTATTACGTGATTACCTAACTGACTTATTTCCTATTTTAGAAGTAGGTACTAGTGCAAAAATGTTGTCGATCGTTCCTTTAATGAATGGTGGCGGACTTTTTGAAACTGGTGCTGGTGGTTCTGCTCCAAAACACGTAGAGCAATTTATAGAAGAAGGTCATCTTAGATGGGATTCTTTAGGTGAGTTTTTGGCATTAGGGGTTTCATTAGAATTTTTCGGTGAGAAAAATTCCAATCCAGCAGCTAAAGTTCTAGGCGATAGCTTAGATAGCGCAACTGAGAAATTTCTACTAAATGATAAGTCACCTTCTAGAAAAGTAAAAGAGATTGATACAAGAGGTAGTCACTTCTTCTTAGCTAAATATTGGGCTGAAGCATTAGCATCACAAGATGACAATGCTGAATTGAAATCGATATTTTCAAAAGTAAGTACTGAAATTAATGAAAATGAAGCTCAGATTCTTACTGAATTAATCGATGCTCAAGGTTCTAAACAAGATATTGGTGGTTATTATAAACCAGACTCTATTCTAGTTGAAAAAGCTATGAGACCAAGCACAACCTTAAATGGTATTTTAGACTCCATTTAATTATACAAATTGAATTAAGAAATACCCTCAATGAAAATTGAGGGTATTTTTTTTGACCATTAATTAGTTGTAGGAGTATCCCCTATTTCTAAGTATTTTTACAAAAAAAATTGATGAATAGATATTTACCATTTATTCTTATATCGCTGCTATGCTTCTCTTTTTCATCAAGGGGTCAACAAAAATTTACTTTAAGTGGCTCTATAGCTGAATCTAGCAGTAACGAAACACTTATTGGAGTTACTGTTGCGATACCTGAATTAAGCACTGGTGTTACTACTAATGAGTATGGTTTTTACTCCATTACATTACCAGAAGGCACGTACACTATTCTAATTAGTTATTTAGGTTTTGAAGATATTCTACAAAAAATAACCCTTACCGAAAATAGGCGTATCGATTATTCACTTAAAGAAGAAGCTGAACAATTAGAAGAAGTTGTCGTTACCGAGAATGTGGAAAAGATGGATATTAGAAAACCACAAATGAGCATTAATACACTATCGGTTGGTACCATTAAAAAAATACCGGTAATTCTTGGTGAAGCTGATGTTATTAAATCTATTCTGTTGCTTCCTGGGGTTACAAATGCAGGTGAAGGCGCTTCTGGTTTTAATGTTCGTGGTGGTGCAGCTGATCAAAACCTTATTCTTTTAGATGAAGCTATTATCTTTAATTCATCACACTTATTCGGTTTTTTTTCTGTATTTAATCCAGACGCCATTAAAGATGTAAAATTATATAAAGGTGGTATTCCTGCTCGCTACGGAGGTAGACTTTCATCTGTTTTAGATATTTTTCAAAAAGAGGGAAATAGTAAAGAGTATAAAATGAACGGAGGCATAGGAGCCGTTGCCAGTAGAATATTAATAGAAGGCCCCATCAAAAAAGACAAAGCAGCATTTTTAATTGGAGGTAGAGCTTCTTATGCACATCTTTTTCTTCCTCTTTTTGATATAGACAATACTGCATATTTCTACGACCTAAATACGAAATTGAACTACAGGATAAACGAGAGGAATAATATTTTTCTATCCGGATATTTTGGTAGGGATGTTTTTGGAATTAGCGATAATTTTGTGAATACCTATGGAAATACCGTTGGAAATTTTAGATGGAACCATTTGTTCTCTGATAAAATTTTCTCCAATTTATCTTTAATTTATTCAGATTATTATTATGGATTAAAATTAGATTTTGTAGGATTCAACTGGAATTCTGGAATAAGAAATTTCAACGTTAAGTATGACTTAAAACACTATGCTACAGATAAATTACAAATAAATTATGGTATAAATAATATTTATTATCAATTTAACCCAGGTAAAATCGAACCTAGTAATCCAGAATCTGGAATAATTGAAGAACAACTAATTAGAAAATACGCCAATGAGTTTGCAGCTTATGTGGATTTAGAACATCGAATTACAGACAACCTAAGTCTTGGTTATGGATTACGGTTTAGTCATTTTATGCGTTTAGGACAAGATGAATTGAATGTTTATGCAGATAACAATCCTGTATATTTCAATCCCTTGTTGTTGATTTATGAAGGAGCAGATCCTATTGAAGTAATCAATCCTGGTAGAGGTGAAACTTTATCTACTTTTACTAACTTAGAACCTAGATTCTCATTATCATATACTCTAAACGAAGCTAGTTCTATTAAAGCTAGTTATACTAGATTAGCACAATATCTACATCTTCTATCTAACACTAGCTCCCCTACTCCTTTAGATGTTTGGACACCTAGCGGACCGTTTACCGAACCACAGTTACTAGATCAATACGCGTTAGGTTACTTTAAAAATATAAATGAAGGTGATTACTCGTTTGAAACAGAAGCTTTTTACAAAGACATTCAAAACAGAATAGACTACATAAATGGTGCTAATTTAATTGCCAACAACGCCATAGAACAAGTTATTTTAAATGGAGAAGCCCGTGCCTATGGTTTAGAATTCTTATTACGTAAAAATGAAGGTAAATTTCAAGGTTGGTTAGCATATACCTTATCAAAATCCGAACAACGCACACCAGGCAGAATTGTTACCGCAGACAATGGTCAAAGTAACCTAGAATCAGGTATAAACTTTGGTAATTGGTACAACACACCTTATGACAAAACTCACGATGTTTCTCTTTTCGTAAATTATGATGTTAATGAAAAATGGAGCGTCAGCAGTAACTTCACATACCAAACCGGGCAGCCCACCAATTACCCAATAGGTCAATTTGGATTTTTAGACTTAACCGTTCCATACTATGGTCTTAGAAATTCACAAAGGCTTCCGACATATAATCGCTTAGACCTATCTGCAACATTAACTCCGAGAGAAAAAGTGAATAAGAAAATAAAAGGAGAATGGGTCTTTAGTTTATACAATATTTATAATAGAAGAAATGCGGCATCTATAAGTTTTAAACAAAATAATGACACTGGTGTCAATGAAGCAGTTAGGACATCTATATTCGGCATCGTACCCGCCGTAACCTATAATTTTAAATTATAAGCTATGAATCGCTATATATTGATTTTAATAACCGGTATTATATTTCTCGCTTCTTGTGAAGATGTTATTGATGTTGAATTACCTGAGAACGAACCAAGACTTATTGTTAACGGAGTTATTCGTGTAGATGAGACCAAAGAATTCTTACCTATTGAAATATTGTTTACAGAAAGTAGTTCCTTTTTTGAAGAAAATACAATTGCTTCAATAGAAAGTGCCATCATTTATTATGGCACACCAAATCTAGATGCCCCGGAAATACTAGAGGGTGGTGGTGTATCAAATTTGATAGAACTAGAACCAGGCAGTGGTATATGGGTACCCGACCCAACATTTGACAGCGATCAAAGAATTAGAATTAGTAATATCAACGAAGGTGATGTTTTTCAACTTATCATTGAAACTAACTATGAACAATATTTTGCAACAACTACTTATGTTAAATCGGTTCCAATTGATTCATTGGAGCAAGGTGATCAAACTTTATTTTCAGGCGACGAAACTGAAGTTATAGTAACCTTTACCGACCGCGCCGGTAGTGACGATTATTATGTTCTAGATTTAGATTTCGGTGAATATTTAGTTACAGAAGATAAATTTTACCAAGGGCAAACTTTTGTCTTCTCCTATTTCTATGAGAATAACTTAGGTTTGAATACTAGCTCGGTAATCGAAATAAGTCTTTTAGGGGCAGACAAGACTTTCTTTAATTATATGAATCAAATTATTGTACAATCAGGTGGTGACCAAGGTCCGTTTCAAACGCCTGCAGCAACTGTTCGTGGAAATATTATTAATATTACAGGTATCGATAATGACGAGGTTTTTGATAATGTAGAACGTTCAGATAATTTTGCCTTGGGTTATTTTGCCATAGTAGAAGAATATAAGGATAGTATAGTAATTACAGACAATGAGACGAACTGATAAAGACATGCTGGTAACCGGTCTAAAATGGCTAGCCATAACTGTGGTATTAATGTTTACGGCACCACTTATTTTGTGGCAAGCATTTAAAAATCAAGAACATGCTATGTTCTGGCCTGTTTGTATACTGGGTATTATAGTAGCCTGCTTCGCGGTTTATATGGGGTTTAAAGGCATAATGACTATTATGGATTCTATGTTCGGTAAGAAACCAAAATCATCTTAATCTTTAGGTACTTTAGTAGTTCTCTTCCATTTGTTATATAGCTTATCATAATCGTAATCGAGAACGGTTTCTTGTCGCTCCAACTTACCTTTAGCAAAAGCACGTTGTAAAATATCTTCTATCAAGTAATCTTCTTCTATTAAATCGGGATGAAATTCTTCTTTAATACTAATGCTAAAAAGCTTCGCGGTAGTATTGTACCAAAATGCACGCCAGCCATTACGTAAGTCTTTAACCAAATCAAAAGCAGTTGTACCTGTTTGTCTGTAAATTAACTTCACTAGAATTTGACCTTCGGTACGTGTCAACTTTTTCAACTCTTCAGAAAATTCCTCTTCAATAAACTTCTGTACTTTTTTTGTATATTTTTTACGTTTTCTGTCATTTTTCATAGCAGCCAAACTATCGTTCAACTCTACCAGACGTTCAGCAGCCATCTTTGCATACGGATATACCTTCTGCGTTTTTCTGCGCAAAATGTAATACCGCAATTTATCGTCATAAGATGAAAACTTAAGCTTACCGAATACATAAGCCTCTTCTAAGGCAATTGAACTTTGCACCAAAGAATCACCGGCTATAATAATCATTTTTTCAGTTATCGAATCCAGCTCCTGTTCTTCAACCTGAGCATTACCAATAAAAAAAGTGGTTACGATTATAAAAAGAAGTAAAAAGTTATATTTCATTACCATGAGCTAAACAAAAGTCTTGCCAAAATTAACGATTATTAAAGAAGGTTATTATTAATACAACGCTAATATTCTTAAGTTTGTATCTTAAACTTACATTGATGGCTGATAAAAATATAATCACCAAAAAGTCTCAAGACTTTTTTGAAAAATACTTGAATAATGCTGCACCAACCGGATATGAATGGGAAGGGCAAAAAATATGGATGGACTACCTAAAACCTTACGTAGATACATTCATTACCGATACCTATGGTACTGCAGTAGGCGTTATAAATCCTGATGCTAAATACAAAGTAGTTATTGAAGGGCATTCTGATGAAATTTCATGGTACGTAAACTATATCACTGATAACGGGTTAATTCATGTTATTAGGAATGGTGGTAGCGATCATCAAATAGCTCCGTCAAAATGGGTAAATATTCATACAAGCAAGGGTATTGTAAAAGGTATTTTTGGCTGGCCAGCAATACACACTAGAAAGGGACCTAAAGAGGAAACTCCGAAAATTGAAAATATTACTGTAGATGTTGGTGCAACAAATAAGGAAGAAGTAGAAAAACTTGGTGTTCATGTTGGTTGTGTAATCACTTACCCAGATGAGTTTCAAATTCTAAACAAGAATAAGTATGTTTGTAGAGCTATAGACAACAGAGCTGGCGGTTTTATGATTGCTGAAGTTGCGCGTTTATTGTATGAGAACAAGGTGAAATTGCCATTCGGACTTTACATCACTAATTCTGTACAGGAAGAAATAGGTTTACGTGGTGCAGAAATGATTACACAAACTATCAAGCCAAATGTTGCTATCGTAACAGATGTTTGTCATGACACCACCACACCTATGATTAAAAAAGAGGTACAAGGCCATACAGAAATTGGTGCTGGTCCTGTAATTTCTTATGCTCCTGCAGTTCAAAACAAATTGCGCGAACGTATCATCAAAACAGCTGAAGATAACAAGATACCATTTCAAAGAATGGCTGCCTCTAGATCTACAGGTACTGATACAGATGCTTTTGCCTATAGTAATGGTGGAGTTGCTTCTGCGCTTATTTCTTTACCATTGCGCTACATGCACACAACGGTAGAAACGGTTCACAAAGACGATGTTGAAAATGTAATTCGTTTGATTTACGAAACACTCTTAACAATTAAAGACGGAGAAACTTTTAGCTACTTCGATTAATTTATATAATCCCTCTTTCATCGGAGGGATTTTTTTGTGTTATGGATGAATTAATTGACATTTTAGATGCTGAAGGCAACATGACTAACACGACTGCCATGAAGTCTGAAGCGCATAAAAATGGATGGTTTCACCAAACTGTTCATATTTGGTTCTATACTTCGGATGGAAAAATTTTACTACAGCAACGCGGGAAGCATAAAGATGTATATCCGTTATTGTGGGATGTATCTGTTGCAGGGCATATTGGCGCAGGCGAATCAATACTAACTTCCGCAGTGCGCGAAATACAAGAAGAGATAGGATTAAAAATTTTACCTGCTGACATAGAGAAAATTGGAATATTTAAATCCGTCAAAAATCATTCTGAAAGTTTAAAAGATTATGAATTTCATCACACGTTTATAGCCGAATTAAAATCACCATTTAGCGCATTGCAAAAACAGGATAGTGAAGTTGAAGCCTTAAAACTAGAATCGATAAAACATTTTAGCAAGGCACTAAGGGACACTTCAAACTACAAATATGTACCTCATGCCATTTCATATTATGAAACTATACTTGAAGAAATATCCAATAGATTAAATAGCATTTAGAAAGTAATACTTCGAAAGGAAAAGGAATTAATTAAAATTCGGATTCTTCAGCCATCTTAACTACACCAACAGTTAAGATTAAATTAGCGAAACGACGCTGCTCGCCAGTCTGTATAATTAAGGTCGTATTTTGGTCTCTTATTTTATCATAGAAAGCCCAACGTTCCATTTCATCCCAAGTTACATCTCCAAGCAAATTTTTATAGGCATCATGAATTTCAGCATTAGCTTCTGCAGGTTTTTCCATTACAATAGCTCCTTGTACCGGGCAAACTTCCAAAATACCTTCTAAAACAGTAAGTGCATCTAACAATCCAGGACGAAAATTTAAATGTACCGTTGTAGAATTAGGTCCTGTCATTGCACCTACTGGTAAATTACCATCTGCAATGACCACTTGCGCAAAATGACCAGAACGCCCAAGCGCTTCCATAATTGCAGGGTGTATAACCGGAGTCTTAAGCATAATTATATTTTTAAGAATAATGAGAATAAAACCCTAGTTGCCAGATAGCAAACTATGGTTTTTATAGATATATCGGGTATTACATGTTGTAAACTCCACCATTAATATCAAGCGTAGCTCCAGTAATAAAGCCATCATATTCAGAGGCTAAATACAACACAGCTCTAGCTACATCATCTGCACTACCTGCTCTTTGAATAGGAATACCTTTTGTAGTTTCTGCAGCAGATTCTTTGGTTGTATGTGTATTGTGAAACGAAGTACCTAAAATCAGTCCTGGTGCAACAGCATTTACTCTTGTTCCTTGTGGACCTAATTCTGACGCAAGTGCCCTAGTGTAGGTTAAAATAGCGCCTTTACTTGTAGAATAGACCAAAGATCCTGGGTGACCTCCTTTACGACCTGCTAATGAAGCCAAGTTGACAATGCTACTATTGTCATTTTTAGCTAAATAAGGCGCTGCTGCTCTTGTTACAAACATCATAGAGGTTAAATTGATGTCCATTACTTTGTGCCAAAATTCAGTTTCCATTTCGCTAAGCATTTTACGCGCAACCAATGAACCTGCATTATTGATTAAGATGTTAAGACCACCTAGAGCCTCAACTGTTTTCTTTACTAATGCATTGGCGTCTTCTTCTTTTGTTAGGTCCCCACTTATTGAAATTGCCTTT
This sequence comes from Maribacter sp. 1_MG-2023, assembly GCF_030547005.1. Lineage (GTDB taxonomy): Bacteria > Bacteroidota > Bacteroidia > Flavobacteriales > Flavobacteriaceae > Maribacter. Next base: position 37,407 of record NZ_JAUOPN010000007.1, on the reverse strand, counting down.
AAACCCTTATCTGTTGCGTATTTCACCAATTCATTTGCAGTATCTGCACTTGAAAAATAATGAATAGCAACATTGGCGCCACTGTCGATAAAATGCTTGGTAATTGCTTCTCCAATTCCCTGTGCACCAGCAGTAATGAGTATATTTTTTCCAGATAATTTGTTACTATTCTTCATAATTTTCAATTATAAATCTTGATTTCGTTTTGATTTTGCGCCATCTCTATCATACAGCCGAAAACTGCACAACCAGATTGGTTAACCAAATATAATCAAAAATGATTCAGTAAAATAGTATCTGATTTTAAAGTACTTAACTTAAAAAGGTTACAAATTGAGAAACATTGTCTAAACTATACTCTTGTTGTGAGCCTTCGTTCATGTTTTTAACGATGAAAGAATTATTGTCCAACTCCTGCTCCCCTATTAAAATAACATAAGGCACATTACGATTATTGGCGTATTTCATCTGCTTTTGCATCTTAGCACTTGATGGATAAATATCTGCTTTAACATCCGCCTTACGCAACTGACTTACAAGCTTTAAAGCAGCCATAGCTTCTTTATCACCAAAATTGACACATAATACCTGAAGCGATTGATCAATCGCTTCAGGGAAAAGATTTAAATCTTCTAAAACTAAATAAATACGGTCTAGACCAAAAGAAATACCTACTCCGCTTACATTTTTTAGTCCGAAAATACCGGTAAGGTCGTCATAGCGACCACCACCACCTATAGATCCCATTTTCACACCTTCTGGTGCTGCAACTTCAAAAATGGCTCCTGTATAATAATTTAGTCCGCGTGCAAGAGTTACATCAATCGATAAATTAGCAGATTGCAAATCTAAAACAGCTATTGTTTCTAAGATAAAACGAAGTTCTTCCAGTCCTTTTTTACCTTCTTCAGAATCTTTTAGAAGTGCATCTAAACGTTCTAATTGCTCTTCATTAGTACCTTGAGATAAAAATAATGGAGATGCTTTTTCAATAGCTACTTCAGAAATTCCTTTAGCAAGCATTTCTTTTTTAACGCCGTCTTCCCCTATTTTATCTAACTTATCTAGAGCAACGGTAAAATCTATCAATAAATCTTTTGCACCGATAACTTCAGCTATACCAGCTAAAATTTTTCTATTATTCATTTTAATGGTTACACCTTCCAATTTTAATTCGGAAAATACGGCATCATACAACTGAATTAATTCTACTTCTTGTAATAAGGAATCTGACCCAACGACATCGGCATCACATTGAAAAAATTCTCTAAATCTTCCTTTTTGTGGTCTATCTGCTCTCCATACCGGCTGAATTTGATAGCGCTTGAAAGGAAAATCCAACTCGTTTTGATGCATTACTACATAACGTGCAAACGGCACTGTTAAGTCGTATCGCAATGCCTTTTCTGTAATCTTCGGTGCAATACTGTTCGAATTTTTATCAGCATAAGTGGCATCATCTACCTTGCTAATAAAATCGCCAGAATTTAAAATCTTAAAAATTAATCGATCACCTTCTTCTCCATATTTTCCCAACAAGGTATCTGAATTTTCAAAAGAAGGAGTTTCTATGGGCTGAAAACCATACGTTTGAAAGTTCTTTTTTATGATATCAAAAATGTAATTACGCTTTGCAATTTCTGATGGATTAAAATCGCGAGTTCCTTTTGGTATAGATGGTTTCTGTGCCATTAATTTTTTATTGTATTACAAATATAGCCTTCAAATAAGTAAGACAATATTTCAATAGTATGAATATTAGATTTTAATTGTTTTACGCAGTACCGATTACTTTTTCAAACCACTTGTACAAATCGCCCTTAGTAATTACCGCACCTTGTTGTAGCAATAAAAATTTATCTACATTCTTATCATCGGTATATGCTTTTGCTGCGGTCAAATATTCTACGAAGTCTGATTGCCAGTTTCTTTTAAACCAGTCAAAACCAACAGGAGTAGTTAAATCAATTTCTGGATTCATCACTTTCACCGATATCAGTTTCATCTCTTTATCGCTTAAATGAAATAGGTGCATTTGCTTATCTGAAATATTCTCTAAATAAGAAACCTTGCTCAACACTCCTTCCCAAACCAAATCGCTAAAAACGTCTAGTTCTTCTTCTGCTACTTTAGGTTTATCTCTCTTAATTTCATCCCACTCATCACCCGTAATAGATTGTGTTGCCAGAAAATTAATAAATTCTGGATGCAATTCCTCTAATTGCTCTTTTGTTAGCCTCGTATATTTCATTTTGCAAAAATAAAAAGCCCTAACATATTTGTTAGGGCTTTTACAACTTAATTTTAAAAACTTAGAATATATATCTCAATCCTACTTGTGCTTGCCATCTAGATAACAAACTAGCATCATAACCAAACGTTTCTGTCAACTCTGGATTAAACGTGTATGTTGGTATACTAGAATCTGGATCAACTGTTACACCCACAGGCTGAATATTGTTTGGTTGTTGCACCAATCCCCAATCAGAACTGATCAAATTACCAATATTCAATACATCAACACTAAATTGAATTGTATTTGTTTTTCCTTCAGATACAGTGATTTTATAATCTTGTAAGAACTTAACATCCCATCGACCTCTCCATGGCGCTAAAGCCCCGTAGCGCTCTGCATATTGTCCTCTACGATCACTTAAATAATCATCTTGAGCAATATAAGCATCAAAAGCAGCACCTTGACCAGCTCCTGCAAATTGCATTTGATTTATTTCTGCAGATGTAGGTACGTAAATAAGGTCATTGATACCAGATCCGTCACCATTAATATCTCCACCGTAAGTATAATTAAACCTACTGCCTTGTGCATATTCAAAAAACGTAGAGATAGTAGACCCCCATTTACCATTACCGTATGTCCAGTTTTTACTAGCTACACCAATAAATCTATGCTTATCTCCATATTTAGAAGGTGCTAAAACATCTTTATTTGCATCATTAACTATAGGGTTTCCTGCAAATGCATCTGATGTAATTTCCGCCTCAATAGAGTTTACATCCTTTGCATCTAAATAGCTATATGCCAACATAGCATACAACCCTTTATCGAATGTCTTTTGAGCTTTAAAAGAAGTATTCCATATTCTACCCTTATTAGAATTTGTAAACACAAAAGGTCCTGCAGTTACTCCAAAACCATTCAATTGATCATCTGCAGTATATGTAGATCTATTATCAATACCCACTAAATTACCAGACGGAGATGTTAGGCCCCAATGTTGTACATGCGGACCATTTATATCCTTTGTATACGAAACGTCTGCTGTAAGAACTAAACCATTATCCAATCGTTTATCTGCACCTAAATTGGTTCTCCATACTTGTGGAAATTTATAATCTGGATCTACGGCTTGTAAGAAAAAAACATCGGGTGAAGAAATTTGATTACCTAACCAAACAAAAGGAAAACGTCCTGTAAATAAGCCAGAGCCACCACGTAGTTGAAATGACCTATCATTGTAAACATCATAATTAAAACCTACCCTTGGTGAAATTAACCAATCATTTGATGGCATTTGCGTGTTATCTATAAATACCGTTTCACCTGTATTTGGATTTTGATATGGTTGATCAGGAATAACAAAACCCCTATCAATAACATCTTGTGCTTTTTGTGCAGAATCAAAGAATAAAGGCTTATCAAAGCGAACACCATATGTCAGTTTTAATTTTTCGTTTACGTTCCATTCATCTTGCACATAAAATGCCAATTGACCAACATTGGTTTCGGCCAAAGCCCAACCCTCACCATCTGGTAAGGCGTTATTTGCATTAAAGGTTGCTTGAGGACCGGCAAAATCATAAGTTGACGCATCAAAATTTGCTATATCAACGCCTCCAAACAAATCAAAACCATAAGCAGTAAGATTAAACGAGTTATCGAACATGAATTTTTCTAATGAAAAACCTACTGTGTACGTATGATCACCTTTATAAAAGTTAAGATTGTTGGTAATTTGAATTACTTTTTGATCTAATCTGTTATTTGCTGAAAATGGCTCGTGACCAGCAATTATATAATTAGAACCATCTTTTGTTATATTTATAGAAGGGGCCGGTGTAGAAAACGGATTTCTAAAATCGTTAAAATGAGTGTAGCCAACTTGTAATTTGTTAGATGCAGTTTCTGACAAAGTTGAGTTTAATTCAACTTGAATAGATTTAAGCTCATTGTTTATTTCATATCCTGAATTCTGAAACTGCAATGTGTTTGCATTCGGACCTCTAAACTGTATAGCTGTTGGGTGAGCTGGTTTTTGTTTAGATGCATTCAAGAAGTTATAAATAATTGCTAAACGGTTGTTATCATTTATATTCCAATCTAATTTTAAAAGACCTTTTGTAGATTCTGCGTCATGTGTAAAACCTTGATAAGCACCTGGATCATACCCAGCTGCCAATAACTGATTTTGCACATTAATTAAATCGCTTTCTAATACTCTAGATTCGTTTATTGCTCCTGAGCCTGTATTAGGCGCCCAACCATTAGTACCTAAATCTGTACGTTCGTCTTTTTCAAAATTAGCGAAGAAGAAAAGTTTGTTCTTTATTATTGGACCACCAATACTAACACCGTATTGATTTTGGTCTAATTTAGGCTTTACAATCTCATCGCCTTTAATTTTACCACCGGTCATATCTTCATTTCTAAAGAAACCATATACAGTACCGTGAAATTCGTTAGAACCACTTTTAGTCACTGCATTTACAGAAGCTCCCGTAAATCCTGATTGAGTAACATCATATGGCGCTGTAGATACTTGAATTTGCTCAATTGCATCTAAAGATATTGGTTGTGAATCTGTTTGACCTCCTGGTGTCGCAGCATCTAATCCAAAAGGGTTGTTAAAAATGGCTCCATCTAAAGAAAAGTTATTGAACTGATCATTTCGCCCTCCAAATGAATTACCACTTGCCGTTGGCTCTAAACGTGTAAAATCTGCGGCAGAACGTGAAATAGTTGGTAGACGTGTTAATTCTCTTCTACCTACACTTGTTTCTGCACCAGTACGGTCGCTACTAAAAGTACCCGAACGATCAGATACTACAGTAACTTCGTCTAATGCTTGACTTTCACTTGCTAATTTAATATCAACATTGAAAGTTTGCCCTAAAGATAAATTTACATCGGTAAGTTCATAAGGTTTAAAACCTACATAAGAAATTTCTACTTTGTAAGGACCACCAACACGAAGGTTCAAAAGATTGAATCTACCATCTTCATTGGTAATTGACCCGTACTTTGTACCTGTTGGGGTATGGACGGCGACAATGTTTGCGCCAAATAGTGGTAGATTTTGGTCATCTATCACTAAACCTCGAATATTAGAGGTGGTAACCTGACCGTAAGTTGCGCTTACAAAAAGCAGCAACAGTACTTGAAAAAACAAGTTGTTTTTCATTTTTATTGGTTTTGAGTTATTTATGAGTTCTTTAACAAAAATACCAATAAAAAAAGAGCTATGCAGGCATAGCTCTTTCAAATTTATCAACTTAGATAGTTAATTATTTTTTTTCGGCAACTACTTCGAAACCAAAATCAACAATGACCTCACGGTGTAATCTAATTTGTGCATTGTAAGGTCCAGTTCTTTTAACTGCACCACCTTGAATGCTAATGAATTTTTTGTCAATTGCATGACCTTCTTTTTCAATTGCAGCAGCTAAATCACCATTAGTAACAGAACCGAATAATTTATCGGCAGTACCTGTTTTAGCAGTAATCTTTAATTCTAAAGCTTTCAATGCTTCTTCTACTTTCTTAGCAGCGTCAACAACTTTTTTATCTTTATGTGCTCTTTGCTTTAAGTTCTCAGCTAAAACTTTTTTAGCAGAAACAGTAGCCATAGCAGCTAAGCCTTGAGGTATAAGGAAATTTCTTCCATAACCGTTCTTAACATTTACTACGTCGTCTTTAAAACCTAAATTTTGTACGTCTTCTTTTAATATAAGCTCCATGATTCTTTTCTTTTATTTTAATAAATCAGCAACATATGGCATTAACGCCAAATGACGAGCTCTTTTTACGGCTTGTGCCACTTTTCTTTGATACTTCAATGAAGTTCCAGTAAGTCTTCTAGGTAACAATTTACCTTGCTCGTTTACCAACTTCAATAAAAAATCAGCATCCTTATAATCTACGTACTTAATACCAGATTTTTTAAAACGACAATACTTCTTCTTAGTGTTGGTTTCAATGTTTAATGGAGTAAGATACCTGATCTCTCCATCTTTCTTTCCTTTTGCCTGTTGTTGTAATGTTGCCATAATACTTAAGCTTTAGCGGTTTTGTTTCTTGTTCTTCTTTTTTCTGCCCATGCAACAGCGTGCTTGTCCAACTTAACGGTCAAGAAACGCATAACACGTTCATCTCTTCTAAACTCCTGTTCGTAAGGTGTAATTACCTCACCAGTGTTAGTAAATTCAAACAAGTGGTAAAAGCCACTCTTTTTGTTTTGGATAGGATAAGCTAATTTTTTTAGCCCCCAATTCTCTTTAGCTACCATTTTGGCGCCATTGTTAATTAAGAAATCTTCGAATTTCTTAACTGTTTCCTCTATCTGAACATCAGATAGAACGGGATTCAAAATGAAAACAGTTTCGTAATGGTTCATATTATATTTGTTTTTAAAGAGTGCAAAAATAGATATTTTTTTAAAATAATTATAAGAAATACGAATATTCTTCGTTATTAAGTGGTAACAACATTAAAAATTAATCCAAATCTTAAATATATCATCATTACCAATTACACGATCAATAGTGCATTGTTCACATCTTTTGTTGCAGTTCAGCATGTTTTTTCGGTTCTTTGTCGATGATTTAACCCCACAAATCAACCCTTATGAAGTTAAGAAGTATCATCGTTGACGACTCATCTATGCAAAGGATGGCCGTTGCCAAGTTGGTAAACAATCATCCGAATTTGACTATGGTAGCTGAATACAGTAATGCTATCGAGGCTAAAAACGGAATCAAGAACCATGAGATCGATCTTATTTTTCTTGATGTTGAGATGCCAATTATCACAGGATTTGACCTACTCGAGTCCCTAGAAAACAGTCCTCAGGTAATTTTGATTACCGGCAAACCAGATTATGCACTTAAAGCATTTGACTATGACGTAACGGATTATTTACATAAACCGATTACCATGGCACGTTTTGACGCATCTGTGAAAAGAGCTGTTGCGAACTACGAACAATTGCACAGAGTCAATGAAGACGAAGAGCACATTTTCGTGAAGAGTAACCTGAAGAAAAGAAAGGTTATTTTAAATGATATTAAGTGGATTGAAGCACTTGGTGACTACATAAAACTAGTAACTGATGAAGCTAATATCGTAATCTTATCAACAATGAAGTCTTTTGAAAAGCAATTGCCAGAAGATAAGTTTTTAAGAATTCACAAATCATACATCATCAACCTTGAAAAGGTTGAAAAATTCAACAGTAAAAACGTTGAAGTTAGCGGTAGATCAATACCTCTAAGTAGAAATAAAAAGACAGAACTAGCCGAAGCGCTAAGTAACGTATAATATATGGTATAATTTTACTTTCAAAAAAGACCGCTACTTAGCGGTCTTTTTTAGTTTATATATGGTCTACATTATAAATGACTCTAACACTTCTAAACATTGCAACTGCTTTAAACGATTTTTCTATTCGCCTAATATTTGCTTTTGTCTGTGCCAATGAATGTGCTTTCTGAACTTTAATTACGATATGTTTTAAATACTGATTTCTAATTCTCGCCACTGGCGGATATTCAGGCCCTAAAACAGTACCACCAAAATTAGTACGTAATGCCCCTGCAAACCAATCTGCAGCTTCATTCAGCACATTGTAATTTTTATGTTTAAAAGTTACCTTAATAATTCTATTTACCGGCGGATATTTAAATTGCTCTCTTTCATACAGCTGCTCGGTATACATACCCTCATAATCACTTGTAGTTACTTGTTTTAATATCTGATGATACGGATTATAAGTTTGAATAATAACACGACCTCTTTTTTTGGTTCGCCCTGCCCTACCCGATACTTGTGTTAATAATTGATAGGTTCTTTCATGAGCACGATAATCAGGAAAATTTAATAATGAATCTGCATTCATAACTCCTACCAAATTCACATTTCTAAAATCGAGACCTTTAGTAATCATCTGTGTACCTACCAAAATATCTAACTCGTGTTGCTCGAAAGCCGTAATTATCTTTTCATAACCGTGTTTGCCCCGAGTAGTATCTAAATCCATTCGACCAACCTTAGCTTCTGGGAATAACGCTGAAACCTCTTTCTCTATTTGTTCGGTACCAAAACCTTTGGTATCTAAATCTGGACTACCGCATGCAAAACAAATTTCTGGTAATGCTGTATGATGACCACAGTAGTGACAACGTAATTGATTTCTATATTGATGATACGTTAAACTTACATCGCAGTTTGGGCATTGCGGTGTATGACCACATGTTAAACACTCCATTAATGGCGCAAAACCCCTTCTATTTTGAAAAAGTATGATTTGCGCACCGTCTTTAAGAGTTTCTTCCATTTCTATAAAAAGACGCTCAGAGAAATGACCTTTCATCTTTCTTTTTCTAGAAGCTTCCTTAATATCTACCAACTCCATTTCTGGCATTAGCACATTACCATAACGCCTGGTAATCTCCGCATAGCCATATTTACCCGTTTGTACATTGTAATAACTTTCTACACTTGGTGTTGCCGAACCTAACAGAATACCTGCCTTATGAAAATGACCTAATACTATAGCAGCATCTCTAGCGTGATATCTTGGTGCCGGATCAAATTGCTTGAAAGAACTCTCATGTTCCTCATCTACGATTACCAAACCTAACTTACTAAAAGGCAAATACATTGCTGATCGTGCACCTATCACCAATTGTGCCTTAGGTTTTGCTTGTAAAACGTTTTGCCAAACTTCTACACGCTCTTGAACATTATATTTAGAATGGTATATGGCTATTCTTTCTCCAAAATATTCTTGAAGTCTACTAATAAGCTGCGTTGTTAAGGCAATTTCTGGCAATAAATACAATGCCTGCAGCCCTTTTTCTAAACATTCTTCAATAAGCTTTACGTAAACCTCTGTTTTACCCGAAGATGTTACCCCTTTTAACAAGGTAACTTTATTGGCTTCGAAAGAAGCTTTTATATCAAGTAAGGCTGTTTCTTGATATTCATTTAAATCCTTAGTATCAGAATTATCTGGATCACCATCATAATTGACTCGATCGGTCTTAATAAAATACTCTTCTAAAATTCCCTTATCGACCAGCGACTTTATAACTGCTTTAGAGCTGTTGCTAGATTTTTCAAGTTCAGAAACCTTAATCGGATTTTGACTTTTCCCCTGTAATTGAAATAATGAAAGTACAACTTGACTTTGCTTAGGCGCCCTCGTAAGTGAATTTAATAACGCTTCTAATTTTTCATCGGATGTATGCTCTGCACCCAATTTAACATACCTAACTAACTTTGGCTTGTATTGATCATATACTTCTTCTTTTAAAACAATTACTTTTTTCTCTAATAATCGCTGAAGAATTGGCAGCACATTTTTACGGTCTATTATAGAAGAAACTTCTTGAACCTTTAGTATAGCTTGATGTTGCAACGCTTCAAACACCAAAAATTCATCATCTAAAAGTTCATTTTCATCTATTTCGTATTCCGTATTTCTAAGAACCAAGGTTTCACTCTCCAATAAAAAAGCACTAGGTAACGCACTGCGAACCACTTCACCCAAGGTACACATGTAATAAGAAGCTATCCATTCCCAATGTTTAAGCTGGGTCTCATTTACAATGGGGTATTCGTCTAATAGCTCATGAATCTCCTTTGCCTCATAGACTTTTGGCGGATTCTTATGAATACTTTGAACAACGCCCGTATATATTTTTGATTTTCCGAAAGGCACCGCAACACGCATACCCGGTTTCAGCAATGCCGCCTCTTCTTCAGTTACGCTGTACGTAAAACTTTTCTCTAGCGGAATAGGTAATATTACATTAATAAAGTTCGCCATAGTTATCCCTCCACACGTATCCATGTTTGGGTTCTGTAAATAAATGCCAAATACCCGCGCACTTTTAACTCATCTTCATTTTCTGGATTTAACCATATCTTAAAACGAAAAGTCATTGCTTGTTCTGGATCAAATAGTCGCTTACCCTTCCATTCTCCATCATCATGCAACTCGCCGTCTGTAATAATCTCCATACCGGTTACAGGTTTATCTTTCAATTCTCCATCACATTTATCACAAATTCTTCCTTCTTGCCCTTCTTCTAAAATCTTAACGACTTTACCATACATTTTTCCTTCTTTCTTATAGATTTCAATTACACCTTTTGGTAAATCTGTGCGGTCATCAATTGTTTTCCACTTACCAAAAACCGACTGAGCAGAAATGCTCATTGTAATAAATACTGTGAATAGAATAGTTAACTGTATGCTCTTATTTATCATTCTTTTTTGTGATTTTACGTAATGTATTCAGCGATGCGTTCAGTTCGAACCCAAGTAGCAATATATTAGAATTTAGCCATATGTAGACCATTAAAATCAATAATCCTCCTAACGCACCATATAATTCATTGTACCTAGCGAACTTTTCAACATATATACCGAAGAGATATGATGTTAATAAAAACAAGGTAGTTGTCATTAGGGCTCCAAAAGAAAAAAACTTTGCTTGCTTCCCTTCTCTCGTACCAAAATAATAAAGTATCGCAGTAGTAAAATAAGATAGAATTATAAAGAATAACACTTTAGCAATTTGCACGCCTACTACTTCATCCTCACCCAAAATATATCCACCTTGCTTTGCTGCAAACTCAGATAAATATCCTAAAACATAAAATTCAAAATATATATACGCTACAAATCCTACTATAATTAATACTGCTAAAATTAAACCTACCATTAAGGCATATAAATATTGCCTAAAAAAATGTCGTGTAAGATTAATGTGATACGATGTTTCAAAACCTCCAAAAATGGAGTTTACACCGTTCGCAATAAGAAATATAGAAAGTAAAAATGCCGATGACAATAAACCTCCCCTTTTTTGATCTTTTATTTGCTGAAACACTTCTCCAAAATAATCACCGGTGGCACTAGGTAAAAATGACTCTAAAAACAACTGAAACTGTACATCAAAATCGCCATGTTCAATACTTATATATGACACCAAAAAAGGTACCAAGGTCACCATAAAGATGATTAACGGAAATAGTGCCATAAATAGACTAAAGGCGATAGCACTGGCTCGCGTAGACAAAGTACCTCTTAGAATACCAAGCACATACATTTCTATAAGGTCGTAAATAGAAAGTCCCTCGAAACCGGGTAGCCTAATTTGTTTTAAAAACCTGACCAACCAATTTACAATAGGAATTTTTTCTAGCTTTTCTTCGACCTCTAAAGACATCTACACTGCTTTTAAACTCAAATCTAAATTATAAACTGAATGTGTTAATGCACCCGAAGAAATATAATCTACACCGCATTCTGCATAATCTCTAATCGTTTTTTCGTTAATACCGCCCGAAGATTCGGTTAAACACGTATTACCAATTAATTTTACAGCCTTGCGTGTATCTTCATAATTGAAATTATCAATCAATATTCGATACACCCCTTCTGTTTCTAAAATTTCTTTGATTTCGTCCAAGTTTCTTGCTTCAACAATAATCTCTAAATCACGACCCGTTTCTTTTAAATAGTTTTTAGTCTTATTGATTGCTTTTGTAATACCGCCAGCAAAATCAATATGATTATCCTTTAACATAATCATATCGTACAATGCGAATCTGTGATTTTCTCCACCACCAATTTTCACTGCCCACTTCTCTAGCGCACGAATACCTGGTGTTGTTTTTCTGGTATCTAGAATTTTTGTACCAGTACCTTTCAACAGATTAACGAACATATGGGCTTTCGTAGCTATAGCACTCATTCTTTGCATTGCGTTTAATACCAAACGCTCAGCTTTTAATATGCTCTGAGAACTACCTTCTACATAAAACACGATATCGCCGTGACTTACAGGTGTACCATCTTTGATCAGCACTTCTATCTTCAATTTAGGATCAACAAAATAAAACACAAGCTCAGCAAAATCTACCCCAGCAATGATTCCTTCATCTTTTACCAATAATTTTGCCTTACCAGTAGCAGTATCAGGAATGCAAGCCAACGAACTATGATCACCATCACCAACATCTTCACGAATGGCATTTGCTATGATTAATGTAATCTCTTCTTTAAATTGTTCTTCTGAAATCATATGTATTAAATCTATTGTATTGCTAATTTACAAATCCATTTGCGAAATTGATTTACTTTTGGCATATGACTATAAAACTTTTAGCTATTGGCAAAACCGATAGCTCTCAACTACAAGAACTCATTGAGGTATATCAAAAACGATTACAGCATTACATCAATTTTGAAACTGAACTCATACCTGATTTAAAAAAGACCAAAAACTTATCTGAGGACCAGCAGAAAGATAAAGAAGGTGAACTTATTCTTAAGAGATTAGCACCTACAGATGTTTTAATTTTATTTGATGAAAAAGGAAAACAGTATACTTCTGTTGAATTTTCAACCTTTTTACAAAAGAAGATGAATTCTGGTATTAAACAATTAGTTTTTTTAATTGGTGGACCTTACGGCTTTAGCAATGAAATCTACTCTAAAGCGACTGGAAAAATAAGTTTGTCGAAAATGACCTTTTCTCATCAAATGGTGCGCTTATTTATAACCGAGCAAGTTTATAGGGCATATACTATTTTAAAAAACGAACCTTACCACCATCAATGAATCAATAAGAACCTTTAAAAGCTGCTAAGTCTGCTTTTCAAGTGATTTTACCATATTTTCAGACACACCCTCCAAATCGGTAAGCTCTTCCATTAAAAAAGAGATGAGCTCTTCTTTATGCTCTACATTTTTTTCAATCTTGAGAACATGATTGTAGTTCTTTATATTTTTCATGTGAGAATTAAAAGCATGTGTTTGATGCCATGCAATTTCTTTTAACTTTTGATTTTGAATCGTAATTTTTTTGATAGATGGATTGATAAAAAAGAATATCTCCAATATTAAAATCAATAAAGAAAAAACCGCGAGCTCTAACTCTATAATCATTAGCGTTTTAATATCTTCTTCCGATCCTTTTTGAAATTGATCCACTATAGTATCCATAACTACAAGAAATTTATCTGCCTCTGCAGATAATCGCTCTAAGTCTATCAATTCTAGCTTGTTGAAGTCATTTGTTGATTCCAAAATGAAATTTAGATGCGGTTTTAGTTTATCAAAGTTTTTTTGAATTTCATCATTGTCTAAGACAGGAATTCCGGTTGCATCATTACCTTCTTGTAAAGCAATGTTTGCATTAGAAAATTTTGTCATTGCCAAACGTAATTGTCCGTAGTCGCAAGTACTATACCTACATTCATATACACTCTTAACAATTGACTGTGACAACATTCTTTGCCTACCCGCAACATTTATTCTCAACGCATCTTGTCTTTGCCTAGCTAGAGAATACTGTATTATTGACTGTATTACTATCGTTAATACAATCACAGTAAAAACCAGCAAGTAATAGTTATTGAAACTTTTACCAGATTTTAATTTCGATAAAACCTTTTTCCACATAATTAAAGATATTTCCTACAGAATGTAATTGTATCATTACCATAACCTTGTAGAATTTAAAATGTTGTAATGAATAGCACAAAATTGGTCAAAAAAAAGTGCAAGTTTTTCAACTTGCACTTTAGATGTAAAATAATTTTACTTTTATTGATTTTAAAAGCCTCTTTAAGACCTAGTATAGTACTCTAAATTTGATGGTATTTTCAACTTTCCTCAAAGCCTTAATGACATCTTTATTATACTCTTTATCTAAATCTGTAATTACATAACCTACTTCATTATCAGTAGACAAATATTGGCTATTGATATTTAACTCATACTCAGCTAACACCTTATTGATTTTAGCCATAATACCCGGTACATTCTTATGTATATGCAAGAATCGGTGAGATTTATTCTGTTTTGGCAAACGAATGTTCGGGAAATTAACGGCATCAACAGTATTACCAGAATTGATATAATCCATTATTTTATTAGGAACGAAATCTGCTATATCTCGCTGCGCCTCTTCCGTACTACCACCAACATGCGGAGTCAAAATCACATTGGCAAAGCCTTGTAATTTTGTATGGAAATCTCCATTACTAGCAGGCTCATCTGGATAAACATCTATTGCCGCACCACCAACATGACCATCCTTTAATCCTTCTGCAAGGGCGTCAATATCCACTACAAAACCTCTAGAAAGGTTAATTAACATAGCACCTTTCTTCATTTGCTTTATTTCACGGGCACCTATGAAGTTTTTGTTTGCTTTATTATCATCTATGTGCAGTGTAACCACATCAGATACATTTAATAAATCTTCTAACGAATTACATTTTACCGCATTACCCAAAGCTAATTTATCATCTACATCATAGTAATAAACACGCATACCCATGGCTTCTGCCAAAACAGATAATTGCTTACCAATATTACCATAACCAACAATACCCAAGTTTTTACCACGAACTTCTCTTGATCCTGCAGCTGTTTTCTGCCATTGCCCTTCATGAATTTCTCTACTACGATCAAACACACTGCGCATTAACATAATAATCTCACCTATAGCCAATTCTACTACAGACCTTGTATTACTATATGGGGCATTAAAAACTACGACACCTTTCTTTTTGGCAGTCTCTAAATCTATTTGGGTAGTACCGATACAAAATGCACCTACCACCAACAATTTATCGGCAGCATCCAAAACAGTTTGTGTCACCTGTGTTTTAGAGCGGATACCAAGCACGTGAACGCCCTTGATTTTTTCTAGCAGCTCTTCTTCAGACAAGCTATGTTTAATCAATTCAACGGAGAAACCGTCTTCTGATAAATTATCGAATGCAGCTGTGTGCACATTTTCTAATAATAGAACCTTAATTCTATTCTTTGGGTACGAGATATTTCTTGGCAATTTGTTCACAAATAAAAATTCATCTAAACTTGGTGTAACATAATCCGCATTGTTAGCGGCTTTTTCTCTATGCACGTTTTCGGTATATGCAAAAAACTTATGTGCTATACCTGCTTCGCGCATTACATAATCACTGTAACCATCTCCAATCACCTGAACTTCTCCGTCCAAATTCATTTGCTTTAAGCAATCAATTTTGCCATTATGCTGAGATAGCACATTCTTTTCATCGAAACCGATGATATTACCTTCTTCATCGAATTTAAACGTATTTGCATACACTCGATCAGATGGTATATTGTATTCTTTTACAATAGGATCAATAAACTCTTTAAAACCGCAGGATATTACATAAATATCATCTGCATACTTTTCAAAAAAATCTTTATTCGCAGCTATAGACTTAGATATTTTATTTCTAAGGTTATCAACCAATCCGTCTAAATCTTCTTTTTTAGCATGTAACAACTTAATTCGACGCTCTAAAGACTCGGTAAACGAAATATCACCATCTATACCTAAATTGGTGATTTCCTGTATTTCTTTAATAACCTCGTCTTTGTTAGATCTTCCTTCTAAAGTCATTTCAGCAAGAACATCTAGCGCTTCTACCCTAGTCAACGTACTATCGAAATCAAAAACGTATTTTCTACTAACTTCTACCATTGTTCTATTTTGGTTGGATAAGAATTTTTGTTATTAAAATAAGAAGCAAAAGTAAAAATTTAATTTATCCTGATAAATGATATCCTGTAAATAAAACAAAAAGGTTATGTTATGATGCAAATTGACAAAATGACAATCATTTAATCTAAAAATTGAAGAACAGATAATGAAAAGCCTATAGTTTTATACGTTCCATTATGATCACCAGGCACTCTTTTTAAGCTACCATTTTTAAATGCAATACTTAATTCTTGCGCATTTCCGTTGTCATTATCTTCATCACCACAAATCACTAATACACCTATCGCTATTTTATTTAATTCGCTTACCGAGGTTACAGGTTGAAATTTTTGTTGCAAATGCAATGAGCGTAAATCTGCATGAATAGATTTTGCGTAATCTACCGCACCTTTTGTCTCCTCATTTACTTCGCCATCAAAGGCTTTTGCGAACATGATTCTTCTATCCCAATCGGCATTGGTAAAATCTATACCCATACCTCCTAAAACTGCTTTCTTTATGCTATCATCTTCTGTCAGTAATTTTGCCAAAACAATACTTCCTCTTGAATAACCGACAGCTTTGTATTTCTCAATATTTAAATGATTCATCAATAATAACACATCTTTTACTTCGGCATTGTCTTGATACGCTTCTTCAGTTTGAGGTTTATCTGAATCTCCGTTACCACGCAAATCTGGAATGATTACGCGATAACCAGCATTTAGCAAATCTTTCTTTAAAGCAGTTTTATCCCAAGATTTTCTAGAATTTATAAATCCGTGTAGTAATAATATCGTCTCTCCACTACCCTCATCGGTATATGCGATTTGTGTGCCATCAAAAGATTCGAATTTGCCTGATTGAGAACTAACTGCCTGAGATAAGGTCATTAGCAACAAACAGAGTAAAAAATAACGTGATGCCATTATGCTTTTATTTATGAGATATACAGAAGACCCGCCAAGATTGCTAAGCCAAAACTTACTAAAGTACCTATTAAAATATACTCCGTTAGCTTTCTATTATTGCGCTCTTTAAGATCATTGAATCTAAAAACAGATTTAGCAGCTATCAACAAGCCAATAACTTCCCACCTGCCTATTACTATAAAAATTAAAACGAATAGTCTCTCTATCATGCCAATATACTTACCCGCATTTGGCAACGATTTATGATCTGTCTCAATCTGATTAGACATTCCCTCTAAAATCATACCCATGATAATTGCTGCGGGATAGGTCACAAAAACAATGGCAGTAACTAAATACCAGTCTAAATTTTCGAATAACGATATGGTATGGGCGTATAGATCTGTGTAAAAAGCGCAGCAATATATGACTAGTATATGCAAAATCTGATCGATAAAAAACGGAATGCTTTTACTCTTAAATAAATCATTTGAATATAATTTCATTACATCAATGACAAAATGAGCTATGGTTACTATTAAGGCAATTTTCCAGAGCGAAAAATCCCAAAGAAAAAGCATGTACAAAGCAAAATGCAATAGTACATGCAGGTAGAGGAATTTAGATTTTATCTTATTCGATTGCTTGTGAAGTACCCATCTTGTAGGTTGTAAAACAAAATCTCCGATTAAATGAGCTAATACTAGTTTTATAAAAATCAACATACTTATTTACTGGTAATTAATTCTTTATAATATGACAATACATCTAAAACCAAATCTAATCTTGCTCTTTTTAAACGCTGACTTACAGCAGACTGTTTAATACCTAATTGTTGTGCAATTTCTTTTTGTGAATAATGCGGGTAATCTAATGACAATGTTACTATTTCTGCAGAAACCACACTCCAATCATCCATAAAATCTAATGCTAAGCGTAGCATTAAATTTAAAGTTCGATCATTTTTAATTTCTCCTGTTGCAATACTAAGATTTATTTTGCTCTCTTTAAGTGTTTCGAAGTTACGCCCAGATCGTTGGTATGCAGGTCCGTTAGATTCGGTTACTCCTGTACCAATATAGGTTTCTAAACCTATACCAATCCCCATTCTTACATCTAAACCTTTTATGGTTTTTAGCATTGCTTTTATTCGAATGGCAGTAAATAGTGCATTTCTCTCGGTGACTTTTAACTGAAACTCATCGCCACGGTATATCTCCCAATTCATTGGCGAAGCACCAAATTGGTTAAAGTAATTCTTCAACAAATCGATCCATTGCGAACTAGGATGCTTTTCAGAATTAATAATATCTCCGGTAATTATGGCTATCATGACTATTAGTTAAAACGCTAATATATTAAATTATAAGCTAATTGATTAATATTTATCGATATTAACGCAGTGATTAATATAAATCAATAAAAACTACTTAAAACCAACGCCTTGTTAATATACAATAATCTTTAAAGGAACGCCCAAATTTTTCTAAGAGAATTCGTTCTTCTGGTATAATTTGAAATCGATTCATATACCCTACAAACCCCGCAGCGATCAGTGTATTGAAAGCATTTCCTAAAAAAGCACCTAAAGCCAATAGCACAAGAAGCAGTGCCAAATACATAGGATTTCGAGAAAACTTAAAAATTCCGCCAACAACTAAATTAGAAGCTTTATCAGGTTTTGTTGGATCTATGGTCGTACTTGCTCTTTTAAACTGAAACAATGCCAGTACACCAATTAAAACACCAATACCCACTAAAATTTTGGTAAGCAAAATTCTTCCAGAAAAATCAAAATAACCTATCGGTAAAAATTCTGCCAATAGATACATCATCAATCCGAAACACAAAAACACTAAAGCCGGTGGTACTTTTAACTCCATTTTATAAAATTACTACTTTTGCTGATGTAAATTGACAAACTAGATTTCAAAATGTTCCCATGAAGCTTGTATTCGCCACTCACAACGCAAACAAATTAAAAGAGATTCAGCAATTGGTACCATCATATATCGAGCTGGTTAGTTTAGATATGATTGGTTGTACTACCGATATACCTGAAACTGCTACCACCCTAGAGGGTAATGCAAGAATAAAAGCAGATTTTATAACAAATACGTATCAACTACCTTGCTTTGCAGATGACACTGGCCTCATTGTAGATTCTCTAAATGGTGAACCAGGCGTATATTCAGCAAGATATGCAGGTGCCGAAAATGATTCAAACGCTAATATGGACAAACTATTAGCCAACTTAAGTGATAAACAAAATCGAAACGCTTACTTCAACACTGTAATTGCCTTAAACTTAAATGGTAAAACCCATATATTTGATGGAAGCATACACGGCGAAATAATAGAAACAAAAAAAGGAGATAACGGATTTGGTTACGATCCTATCTTTTTACCAAACGGTTATGAAGAAACTTTTGCGCAATTGCCATTATCCATTAAAAACAAAATAAGCCATAGAGCACTAGCGTTTAAAAAATTGATTACCTATTTAAATAGTATTCATGATAAATAAAAAAGACAACGGCGAAACTGTAGTTGTATCAGTTGCATCAGAACGAGCAGAAGCTATTGGCGGTGTACTCATTGCTTTATTTGCCGCACTTATGGCAATATCACAAATGGTGAATGGCGAATTAGAAGAAGAAATGATGATTGCCCACAACAATGTAGTGAGCTATTCTAGTTGGTACCAATCTAAAAGTATTAAAGAAAGTTTGAAAGAAAGTGAACTTGACTACTTAAGCACTTTAATTGAAAGCGGTATTGTTACAGAAGAAAACAGACCGGTAATTGAACAAAGAATAGCTATTGTAAAAGATAAAATAGTAAAGTACGAATCAGAAAAAACAGAAATTCTACTAGGATCAGAACAAGTAGGCGAAGAAAACTGGGTTCAAGACATAGAGGGTGAAATGGGTATTATTACCGGAGTTAAACAGTGGGAAAAATTGACCAAAACCTATGATTACGCAACCAAAAAATTCGACTATGCATTACTATTTTATCAAATTTGTATAGTACTTGGCGCCGTATGTATCATTATTTATGATAGCCCAACGCTACAAAAAGGGTTAATTGTGCTTATGATTATCTTTGGTATTACGGGCACTTTCCTATCTATATATGGCTATACGCTAGCTCCGTAGTATTACTTTCTAATAAATTATACTGATTCAATTATTAGCAGTACCTTTGCCGCTTAATTAACGCCGCTGGTATAGCATGTGTTGCCCTGAGTCTAAATAGGTTATATACGATAATCGCTCTATGCAACATTCATATTTGCGATTTAGTATACATATTTATGACAAAGTTTGAAGCACTGGGACTGCAGAAGTCCTTATTAGATGCTATTACTGATATGGGTTTTGAAACCCCTTCAGAAGTACAAGAAAAAGCAATTCCAATTTTACTGGAAAGTGAAACCGATCTAGTTGCCCTAGCGCAAACAGGTACAGGTAAAACTGCCGCATTCGGTTTTCCATTAATTCAAAAAATTGATAGTAATAGTAGAACAACACAAGGTTTAATATTATCACCAACTCGTGAGCTATGCTTACAGATCACGAAAGAAATGCAAGCGTATTCAAAATACGAACGTAATATCAATGTAGTCGCTATATATGGTGGTGCAAGTATTACAGACCAAGCAAGACAAATTAAACGTGGTGCACAAATTATTGTTGCTACCCCTGGTCGAATGAAAGATATGATTAGCAGACGTCTTGTAGATATCTCTAGCATAGACTATTGTATTCTTGATGAAGCTGATGAAATGCTGAACATGGGCTTCATGGAAGACATCAAAGATATTCTTTCTGGTACGCCCGATGAAAAATCTACATGGTTGTTCTCTGCAACTATGCCTAGAGAAGTAGCTACTATTGCTAAAAAATTCATGCATTCTCCACAAGAAATTACAGTAGGTGCAAAAAACTCTGGAGCATCAACCGTACAACATGAATATTATGTTGTTGGTGGAAGAGATCGTTACCCAGCTTTAAAAAGATTAGCTGATACAAACCCAGATATATTTGCAGTTATTTTCTGTAGAACAAAACGTGATACACAAAAGGTTGCCGAAAATTTAATTGAAGACGGTTATAACGCAGGAGCATTACATGGAGATTTAAGTCAGAACCAAAGAGATCTGGTGATGAACTCTTTTCGTAAAAGACAAATTCAAATGCTTGTAGCAACTGATGTTGCTGCACGTGGTATTGATGTTGATGACATCACACATGTTATCAATTACCAATTACCAGATGAAATCGAAACCTATACACACCGTAGTGGTAGAACTGGTAGAGCTGGTAAATCTGGTATATCTATGGTTCTTGTTACTCGTGGCGAACAACGTAAGATTAGAGCTATAGAGAACAAAATCAATCAAAAGTTTGAATTGAAAAAAGTTCCTTCGGGAATGGAAATTTGTGGTATTCAATTACATCACTTAGCCAATAAAATAAAAGATACTGAGACTAATTCTGATGTTGATCCTTATTTACCTGAAATCAATGAGATTTTAGAAGGTATTGATCGTGAGGAATTAATAAAGAAATTAATATCTGCCGAATTTACAAGGTTCTCTAACTACTATAGTAAGTCTAAAGATTTAAATTCTTCTGACAGCGGTAGAGATAGAGAAAGAAGTGACGGTCGAAGAGGTGGCGAAATACCAACTAGTGGCGCTGTTCGTTATTTCATAAACGTTGGTGAAAAAGATGGTTATGACTGGATGTCTCTTAAAGATTTTATTAGAGATACAGTAGGACTTGGACAAGAAGATGTCTTTAAAGTTGATGTAAAGGAAAGTTTTTCATTTTTTAATACTGAAAGTGAATCTACCCAACAAATTCTTGAAAAATTCACTGAATTTAAAGTTGATGGAAGATTTGTTAATGTAGAAGTTTCTAAAAACCCCGGTGGTGGCGGAAATCGCAGAAGCGGTGGAAGCGGCGGTGGCTTCAGAGGAAAAAGAAGTGGCGGCAGAAGAGATGATGACCGTGGCGGAAGAGGCAGAAGAGATGGCGGTGGCGAGTCTAAAGGTAGAAGACGCGACCGTAGTGAATCTAGCAGTCCTAACTCCGGAAAAAGACGCAGCACAAAAAGAAAAGGAGATTTCTTTTAGTTAATTGTATATTAAAAATACGCTTCGGCGTATTTTTTTTGTTTTGTTTGCAACCTAATTATGCTGTCAGTACAATGAAATACTTTTTATCGCTTACTCTTATTTTTATTTCACTCATAGGTTTCTCACAAGAAACGAAAGAAGGTCAACGCCTTAGTGCCGTTGTCATAAACGCACAATCTGATGAACCCCTTGAAAGCGTACACGTTGTTAACTTGAACCAAGTTTTCGGAACAATTACAAATGAAAAAGGTGAGTTTTCAATTACTGCTGCAGTAAACGACACCCTTTACTTTTCATTTCTTGGTTTTAAATCACAGAAAATTAGGGTAACGAACGATATGTTCAAATTTGAAAATACCGAAATAGCACTAACAGAGCTTGCCTATGCTCTAGAAGAAGTTATTGTTAGACCTTATCAGCTAACTGGGTACTTAGAAATCGACGTAAAAAACCTTCCAATCAACAATGCTTACCAATACAGCATATCAGGCTTAGGCGTTAGCTATGAAGGCGGTAATAAAAATCCTAGCGCTGTTACAAAAGTATTGGGTGCCATTCTAAACCCCGCAGATCTATTGCGTAACCTCTTTGGTAAAAAACCTGCGCAAATGCGTAAGCTTAGGCAAATGAGAGAAGACGATGATATTCGTAATCTTCTCGCTTCTAAATTTGATAGAGAAACACTTACAGAATTCCTTCAATTAGAAAAAGTAGATATTCAAGATATTCTAAATAACTGCAATTACTCCAAATCCTTTATCACTACAGCTAATGATCTTCAGATACTTGACGCCATTAGCAGCTGTTATGAAGAATATAAAGTTTTAAATAGAAAGAAATAATATTTCTTAAAGTGGAATCCTTGTTATAATTTTATAGCAAATAACAAGGAAATGAAAAACGTATTCTTATTAGGGCTATTATCTATAGCATTGATTTCTTGCCAACCAAAGAGCAAAGAAAAATCAGAAACTATTGCTGTAATTAATGATTCAGTTGAAACCCCTAAAAAGAACTCCAATTTTCAATGGGAAGCCGCTACCGTTTATTTTCTTCTCACAGACCGATTCAATAACGGAAATACAGCTAACGATCTAAATTTTGAGCGTGACGAAGAAACCGGAGAGCTCAGAGGTTTTTTAGGCGGAGACATTCAAGGTATTACAGAAAAAATTAAAGACGGATATTTCACAGACCTTGGCGTAAATGCTATTTGGTTCACTCCCGTTGTTGAACAAATTCATGGCGCTACAGATGAAGGTACTGGTAATACGTATGGCTATCATGGGTATTGGGCAAAAGACTGGACAGCTCTTGATCCTAATTTTGGAACCGATAAAGACTTAGATACACTAATAAAGACCGCCCATGAAAATGGAATTCGAATTTTATTAGATGTTGTTTTAAACCATACAGGTCCTATAACCGAAAAAGATCCTGTTTGGCCAGAAGAATGGGTGCGCACCTCTCCTACTTGCAAATTTACTACATACGAGAATACTACTGCCTGCACATTGGTTGCGAATCTACCTGATATTTTAACCGAATCTGATGCTACAGTAAATTTACCTGATGCCCTTCTAGCAAAGTGGAAAACCGAAGGTAGACTTAGTCAAGAATTAGATGAACTAGAATTATTTTTTGACCGTACTGGCTACCCCAGAGCACCTCGCTTTTATATTATTAAATGGCTAACCGACTACGTTAATAAATATGGTGTTGACGGATTTAGAGTTGATACAGTTAAACATGCCAACGAAAACTCATGGGCAGAATTATACAAAGAAGCATCTATTGCTTTTGAACTTTGGAAAAAGAAAAATAACGACAAAGTATTAGACAACAACCCTTTCTACATGGTTGGTGAAGTTTATAATTACGGAATTTCTGGCGGACAAGAATTTGACCTTGGTGACAAACAAGTAAACTATTTCGATAACGGATTCAAAAGTCTTATAAATTTCGAATTAAAGACGGATGCAAAAAAGGATTATGAAACCATTTTCACCAAGTACAGCAAACTACTACATACTACTTTCAAAGACAAAAGTGTTTTAAACTACCTTACTTCTCATGACGACAGTAAACCTTTCGACCAAGAAAGAAATGATTCAAAAAGAGCTGCAAATGTATTATTACTTACTCCTGGCGCTTCTCAGATTTATTACGGAGACGAAACAGCGCGTAGTCTAATAATTGAAGGTACGCAAGGTGACGCTACCTTACGTTCGTTTATGAATTGGGATCAGTTAGACAGCCTACCAAAAACAAAAGAAACCTTAGCCTATTGGCAGAAATTAGGAACTTTTAGAAATGACCATCCTTCAATAGGCGCTGGCATCCATAAAAGTATTTCAAAAGCCCCGTATGTATTTAGCAGATACTTTACTAAAGGTGATTATGTTGATAAAGTGGTTATCGCATTAGATGCACCGAAAGGGAAAAAATCTATTTCAGTAAAAGGTATTTTTGGTGATGGTACAAAATTATACGATCGCTTTTCTGAAACTGAAGTAACGGTCGACAAAAATAAAATTATATTAGATAATGACTTTGAAGTTGTCTTGTTAGAACTTCGAAATTAGAACTTTTATTTATATCAGGCATTAGAATGCACTGCAATTCTATTTCCTTCGGTATCTTTTAAAAGCCCCATAAATCCGTGTCCGTCACCAATTTCGGTTTTGGGCTGCAATACTTGTCCGCCGGCTTTTTCAACCTTACCCAAAACTACCGCAGCATCATCACATACCAAGTACACCAGTACCCCATCGTCCACACTAGGCTTGTATTGCTCATGCCGAACCAAGGCGCCATTTGCCTGACCAATAACTTGTTTATCTGGAAATAGGCCCATTACAAATTCTCCGAAATTATTAACTGTAATAGTAACATCTAATATAGATTCATAGAACTTTTGTGCTCGCTCCATACTTGCTACTGGAATTTCAAACCATGCTATCATAACTATTTATTTAAATTAGTTTTCAGATTCTCCAGTCCCGCTTCAAAATCCTTCCCTACCATTTTATCCATTGACATGAACAACATCATTATACTCATTGGGAACTTATTCTTTCCGGTAAAACCCCATGTAACTTTACTTTTATTTACTTCATGTTCTTCAAGAGTCATATAACAATCCGATTGAGACTTATAGGGCTTTAAAAACCGTAAATCTTGTTCAATACGCACACCTTCTACAATTCTCGTTATCTCTTGTTCCCCTTCACCTACATCCTTATTACCGTTCCAGTGGCTAGTAGCACCTACCTCGCCATCAACTCCAGTAAAACTAAGCTTCATATTTGGGTCTTTTTTAGCCCATGGCGACCATTCTTGCTGTTTCTTTAAAAACTTTAAATGACTCCATACTTGTTCCGGTGGATGTTCTAATTCTATACTTCTAGAAACTTGATAACTTTTGGGAGCTATTAATGCCAGTAAAATAATCAATACCACAATTACTCCTAGAATTATTAATACGGTATACATCTTTTAGTTAATTAGTTGTTGATGAACAAGTTAAACAAAAATTAATTATCAGACTTATATCTTTCTAAAATGTCGTCAATACTCTTAATAGACTTTTTTGTCCAATCTAGCCGTCTTTCCAACATTTCTTCTTCTGTTAGTCTCCATTCAGCATCTGAAGCTTTTAATTGCGATGTTAAATGTTGTAGAATGATAGCAGCAGAAACAGAAATATTAAGACTCTCAGTAAAACCTACCATCGGTATTTTTAAATAGGCATCCGCATTTTCTAGCACATAATCGCTTAACCCACTTTTCTCTGTGCCAAAAAACAATGCTGTTTTACCATCTAACTTAAAATCTTGTAATAATGAACTATCTGCATGCGGACTAGTAGCTACAATTTTATATCCTTTTTCTCGCAACGAATCAATTACTTGTTTTGAATTTTGATACCGTTTAATATCTACCCATTTCTGTGCTCCCATGGCAATTTCTTCATCTAAATGTTGACCATTTCTATCTTCTATCAAATGAGCAGTCTGTACACCGAATGATTCGCAGCTTCTTACAACTGCACTGGTATTGTGCATTTGAAATACATCTTCTACCGCAACGGTCAAGTAATTTGTTCGTTCAGCTAAAATATCAACAAAACGCTGTTTTCTATTTTCTGAAATAAATTCTTCTAAATACCCTAAAAGCTTCAAATCAATCATGCCCCCAAGATAAGAAAAGTATATTTTTATACATATTATCAAAAGCTCATGAAAAACATTGTTGTGTTAACAGGTGCCGGAATTTCTGCTGAAAGCGGATTAAAAACGTTTAGAGATGCTGATGGCCTATGGGAAGGACATGATGTTATGGAGGTTGCAACACCTGAAGGATTTCAAAACAATCCCGAATTGGTGTTGGAGTTTTACAATCAAAGAAGAAGGCAATTGCTAACCGTTGAACCCAATGCTGCACACCAGGCATTGGTTGATCTAGAAAAATACTTCAACGTTAATATTATCACGCAAAATGTAGATGATTTACATGAACGTGCCGGTAGTGCTCAAGTTCTACATCTTCATGGCGAATTACTAAAATCAAGAAGTACTAATTCTACAAATGAAATATTTAATTGTAAGCAAGATATTTTATTAGGTGATACCTGCAAAAATGGATATCAAATGAGACCTCACATTGTTTGGTTCGGAGAGGCTGTACCATTATTAGAAGAAGCCATAGCTATTACCGAAGAAGCCGATTATTTAATTATAATTGGTACATCTATGCAAGTATACCCGGCTGCAAGCTTAATCGATTTTGTACATTTATCTACGCCAATATATTTTATCGACCCAAAGCCTACTATAACAAATTCTCAAAAAAATAAATTGACTATTATTCCCAAAACTGCAGTAACCGGAACTCCTACTTTGGTTGCTTCCCTAATTGATAAATAATTCGAGTCTGCCTTACCCACTCTACCAATTTATTAACTTCATTGGCTGTAAGCTCTGTGTCTTTATGAAATAAGGTGTATTGAGTTAATGGCATATTGCCATTAACCACTTCTTCTTCTATCTCTTCTAGCAAATGATCTTTTTTATCTAAAGAATAATTTTCCCATTCAGAAAAATTTAAATGTTCTTTACCTTCCTTAACGTGATCTGCCAGCAAAAATGAAATCGGGGCAATATTATTATACCACGGGTACTCTGTATTGTTGCTATGACAATCATAACAAGAAGTTTCAAATAGACTTTTAAGTTCAGGCGAAGGGTTCGTCTGCTTTATAAAAGCTTCTGTATGCTTGCCGGCAGTTATATTTTTTGTAGGACTGAAAAACTGCATGGCTACAAACACAACAAAGACACCTAGGCTAATTTTTTTTAGTAATTTCATATTTGGGGGAAATGAAAATTAAAGATACAATTTTATGACTAAGGAAGAACTTTATGAAGCATTGAATTATGTAAGTGCTTCAAGAGAAAATCGCACTAAAATGGCATCTAAAATTGAAGGTAATCTTCATTTAATTCCTATTCTTATTGAAATAATTAAAGAAGATAAAGATCCCATATCATGCAAGGCTGGCTGGGTTTTAGAAAGTATTGCCAAAGTAAATTTGCATTATATTTTAATACATATTGATGTATTTACCGAATCGTTAACACATATTTCATTAGAATCTTCTGTTCGTCCGGCTTCAAAAATTTGTCAGCTATTAGTGATAAACGAATTTTCAAAAAAGCCAGAAAAACCAAAACAAAATTTAACCACAAATCATTTAAATTTTATAACTGAAGCTGCTTTTGATTGGCTAATTGGTAATTATAAAGTTGCTCCAAAAGCATATTCCATGACCACACTTCTACTCATAGGAAGAAGAATAAAGTGGATCCATCCAGAATTGCAACAAATACTAAAACAAAACTACGAGAGCGGCAGTGCTGCATATAAGGCAAGAGCAAGAATGACCTTAAAAGTTCTAGAAAAAAAGCAGCGCATTTAAGAACCTTCTATAAATGTTCATTAAATCATTGTATTTGACCATAACTTAAAGTACTAATGGTTTTAAACTTTGATACGATTAGGTATATTTGCCCCTTATTAATTTAACCATTCATTATGTCTCTTAATGCACTAAATGCCATTTCACCAATTGACGGTCGTTATAGCTCTAAAACCAAATCTTTATCTGCTTACTTCTCTGAAGAAGCACTAATTAAATATAGAGTTAGAGTAGAAATTGAGTACTTTATTGCACTTTGTGAAATTCCTTTGCCGCAACTTTCTTCTTTTGATACATCAAAATTTGATACCCTTAGAAATATTTATCTTGACTTTTCTACTGAAAATGCTGAAGAAATTAAAGAGATAGAGAGAACTACCAATCATGATGTTAAGGCGGTTGAGTACTTTATTAAAAAAGCTTTCGATGCTTTAAATTTATCGCAATACAAAGAGTTTATCCATTTCGGATTAACTTCTCAAGATATCAACAATACTGCCATTCCACTTTCAATTAAAGAGGCAATGAACGAGGTATATGTACCTCAATATTTTGAGTTACTTGAAAAGTTAGATGTATTAACTTTAGAATGGTCAGATATACCTATGTTAGCAAGAACACACGGTCAACCTGCTTCACCTACTCGCCTAGGAAAAGAAATTATGGTTTTCGTTGTTCGTTTAAAAGAGCAATTTAATTTATTGAACGATATACCAAGTGCTGCAAAATTTGGTGGAGCTACCGGAAATTTCAATGCTCATTTAGTGGCTTACCCTTCGATAGATTGGAGAGCTTTTGGTCAAGAATTCGTGCAAGAGAAATTAGGACTTCAACATTCATTCCCTACTACTCAAATAGAACATTACGATCATTTGGCTGCTTTGTTTGATGGTCTTAAGCGAATCAACACTATTATTTTAGACCTAGACCGCGATTTCTGGACATATGTGTCTATGGATTATTTCAAACAAAAAATAAAAGCTGGCGAAGTTGGCTCATCAGCTATGCCACATAAAGTTAACCCTATAGATTTTGAAAACTCTGAAGGCAACCTTGGTATTGCAAATGCCATTTTTGAGCACTTGTCGGCTAAGCTCCCAGTTTCTAGACTGCAAAGAGATTTAACCGACAGTACAGTTCTTAGAAATGTTGGTGTTCCTTTTGCACATACAATTATCGCTTTTCAATCCACATTAAAAGGATTGAACAAACTGCTTTTAAACAAAGTGAAGTTTGAGCAAGATTTAGAGAATAACTGGGCTGTTGTTGCAGAAGCTATTCAAACTATATTAAGACGTGAAAGCTATCCTAACCCTTACGAAGCGTTAAAAGGACTTACACGTACCAACGAGAAAATCAACAAAGATTCTATTGCAAACTTCATAGATACCTTAGAAGTATCTGACGAAATTAAAAAAGAACTGAAACAAATTTCACCTAGTAATTATACAGGTATTTAGGACTGTTTTAATGCATTAAAACTTTTCTTTAGTTCATATACTTCATATCGCCCGTTTAGGGCGATTTGCATTTTAGATTGTGGCTCACAACATATATATTTCGGGTAAACACAAAACTAAAATTGTATGCAAGCAAATTTCTCAGTTGAAAAATCAGTAAGTAATTTATGGGATAAATTAGGCGGTTGGCTAGAATCAATCATCTTGAAATTACCAAATTTAGCCATGGCAGTTTTGGTAATGTTCTTATTTTACTTTCTAGCAAGAGGAATACGTAAATTACTTAAACGAACCATTCTTAGAAAAATATCACAAGTCTCTATTCAAGAAATAATCGCCAAAGTAGTATTTGTGGTTATTATTTTAATTGGCTTTTTTATAGCCCTAGGTGTTTTAGACCTTGACAAGGTATTAACAAGTATATTGGCAGGTGCAGGTGTTGTTGGTTTGGCAGTAGGTTTGGCATTACAAGGAACACTTAGCAATACCTTTGGCGGTCTTATACTTTCTTTTATGCCACAGCTTAAAATCAATGATTTTATTAATGCAGATGGCGTGTCAGGTTTTGTTACCGAGATAAGTCTACGAAACATCATTCTTAAATAGCCAGATAATAATGTAGTGGTTATACCTAATTCTAAATTTATAGATGGATCTTTTACTAATTACTCCATGAACAAAAGAAATAGAATTTTTGTAAACTGTGGTGTGGGTTATGAAAGTGACTTACAGATGGTGGAAGACTTAACAGTTAAAGTTATAGCTGATAATTTTAAACAGAATGATGACGAAGATGTGGAGTTCTTTTTTACAGAGTTTGGCGATAGCTCTATCAACTTTATGGTTCGTTTTTGGGCAGCCTGTGTTAATGTGAAACAGTAAAATGCCGCACGACATAAAGCCATTAAAATCATCAAGAAACACTTTGATGATCGCGATATCAATATTCCGTTTCCAATTAGAACATTGGACTTTGGGAAAAACAATCTACAAATTGCAAAAGAGTAAAATACTTCGAAGAAAGCCTCAGAGTATTAAAACTTCGATTAACGAGTAAAATTAAAAAAGCCCGTTGAGCAAGTTCAACGGGCTTTTACTAACTAACTAACTAACTAACTAGACTAAATATTATTTATTGATTTGAACTTCGTGCGGGTAAGGAATTTCAATACCTGCAGTATCTAATGCTTTCTTAGTACCTTCAATTGTTGCAAAGTAAACATCCCAAAAATCTTCTGGCTTACAGAAAGGACGCACTGCAAGATTTACAGAACTATCTGCCAATTCAGATACATTTACTGAAGGAGCTGGATCTTGTAACACTAGAGGATTTGCCTTTAACATTGCCAATAACACATCTTTTGTTTTTTGTAAATCAGAATCATAAGCTACACCTACAGTTGTGTCAACTCTTATTTTACCTTCTGCAGTATAATTTACTATGTTACCGTTTGCCATTGCACCATTAGGAACAATTGCTAACTTATTTTCTGGTGTCACCAACTTAGTTGTAAAAATCTCAATTTCTTTTACATTACCTAATACACCTTGTGCTTCTATTAAATCTCCAATTTTATAAGGCTTGAAAATTATTAGCAATACACCACCAGCGAAATTAGAAAGAGAACCTTGCAAAGCAAGACCAATTGCTAAACCAGCTGCTGCAATTACTGCTGCAAAACTTGTAGTCTCAACACCTAAGGTTGAAATAACCGTAATAATCAGAAATATTGTAAGCGCCCATTTTACTAAGCTCAATAAAAATTTCTGAAGCGATTCATCATATTGTTGTTTGGTCATCCCTTTTCTAGTGACACCGATCAACTTTTTTATAACCCAAGAACCGATTATATATATTAAAATGGCCATCAGAACCTTTGGTCCATATTCCATTGCCATTCCAATTCCTTTGTCAATCCATACTTGTGCGTTTTCCATTTTTAAATGTTTCTTTAGGTTGTTTGTATATATTCTCACTTATTATGACACCAATTTTCTTGATTGGTCACAATAAAAATAGAAGTTAACCAAAATTAGAACAAATAAAAAACCCGTTACAATTACGTAACGGGCTGTTTTTAAAATAATTAAATCATAAACTTAACCTTTTATTAAATCTCCAAGTTTTTCGAGACCCTCTCCATTAAAATCAGATTTTTCCATAGCTTGAATTAATTGAACAAAACTAGCTGGGTTCATATCATCACCTAATACTCGAACAAGAATAAGCCCTTTTTCATCATTATCTCCATAAATTATTAACTCATCTATGGAATCATCATCACCTTTTAACTGTAAGGTCGCATTACCCATTGCAGTATTTATCTTCATGAGCTCACTATAATCATCGTCTTTTAAAATCGACTTAATCATTGCTTTTTGAGCCTGATAATCGGCTTCGTTATCAGCCTTCTTCTGAAATGCTAATACATTCAACTTTTTAAGTGATGAGGCAGCTTCAATCTCAGAGTCACTCAAATTTGCCTTTTCTAAATCTAAAAGACTAGAAGGCAAATCTAAAGACATAAAATTGGGGTTCTCTGCACTAGAAATATAATACTCTTGTAAACTCTGTTCTGACGAGCATGATGAAATGGTAAAACCTAGTACCAACATCACCATTAAATATACTTTTTTCATACTATTCTTTTTAAATTACAAAAAAAGGTCCCCTGTTAAATGGAAGACCTTTTTTAAAATATGTTATTTACCCGATGCTTTATTTAAATCTTTAGGCAAATCCATTTTATTAGTTAATGTACCTATTTTATTTAAGTCTAAATCACCGGTAAGGCTAACCAAAACCGTTTCTAGTTTTCGACCATTATGCCCAACTTCTACATTTTCCAAACCACTAACGAACATTAATAATTCTGATACGTGATTTTTCTTTTTACCGTCTTTCACATAAAACTTAACATTTACGTCTTGATCTTTTACGCGCATTAACTCTTCTAACTTCGAAGACTTAAGATATTTCTTTACGGTTGAAGCCATATCTATAGAAACCGAAGCATCTTCTGTCATGAACACCTTTACATTTCTTAATCCGCTTGCTATATCCATAAATTCCTTCGCCTCTGCGTCGTCGCTCATGCCGCCTAATTTAGAAACGAGGTCGATCATTCCTTTGTTTACAATTACAGACCCTACATTATCCATATTTTCATATTTATCAAATACAGATTGTGAAAAACCCAATACGGGTAAAATTGCCATTAAAAATACTACTGCTACTTTTTTCATGATTGTTGTTTTTAGTGCCGCTACCCTATTTAGGTTTTGGCGATTGATGAATAATTATTTTCGAAAAAGTGCTGAAACTAAAGGGTCAACACTTTTAAATACTGTTTAGTTTCCCTTCTTAGCTGCTTTGCCTAATTGATCACCACCTGGTAAATCCATTTTATCAGTCAATTTCGAAACTGATCGTAAGTTAATATCTCCAGTCAAAGACAAAAGAACAGTTTCTAACTTTTTACCATTGATGTCTATATCCATATCTTTCATACCGGTTACAAACATTAATAGTTCTTTTACATGGTCGCTATCTTTACCCTCTTTTACGTAAAATTTCACATTAGAGCTACCATCACGCACCCTCATTAGTTCTTCAAAAGAAGAGCTGTTAAGTCTGTTTGTTACCCAGCTATCTACATCTTTAGAAATTGCTGCATCTTCTGTGGTAATAACCTTAAAACTGGTAATAGAATTAACCAACTCAAAAAACTCTTTTGCTTCGGGATCATCTGAACTTACGCTCATTTTACCCAGCATTTGAAACATTTTAGGCTGCATGGCAACAAAGGTTACCTTATCGTTATCTTCATACTTCTCAAAAATATCTTGAGCGTTGATTATTACGGGGGCTAACACCAAAAGCGTTAATACAAGTATCTTTTTCATTTTAATTATTTTTCGTTAAAAATTTATTTGTTGTTTTCTCAAATTCCTCTAAATAATACAATTGCTCTGTACCTTTATTAAAATTCATTGCTAATAAGGCCAAAGCCTCTTTTGCAGATTCTATTTCCTCTGGTGTATACTCATCTGCTAAAGTAACGGGAGGTGGTGTAGGCTGATAAAAATAAAGCCCGACCATAAAGACTGCTATCGCAGCAACGGATACCCATTTCAAATAATTTCTTCTAGGTTTTAATGGTACCTGCTTTGTAAAGCGTTCTTCTTTTGCTTTTGTAAAGTAATTGAACAAAGGTGCATGCTGCTCTAAATGAGGGGCAACTTCATCTTCTGAAAAATACTTTCTCAGCTTTTCTTCTTCGGCAACCGTAGTGGTCGCTTCAAAATACTTTTCTATTAATTTTTCTATATTATGCAATTCCATAATTATGCTTTTCCATTAATTTTTTCCTTACGGTTTTTCGTGCTCTGGACAAAGCAACACGTATGGCTGTGGGTTTCATATCCAGTAATTTCTCTATTTCTTCATATTCGTATTGTTCTACATCTCGCAATTGTAATACCATTTTTTGCTGCTCTGGTAATTCTTCCATTATACGTTCTACCCAACTAATACTATCTTTTGCCTCTAATTCGTTTTGTAACGAAGTACTAGCATCTGTATAATTAGTATGTACCAATTTCAAATTACCGGCCTGCTTAGATTTTAATCTATCCAAACAAAAGTTTTTGGTCATTGTCATAGCAAAAGCTTCTACATTGTTATAGCTATCCATTTTATTCTTCTTGGACCACAACTTAATTAATATCTCTTGCGTTGCGTCTTCAGCTTCTTCTGTAGACACCAACAATCTTTTGGCCATACGGAACAACTTATCCTTAAATGGTAATACAGTATTTAAAAACTCCGCTTGCTTCATTTTGGTTTGGCTGTTCGTAAACTTTCTTATCGGTTTACAAAAAGAAGACGATGTACAACGATTTTTGTTACAATTAATTTTTATTTAATTGACTTGTAAGTAAATTTAACATCCTTATACTAATTATATACGTACTTACTTAAATGTTTATTTTTGGTATACTAATGAATGTTCTAATATTAGAACATTCATTAGTATACATTATAATTTAAAAGAAGCTATGAAAAAATTTTTCTTGTCCCTCCTATGTTTAGGATTTGTTATTACCTCTTGTAATAATGATGATGATACTGTTATTGAAGAAGAAGTAGTTGAAACACCCGAAGAAGAAGTACCTGTCATAGTAGATATTGAAGTCCAAAACTTTTTTTGGCAAACACTTAATCTTTATTATTTCTGGCAAGGTGATGTCCCAGATTTAGCAGATGATCGTTTTGATACACAAACTGCCTATGAAGAATATTTAACTGAAAACTCTGAGCCTATAGACTTTTTAGAAAATAAATTATTATTCTCTGAAGACCGATTCACTTTTTACAATGAAGATTATACCCAACTTGTAAATAGTTCTGCTGGTGTTTCTAAAAGTAACGGTCTACAATTTGGTCTAGGTCGTATTACAGGTACTGACGATTTATTTGGCTTTGTGGAATATGTTGTTAAAAATTCTAATGCATCTGGTCAAGATATAAAAAGAGGCGACCTGTTTATTGGTGTTGATGGACAAACCTTAACCGTAGATAATTATATTAGTTTACTCTTTGGCGATAATGACACCTATGCCTTAAATATGGCCGAAATTGTAGAGGGCGGTATTAGTGCTAGCGACAGAAAAGTTACATTGACCAAAGCTGAAGGCTTGGTTGAAGACCCTATTCACGTAAGTAATGTGATTTCTTCTGGTGATAAAAAAATTGGATATTTAATGTATAATCAATTTGTTTCTGGTTCTGAAGATGCTCTGAATGCCATATTTGCTGATTTTATTGCACAAGGCGTTAATGACTTGGTATTAGATTTAAGATATAACCCAGGCGGAAGAGGTTCTACAGCTGCTGTTCTTTCCAGTTTAATAAAAGGTACAAATACATCAGACTTACTTTACAAAACTGTTTATAACACAAAATTACAAGCAGAGTTCGGTAGTTCTACAGAAAATTATTTTGTTAGCACAACTGGAGCTTTTGACGGAAATTCTGATGCACCATTAAACACCTTAAACCTTAGCACTGTTTATATCATTGCTACAGAAAGTTCTGCTTCTGCTAGTGAGTTAGTAATGGTCGGTTTGGCACCTTATATGAACGTTGTTCATATCGGTGGTACTACTGTTGGTAAAAATCAAGGCTCGGTTTTATTTGTCGATGATCCAGAAGGCGGTAATGTTTATGATGCTGAGAGAATTGAAAATATCAACCCAAATGTACAATGGGGATTACAGCCTATTATTAGTCAAGTTGAAAATAGCGCAGGATTTACTGATTATGTAGATGGTTTAGTGCCTGATATTGAACTTTCTGAAGATGTTACCAACCTAGGTGTACTTGGTAATGCTAACGAACCTTTATTCGCTAGAGCTATTCAAGAAATTACAGGTGTCAGCGGCAAAAGAAATTTTGACGTGCTTATGCCTGCAAACGTGGTTTCTAGTTCTAAGCTTTATAATCCTAGAAATACAGTACTGTTATTAAACAATAGTATTCCTGTTTCTAAAATTCCTGTTGCTGAAAAGAAATAAATCTAAAACATTTCAGTTTCCCTATTTATGAAGAAGATATTAGTATTATTAGTTGCTGCAGTTGCATTCTCGTGTTCTAAAGATGATGATTTATCTTTACCGAATACGGTTGATCCAGATGGCTCTGCAGATGTCGAAGTCCAAGACTTTATGTGGAAAGCCATGAACTTTTGGTATTTCTGGCAGGCAAATGTAGATGATTTAGCAGACGACCGTTTTGAAAGCACCGAAGAAGGTAGAGCTGAATATACTGCGTTTCTTGACTCTGAAGATGATCCTGCTGTATTTTTTGAAAATAAATTACAGTACATCGAAGATCGTTTTAGTTTTTATAATGAAGATTATAGAGAGCTTACAAATTCGCTTGCTGGTATTTCAAAAAGCAACGGGTTGGAATTCGGACTCGTACGTTTTCAAGACAGCGAAGATATTTTTGGATTCGTTCGTTATATTGTGCCTAACTCAAATGCGTCAACAGTAGAAATTCAACGTGGTAATCTTTTTACCGGTGTTAATGGGCAAACATTAACCACATCTAACTATATAGATTTGCTTTTTGGTGAGAACGATACCTACATCTTGAATATGGCAGATTTTGACAATGGTAATATAACACCGAATGATGTTGAAGTTCCGCTTACCAAACAAGAAGGTCTTGCTGAAAATCCGGTATTTATAGCTAAGTCCTTTACAATTGCAGGTGAAAATATTGGATACATCATGTATAACCAGTTTACAAATGAATACGATGATGATTTGTATTCAGCGGTTGAAGATTTGAAATCTGCAGGAATTACCAATCTTGTAATGGATTTACGTTACAACCCTGGTGGATCTGTAAACACAACGCGTTTATTGGCCAGTATGATTTATGGTACTAATACGTCTGATTTATTTTTAAGAAAGCGTTATAACGATAAACTTCAAGAGCAATTTAATGACAGCCAATTAGAAATTAATTTTGCAGATAAGGTTAATGGAAAAAATATCAATACTTTAGGATTGACTAAATTATATGTTTTGACTTCTTCTAGTTCTGCCTCTGCAAGTGAATTATTGATTAATAGCCTAGAACCTTATATGGATGTAATTCAAATTGGTGATGTTACTAGAGGAAAAAATGAATTCTCCACAACGCTAGTTGATGATCGCGATAATTCTTATTTATATACTCCATCAAGGGTAAACAATATTAATCCAGATAATCAATGGGCTATTCAACCCTTAATAGGTAGAAACGAAAATGCCGATGGTTTTTTCGACTTTACAAGCGGTCTACAGCCAGATTACGAGTTGAAAGAAGATTATAGCAACCTTGGTATTTTAGGTGAAGAAAATGAGCCATTACTAGCAAAAGCAATAGAATTGATAACCGGCGCTACAGGTAAACGCGATTTCACTGTTAAATACCCTATAAATATTATAAGCAGCTCTAAAGAAAATAGTTTGATGAGCGATAAAATGGTAGATGATACTGTTTATGATTTGGAGTTTTAAAACACACCTAATCGTAAAAGAAAAAAGGACAGCCAATTGGCTGTCCTTTTTT
>NZ_JAUOPN010000006.1 GCF_030547005.1 Maribacter sp. 1_MG-2023 | reverse complement strand
GGAACTTTTATAGTGCCTGCAAACCTGACCACGCTGGATATCTGGCTCTTTACGAACTATGCCTCACAGAATGCGGGTACGGTATATTATGATAACTTAAGATTAGAAAAGATAAACTCAAATACTTCAAAGAGTTTAATGAATACAAAGTCGATATCATTTGATTTATATCCTAATCCTAGTTTTGATATTGTTACATTAAATAATAAAGATGAAATTCAAATTAAGGAAATTCAATTTTATGATATAACAGGTAGATTGATAAGAAGTATTTTACCAGATGGATTACAAAGTAACTTTGATATGATTATCAATTTGTATGATTTTACAGAAGGATTCTATATTGTTAACATTTTAGATGTAAATGGAAATAGATATCAAAAAGAACTTTTAATTAAGTAATACTATTTAAAACTATAAATTGTCTTAGTGATAATTGGGAATAATAAATCTAATAAAGCCGTGTTTACTGTAATCGTTTTTAAATGATTTATGTGATTGATTGAATGAGTGTCACTAGCAATAAAATCAATTAAGTTTTCTTTAATCAAATGTGTTGCTACTGTATTTACATCTTTGCCATAATAGTTACTTAAAGAGAGCATGTTTAATTGAAAAAATACACCTTTATCTTTTATCTTATTTAGTGATTTCAACTTATTGTGAAAATAAGCATACCGCTCTGGATGCGCGAAAATTGGAAACAAGCCAGCGCTTTTTATTTTTTCAACCGAACTGTCAAAATTAATAGAAGCCTGTAAGTATGACATCTCTATTAAAAGATAGTTTTTTGCTAGAGGCATAATATCTTTATCTTCTAATATTTTTTCAAAACCAGAATCGATCATGTGCTCTGCTGCAGCCACTACATTTACATGTTCTAAATTGTTC
The DNA here is from genome assembly GCF_030547005.1 of Maribacter sp. 1_MG-2023. Taxonomy (GTDB): domain Bacteria; phylum Bacteroidota; class Bacteroidia; order Flavobacteriales; family Flavobacteriaceae; genus Maribacter. Next base: position 242,157 of record NZ_JAUOPN010000006.1, on the reverse strand, counting down.
ATTTTTAAAGCATTCTTGAGTAGCGATAATGAGCCGTTAATCGTGTTAGGATTGTTAGGATAGTAATTCTCCATGATATGCGGAGTACAGATAAAATCTGTTACTCCAAATTCATTAAAACCTTTTATTAGTTCAATAGAATCTTCAACAGTTTTTGCGCCGTCATCTATTCCTGGTAATATGTGATTATGGATATCGATAAACCCTTCTAGATGATCTATTAAAAAATGTTTTTTAGAGAAAAAGCTGAACATAAATTAAAATTAGATTTTGTTTAACTGCAGATGCAGTGTATATCAAAGTTAGTGTTTATTAAGGTTACCAATTTTTAGTGCTTGCACAAGGTATAATGACAGAACTGTTAGTTTTGAACTATACCAGCATCTTCTAACTTGATAACTATAAAATTGCGCTATTATTTTAGCTGAGAAATAGTTTTTAAATTGTCTAAACCTCTAGGGTTATCTCAGCCTTGAGTTGTAGCTAGGTAAAGATGGTGCTCTATTTAAAATTCATAAACTTTATTAGTTGGATTGGATTATTAAAAGGAGCTACTCAAATAGAAAATTGTAAATAATTTATAGTAATTAAAAGATTAAGCTCATTAGTATATAAATTTAAGATTCAATAGGCTTTACATGTAGCTGTCTTGAGCCATACCAAGAAAAGAATTCTCCGTCAGCTAATCTAACTTCTATGTTTTTTAGAGCGCTCTTAATTGCTGTGAGGTGTTCGTTCTTGAACGGGTAGGGTTCAGAAGATAATAATACTATATCTGGATTAGCATCACTTATTTCCTCTAAGGTTACAATAGGGTAGCGATTTTGGTCAGCAAACACGTTGATATAGCTGCACCTGTTTAACATGTCACTAATATAGGTGTCGCCACCAACAGTCATATAGGGGTCTTTCCAAATAAGATAGACTACTTTTATTGATGTTTTTTTTGGTTTTAATGTACTATTTAGTTGATTAACGATTTCCGTCGCTTGTTTAGTTGTAGCAGTTATTTGACCAATTTGTTCTATCATGCTAAGACTGTCATCAAATGTTTTGACGTCGCTTACCCATACAGGTGCAGATTCGCTTAAGAATTCAATCTGATTCTTTACATTTTCCTCTTTGTTAGCTAGTATTAAATCAGGATTTAATTTTAGAATCTTTTCCAAATTCAAATCCTTTGTGCCACCAATCATCCTTTTTGTGAGATACGGTTTATTTGGATGTACACAGAATTTGGTGCAACCAACTACTTTATCTTCTAATCCTAAATCGAACAATAATTCTGTAATAGAGGGAACAACAGAAACTATTCTAGAGAGTGTAGAATTAATTCTGATTTGATTTCCTAGTTGGTCATTATAAATCATGAATATAGTAGTAATAAGAGTCGTAAATCTACCTTTTTTTATGTGAAGTAATAAGTAAAGAAAATCAATACATGATCTTAAAAATATTAATTCGGCAAATTTCAGATACATATTTGTTAATCAATCATATTTAAAGCTCAGAATTGAAGAAAATTTAAATAATGCTAATTAAAATCTTTATTTTCGTATCAGCCGAAAATTGTTGTTGTAACATCAATATATGTAAAAGTTGTAATGTATTGAACGACGATTAATTGAAACGTAATTGATTTATCACGTGGAAAAAAATCAGGTTGCTAAAAATTAAATTGAGTATTTAAAATGAACGATATCATACAAACTCCTTATAAACCGCAAAATCATATACGTATTGTTACAGCGGCTTCCCTTTTTGACGGTCACGATGCTGCCATTAATATTATGCGGAGAATTATACAATCTACGGGTTGTGAGGTTATTCATTTAGGTCATAACCGTTCGGTACAAGAAATTGTTGATTGTGCTATTCAAGAAGATGTGCAGGCAATCGCAATTACTTCTTATCAAGGCGGTCATGTAGAATACTTCAAGTACATGTATGATTTGTTGCAGGAGAGAGGAGCATCGCAAATTAAGTTGTTCGGTGGTGGTGGTGGAACAATTCTACCTGAAGAAATAGAAGAATTACATGCCTACGGTATTGAGAAAATATATTCTCCGGATGACGGTCGTGCCATGGGACTTCAGGGTATGATCAATGACTTGATTAAAAAAAGTGATTTCACGATAGGGGAACATTTAAATGTAGAATTAAGTGGAGTAGAGGAACTTAGTTATGCCGATATTGCAAGATTGATTACTGCTGCAGAGAACTTTCCTGAAAAGCATGTAGATGTTTTAAATACTATCAGAAAAAAAATTGAAACGAAAAAAGTAGCTCCCGTATTAGGAATTACGGGAACAGGTGGCTCTGGTAAATCATCGTTAGTAGATGAATTGGTGCGACGTTTTCTTGTTGATTTTGAGGATAAAAAGATTGCAGTAATTTCTGTAGATCCATCTAAACGTAAAACTGGAGGAGCATTATTGGGGGATCGTATTAGAATGAACGCTATTTTTAATGATAGGGTTTACATGCGTTCTTTGGCTACACGCCAGTCAAATTTAGCATTGTCAAAATATGTGAAAGATGCCGTAGATATTACTAAAGCTGCCGGTTTCGATCTAATCATTCTAGAAACCTCGGGTATAGGTCAGTCTGACACTGAAATTACAGAGCATTCAGATGTGTCTTTATATGTTATGACTCCGGAATATGGTGCGGCAACACAACTTGAAAAAATTGATATGCTCGATTTTGCGGATTTAATAGCACTAAACAAGTTTGATAAAAGAGGTGCTTTAGATGCTTTGCGAGATGTAAAAAAACAATACCAGCGTAATCATCTGTTATGGGATACTCCTGCAGAAGAGCTTCCTGCTTATGGTACTATTGCATCCCAGTTTAATGATCCGGGTATGAATCAATTGTACAGAGCAGTTATTGATGCTTTAGTAGCTAGAACAGATGCCAAGGACTTAACATCGACCTTTGAAAGTTCAAGGGAGATGTCTGAGAAGATTTACATTATTCCGCCTAAGAGAACAAGATATCTTTCTGAAATAACGGATACTATTCGTGATTACAACGAAAGAGCTGAACAACAAAAAGCGATTGCACAAAAGCTTTTTAGTTTAAAAGAATCTTCTGAAATATTAAAAGATAAGGAAGATGTGCTAAGTGCCATTGAAGCTGCGAAGCTAGAATTACAATTAGACCTTGATCCGCATAATAAAAAAATAATAGACGAGTGGAATGAGAAAAAGGCAAATTATGAGGGAGTTTTTTTTACGTATATAGTTAGGGGTAAAGAGGTGAAGGTAGAAACAACGACCAAATCTTTATCGCAGACACAAATACCAAAAGTAATTTTACCTAAGTACGAAGGTTGGGGAGATATATTGAAATGGTCTTTACAGGAAAACGTACCGGGAGAATTTCCTTTTACGGCAGGGGTTTTTCCTTTTAAAAGACAAGGTGAAGATCCAACCAGAATGTTCGCTGGTGAGGGCGGACCAGAAAGAACGAATAAACGTTTTCATTATGTTTCTAAAGGATTACCGGCAGCTCGCTTGTCTACAGCATTTGATTCTGTGACACTTTATGGTGAAGATCCAGGTGATCGACCAGATATTTACGGAAAAATCGGGAATTCCGGAGTAAGTATTTGCTGCTTGGACGATGCCAAAAAACTATATTCCGGCTTCGATTTATGTGCGCCGACTACTTCAGTTTCAATGACTATAAACGGTCCTGCAGCGACTATTGCCGCATTTTTTATGAACGCCGCCATCGATCAGCAATGTGAGAAGTATATTAAGGCAAACGGATTAGAAGCTGAAGTCAATAAAAAAATTGATGCCATTTATAAGAAGTTGGGAGCTAAGCGTCCAACCTATGCTGGTGAGTTGCCTGAAGGTAATGATGGTCTTGGTTTATTTCTGTTAGGTGTAACAGGTGATCAAGTTTTAAATGCAGATGTATATGCCGAACTAAAGTCAGATGCCTTGTCAAAAGTAAGAGGAACGGTACAGGCGGATATTTTAAAAGAAGACCAGGCACAGAATACGTGTATCTTTTCTACCGAATTTTCATTGCGATTAATGGGTGATGTACAACAGTACTTTATAAATCAGAAAGTCCGTAATTTCTATTCGGTGTCTATTTCTGGATACCACATTGCCGAAGCAGGTGCGAACCCTATTAGTCAGTTAGCATTTACACTTGCCAATGGCTTCACTTTTGTAGAATATTACCTTTCTAGAGGAATGCATATTGATGAATTTGCACCCAACCTTTCTTTTTTCTTTAGTAACGGACTTGATCCCGAATATGCGGTAATTGGTAGGGTGGCAAGAAGAATTTGGGCAAAAGCTATGAAGTTGAAGTATAACGGGAATGAACGTTCTCAAAAGCTGAAGTATCATATTCAAACTTCAGGTCGCTCTTTACATGCCCAAGAGATAGATTTCAATGATATTAGAACAACTTTGCAGGCACTTTACGCCATCTATGACAATTGTAATTCTTTGCATACCAATGCGTACGACGAGGCAATTACCACGCCTACAGAACATTCTGTAAGAAGGGCAATGGCAATACAATTGATAATTAATAAAGAGCTTGGGTTGGCAAGAAACGAGAATCCGATGCAAGGATCATTTATTACCGAAGAGTTGACCGATTTGGTTGAAGAAGCCGTTATGGTAGAGTTTGATAGAATTACCGACCGTGGCGGAGTGCTTGGAGCAATGGAAAGCATGTACCAACGTAGCAAAATTCAAGAAGAGAGTTTGTATTATGAAACGAAGAAGCATACGGGAGAGTTGCCAATTATAGGAGTAAATACCTTTTTGTCTTCTACCGGGTCACCTACTATAATACCAGAAGAGGTTATTCGTGCAACCGAAGATGAAAAGAAAGAACAGATATTTAATCTTGAAGATTTACAGAAAAGAAATGCAGTTATAGCAGAAGAATCTTTAAAATCTTTACAAGATATTGCTTTGAATAATGAGAATACTTTTGAGCAATTAATGGAAACAACTAAATATTGTTCTTTAGGTCAAATTACGCACGCCATGTTTGAAGTTGGTGGGCAGTACCGTAGAAATATGTAGTTGTTTTTTAAGGATAAAAATTAGGCTATAATTTCTGATTTCTGAAATATATAGGATGTTGATGGTTGCATATCCTTCATTGACTCCTATTTTTACAAAAACAAATAGCCCATGCTTCATTTAAAATTAGCAACTGACCCGCGTTGGGTCAATATTGTAGAAAAAAATATAGAAGAGATTTTAACGGATCATGCATGGTGCGAACAAAAGGCGGCAACTAATGCAATTACCATTATTACACTAAATTCTGAATATCCAGATTTAGTGACTGATTTACTTCTGTTGGCGCAAGAAGAATTGGTGCATTTTCAAATGGTTCATGATATTATTAAAGAACGAGGATATACATTAGGTCGAGAACGTAAGGATAGCTATGTAAATGAGCTTTACAAATTCATGAATAAAGGTGGAAGTAGATTGCAGTCTATGGTAGATCGACTATTATTTTCTGCTATGATAGAAGCAAGAAGCTGCGAACGCTTTAAATTACTTTCAGAAGAAATTAAAGATCCAGAACTATCTAAGTTTTATTATGATTTAATGGTAAGCGAAGCGGGTCATTATACGACTTTCATTGGCTTTGCTCGTAAATACGGTCAAGATGTTGACGTAGATAAACGCTGGCAAGAGTTAGTAGAATTTGAAGCAGAAGTAATTAAGAACTACGGAAAAGATGAAACCATACATGGTTGATATTGATGTTGTGGTTACTTCCCGATACAAAAATTAGCAAAAATGTTTCCTAGCAATTCATCATTGGTCACTTGACCAGTAATTTCTCCTAGATGATATAAAGCTTCTTTAACGTCAATTGCCATAAGGTCGCTTGAAAGATTTGCTTTCATTCCGAACTGTACCTTTTCTATTTCTTCAAGTGATTTAAGTAATGAATTGTAATGACGGGTGTTGGTTACAATAGTTTCATTATTGCGAAGTGCTCCGGTATTTACAAATTCTAAAAGGCTGTTCTGTAACTCCTCAACGCCTTCGCCTGTTTTTGCAGATAAATATTTTACGTCGTCTAAATATGCGCCAATTTTATTCTTATCATCTTCAGAAAGGGTATCTGCTTTATTAACCAATAAGACTAATGGTTTTAGCGGATTCTGATTTTTTATCTTCTCAAAATCGATTACAATATTCTTCAGTTTTTTGTCGTCAGATAATAGCTTTGAACCATCAACCAATAACAAAACTACTTGGGCTTGTTCTATCTTTTCAAATGTTCGCTTAATACCCATGCCTTCAACGACATCTTGGGTCTCGCGAATTCCTGCGGTATCAATGAATCGAAACCCTATTCCGCCTATAGAAATTTCATCTTCAATAGTATCACGGGTTGTTCCTGCAATATCTGAGACCAATGCACGCTCTTCATTTAAAAATGCGTTCAAAAGGGTAGATTTACCTACATTGGGCTCGCCGACAATAGCAACCGGAATTCCGTTTTTAATTACGTTTCCTACTGCAAAAGAATCTATTAAGCTTTGTAATACTTTTTGAATTCGGGTAAGTAGTTCTTTAAACTGAGTGCGATCCGCGAATTCTACATCTTCCTCAGAAAAATCGAGTTCTAGTTCAATTAATGAGGCGAAATTTAATAATTCGGTTCGTAGTTGTTTAATTTCATGGCTGAATCCACCACGCATTTGTTGTACAGCAATTTGGTGACTAGCAGCATTATCACTAGAAATTAAATCAGCAACAGCCTCTGCCTGACTCAAATCCATTTTACCATTCAAGAATGCCCTTAGCGTAAATTCACCTGGATCCGCTGTTCTACATCCATTTCTAAGAAATAGTTGAATAATTTGTTGTTGTATATATGGTGAGCCATGGCAAGATATTTCTATCACATTTTCTCCAGTATACGAATGTGGATCCTTAAAAATGGATATTAATGCTTGGTCCAGTACAATTTTTCCATCCTTTATATATCCTAAATGTATGGTGTGACTTTTTTGGTTTGCAAGAATTTTACCTGAAACCGATTCAAAATGCTTGGAAGCAATAGTAATTGCATCTGTGCCTGAAAGTCTAATAATTGCAATGGCTCCCGCACCTGCCGGAGTTGCTAATGCTATTATGGTATCGTTTTGAATCATCTTGCAAAAATAATCATTTATTAACTGTTGTAGTTTTCTTAATTTAATTGCATTTTGTTTTCAGTATGTATTTATATAGTAATTTTGCATGCTATAAAATGTAATTTAAAAATGAAAAAAGTATTTGTATTGTTGTGGTTTATATTGGTTAGTTCTTTAGCTATGGCTCAGGATGATGCACCTGAAATTAAAGGTGAAATTATTGTTACTCAGGAAAAAGAAATTGAACAGGTTAAGGAGAATGTAGAGAAATCAAAAGCCGAAGCTAAGAAAGAAAAGAAAGAAGCTGCAGCGAAAAAGAAAGAAGAAAAGCTTCAAAAGCAAATAGATTCTAAGGCAAAATCAATTTCTAAAGAAGAAAAAAAAGTAGAAAAGTTAAAAGGTCAGCTTGAAAAAGGAAAATTAAAAGGAACACTTTCTCCTGTCGATGTTCAGAAAATTGAAGATAAGGTTGCTAAGAGTCAAATGAAAATTATGAAGGAGCAAGAGAAGCTAACAAAATTGAATAGAAAACTATAATTTCTTTAAAAGTCGTAACAATTTGCGACTTTATGCGTCTTATTTGTAGTATTCATCATTAAATCAATCAAAAATGGAATTAGTAAATAAAAACGCAGTAGTTGTTCGAGAAGACCGCAATTTGTTGGTCATTACTCATTTATCTCAATATTTAGATTTTGTAACAGGATTTGGCGGATTCGTAGTACCGTTAGTAATTTGGTTAACTACCAAAGATTCTGTTATAGGTATGGATGAGCATGGTAAATCGGTAATCAACTTTCAGTTAACCTTAATCTTATATCTTGTAATCGGAATTCCCGGTATCTTATTATTCGGACTCGGTATCTTATTATTAATATTCGCAGGAATTTTATCAATTGTAATGCCGGCAGTAAATGCTATAAAGGCTAGTAATGGCGAATCGCCTAGCTACTTTGGAACCATACGGTTTATATCGTAAGCACATTTTAAAACAAAAAAAAGGGTCAGTTTAATAACTGACCCTTTTTAGTTTATAGATTTTAGGTACTAGCTGTTAAGCATAACAGGCATTACTAACATAGTAACAAATTCCCCTTCATCTAAACCATCGGTTGGGGTAAGTATACCTGCACGATTTGGTAGACTCATTTCTAAAGAAACTTCATCAGAACCTAAGTTGTTCAACATTTCAGTTAAAAATCTAGAGTTGAATCCGATTTGCATATCATCACCTTGGTAAGAACATGTTAATCTTTCTTCTGCTTTATTAGAGTAATCAAGATCTTCTGCAGAAATATTCAATTCTGCACCAGCTATTTTTAAACGTATTTGGTGTGTCGTTTTGTTAGAGAAAATAGAAACCCTTTTCACTGAACTCAAAAATTGATTTCTAGCGATAGTTAGTTTATTCGGATTCTCTTTTGGTATTACCGCTTCATAATTAGGATATTTACCATCAATTAGTCTACAAATTAGTTCTGTTTCTTCAAAGCTGAATTTCGCGTTGCTCTCATTGTACTCGATAAGTACATCAGATTCACTACCGGCTAATATTCCTTTTAATAATGTTAAAGGTTTTTTAGGCATAATGAATTCAGCTACTTGAGAAGCTCTTACGTCAGTACGTTGGTATTTTACTAATTTATGTGCATCTGTAGCAACGAACGTTAAGTTCTCTGGAGAAAACTGAAAAAAGACTCCGCTCATTACAGGTCTTAAATCATCGTTACCTGCTGCAAAAATTGTTTTGTTGATAGCAGTTGCTAAAATATCTCCAAGTAATGTCGTAGAACTTGGGCTAGTTAATTCAACTGCTTTAGGGAATTCTGCACCATCAGCATATGCTAGTGCATATTTACCGTGGTTAGAACTAATTTCTACGGTATTGTTATCCTCAACAACAAAAGTAAGTGGTTGCTCAGGGAAGGTTTTTAAAGTTTCTAAAAGTAATCTTGCCGGTACAGCAATAGTACCTTCGTTATCAGAATCTACTTTTATAACCGAACTCATGGTAGTTTCCAAATCGGAAGCTGACACGGTTAGTTTGTCCTTCTGCAAATCGAACAGAAAATTATCCAAAATTGGTAACGTGTTACTGTTGTTGATCACACCTCCTAATATTTGAAGTTGCTTTAGCAAATAGGTACTTGAAACTATAAATTTCATTCTTTAAATTTTATTGATATTAATCTTGAGTTCACAAGAAAAATAGGTTTAAACTCCTTATTGTTGGCAGTTTTCGTTACCAACAAAGATATTTTAATTGCCCTTTTTAAGGAAACAAACTTATTAACAGTTTGTTGTCGGTCAAGGTAGTGTATAACACTAGGTATTACTAACTTAAGCTTTTAATATTTGTAATTGACCATTAGTTATTAACTTTTGGTGATTTCGTATTATTTGAAAATACGCTTAAATTTTCATGAAATGGAATTTGCTATCACTATTCAAAATCTACCATAATGGTATCTCTGTAATCTAGTCCTAATAGGGTCGAGGCACCACCTACTGTGGTAAGATTACTTTTGTAAATTGCCAATTCAATATAGTCCGACGAATTAAATATAGCCAAAAGATCTCCTGCACTTTTGCGATGATTTTTTTCTAAACTATAATCTATAAAGTCATTATAAGCTTTGTGAATTTTGTTCAATTTATGATTACGTGCAATAAGGGTATAATTACGATCTTTTCTATAAGCATCAAACAGATTTTTACGAATATTGGTAATTACGTTACCATAGTTATCAATATAGATGACACTGCCAATAATCTTTTTGCCGTCTTCTACTACTCTTGGCGAAAATTCTCTTAGATCGTTTAGTGCTGTAAATGGTTTGCCAACAATTTCTAAAGTGCCACCACGAGCAATATGGCAGGCAACCTGAATAAATACATTTAAAACAGGAAACGAATTTGCTATGGAATCTGGTAAATTTATTTCAACCACTTTCTCAGGGGTCATTTCAGAGGTGATGAGCCCAATGACACCGGTATTTGCACTAATAAAGTAATGTCCGTTTACAAGAGCTACAACATGCTTGTTATCTGGTGTCTCTTCAGAATCTACACCTACAATATGAATAGTCCCTTTTGGAAAGCTATTGTAAGAGTTAGATAGAATATATGCACATTCTTGAATGTTGAAAGGCATGATGTCATGCGAAATATCAACAATTTTGGCATCGGGCAATTCTGTATATATGGAGCCTTTTAATACAGCTACAAAGTGATCTTTTAATCCGAAATCTGTTGTTAGGGTGATTATTGCCATACAGCAATGTTGATATGTTTTTGGTTAGTCGAACTTAAAATTTGCTTAAATTTGATATACAAAATTAAACAAAAAACAGCGATTAGAAACTAATCTTCGCTAACTATAAATCATAATAAAACTGACTGTTTGAACGAGATAATTCTAGAACTTACCGAAATTAGCCCGAGAGAGTTTTTTGGGCAGCAAAATGAACATATTGATTTATTAAAAAAGTACTTTCCGAAATTGAAAATTGTTGCCCGTGGTAATAAGATCAAAGTCTTTGGAGATGAAGAACTTTTAGAAGAGTTTGAAAAACGGTTCGATTTACTTACCCAACATTTTATAAAGTATAATAAACTGGACGAAAACAGCATTGAAAGAATTTTAACAAGTTCCGAGGGTGATGAATCTAAATCATCAAAGAACAGTGGAGAAACTTTAGTTCACGGTGTAAGCGGTAGGTTAATTAAAGCCCAAACTGCCAACCAAAGACGTTTGGTCGATGCTTCCAAAAAGAACGATATGGTTTTTGTTATTGGACCAGCTGGTACAGGCAAAACATATACCGGTGTAGCTCTTGCTGTAAAGGCTTTAAAAGAGAAGCAAGTAAAGAAAATTATATTAACAAGACCTGCTGTAGAAGCTGGCGAGAACTTAGGATTTTTGCCAGGTGATCTAAAAGAGAAGCTCGATCCTTATATGCAACCTTTGTATGATGCACTTAGGGATATGATACCCGCAGAAAAGTTGGTGCATTATATAGAGAATGGAACAATACAAATTGCACCAATGGCATTTATGCGCGGTAGAACTTTAGATAATGCCTTTGTTATTTTAGATGAAGCTCAGAATACCACGCATGCTCAAATGAAAATGTTTTTAACCAGGATGGGTAGAAATGCAAGGTTTTTAATAACCGGAGATCCTGGGCAAATTGATTTACCACGAAGAACAGTTTCAGGATTGAAAGAAGCTTTGTTGATTTTACAAAATGTTGAAGGTATAGAAGTAATCTACCTTGATGATAAAGATGTAATTCGCCATAAACTTGTTAAGAAAGTGATTGAAGCTTATAAAACTATTGAACACCACAATTAAAATTAAACATGTCAAATAATACTATTTACGAAACAGAATTCAATTTTCCAGGTCAGAAGAATGTCTATAAAGGCAAAGTGAGATCTGTATATACCTTAGATAATGATATGTTGGTCATGGTAGCGACTGATAGGTTGTCTGCTTTTGATGTAGTGATGCCAAAAGGTATACCTTATAAAGGACAAATCCTTAATCAAATTGCAACTCAAATGATGGCTTCTACCGAAGATATTGTTCCTAATTGGTTAACTGCTACTCCTGATCCTAATGTGGCTGTTGGTGTAGCTTGCGAACCATTTAAAATTGAAATGGTCATTCGTGGGTATTTATCGGGTCATGCAGCAAGAGAGTATAAATTAGGAAAAAGAATACTTTGTGGCGTTGCAATGCCCGACGGTATGAAGGAGAATGATAAATTCCCGAGTCCGATTATCACCCCTGCAACTAAGGCAGAAATGGGAGATCATGATGAAGATATTTCTAAAGAAGATATTTTAAGTAAAGGAATAGTTTCTGCGGATGATTATGCTGTATTAGAAAAGTACACTTATGCACTATTTCAAAGAGGAACAGAAATCGCTGCCGATAGAGGGTTGATTTTAGTAGATACTAAATATGAATTCGGAAAAACAAAAGAGGGCAAAATTGTATTGATTGATGAAATACACACTCCTGATTCTTCAAGATATTTTTATTCTGACGGATATCAACAAAGACAAGATGCTGACGAACCTCAAAAGCAACTTTCTAAAGAGTTTGTAAGGCAGTGGTTGATAGCTAATGACTTTCAAGGTTTAGAAGGGCAAACTGTACCTGAGATGACTGATGAGTATATAGAATCAGTTTCTGAGCGCTACATTGAACTTTACGAACACATAACAGGCGAGTCATTTGTAAAGGCTGATACTACCCATATTAATGACCGTATCAATAGAAATGTATTAAATTATTTGGAGAGCCTTTAAGGCTATCTAAGTAAATATTTAAGGGAGAAATTTTTCTTTTCCTTTAAACGAGAAATAATTTTTAAAAAGGCGACTGCTGTAATATAGGCGTCGCCTAATGCTGTATGCCTGTCTTTTCTTGAAATAGAAAATTTTTCGGCAAGTTCATCTAATGTATAATTAGATTTTGGTTGCACTAAGTAAGATTTAATCAGTGTTTTTTTATAGATCATCCCCGTATCTAATACCGTGTTTTTTAGTTTGGGTAAACCACTTCTTTCCAAAGCGGTGTTGAGCATTCCCATATCAAAACCAGCATGATGTGCTACAATGATAGCATTGCCAACATATTCAAGAAATTTCTCTAAAGCTAAAACTTCACTAATACATTCTCGTTGTCCTTTTTTTAGGAGTCCGTGTACATGAACAGTTTCTTTATTAAATTTTTCTTGTTCTAAATAGATGTCAAATACTTCTTGTACTGAAATGGTTTCTTTCTTGATTTTGACGGCACCAATTGACAGTATACGATCATCCTCAAAACTAAAACCTGTTGTCTCTGTATCTAATACTACAAATACTAAATCATTGAAATTTTTACTAGCAGACTCTTTAAAAAGTTCGGCATATTTTATCCAGTAATCGGGTAAATTTTTAGGTGTTCTTTTGAATAATCCCATTATCCTAAAAAGTTAGTGACCTTAAAGCGAAGTGTAATCAATTCTTGAATTTCTTTAATTGCTTTAAAGGTGCGCTTTAATTTCATTTTTTCTTGCTTGCTCAATTGATCTAGTTTAATAAATCTACCTGAATCATGATTAGCTAATCCTTGTCTTGTTCTGAATTTTAATAATGCCTTGGTGGCATAAGAGCATGCCAAGTATAACTCTTGGTTGTTAGGTTCAAGTTCAGCTAATTTCTCATAACGTTCCCAAGTATTGCTGATCGCTTTTACAGAATGCGATAGTATTAAAACGCGAGCTGCATCTATCAACGGTCTTAATGCTCTACTTTTTAGGTCGAAAAAATCTTTGTGCTGCCCGTCTTGTTCTACAACAAATTGTCTAAAGAACCCTGTTGGTGAAGGACTTTGGAGTGCGCCGTTGGCTAAATGCACTAAAAAAATAGGATAATTCTGAACGGTTCTAAAAATATGGTCAGACATGTTATCTAGCAAACTTCGCTCACCAAATGCTAAACTATAATCAAAAAATATGGAGGACATCAGTACCTCATTCGGGCCAGGGTTACCGATCCAGTATGATAATTTGTTTTTCCATTCCTCTAGACTTAAGCACCATTTAGGGTTAGAGGCCATCATATCTGCTGGGCAGTATTCGTAACCTATAGTATGTAATCCTTTGGTTATAAGTTTTGAAAGTTCTAGAAAGTAAGTGGTAGTTTTTGGTAAATCTTCTTCAGGTACATCTTCAAATACTAAGGCATTATCTTGGTCTGTATGTAAGAGCTGCTCACTTCTACCTTGACTTCCTAAAGCCAACCATGCAAATTTTACCGGTGGTGGAGTATCCATCTTAGCGATAGAAATTTCCACTACCTGTTTAATACATGTATCATTCAGTTCAGAAATTATCTTAGCAATTAATCCTAAAGGAATATTTTGTTCTAAATATCCAGATAACAGTACCATTACACTTTTTCTAATCTGCTTTATTTTTTTAATTCGTGAGGTACGTTTTATGGCTTTTACCAATACTGCCGGGTTATCACCTAGGGAAACCATTACATCATGTTTGGATAAAATTCCTAATGCAGAAGTATTAGGTGTGCCGTCTTCAGTTATAATCAAATAGCTGATGTTACTCTTCATCATGGCCATTTGTGCCTGTGTAATCGTTAAGTTCTTTGGATACGTTATAACTGGGGTGGTCATTATTGATTTCACCGAAGCAGTTATAGGTTGCTCGCCAGATATCACTTTGTTTCTAAAATCTTTATCAGTTATAATACCAACGGGTAAATCTTTGCTTATCACTAGAATAGAACCAATTTTCTTTTTAGACATGATATCAGCGGCCTTTTTTATAGTTGTTCTTGTAGAACAGGTCACTAATTTTTTAGAATAGCTGGCTAATTGTAAATCTGGTAATACAACCTCTTTATTGATTTCTTCTTCCTTTTCACCTTCATGATCAAAGAGCTGTCCTTTTTGGCTTTTAGCATAAGGATTGCGAGTGTTGGAGGCAAAACTCTCCATCAGAAAAATAGTTACTTGTTCGTTCCTCTTTGCAATAGGTTTAAATATGTCAATAGGAATTCCGTAGAGAATACATTCTTCATGAGCTCTAGCCTCAAGCTTATAATTTTCATTGGCAAAAAGAGGGCGTAGTCCAAATATGTCTCCTTCATCGCAATAGTCAAGAATATTAGAAGTAGAAGGATTGTTTAAAGTAACAGCGCCTTTATGAACTAAATAAAAATGTGAATGCTGAGGTTCGTCTACCGTAAAGATTACACTGTTCTTCTCCTTATAAACAATAAGCACTTGTTCAGCTAACTGAAATAATGATTTGCTATCAAGAACATTAAAAGGAGGGTAGTTTTTTATAAAATCGGCTACCCTTTCAGAAATCAGGTTTTTCATACATTAAATTTAGCGGAATAAACGCGTATAACAAAAGGGGCTTCATTTATACAACTACAAATGAGGAGGTACTTTGTTTTAAAACAGATTTAACAATCACTCAAGAAAACACCAACCGCTAATCCGCCTTCAGAGGTTTCTTTGTATTTAGAACTCATATCTTTTGCGGTTTCCCACATGGTCTGTACTACTTTGTCTAATGGAACTTTTGCTGCTGTAGGGTCAGAACCCAATGCAAGCTCTGCGGCATTAATAGCTTTTATGGCACCCATAGAGTTTCGTTCTATACATGGTATTTGAACCAAACCTCCGATAGGATCGCAGGTGAGTCCTAAATGATGCTCCATTGCAATTTCTGCTGCCATAAGTACTTGTTCGGGAGTGCCGCCTAATAATTCTGTAAGTGCACCTGCAGCCATGGCTGACGATACACCTATTTCTGCTTGGCAACCACCCATAGCCGCCGATATGGTAGCTCCTTTTTTGAAAATACTACCTATTTCGCCTGCAACCAATAAAAATTGTTTTACATGTTCAAAATTACCTGCATGGTTTTCAATGACCATATAATACATTAATACAGCTGGTATTACTCCCGCGCTGCCATTTGTAGGTGCAGTAACAACACGACCTAAAGATGCATTTACCTCATTCACGCTTAATGCAAAACAACTTACCCATTGTAAGATCTGTCGAAATTTTACTTCTGTCTGGCGTATGGTCTGTAACCATTCTTCGGGCGTGGAGTAGGGCAGGTCACTTTTTAGCTTCGTGTGCATTTCAAAAGCACGACGTTTTACATTTAATCCGCCAGGTAAAGTTCCTTCTGTATGGCATCCGGTATACATGCATTCTAACATTGTAGACCAAATGCGATTTAATTCATGATCGATTTTCTCATTATCTCGTAAGGATCTTTCATTTTGTAAAACCAGTTCAGAAATTTTTAATCCTTCCGTATTACAAAAATCTAATAACTCAGTTCCTTTCTGCACCGGAAAAGGAAACTTATTGAACATGTCAACTTTTCGTTTGGCATTTTTTCGCTCTTCGCTAACAACGAAACCGCCGCCTATAGAGTAGTATGTTTTTGAAATGATTCTACCAGATTTCAGTTTTGCCTTAAACTTTAATCCGTTAGCATGAAATGGTAGAAACGCTCTATTGAATATAATATGTTTGCTTGGATCGAAATTGATGCTGTACTTACCATCTAAATGCAAAACATGTTCTTTTTTAATTTTATCAATTAACGGGTCAATAGTGTCAATTGGCACTAATTCTGGATCGGCACCTAATAAACCTAACATAACGGCATAGTCAGTAGCATGACCTTTACCTGTTAGCGATAACGAACCATATAGGTGTACTTCAACTTCTTCAACTTTTTCGAGGTTGTCTTTCGAGTTTAAACGAGCTAACCACCTTTCGGCAGCGCGCCATGGACCGAGCGTGTGGGAACTTGAAGGGCCTACACCAATTTTAAGCATATCGAAAACACTGATACTCTCTATTTCCAAATCAATCTTATTTTAAGGCTAAGGTACAATGTTTCATACACCTATTAACTATACTAAAATGGCATATTTTTTAGGAGCAGATGACGATTAATGACATCATGTCAGTTTTTCTTGCTTGGCATATTGTTTGTCAATTACTAATCGATTGTAAAATAAAGCACTTAATTTAAAACATATAAAATGAGTAAGATTATAGGAATAGATTTGGGTACTACCAACTCCTGTGTTTCCGTAATGGAAGGTAATGAGCCAGTAGTAATTCCGAATGCAGAAGGAAAAAGAACAACGCCATCAGTGATTGCTTTCGTTGAAGGTGGTGAGATCAAAGTAGGTGACCCTGCAAAAAGGCAAGCGGTTACTAACCCAACAAAAACCATTTATTCTATTAAAAGGTTTATGGGTAATAAGTATTCTGAGTCAAGTAAAGAGGCAGATAGAGTACCTTATAAGGTAGTTAAAGGAGATAATGATACACCAAGAGTAGATATTGATGGTCGTTTATATTCTCCACAAGAATTATCAGCAATGATTCTTCAGAAAATGAAGAAAACGGCTGAAGATTATTTAGGACAAGAAGTAACTCGTGCGGTAATTACTGTACCTGCTTACTTTAATGATTCTCAAAGACAAGCGACTAAAGAAGCTGGTGAGATTGCAGGTTTAACTGTTGAGCGTATTATCAACGAGCCTACATCTGCATCTTTGGCGTACGGTATGGATAAGAAAGATACCGAGCAAAAAATTGTAGTATTTGATTTTGGTGGAGGTACACATGATGTTTCTATCTTAGAATTAGGTGATGGTGTATTTGAAGTACTAGCTACTGATGGTGATACTCACTTAGGTGGTGATGATGTTGATCAAAAAATTATTGATTGGTTAGCTGATGAGTTCAAGTCTGAGGAAGATATGGATCTTAGAAAAGATGCTATGGCGCTGCAACGTTTACGTGAAGCTGCTGAAAAAGCCAAAATTGAATTGTCATCTTCAGCTCAAACAGAAATTAACTTGCCGTATGTAACTGCAACTGCTTCTGGACCAAAGCACTTAGTAAGAACTTTGACAAGATCAAAATTTGAGCAATTAATTGCTGATTTGGTAAAAAGAACAATAGAGCCATGTGCAAGTGCAATGAAAGCTGCAGGTCTTAAAAATAGTGATATTGATGAGATTATCTTGGTTGGTGGTTCTACTAGAATACCAGCGGTACAAGAAGCTGTTGAGAAATTTTTCGGTAAAAAGCCTTCAAAAGGAGTTAACCCAGATGAGGTTGTAGCTATAGGTGCTGCAATACAAGGTGGTGTATTAACTGGAGATGTAAAAGATGTATTGTTATTAGATGTTACACCTCTTTCTTTAGGTATTGAAACTATGGGTAGTGTAATGACTAAATTAATAGAGTCTAACACAACAATACCAACTAAAAAGTCTCAGGTATTCTCTACTGCTGCTGATAACCAACCATCGGTTGAAATTCACGTATTGCAAGGAGAAAGACCAATGGCAAATGATAATAAAACTATTGGTAGATTCCATTTAGATGGTATTCCACCATCACAAAGAGGTACTCCTCAAATAGAAGTTACTTTTGATATTGATGCAAATGGTATTATTAAAGTATCTGCAACAGATAAAGCAACTAACAAGACGCAAGATATTCGTATTGAAGCTTCTTCAGGTTTAACTGATGAGGAAATCAAGAAGATGAAAGCAGAGGCGGAAGCTAATGCTGAGTCTGACAAAAAAGCGAAAGAAACTGCTGATAAGTTGAATGAGGCAGATGGAATGATTTTCCAGACTGAAAAGCAATTAATTGAATTTGGTGATAAATTATCTGATGATAAGAAAAAACCAATTGAAGATGCTTTGACAGAGTTAAAGGCTGCTTATGAAAGTAAAGACCTTGCAGTTATTTCTCCAGCTTTAGATAAAATCAATGAAGCTTGGAAAGTAGCATCTGAAGAAATGTACAAAGCGCAAGCTGATGCACAAGGTGGTGGAGCTCCTCAAGGAGAGCCAACTGCTGACGGTGGTGCTTCTGAAGGTGATAACGTTGAAGACGTAGATTTCGAAGAGGTTAAGTAATATAACTTTAAGTTGTTATATAAAAGGGACGGTTTATACCGTCCCTTTTTACTTTTATATGATATCCTTTTATCCCTATTATTAATAAAGTAATTTCGCAGTATGACTAAGAAATACCATTTTATTTTTTTAACGGTTTTTATAACAGCTTTTTCTACCGTCAGAGGACAAGAAATTCAAATCTTCACTCTTGAGGATTTTGACTTAATGGGAGATGTGAAATCTTGCTTGGTCAGTACCGATTATGGTAAAGAAGAATATGACTTTAATAAAAAGGGTTTCTTAACAAAGTCAGTTACAAGATATAATGAACAAGACTATGATGCTGTTTATTATAAGTATAATAATGATGACCTTTTGGAAAAACGATCAGAATCTTATAGAAATGGTGTTTTTGATGCAAGTACTTCTATCGCACATTTTTACGAAATTGATTCTACCGATAATTTAAAAATACAAGAGCGTATCTTCTCCTATGAAAAAGCGTTTTTAGATGAGTACATATATGGATATGATGAGTTTGGCGATTTAATAAGCATTCAAAGAACCAATAATAACGGTACAGACGTTACGCTTATAGAACACAAGAAGTTTAAAGGCGAGAATACCGTTACCTATCTATTGAACGATGCTCCAGTAAAATCTATTCGCACATCTACGCTAAAACCGATTAATAAAGCTGCTCAAAGAATTGTTTTAACAAAAGAGTATTTAAATGGTGAAGAGAATGATGCTTATGAAGAAGTGTATAGCATGGATGGTAAACTAATGGCACAGCAAGAATTTGAATACAATTCGCAATTGAAGAAATTTGAGCCAACCACACGTACTAGTTACGAATATGACGAAAAGGGAATGCTAGTTTCTGAAATTGCAAAAAGAGGTGCTGGTATTATTAAGAAAGAATACATTTATCAATACGACAATTCTGAAGTTGGTAATTGGATCAAGCAGATTGTAACGCCCGACAATACCTATACTACTAGAAAAATCACCTATTACCAAGCTGAAACTACAGTTATTAAAGAGTAGTACTATTTCTGATTACTTTGCCATTCTTCTCGCAAAAGACCATAGCAACAGGTATTTCTTTTAAAACCATTAAGTAGGTAAACATCTTTGCGTAGTATACCCTCTAAGGTGCAGCCTAGTTTCTCAACTGCTTTTCTTGATGCCATATTTCTTTCATCTACACGAAATTCTACTTTTTCGAAATTCATGGTAGTAAAAGCATATTCAAGCATTAATTTTTTCATTTGGGTGTTTAACCCGGTACCTTGAAATTCACGACCGATCCAAGTAGAGCCAATATGTAGGACTTTATTTGTTGAATTGATATGCATAAAACGGGTGCACCCTGCAAATGCATTATTCTTTCTATCATAAACAACAAAGGGTATGCTAGTGCCAGCTTTTTGCTGTTCTAATGCAATTTCTACATAGTTTTTTAAACTTGCAGGTGTTGCAATGTCAGAAGGGGAGTATTGAACCAATTTTTTCTGTGAAGCTATGGGAATCAGCTTTTCGTAATTTTCTAAGGTTAACGGACTCAGTATAACCCGTTCGTTTTCTAAGGTTGGTGTATAGTTCATTTTGCCAATTGATTTATTATTTCCTTTTTTACCTCGTGTCCACCATCAAAGGTGATGTTTTTAATACGGTCTCCAAAAAGTGTTTTAAGTTTGTTATTCTCTTCTATTAATTTGTCTGGAGTAATGTATTGATCCTTGTTGCCAAAAACTGAAATAATCTCGGTCTCCTTTTTTAAATGGGTAAAATCTGATTTTTTTAATTCTGTGGGTATTCCGCCAGCATAGAGAATCAATTTTGAGCAAGTCATTTTAGAATACGCCAAATACCTTAATGCTATAGAAATGCCTTGCGAAAATCCGAAGAGAACAATTTCACAATCCAGAGGTAGGTTTTCATCCTCTATAACAGCATCTAAATAATTGTAAAGGTTAGTTGTTTCAAGTGCCGTGTTTTCTTTTGTCAACCAACTTGCACCTACATGCTTATATTCATTTTTTAAATAATATTTAGAAGGAGCTTGTGGGGCAATGATGTAGTTTTCATTTTTAGGTAACTCGTTGAAATATTTAAGAAAAAATCTACTTAAGAAACCTATGCCATGAAAAACAATCCAAACTCGTTTTGTTTGGTTAGTTAATTCATTTAAAGTCTCATAGGTGTTGGTAGTTTTATAAGTGACATTTTTTATTTGGTTCTCCATTAATCTATCATTTCGGTTCGGCTTTTCTGTTGGTAATGTAATGCTTAATTTTACAAAAAAAAGGATGAACGACTACAAAGAGAAAATTCTAAAGATTTGTAACGAATCTTCTAAAGATACCTTAATGCAGACTTTAGAAATCGAATACATAGATGTAGGGGAAGATTTTTTGTTGGCTAAAATGCCTGTTACTCCAAAAGTGCATCAGCCGGACGGAGTTTTACATGGTGGGGCAACCGCTGCATTGGCAGAGAGTGTTGGTAGTGCGGCATCTTATGTTTTTTTAGATGGTAACAAATTTTTTGTTAAAGGTTTGGAGATTTCTGCAAATCACGTTAAAAGTGTAAAAGAAGGATTTGTTTATGCCAGAGCAACCATCTTACACAAAGGTAGAACTACCCAATTATGGGAGATTAGGGTGACCAACGAAGATGATCAACTGGTCTCTCTTTGTAAATTAACTACTATCGCATTACCTAGAAAGTAGTATGATACAAGAACTTTTTCATAGAGCTGAAAATTGCTTGAAAGAGCAGTTGCCGTTTGTGTTATATAGCAAACCTAATGAAACCGAATTGGTGGGTGTTTTTCAAAACAACGATGACGTTCATAAGGTTATAGATTTCACGGAAACAGGATTCGTTTTTGCTCCGTTCGATGTGAATTCAGATGCTATTTTAATGAAAATGGATGCTTTAGAAAAGGTTCCGTTAATTTTAAATGATGAATTTCAGGTCAGTGAGAAAAACATACCGGAAAGCGAAGCTACAGAAAAGGAAAGATATCTTAATTTAATATCTAAAGCCATTAAGAGAATTGGTAAAGGTGATTTCAATAAAGTTGTTCTGTCTAGGAAAATAGAAGTTGATGTCAAAGACAATTACTTTGAAGTGTATCAACGAATTCTTCAAGTATATAAAAAAGCATTCTGCTACTTTTGGTACCATCCAAAAATTGGAATTTGGATGGGTGCTACCCCAGAAATCTTGATAAAAAGTAATGGTACTCAATTTACTACAATGTCTTTGGCAGGTACACAGAATGCAATAGGTGCTAATGAACCAATTTGGGCGGAAAAAGAATTAGATGAACAGCAATTGGTAACCGATTATATTTTGGATACTTTAAAAGATGATGTTGTTTCTTTAAATAGTTCTGAACGAGAGTCTGTTAAGGCAGGTCAACTTTGGCATCTTCGTACTGAAATGAAAGGCACCATTGCGCCGAATAAATTTGGTGATATATTAAAAGCACTACATCCAACACCAGCAGTATGCGGTAGCCCGTTAGAAAATGCAAAGAGTTTTATTTTAGAAAACGAATTGTATGAACGTAATTTTTATACCGGATTTTTAGGTGAGCTGAATACAAAAACAGAACTGCCAAGAAATAGAAACCGTCGTAACCAAGAGAATAGTGCTTATAGAAGTGTTATGAAAACCTCAGAGCTTTTTGTAAATCTACGCTGCATGCAATTGTTCAAAGAGAAAGCTGAGATTTATGTAGGTGGTGGAATTACAAGTGATTCTATACCTGAAAAAGAATGGGAAGAAACGGCTTTAAAAAGTAATACCATGTTTCGTGTTCTAGACGGTAAATAGATTAGTAACTTTTGGGTAATAACCCGCTTTGGTCGTATTTTTGAATTACATGAAATACTCCGCAATACCTACCGCACAATCTATTGTTCAACATTGCCAGGCAAAGAATATTTCTAAAATAGTGATATCGCCGGGGTCTAGAAATGCGCCGCTTACGATAGCCTTTGCAGAGAATCCTTTTTTTACTTGTTATAGCATAGTAGACGAACGTTGTGCCGCTTTTTTTGCTTTAGGTATGGCGCAACAATTGCAAAAGCCAGTGGTAGTGCTTTGTACATCTGGTAGTGCGCTTTTAAATTATTACCCAGCGGTTGCCGAGGCATATTTTAGTAATGTTCCGTTAATTGTTATTTCTGCTGACAGACCTGTGTATAAATTAGGAATAGGAGATGGACAAACCATTAACCAGCGAAATGTATTTGAAAATCATATAAGATATTCTGCCAACCTAAAACAAGATGTCAATCATGCTACTAAAAAGATTTTGCAATATAAACCTGAGTGGCTTTCTAATAGAGATGTAAATGAAGTTCAACAAGAAGTACAGCATTTCAATGATGGTGAATTGAACCTTGCTCTTGAAATTTCACTGACGTCTAATACTCCTATTCATATAAACGCACCTTTTGAAGAGCCTTTGTATGAAACAGTATCTGCGCCTACGGTATCGCCGCAAATTAGTGCGATACCAACTAAGGTTGCTAATGTTTTAGATTTAGAGCAGCATAGAAATATTTGGAAAACTTCTGTTCGTAAAATGGTATTGGTAGGTGTTAATACATCTAATGCTATTAAAGATATGGTTTTAGAAAAGCTAGCTAATGATCCTAGCGTTATAGTGTTAACAGAAACTACATCGAATATTCATCATCCTAATTTTTTTAATAGTATAGATTCGTTAGTTGCACCCATGGAAATGTATGCCGATACTGAATTGGAATTCGAAAAATTGAAGCCAGAGGTATTGATAACTTTTGGCGGACTCATAGTTTCTAAAAAAGTAAAAGCCTTTTTAAGAAATTATGCGCCAGAACATCATTGGCATATTGGAGGTCAATTTGCAAACGATACTTTTTTCTGTTTAGAAGAACATATTAAAATTTCGGTTAATGATTTTTTCAGTGAAATGTATTCAGACAATACGAATCTAAAAAGTGAGTATTTTTCTCATTGGAATAAGGTAAAAGAGAAATATGAGCTCAAAAGAGATGATTATTTAAAAGAGATTCCGTTTTCAGATTTTTTAGCCTTTAATCATATTTTAGCAGCTGTGCCTAATGATTATATGTTGCAGTTAGCAAATAGTTCTACCATTAGATATACACAGTTATTTAACGTAAATTCTACACTAAAAGTCTTTTG
The DNA here is from genome assembly GCF_030547005.1 of Maribacter sp. 1_MG-2023. Lineage (GTDB taxonomy): Bacteria > Bacteroidota > Bacteroidia > Flavobacteriales > Flavobacteriaceae > Maribacter. Next base: position 218,294 of record NZ_JAUOPN010000006.1, on the reverse strand, counting down.
TAATAGAGGTACAAGTGGTATTGATGGTAGTACATCTACAGCAATTGGTGCATCTTTGGTAATTAGCTCACCTACACTTTTTATAACAGGCGATCTTAGCTTTTTCTATGATAGTAATGCATTGTGGAATAGTTACTTAAAGCCTAATTTTAGAATTATTGTTGTTAATAATAATGGCGGCGGAATTTTTAGAATACTTCCGGGAAAGGAAAATTCTGATGTTTTTGAAACCTATTTCGAAACCAGACATACCTTATCTGCAGCGCATCTTTGTGCGATGTATGGTTTCAATTATTTAACGGCAAATTCATCTGAAGAGCTTGAAGAAGAATTAAGTACATTTTTTGATGAAACCGGTCGTCCGCAATTACTGGAAATTACTACGCCTACATTAAAAAACGATAAAATTTTGATTGATTATTTTCGTTTCATATCTTAGTGGTGTATTAACCATTAATTATAACACATTTAACATGAGTAAAAGAGACGATTTAATCGAAAAGTATGCTGCAGACATCAAAGATAAATTTGGTGAAAATGCAGATATGGACTTGCTTAAAAAAGTAACTGTTGGTCTAGGACCATCTATTTACAACATCGATGCTTCTAAAGTATCTGGTAGTGATCAAAAAGAATTGGATACTGTAAAGAACAATTACTTGATCAAAAAGTTAGGTCTTCCTGATAATGCTAAATTAGATGAAGCACTTGCATCTGTTATGGACAAATACGGTTCTTCTAACAGAAACAAGCATAGAGCAGTTATCTATTACAAGCTTTGTCAACATTTCAAAAAATCATCTGTTTACGATAAATAGTCAGATGACAATTAAATTAAAGACCGTTGCCTTTTTGGTAACGGTCTTTTTTTTAGACTAAGTTTTTAATATTTAAAATGTAATTTTGCAGCATGATAGAATTAGGACATATAAACAACCTTGAGATTTTAAGAGACACTAGTGTTGGACTCTTTTTGGGTGATGAAGAAGGAAATGATGTATTGTTACCAAATAAATATGTGCCAACTGAATATGAAATAGGAGAGAAAATTAAAGTTTTCTGTTATTTAGATTATGATGAAAGACCAGTTGCAACTACCTTAGAGCCAGATATTATGCTTGGTGAATTTAGATTGTTACAAGTAGCTGAGGTGAATGAGTTTGGTGCGTTTATGCAATGGGGTCTTGAGAAACACCTTTTAGTACCTTTTCGTGAGCAGCGTGTTAAGATGAAAGAAGGGCAGTGGTATGTGGTACACTGTTATTTAGATGAACGTTCTGGTAGATTGGTTGCTTCAAATAAACTCGACAGATTTTTAAGTAATGATACTATCGATCTTAAAGAATGGGAGAAGGTAGATTTAGTCGTTACTAGACAAACCGATTTAGGTTGGGAGGTTATTGTAAATGAAAAACATAAGGGGTTAGTTTACTTCAATGAAGTTTTCAAACCAATTAATATTGGCGACGTCATACCTGGTTGTATCAAGATCATTAGAAAAGACAATAAATTAGATATTTCTCTTCAGCCATTAGGTGCTAAAGTTTTAGAACCTGCTGCTAAGAAAATATATGAAGTGTTAGTTGAAAGTGGTGGTTTTTTAGGGTTACATGATAAGTCTGCACCAGAAGAAATTAGAGATATTTTTCAAATGAGTAAGAAAACATTTAAAAAAGGTCTAGGTACCTTATATAAAGACAGAAAAATTAAAATTGAATCTGACGGTATCAGTCTCTTAGATGACTAAATATAAATGTAGGAAAATTCTTTTCGATTTGATTTTCAACAGAATATCTTAAATAATCATCGTGTTTATTGTGATTAGTTACATTTAATTTTATTTTTGTGTCAATTAAAAAGTTATTAACAATTTTTAACTTACATTTAGGTTTTAAGCGTAAAAATTACCCCTGTATATGCCCTTTATAGAAGAAAGCGATTTACTAGAATTACATAAAGACGTCGATAAAGCACAAATTATCAATGAGCGTTTATTAGATCAAATAAAATTCAAAAACAAAGAATTAAAGAAGAGTAAGATTCAGCGTAATATTTTGGCAGGAATTACAGGTCTTTTCTTAATTGGCGGTTTGGCATTTACCTCATTTACTGCAGGTTTGTCAAGTTCAGGTGGTTTTAATAGAAAAGCTTCTAATGATTTGGTGCTAACTTCTATAGATAGCGTTGATGCAATAAGAACTCGTTTAGAAAGTTTGAAAGAGCAAAATGAAGAACTAAGCCTTGTTAAAGAATTTTACCTGGCTAAAGAGTTCTTACAGAAAGAAAAAATATATTCGGTACAAGTAAAATCTTTCGTAGATAATAATGTAACACTAGCTTCTGAAGCTTTGACAAATACACTCTTCGTTAAAACCAATCCTTTTTACTCGTATTCATTAGGTAATTTTGAGACTTTAGAAGAAGCACAATCTTTTAGAAAACAATTAGTAGATATTGGTTTTGGTGATGCTTTCGTAGCTTCTTATCAAGACGGTAAAAGAATTCAAATAGAAGATCCTTTTTAGTGACAAAAGTTAAAGCTTGGCTCAACGCAGCAAGACTTAGAACCCTTCCCTTATCAATTTCAGGTATACTTGTAGGTACTGCTATGGCAGCTTATCATGGGGTTACGAATGTCAGTATTTTTATTCTGGCAATCTTAACTACTATTGGTTTACAGGTAACGTCTAATTTTGCAAATGATTACGGTGACGGTGTCAAAGGTACTGATGGTGATGATAGGGTAGGGCCAAAAAGAGCTCTGCAGAGTGGACTTTTAACCGCAGCGCAATTAAAATCTGGTATTTATATCAGTATTGTAATTAATGCAATTCTCATTGTAGCGTTAATCGTTACTTCTTTTGGTTTAAAAGATATTCTATATCCTGTTTTATTCTTATTATTGGGAGCCTTTGCAATTTGGGCAGCTATCAAATATACCGTAGGTAAATCTGCTTATGGGTATAACGGTCTTGGCGATATTTTTGTTTTTATATTTTTTGGATTAGTCAGTGTTTTAGGTTCTATGTTTTTATACCTGAAAGCAATCTCTTTTATGACAGTATTGCCCGCAGTTTCTATAGGGTTATTGAGTGTAGGTGTTCTTAACCTTAATAATATGAGAGACATAAAATCTGATGCCGCAGTTGGTAAGAATACCATGGTGGTTAAAATGGGTTTACCGAAGGCAAAAAAATATCACTACGCACTGTTAATTATTTCGTTTATGTGTCTGTTTTGTTTTTTACTTACAACAAATGGATCGCAATTACGTTATGTATGTCTTGCAGGCTACCTTCTGGTGTTTATTCATCTAAGAAAAGTAGCTAGCACCAATAACGAGGCAGAACTTGATCCAGAGCTGAAAAAATTAGCATTAAGTACCTTTTTTATCGCCTTGTTGTTTTTTATTAGTTATTATTATTTTTTGTAATTTTGAGTATAACCCACAAACCAATTTAAACCTTGGAACAACCCATAAAAATTCTAATTGTTGAGGATAATGTGATCATCGCTGATGATATGCAATCTATGCTAGAGGAAATAGGATATGAAATAGTTGACAACGTAATTGTTTATGAACAGGCTGTTGAAGTTTTAAAAACCCAACAGGTAGATTTAGTTCTAATTGATATCATTTTAGCTTCTGATAAAACGGGTATTGATTTGGGTAAACACATTAGAGAGAATTATGATATTCCTTTCATTTTCGTAACATCTAACTCGGATCGTGCAACAGTTGAAAATGCTAAAACAGTAAAACCTAACGGTTATTTGGTGAAGCCTTTTGAGCAACAAGATTTATATACATCTATTGAAATTGCATTATCAAACTTCATTTACGGTAAACAGACTACGGCTAATAATGGAGCAGCTAATGATACCAATACCGAAGATGTTGCAATGTCTAATTCTATTTTAAAAGATTCTATCTTCGTCAAGAAGCAGCATCTTTATTACAGAATACAATTTGGTGATATTCAATTTATCAAAGCTGACAATGTCTATTTAGAAGTAAATACTGTAGATAAAAAGTTTTTGGTACGTTCACCATTAAAAGATTATTTAGAGAAGTTACCACAGAATAAGTTTTACAGAGCGCATAAATCATACATTGTAAATGTGGATCATATTGATGCTATCAATTCAAAAGATATTATGATCAATAATACGTTGATCCCAATCTCTAAAGATTTTAAAGAGTTTATTATCTCGGCTATGAATTCCTAATCCGAGTTACTATATAAAAAAAACACCTTTTTAAGGTGTTTTTTTTGCTTTTAGCTCAGATGAAATGTAATTTATCATCGATAAAGTGTGTTTTTTTACCGATGAAATACATGGTTATATGGTCTAAGTACGTTTCACCACAATAATTAAGGGTTTCACAACAAATAATCCTGATACGTATGGCTTATTTATAATTTTGAAATATTAGAAATTGAATGGTTTTTTTGTCAAGAACTTGAATTTGAAATCAAAATCAGCATCAATTTTTAATGAAACAGTAAAAAGTACGTAGAACACGCTTTTTGAGCTTTAGGTTATTTGAAAATCATTTAATGATGGCTCATAAAAAAAATTAGTAGAATCGGGTATAAGTTATAAGTTTGATTCTGCTTTTATTAAGATATGAAAAAACCCTTTATTTTGAGATTAGTGTGCACTTTGATTTTTAGTGTATTTACTTGCCTTGGTTTTGCGCAAGACGATGTAGAAACTCAAAATGAAGATTATTACAAACAATTTCAAGATTTAGAAAACGGTGAACTACGTTCGTTCTTCTTTTTTAATACTCCCAACCGCTACAATCAAAATTCTCCGTACGATTGGTTAGATACTGTAAAAGTTTATTTGAACAGTTCTGAAAAAACAAAAGATTCAATTTCCATACGAAACTACCAACTTATAGAATCTCAAATCTATTATGATTTGGGTAACTACGAGAGAAGTCTAGCAATTGCCAGACCACTATATGATAATTTATTAAAGTTAGATTTGGAGTCTAAGCAGAATATTCTAAGCATATTGGATAATAATTATGCTATGCTAGAATTGTACGATAAGCAAATTGAAATTAGAAGGGTAAAACGTGAATTAGGATTAACCGATAACGTTGCCTTTTATGATATTTACGCGAGTTTAGGTCAATATAGAAAGGCTATGCGTGATTACATGACCGAAGAGAAAAAAGTACTTAAAGATGACGATTACTATGGTCAGGCTATTTATAACAACACCATTGGTAATTATTTAAGGTTAGATAAATCTACATCAACTGCATTGAGTTATTTTAAGAAAGCAGAGGGACTCATAAAGGTTTTTTTAAGTGATGTTACCAACCAACATTCAGATAAGGAGATTGCAGATGGCAGAATTCTAAACGGATTGATTATAGGTAATATTGGTAAAAGTCACGTGCAGCTAGGTGAATACGAAAAGGCTATTCCTTTTTTAGAAGAGAGTAGAGACATCATCAAGAAATATAATAAGAGTAAATTTTCTTCAGATATTATTGAGAATACGCTTGCCTTGGCTGAATGTTATTTGAAATTAGATGATTACGCCAAAGCTACAGATTACTTGAGTGATGACTTAAACCCAATTAAATCAGATAATATTTTAAAGCGTAATAGAATTTATGCCGATTACTATTTTAAAACTGGTGATTTTAAAAATTCAACTGTTTACCTTAAAAAGAATATTAGAATTAGAGACTCTATTGATGCACTGGCATCAAATATTAAAAATCAACAACTAACTTCAGTTGTAGCGCAAGATTTAGAGAATTCTAGAAAAACGATGGAGCAACAGAAAGCGCAGTTAGAAGAATCTAGAAAAGATATTAAGGCAAGAGATGATAAAATTAGTTTGGTGTTTGTATCCTTGATATTTACCCTTATTGGTTTTGCAGGTTTAGTATACGCTTACTTAAAGAGTATCAAAAACCAACGCTTGATTGCCGAGCAAAAATTCATAATCGAAAATTCATTGGTAGAGAAAGATTCTCTGCTTAAAGAAATTCACCATAGGGTTAAAAACAACCTGCAAATGGTTTCTAGCTTGTTGAGTTTGCAAACTAAAAACACTCGAAGTAAGGCAGCAATTGCGGCATTAGAAGAAGGTAAGAGTAGAGTTAAGGCGATGGCATTAATACACCAGAAATTGTATCAAAATGATGACCTATCGGTTATTGAGATGCAAGGGTATATTGAAAGTTTAATTAACAGTATTCAGTCAGTTTACAAAAAAGGCGGACATAGTATTAATATTACCATAGATGCAGAAGGTGTAGAATTGGATATTGATAGAGCAATTCCGTTCGGACTTATATTAAACGAGTTGGTTTCTAATTCATTTAAATATGCTTTTCCGAATGATGATAGCGATGGTAAAATATACATCCATCTACGAAAAATAGCTGGTCAAGAAGGTTTCTTTGAGTATACCGATAATGGTATTGGTTTACCTGAAGATTCAGATGAACGCGCTAGTTCTTCTATGGGTATTCGCTTAATGAGTCGACTGGCTAATCAGCTTCAGACTTCAATGAATACGGATAAAACACAAGACGGAGTTCGTTTTTGGTTTAATTTTAAATAAGACTATCTAACCTTACTTTTCATAATCACTTTGTGTAGTAGTTTAGGGAAGAATCTTTTGAGATAAATTCCGAATTTCTCTTTTCCACCGACATAGGTTTCAAATCTTTTCTTTTCAATTGCAGAGATAATTTCTTTTGCACAATCATTAACTGGCATTCCATTTTCTGTGGCATTATCTTCTTTTTGTAAAGCAGACCCATCACCGGTTAATGCATTTTTTGCAACATTTGTTTGTATGAATCCTGGGCAAATTATTGATACGTCTACATTATCTTTCTCATGTTCCATGCGTAAGGCATCAAAGAAGCCGTGTAGTGCATGTTTTGCACCACAATAACCGGAACGATACGGAGAAGAAAATTTACCCATTAAGCTGGTAACAGTAACGAAATGACCACTTTTTTGAGCTGTGAAATAGGGTAGTAGATGTTTTGTAAGCTTAATAGTACCCAGATAATTAACATCTACCATTTGTTGATACACTTCAAATTTTGTATCAATGATAAGTGAACGTTGACTTAGTCCGCCATTATTAATTAAAATATCTATTTTACCGTAAATTGATACAGCTGTTTCGGTTATGCTTTCTAGTGAGTCGAATGCTATTAAATCTAAAGGAAGTATAGCTGCATTTTCAGGAAATTTACATTTACCTTTTACTTCTAAAAGAACATCTGCTCTTCTTGCTGATAGTATAATTTTTGCTCCAAGTTTGTTTAAATGATATACCAATGCCTCTCCAATTCCAGAAGATGCACCTGTTATCCAAATCACCTTATTTTCTATACTAGCCATACCGTCGTATTTAAACTCAAAATATAGTTAAATTTGTGCGATATTATGAAGGTAACATTTAAAAAGTATTTCCTAAATTTCAAAAACCCTAGCGGAACCTCTAGAGGAATTCTTCGAACCAAAGAAACTTGGTTTATCTTTTTAGAAGATGAAGGAAAATGGGGTGTTGGTGAATGCGGACTTTTTAGAGGTCTTAGTTTTGATGATGTTCCTGAATATCAAGATAAATGTGCTTGGGTAGCACAAAACATAAAAGGGGGAGAAATCGAATTGCTAAAACAGTTACAGAATTTCCCCAGTATTCAATTCGGGGTAGAGCAGGCATTTATGTCGTTACGTTCTGAAAATCCATTTCATCTTTTTGAATCTAGTTTTTTAAATGACCAAAAACCGATTTCAATTAACGGATTGGTTTGGATGGGTGATAAGGAGTTTATGCATCAACAAATAGAAGAAAAATTAAAGAATGGCTTTTCTTGTATAAAAATGAAAATTGGTGCAATTGATTTTGATATTGAAATAGCATTGCTAAAATCTATTAGAGAACGTTATTCAAAAGAAGCGATTGAATTACGGGTAGATGCTAACGGAGCATTTAAACCACAAGAAGCTTTACCTAAATTAGAAACGTTATCGAAATTAGATTTACACTCTATAGAACAACCTATTAAACAAGGGCAAGCTGAAGAAATGAAAAGGCTTTGTAGTAATACGCCTTTGCCAATTGCTTTAGATGAAGAATTAATTGGTGTGGTTGATGTAACAAAAAAGGCAGCGTTGCTACAAACAATACAACCACAATTTATAATTTTGAAACCAAGTTTGGTTGGTGGTGTTGCAGGAAGTAGTGAATGGATTTCTATTGCAGAAAAGAATAATATAGGGTGGTGGGTAACAAGTGCCTTAGAGAGTAATATTGGCTTAAATGCTATTGCGCAATGGACAGCAACATTAAATAATGAAATGCCTCAAGGTTTGGGTACTGGGTCACTATTCACAAATAATATTGAGAGCCCGTTAGAGGTTAATAATGGAGGTTTGTTTTATAACAGCTCTAAAAAATGGAATACAAATTTAATTGAAAGTTTATGTATATAGAACAGGGGTATAAAGGTGATTTAGGTTTGTGGAAATATTTAATTATTCCCGGTTGTTTTATTGGGTTTATGATATTGAACTATATCGCAATTATATTATCACCAGTTAGTGTAGAGGATAGTATGGAGCAAATGATAGCTAGTTTAGGCTCTAATTTAGTATTGATTATTTTACTAGTTCCATTGGCTGTTGGTCTATTTGTGGTGCTGGGATGGACAAAATTAGTGCATTCACAAAGCATTACTAGTTTGACGACATCCAGAAAAAAAATAGATTGGAAAAGAGTATTTTTTTCCTTTGGTGTTTGGGGATTGATAACAATAATTTTAACTTTTATAGGTATTTATTTATCTCCTGAAGATTACCTGTTTAATTTCAAGTTGATGCCATTTTTAAGTTTGGCTTTAATTGGAATAATCCTAATTCCTTTACAAACTAGCTTTGAGGAGTATTTGTTTAGAGGTCATATGATGCAAGGATTGGGTATTGCTGCAAAAAATAGATGGGTACCTTTAGTTGTTACTTCTGTATTATTTGGATTAATGCATTTGGGAAATCCTGAAGTAGAGAAACTGGGTTATGGTATAATGATATACTATATAGGTACTGGTTTTTTTCTTGGTATTATAACCCTAATGGATGAAGGTCTAGAACTTGCTTTAGGTTTTCATGCCGCTAATAATTTAATTGGAGCGTTATTGTTGACTGCTGATTGGACTGCTTTTCAAACTGATTCATTGTATAGGGATGTTTCTGATCCAATTTTGGGTTGGGATGTCTTGGTGCCGGTATTTATAGTATTCCCTATTCTATTAATAATCTTTTCAAAAAAGTATGGCTGGACCAACTGGAAAGAAAAATTAACAGGAAAGGTGTTATCTGAAGAAGAATTTCTGAAACTAGATAATTAGTAAAATGTATAAAGCTTCAGTACACCCAAGTTTTTCCATTCATGGTAGATTTATTTCTTTTGCCGATTTAACAGAGGTAAGTTATAGCCTAATTAAAGAGGGAGAAGAATTTGAAAAGCGCATTGGCGAATTCATTATAGATTGGATAGATGATTCACCTACCATTTCTGCACGGACCTCTGGTTCTACGGGTACTCCAAAAACAATTGTTTTAAAGAAGAACCATATGGAGAATAGTGCTTTGGCAACAGGCAGCTATTTTAATTTATCACCTAGGTCTTCTGCATTGTTGTGCTTACCTGCAACTTATATTGCTGGTAAAATGATGTTAGTTAGAGCTATGGTGTTAGGGTTAGATATTTATTTTGTGGAACCTACTTCAAATCCGTTAGAAGGCATTAATATGTCTTTTGATTTTGGCGCTATGGTTCCTTTGCAAGTTGCTAATTCATTACCGAAGCTTTCATTGCTACATAAGTTGATTATTGGTGGTGCTCCAATCTCTACTTCATTGAGAAAGGAAATAAAAAGTATAGCCAACGCTAGTTATGAAACTTATGGTATGACGGAGACAATAACACATATTGCAATTAAGTTTTTGAATAATGGTGTAGCAGACGATGCACCTTTTTCTATTTTACCAGACGTTGAAATATCTAAAGATGACAGAGGGTGTTTGGTAATTAATGCTCCAAAGATTGCTGATGAAACTGTGATTACTAATGATGTTATTGAATTGGTTTCGGAAACTGAGTTCAAGTGGTTAGGCAGATTTGATAATGTAATTAATTCTGGCGGAATTAAACTTAGTCCTGAGCAGGTAGAGGCTAAACTTTCGAATAGTATTGACAAACCTTTTTTTATAACTTCTTTACCAGACGCAAAACTAGGGGAGCAATTAGTGCTGGTTATTGAAGGTGTAGTGAATGAAAACGATGTGTTGAAAAAAATTACTTCAAGTGCTCTTTTATCTAAGTACGAAGTGCCGCGTCTAATTAAAACTATTCCGGTATTCTTACGTACTGATAGCGGAAAAGTTAAGCGGAAAGAAACCATGACCTTATTGAAGTCATAACTTCACTCACCACACCTGCCCATTCACTCATTTTTTATTTTAATATGGCTGACTTCTTAATAGGTTTATCGTATAAACTTTAAACCAGCTATTATGAAAAATGCAACTTTCCTATTATTTCTATTTACTAGTTTCTTATTGTCTTCACAACAAGTTAAAATTAGTGGTACTGTTTCTGATCATGCAGGGAATCCTATGCCTGGTGTAAATGTTATTGTAAAAGGAACCACAAATGGTACTCAAACCGATTTTGATGGTGCTTATACTATAAGTGCCACTAAAAATGATGAACTGGTTTTTAGTTATATCGGATGTAAAAATATGATTGTAAAGATCAGAGATTCAGTGGTTGTTAATGTATCACTTGAAGAAGATCTTCAGACATTAGAAGAAGTCGTAGTTACTGGGTATAGTATCCAAAAGCGTAGTCATGTTACGGGCTCAGTTGCAATGGTTAATATGCAATCTCCCAAATCTAATATTAGTAGAACCTTACAAGGTAAAGTTAGTGGTATAAATATTCGTGGTTTGGGTTCTGCGGAAGATAAAAATGTTGGAACTAAAATAAACAGCCCTCTATATATTGTAGATGGCGTACCTATTCAAAAGCAATATAATTCAATTGTTCAAAGTTTAAAAAGTGAAGATATTGATAGTAGAAAAGAACTTAAAGCTTCTGAAGCTAAGAATCTATATGGTCAAAATGCTAAACACGGTTGTATTGTAATACAAACCGTAAAAGGTAATTATGTTATTGAAGAAGATGAGAATTATGCGCAAATTACTGAAAATCAGTTTCAGAATGTAGGTGTTAATCCTTTGTCTACTTTTTCAATCGATGTTGATAAAGCAGCGTATAGTAACATTAGAAGGTTCATAAATAATGGAAAAGCGGTTCCTGTAGATGCAGTTAAGATTGAAGAAATGATTAACTATTTTGATTATGACTATCCACAACCTACAAGTGAACATCCTTTTTCTGTAAACACCGAGGTAGCACAGACCCCTTGGAATGTAGACACCAAATTAGTGCGTATTGGTTTGCAAGGAAAAGAATACTTGAATGAAGAATTACCGGCATCTAATCTTACTTTTCTAATAGATGTTTCTGGCTCTATGTCATTAGATAACAAATTGCCACTATTAAAATCCGCATTTAAACTATTAGTAAATCAGTTAAGAGAAAAAGATAGGGTTTCAATTGTTGTTTATGCTGGTGCAGCCGGTGTTGTATTAGAGCCAACATCTGGTAACAATAAAGAGAAAATCATGAGCGCTTTAAATAATTTAGAGGCTGGCGGTTCTACAGCTGGTGGAGAAGGTATTCAATTAGCCTACAAATTAGCAGAGAAACATTTTAAGAAGAATTGTAACAATAGAGTGATATTGGCAACAGATGGCGATTTTAATGTTGGGCTGTCTAGCGACAAAGACATGGAAGATTTGATTGTTGAAAAACGTGAATCGGGAGTGTTTCTTTCTGTACTAGGTTTCGGAATGGGTAATTATATGGATTCTAAGTTGGAAACTTTAGCAGATAAAGGGAACGGCAATCACGGTTACATAGACACTATGCAAGAAGCGCAAAAATTATTTGGTAAGGAGTTTGGCGGTACTTTATTTACTATTGCAAAAGATGTAAAATTACAGGTAGAATTTAATCCTGCTAAGGTAAAATCGTATAGATTAATAGGGTATGAAAATAGATTATTGGCAGATGAAGATTTTATTGATGATACTAAAGATGCCGGTGAATTAGGAAGTGGGCATAAGGTGACCGCTTTGTATGAGATAATAGAGGTAGGAGTAACATCAGAATATGATAAAGAAATTCCAGAATTAAAGTATACCAATGCTACTGACAATACTAGGTTTTCTGATGAGCTGTTCACGGTAAAATTTAGATATAAAAAGCCAGATGGCAATAAAAGTATTGAACTGGTTCATGTTCAAAATTCGAATACTCAAGAAATGTCTAAAGACTTTCAATTTTCTGCAGCCGTTGCTTTATTCGGTCAGCAATTAAGAAAGTCCGCGTTTATAAATGAAGCGTCTTTTAATGACGTCATTTTTTTGGCAGAAAACGGTAGAGGTGAAGATAAAAATGGATATAGAGCAGAATTTATTAGGTTGGTTAAAAGCATTGATGAGAAATTGGTAACAGACAACTATTGATTTTATTCAGGTTATAAAAATCAATTGATTTTCGAGGAATAGTTTATTTCGAATGTGTGTTATTTTGTATTTTCAAGGCTTAAACCAAACAGCACTCATGAAAAAACTATTCCTTTTTGTATGTCTAATTTTTATAGGGGAAATTTACGCTCAGCAAATTCTAACTAAAAAAGAAAGAGCACAGGTAATAGATGAAATATTAGACGACCGTTTCAATAATTTGTTGCCTGAACTTATGGATGCCGCAGACTTAGATATGTGGGTGGTTATCTCAAGAGAATACAATGAAGATCCCGTAATTAAGACTATGCTCCCGGCTACGTGGTTAAATGCCCGTAGAAGAACTATACTTTTGTTTTATAGGGATAAGGCGAAGAACACTATAGAGAAGTTGGCTGTAGCCCGTTACAACGTTGGTAAAAATATTGTTTCTGCTTGGGATAAGGAGAAAGAACCAAATCAGTGGACTCGGTTAATGCAATTAATAGAGGAAAGAAATCCGAAGAAAATCGCACTTAATTATTCTACAGACCACAATATTGCAGATGGCTTGGTAAAGACAGATTATGAAGAGTTCATGGCAAACCTGCCTAAGAAATATACTTCAAAAGTGACTTCAGCAGAACAACTAGCTGTTCGTTGGATTGAAACAAGGTCTGAACGAGAAATGATTATTTATAACCAATTAGTAGATATTACACATGATATTATCGCTGAAGCATTTTCTGAGAAAGTTATTACTCCGGGCGTAACGACTACTTCAGATGTGGTGTGGTGGATGAGACAAAAAGTTACGGATTTAGGCTTGGAAACCTGGTTTCACCCAACCGTGGACGTTCAAAGAAGTGAGAAGGGTAAAAAAAGCGAATTCTATTCTTTTGCAAATAAGCCTGATGATATGGTTATTCTACCGGGAGATTTATTGCATTGCGATTTTGGTATTACTTATTTGCGTTTAAATACAGACTGTCAAGAATTGGCATATGTGCTTAAGCCAGAAGAAACTACTGCGCCTGACTTTTTGGTGAACGGATTAAAAGATGGTAATAGGGTACAAGATTTTTTGACCAACAATATGGTTAAGGGTAGGTCTGGGAATGATATTCTAGCAAAATCATTGAAGGAGGCTAAAACAGCGGGCTTAAAACCATCAATATATACGCATCCACTTGGCTTATATGGTCATTCTGCAGGTACAACAATTGGTATGTGGGATTCCCAAGGCGGTGTTATGCGTGACGACGGTGAAAATTATGGTTTAAATCCAAACACGGTGTATGCTATTGAATTAAATACCACGGTTAACATACCAGAATGGAATAGAGATATACGTATCATGCTTGAAGAAGCCGGCTTTTATGGTGAAGAAGGTTTTAGGTATGTTAATGGTAGACAGACAGAACTTTTGTTGATACCAAGAGTAAAAGGGCATCAGGGTAATTAATTTTCTATTTGTAAGATTTAAAATTGGTTATGTAGTAAAATTCTGATTTTTTTTAATATTAGGCACTTGGTTTAATTGGCTGTTATTCTTATTTTAAATAAAAATTAAATAATACAATATGTTAAAGGTTAATAGTCTTGTTGTTCTCTTGATTTTAATTGGTCAATGTGCATTGAGTCAGGTAGAATCTAAGAAAGTAACCATATGTTGGGATACATCATTATCAATGATTGAAAGGGATATTGAAAAAGAATTTGGTATTCTAGATAAAATATTTGAAAGAAACCCAACTTTTGAAGTACAATTAATACTTTTTAATGCTATTGTTGAAGAACGGAAATTTGAAATTAAAGATGGCAATTGGAACAAACTAAGAGAAGTTTTAGTGAACACAAGACCAGATGGCGCAACATTGTATGAGGTATTAGATAATAATATTCTCAATTCCGAATGTTATTTTTTTACGGACGGAAATTCTTTGGTCCAAAACGATTTCATACCTGTTAAGAAAGGGAACATTGTTATAAATTCTGTTAGAAACAGAAACCTCGAATTGCTTGAGAAATCCGTTTTGATCGGTAAGGGGCGGTTAATGGATTTGTCTTTTAATCTAAATGATGCTGTCAAGCCAACTAATGATTCTAAAAAGTATTTAAAATCTGTCAGAGGTACAATTTATTTGGATAATGAGCCTAAAGATAGGATTAATGTTCAAATTTTGGGGAAGGAAAAAGTATATTTAACAGACAAGAACGGAAAGTTTTGGCTGCCGGCTATACCAGGGGATTCTTTGCTGATTTCAGATGATGTTTACGGGATTAGTAAAATTTTGCCTATTGGTTATTATGAAAATGAATTGGATATATTTCTTGGGGCAGATGTTACCAATTTGGAAGGCGTAACGGTTGTTCAGAAAAGAATAGAAAACTATGGTAATACCGCAATTGATTCAAAAGAAAAGGAAAGTATTGGTTATGCAGTTCAATCTTTAGATAGTGAAGATATTTCTCCTATAACAACAGATGTAAGTATGGCTGTAGCAGGTAAGTTTTCAAATGTTAACCTTAAATCTGATCAAGATATAACTGAATTTAGTGCTAGGCCTAATGCTACGATATTGGGTAACCGGTACGGATTAGTAGTAGTGGATGGTGTGCCAATAGAACAATCAAATTCTTCCGGTCCAAAAGGTTTTTCACCAGATTCAGGTACGCAAGGTTATACAGCAGATGCATCTTTTTTAAATCCTGAAAATATTGCATCTATAACCGTCCTAAAAGGTTTAGCGGCAACAAACAGGTATGGTACCTTAGGTAATGGAGGGGTTTTATTGGTTACGACAAAAACTGCGCAGGCATCTAACGGTACTGACGTCAAGGTGAATTCAGCTCTTCTTCAAAATAACATATATAATGCTGACTATGAAAGAGAAAAAACCGATTCTGCAATTTTAAGTATTTTGCAAAACACAACATCAATTGAAGAAGCGTATGATCAATATTTAATACTTCGAAACTTCAATGAAACCAACGATTCATTTTATTTAGATGCTTTTTCTTTTTTTAAGGATACTGATAAAGATATAGCTGCAAAGATTATTTCCAATTTTTGGGAGAAAGACCCAAAGAATGAAGCTTATTTAAGAATTACAGAATTAGCAATGCGATATTTAGGTTTTGATGAGGTGTCAGCTTTATTAAATCGCCAATTGAACGAGCTAAAGCCTTTAGCATTACAACCATTTTTTACTGAAGTTAAATTAAAACTTGCAAAAAGTGAAAAGCAAGAAGCACTTGATATGCTAACTAATTTAGAGAATGGCGGAGCCTATGGGAATTTAGATGTTCAACCGATTCAAAAATCAATAGAACGTGAGTTGAAGAATTTAATTTTTAGAGATAGATTACAGTTAGATGTTACCAAAGTAAAAGAAAAATATTTTTCCAATTCTAAAATGAACGTGAGGCTTTTAGTGGAATGGAGTAACCCAAAATCTGAATTTCAAATACAATTTGTAAATCCTCAAAATCGTTTTTTTAATTGGGAGCATACTACCTCTGCAGATGCCAAAAGAATACAAGATGAAGTGGAGCTTGGTTTTTCTATGGAAGAATTTGAACTTTATGAAGATATAAAGGGAGAGTGGATTATAAATGCGACATACATTGGTAATCTTGATCAGCAAAGTACTATGCCTCTTGCTCTTTTATGCACCGTATATACCAATTTTGGATATCCATCACAATCAGAAGAGAAAATTATTTTACATCTTACCAATGAAAATGCTAATAAAAGAATTGTTTCGTTAAAAATCTGATAGAGTAAATAACATTTTTGGCATATTATTTGTAGTATTTTTCTTAAAATATTATTGAAAATAAATCCGGACTCTTATGAAAAAAATTATCGTTCTTTTTGTTTTAGCATGTACCTTTTCTTTCGCTCAAGAAAAGAAAAATAGTATAAAAGGTAAAATAACCTATCTAGAAACTCCATTAGTTAATGCAGAAATCAAAGTTGTAGAAACCAATGAAATTGTAAAATCTGATGTAAACGGTACATATCAGATCACAGCATTGCCCGGTCAAACTATTACCTATAGTTACCCAGCTATGAATTATGTGGAAATTTTTGTGGAAGATGTAACCCGTATTTTAAATGTAGGACTAACTCCGAAGGTAAATTTATTGGATGAGGTAACTGTTGAAAAAACCGTTATTAAAAGTCAAGAACAACTGCGCGGTGAGTATGCGACAAATACGAACATTATAAATACTGCCTTTGGTCTTTTGGATAAGGAAATCACCAACTTCGCCGTTAGAATTATTGATGGTAAAGAATTGAATCCTATAGGTTTGGATATTGCCTCTAGTATCCAATATCAACTTCCAGGAGTTAAGGTAGAACGACGTACCATAGACCCAACAACACCCGTAATTTTTTTACGTGGTGCTAGTATTGGATTTTTTCCTGCCATTTATGATATAGATGGTTTTATAACGAAAGATTTTCCTTACTACCTTACCGTAGAAAATATTAAGAGGATAGCGGTGATACCTGGCTTAGGTGCAGTAAATAAATATGGCGGCGCTGCCAATGGTGGTGTTATTGTAATTAATACGAAAGGAGCTAATTATTTTCCGGAACCAGGTTCAGATAAACCGTATGATCAAGCTAAGCTTAGAAATAATAAATATGATAATTCTGCTTTAAGCAGTTCTGATCTTAAGTTAGATAAGCCTACTTATTTAAATAAATTGTTAAGTAGTACTATCGAAAGTGAGGCTATTGAATTATATAAGGATCAAGTAAAGATGTATGGCAGCTCTTATAATTATGTTTTAGATGCTTATGACTATTTTTCTCAACGTTGGAAAAATAGTGATTTTGCAGATGAAATCATTCAAGATAATAGGGGGTTATTTAATGAAAATCCGTTAGCATTAAAATCTTTAGCTTATATCTATCAAGCAGAAGGTAGGTTAGAAAGAGCTAATGAAATATATAAAGAGGTTTTTACTTTAAGAGCTAATTATGCACAGTCTTATTTAAATATGGCAGAAAGTTATATAGAAATCAATGAATTCCAAAAAGCCGCCAGTATTTACGCTCGATATGGTTATTTGTTAGAGCAAGGTTTCTTAAGAGCCGAGGGGGACTTAGGTGTTATTATGGAGCGCGAACTCAATAACTTAATTGCCTTAAAAGGGGAAGAACTTTTATCTAACAAAGAATTAAAAAATATTGTTTTAGATGATGAGTTTGATGGTACTCGTTTGGTTTTTGAATGGAACGATAGTGAAGCTGAATTTGAGCTTGAATTTGTTAATCCTGAGGGTAATTATTTTAAGAGCGAACATTCTCTATATGCCGATGCTAACCGTATAAAAAATGAAAAAATATCAGGATTTTCAACAGAAGAATATCTTATTGATGATTCATTACGGGGAACTTGGCAAATAAATGCTAAGTATCTTGGTAATAAAAGCTTAACACCGACCTACTTAAAAGCTACTATTTACCATAATTATGGTAGTGCTTCTCAACGTAAAGAGGTTAAGGTATTTAAAATGAATATAAGAAATGTAAACCAACAGTTGTTCTCTGTTTCTAACGCGACCAGTATTGTATCTAACTAAATGAGAATAGTCTTTCAATTCATTTTTTTATTAATAATTAGCTCTGTCCTTGGTCAAGACACCTATAAAGGTCTAGTAGTAGATAAAACCACAAAACAGCCTTTACCCTTTGTAAATATTGGTGTGGTTGGTAAAGGAATGGGAACAGTTTCAGATGAAAATGGTTTATTTTATTTGTATTTGGATGAAATGAAAATTCAAAATACTGATATCGTTCAATTCTCATCTTTGGGGTATCAAACTATAGAAATGAGTGTTTCAAACGCAAAATATATATTGCATGAACATTCAACAATAGAAATGCTGTCTGAAAATATTCTTTTTAGATGAAGTAGTAGTCTCCAATACACTATTAGTACCCATTATAAAGCCAGTAGGGTATCGCAGTACTGATAATAATAATTTTGGGTATTGGAAGGATAACGAGGCATTAGGTGGTGAATTGGCAACTAAAATAGATGTCAATAACCAGAAAAGAAAATTAAGTTCTTTAGAGTTTGAAATATTAGAAAATTTGTCGGATAGCTTACTACTTCGGGTGAATGTATATGATATTGGAAATAATAATGGAGGTCCGAATCAAAACTTAAATAAATCGAATAAGAATATTCTTTACACTTTAAAAAAGCATGAAGTAATAGTCAAAATAGATTTGGAACCGTTTAATATACTAGTTAGTAATAGTTTTTATATATCCTTGGAACTTGTTAAACGTTACAACAAAAAACCTGTCGGTTTGGTGTTGGCGGCAACAAATAAAGATGATGAGCATGTAAAACGTACGAGTAAAAAACCTATAGGATTAGGAATGACTAATCCAGAAAAATCAAAAGGCACTTATCGCAAGTATGCTAGTCAAGGTAGATGGATTAAAGTTTCAAATATTAATATGGCATTTTATTTAGAGACCATACAATTAGTTTCACAGGATAAAGCAAGGAAGATAGAGGATAAGGAAAAGAGGGACCATGAGAAACGAAGAATAGTTTCAGGGTTCACAATTTTTAAGGGAGAGGTAATTCCTAATGTCAATATTTATAATAGCAGAACAAAAGAAACATCGGTTTCGGATGTAAATGGTAAATTTCAAATACATGCGAAAAAATACGATGTTTTATTTTTTACAAGACAAGGTTACAATAAGGTATCTCTTACAATAGGCAAAGAGAGAGCTTCGAATGTTTTAATGCAACTTTAATTAGAGTATGTTTTTTTCTAAACCTGCAAAACCCCCATATTAAAAGGCTTCTCTATAGGCGAATGGTCTGCAGCTTCAATTCCCATAGAAATCCATTTACGGGTGTCTTTTGGGTCTATGATAGCATCGGTCCATAATCTAGAGGCTGCGTAATATGGTGATACTTGATCGTCATATCGCTGCTTGATATTATCATAAAGCTCCTTCTCTTTTTCTTCGGTAATGGTTTCACTCTTCTTTTTTAAAGATGCCTTTTCAATCTGTAATAATACCTTTGCAGCAGAGTTACCACCCATTACGGCAAGTTCTGCACTTGGCCAAGCAACAATTAATCTTGGGTCATAAGCTTTACCGCACATGGCATAATTTCCTGCTCCGTAGCTATTACCTATAATAATAGTGAATTTTGGTACGACGGAGTTACTTACCGCATTTACCATTTTTGCACCATCTTTAATGATACCACCATGTTCACTTTTACTACCTACCATAAAACCGGTAACATCTTGTAAAAATACTAACGGAATTTTCTTTTGATTACAGTTCGCGATAAAGCGGGTTGCTTTATCCGCAGAGTCAGAATAAATTACTCCGCCAAATTGCATTTCACCTTTTGCAGTTTTTACTACTTTTCTTTGGTTGGCAATGATACCAACTGCCCATCCATCAATACGTGCATAACCAGTAAGAATGGTTTGACCGTAGCCAGCTTTATATTCTTCAAAATCAGATTCATCTACCAATCGCTTAATGATTTCCATCATATCGTATTGCTCAGCTCTAGAACTCGGTAGTATTCCGTAAATATCATCCGGATTTTCTTTTGGCTTCAAACTTTTCTTACGGTTGTATCCCGCTTTAGGGAAATCACCAATCTTATCCATAATATTCTTTATGGTATCTAAAGCCGCTGCATCATCTTTTGCTTTATAATCGGTTACTCCGCTAATTTCACAATGAGTGGTTGCTCCGCCTAACGTTTCATTATCAATACTTTCACCAATGGCAGCTTTTACTAAGTAGCTACCAGCTAAAAATATACTAGCAGTTTTATCTACAATAAGCGCTTCATCGCTCATAATCGGTAAGTAAGCACCACCGGCAACACAACTGCCCATAACTGCAGATATTTGGGTAATACCCATACTGCTCATGATGGCATTGTTTCTAAAGATGCGACCAAAATGCTCTTTATCAGGAAAAATCTCATCCTGTAAAGGCAAATACACTCCTGCGCTATCTACCAAGTATATTATTGGAAGTTTGTTCTCAATAGCTATTTCCTGTGCTCTTAAATTCTTCTTTGCGGTAATAGGAAACCATGCTCCGGCTTTTACTGTTGCATCATTGGCAACAACGATACATTGCTTGCCTTGTACATATCCAATTTTTACAACTACTCCGCCAGAAGGGCATCCGCCATGCTCTTTGTACATGCCGTCACCTACAAAAGCACCAACTTCTATTTGTTCAGATTTTGGGTCTAAAAGATAATCAACACGTTCTCTAGCTGTCATTTTACCTTGGTCGTGCTGCTTGGCTATTTTGGCTTTTCCTCCGCCTAAATAAACCTCATTAAGCTTTCTTCTAAGGTCTGATAATAACAACTTATTCCTATCTTCGTTTTGATTGAATTTTAAATCCATTCTATATAATTTCTTTTCTTTTGATAAAGATAAGAAGTTAATTTTGGTGTTCATGCAACAAAAACAAAAAGTATGATTAAGTGGGGTATTGTAGGGGCAGGAAACATTGCTCATAGTTTTTCAAAAGATTTAGCCTTGGTAAATGGCGGTAAATTGGTTTCTGTAGCTTCAAGAAGCATAGAAAAAGCACAAGATTTTGCAGGTGAATATGGTGCGCCAAATGCATATGGCAGTTATGAAGAGTTGTTTAATAGTAATACCGTAGATGTTATTTATTTAGCTACACCACACACTTCTCATGCAGATTTAAGTATTGCTGCAATGAAAGCTGGTAATGCTGTACTTTGTGAAAAGCCACTGGGTGTCAATAAAAGCGAAGTAGAGCAAATGGTTGCTGTAGCCAAAGAGAATAATGTTTTTCTGATGGAAGCATTATGGACACGTTTTAACCCAACTATTAAAAAGGTAAAAGAATTAGTTGATAATGGAGCTATAGGTGAAGTAGGTTATTTACATGCCGATTTTGCTTTTTATGCTTTAGATAGGGATGAAAAAGGAAGATTGTTGAATCCGGATCTTGCAGGTGGTTCTTTGTTGGATATCGGAATCTATCCCATATTTTTAGCTTATTTAATGTTAGGTATACCAAAGGATATAAAGGCCTCTGCTAATTTTTATAAAACAGGTGTAGAGATACAGTGTAGTATGATTTTTAATTATGATAATGCTCAGGCAATTCTATATAGCGGACTCAATTCTGATTCTGAAAAGAAAGCTGAAATAGCAGGAAATAAGGGTTCTATATTTATACATCCAAGATGGCATGAAACTACCGGGTATACTATAGAAAAAGATAGTGAATCAACTTCTAATGAAATTGGTAAGTTGGGAAAAGGCTATGTTCATGAAATTGAGGAGGTACAAAATTGTTTAAATTCAGGTAAGAAAGAGAGCGAAATATGGAGCCATCAAAATAGTTTAGATTTAATTGAGATAATGGATTCTGTTCGTAAATTAACGGGAATTGTGTTTCCGTTTGAATAATAGCAAGGTTTATACTGGATAAATGTCTTAAAATTTACGATATTTGACGTTCGCTTAAATTTTAATTGAATCGAAAATGAATAAGAATACTGTGCTCTCTTGGGCTACTATTATTATGATATTTGTAGGTCTTGCCCTAATTGCATTAGGTGCTTTTCGCTATGATGATGTTGCTGGTTGGGGTTTTGCATCTGTAGGTATTGGCTTTTTTGCTATTGCTTGGGTGTTTAATGCTTTAAAAGGTAGAGTATAACATATTTTAGAACCGGCAGTGAATTCTTCTGTTCGGCTTTAATTTTTAATAAACACTATAATTTTATGTCAGACGATAATAAGGTAATCTTCTCCATGTCAGGAGTTACGAAAACCTATAAAAATGCGAATACCCCAGTTTTAAAGAACATATACCTAAGTTTTTTCTACGGTGCCAAGATTGGTATCTTAGGTTTAAACGGTTCTGGTAAATCTACTTTACTTAAAATCATTGCGGGTGTTGATAAAAACTTTCAGGGAGATGTTGTTTTTTCCCCTGGGTATAATGTTGGGTACTTAGAGCAAGAACCTGAACTAGATGAAAACAAAACCGTTTTAGAGATTGTAAAGGAAGGTGTAGCAGAGACTGTAGCTATTCTTGACGAGTACAATAAGATAAACGACATGTTTGGCCTTCCAGAGGTTTATGAGAATCCTGATAAAATGCAGAAGTTGATGGATCAACAAGCTGTGTTACAAGATAAAATTGATGCTGCAAATGCCTGGGAATTAGATACTAAATTAGAAATTGCGATGGATGCACTTCGTACGCCAGATCCTGACAAGAAAATTTCAGTATTGTCTGGTGGTGAAAGAAGAAGGGTTGCATTGTGTAGACTATTACTTCAAGAACCAGAAATTTTATTATTAGATGAACCTACCAACCACTTAGATGCAGAATCTGTACATTGGTTAGAGCATCATTTAGCACAATATAAAGGAACTGTAATTGCCGTAACCCACGATAGATATTTCTTGGATAATGTTGCCGGTTGGATTCTTGAATTGGACAGGGGAGAAGGTATTCCTTGGAAAGGAAACTATTCTTCTTGGTTAGATCAGAAATCTAAACGAATGGCTCAAGAGAGTAAAACGGCTTCTAAAAGGCAGAAAACGTTAGAGCGAGAGCTTGAATGGGTACGTCAAGGTGCAAAAGGAAGACAGACTAAGCAGAAAGCACGTCTTAAGAATTACGATAAGTTAATGAGTCAGGATCAAAAACAGCTTGACGAAAAACTAGAAATCTATATTCCGAACGGACCACGTTTGGGTACTAATGTAATAGAGGCAAAGGGAGTAAGTAAGGCTTTTGATGATAAATTACTTTATGAGGACTTGAATTTTAAATTGCCACAAGCAGGTATCGTTGGTATTATTGGACCTAACGGTGCTGGTAAGACTACTATCTTTAGAATGATCATGGGTGAAGAGACTCCCGATAAAGGAGAATTTGAAACTGGTGAAACTGCTAAAATTGCATATGTAGATCAGAGTCATTCTAATATTGATCCTGAAAAAACCATTTGGCAGAATTTCAGTGATGAGCAAGAGATGGTTATGATGGGTGGTAAGCAGGTGAATTCACGTGCATACTTAAGTAGATTTAATTTTACGGGTAGTGAGCAAAATAAAAAAGTAAATATGCTATCAGGTGGTGAGCGTAACCGTTTGCACCTAGCTATGACATTAAAAGAAGAAGGAAACGTTCTTTTATTAGATGAGCCAACCAACGACTTAGATGTGAATACGCTAAGAGCTCTAGAAGAAGGTTTAGAGAACTTTGCTGGTTGTGCAGTGGTAATTTCGCATGATAGATGGTTCTTAGATCGTATTTGTACACATATTTTAGCTTTTGAGGGTGACTCTCAGGTATACTTCTTTGAAGGTTCTTTCTCTGATTATGAAGAGAATAAGAAGAAACGACTAGGGGGAGATTTAATGCCGAAACGAATCAAGTATAAAAAATTAATTAGATAATTAATAAAGTATTTATATAGAAAAAGCCCGCAATTGCGGGCTTTTTTATTTTCAGCTAACAGCTAACAGCTAACAGCTAACAGCTAACAGCTAACAGCTAACAGCTAACAGCTAACAGCTAACAGCTAACATTAATATTCGTCATTAGGGTACCAATCTAATTGTACAACCTCAATATCTTGATTTCCGGCATCTACAAGTTGTTTCAATTTTGCAACATCGCTAACATCTGGTTTACCTCTATAATGATATGGGTATACTTGTTTCGGTTTAAAGTCTAAAACTGCAGAGGCGGCGCTTTCAACCGTCATTGTGTAAGGTAAGTTCATACAAACAAAAGCTTTGTCAATATTTTTTAAAGAACGCATTTCCGGAATATCTTCGGTATCACCAGAAAAATAGATTCGCTCATTATCGATATTTAAAACATAACCATTGCCACGACCTTTTGTGTGAAATTTAAGTGCTTCTTTTCTTAGGTTATACATAGGTATAGCTTCAATAGTAATTTTGGCTAATTTTTTGCTCATACCGTTTTCCATAATTTCTAATTGCGAAGCATACTTTTCTGGTAATTCATCGGCAACGGCTTGTGGTACTACAAATGTGCAATTTGAAGTATCTAAAGCATCTAGCGTTTCCACATTTAAATGATCACCGTGTATATCTGTAATCAGTATTAAAGTCGGAATTTTTTGACGTTCAAAAGCGGCTGCTCCTCCGGTAGGGTCAATGTATATAACAACATCGTTCCATTCGATTACTGCAGTTGCATGTTCTATAGGTATTATCTCAATTTCATCAGCTTTGCGCTCTTTGATGATATCAGTTACTGACTTATTTTCTTCCAATTCTTCAGAAGTATCAATTACGGTATCAGATTTTTTCACCTCTTTGCATGAAAAAGCCATTGTTACAACGAATAGTAAAACAAGCAATTCTTTTATTCTCATTATGTTATGTTTAAAGTGTTAGTTCCATTTTAATATCGGATCGAAGGTACTCTAAATTATCTTCTAGAGGAACATTTATAAATCCGAATTTCTTATATATATGCAGCGCAGTGTCTAATTTAGTGCTAGAGTATAATTCAAGTGTTTCCCAGTTTTTATTTTTAGAAAAATTAATAGCATGGGTTAACATTTTTTGCCCTATCTGTAATCCTTGATGTGTTTTGTCAACCGCCATCTTACCTAATTCAAAACGATTATGGGTCTTTTTTATTAAAGCAAAGCATCCTACGGGTTCATTATTCCATAATCCTATGAAGATATATCCGCCTTTATCAATAATAGTAGATTGACTATGTTCTAATAACTTCTTATCTTTCGCTTCAACCTTGAAATACTCAGTAATCCAAGCGATATTCAAGTCTTTAAACTTTTGAGTATATTTAGCCTCGTAAGGTACTATGCTAAGCATGATTTCTAGTTAATGTTATAGATGTCATCTAAGTTATTTCATATTTTATGGTCCTTGCCAAGGTTTAGAAATTATTTTAACATTAAAAAATCTAAAATTTGAATTACCACGTATATAAACTGAACAAACAGACACTTTATTAAATTTACAATTATGACTGAAACAAAAAACAACAATGGCTTAAAAGTTTTGACCGCTCTTTTAGGTGTTGTGCTTTTAGGAACTATCATTTACACAGTAAGTCTTTACCAAGATAAAAAGAAGACCGAAGTTGTTCTTTCGAAAGAGAAAGAATTGGTAGTAGAAGATTTAAATAGCTTAAAATCTGAATATGATAAGGCTATTTTAGAAAGCAATGCAACTAACGAGGAGTTGGTAAGTGCAAGAGATAATATTGCAAAGTATATTGACTCTGTAAAAACAATGAAAGCTGATATCGGATCTTTATCTAGATACAGAAGACAAGTTGGTGTTCTTAAAGCTGAAAGAGAGCAATTATTAAAGCAAGTTGATTCGTTGACACGATCAAATACTGCAATTGCTATGCAACGTGATAGTACGTATGTTGAATTGGAAAAACAAACTGTTTTTAATGACTCTTTAGTAGTACAAAATACAAACTTGGCACAAGTAGTTGAAAAAGGTTCTGCTTTGAACTTATCTAAATTCAATGTTGATGCAGTAAAAGAACGTAACAGTGGTAAATTGGTTTCTACACAAAGAGCTAAAGCAACTGACAAGTTTAAAATCTGTTTTACTGTTGCTGATAACGTAATTGCACAAGCTGGAGATAGAGAATTTTTTATTGAGGTTTTAGATCCTCAAGGCAATGTTCTTGGTGGTAGTAATTCTATGACTAACGATAATGGAGCTTCTATTACTTATAGTAAGCAAACTGGTTTTTACTTTGAAAACAAGTCTTTAGATGTATGTGATTATATCAGTAAGCCTTCTGGTGATTTCAAAGACGGTAACTACATGGTGAATGTTTATGACGATCAATTAAAATTATTGGGTACTTCTAAATTCATGTTGAAGTAAGATTACCTTATTGCATATAAAAAATGGCGACCAATTGGTCGCCACTTTTCATTTCTATTAGTTTGGTTTTAGTCTTTTAAACTACCGACCATATTTTCTGGTTTTACCCATTCGTCATAATCTTCTGCAGAAACATAACCTAAATTGATTGCTTCTACTTTTAAGGTTGTACCGTTCTTATGTGCAGTGTTTGCGATTTCTGCAGCTTTATAGTATCCTATTTTGGTATTTAAAGCGGTAACCAGCATCAGTGAGTTGTTCAATAATTGCTTGATTACTTCATGGTTTGGTTCAATGCCAGCAGCACAGTGCTCCTCAAAACTAGCACAAGCATCACCAATTAACTGTGCCGATTGTAAAATGTTGGCAGCCATCATTGGTTTAAATACATTTAGTTCATAATGACCCTGCGTACCTCCAACGCTTATAGCGACATCATTACCCATAACTTGAGCACATACCATGGTAAGCGCCTCACATTGCGTAGGATTCACTTTTCCTGGCATAATAGAACTACCTGGTTCATTTGCAGGAATAATAATTTCACCTATACCTGAACGTGGTCCTGATGCCATCATTCTAATATCATTGGCAATCTTATTTAAAGAAACAGCCAATTGTTTTAATGCACCGTGACTTTCAACTATTGCATCATGTGCAGCAAGTGCTTCAAACTTATTTTCTGCAGTAATAAAAGGTAAGCCTGTAAATTCTGCAATATACTTTGCTACTAAAACATCATACCCTTCTGGAGTATTCAGTCCGGTACCTACTGCAGTTCCGCCAAGTGCTAATTCACTTAAATGAGCAAGTGTATTGTTTAAAGCTTTTAGGCCGTGATCTAATTGAGAAACATAGCCAGAAAATTCTTGACCTAAGGTTAGGGGAGTGGCATCCATTAAGTGGGTACGACCTATCTTAACTACATTTTTAAATTCGATGGACTTTTTATGTAATGTATCTCTTAATTGAGTAACACTAGGTATAGTAACTTCTACAATCTTTTTGTAAGCAGCAATATGCATACCAGTAGGGAAAGTGTCGTTTGATGATTGCGATTTATTTACATCATCATTTGGCTGAATTGTTTTCTCGCCTTCACCGATTACTTTACCTGCAATTTCATGAGCTCTATTTGCAACTACTTCATTAACATTCATATTGCTTTGTGTGCCAGAACCTGTTTGCCATATTACCAATGGAAATTGGTCATCAAGCTTGCCTTCTAAAATTTCATCGCAAACCTGTGCAATTAAATCTCTTTTCTCCACTGCTAAAACGCCAAGCTCACAATTAGCATAAGCTGCTGATTTCTTCAAATAGGCGAAACCATAAACAATGTCTAACGGCATTGAGGCTACTGGACCTATTTTAAAATTGTTACGAGAACGTTCTGTTTGTGCTCCCCAATATTTGTCTTTGGGAACTTCGACATTACCCATAGTATCTTTCTCGATTCTAAATTTCATAATAGTATATTTTAATGAATCTTAAGTTAACTTATTTTATAACTTCAAAAATAAGGTTTACATTTATTTTTATTGTGACAACATTGTTGAGATTATTGAAATTAATTTTGCATAACGTTTGCAAAAAATAATTCGTTTATGGTATCTTTGCAATATATAAGTAATAAGATATGTTTGATTTTGACCAATATTTAGGATTTTTAGCTTTTTTAACCATATTAACCATAGGTTTTTGGTTAATGATGTTTTTGTTATTATTCGTTGTTCCTTACTGGTTAGGAGGTAACATTATAGAGTTATTGAAAGAAAGACGCGACAAGAAAAAAGCCGCAAGAGAAGTATAAATAATACAGTATAAAAAAAGGAGCCTATTGGCTCCTTTTTTTTGTATCTTGTTTTGTCTGTTTTCTATCCTTCAATTTCTTCTCCACCTTCATTGCCGCCATTTCCTCTAGAGCCTCTGTTGCGTTCTTTTGGTTGGTTGAAACGATATACAAAGCCCATTGTTATTTGGCGTTGTCTATATTGAAACTCACTATCTGAGGTAAAGAACTCTGTTTCGGTATAAGAGCTTCTTTTTCTTGAATTCAATAAGTCACTTACATTAAGAGATAGCGTGCCGTTATCATTCAAAATATCTTTACTGAAGGCTAAATTCAAAGAGAATATTCCTCCATTTTCTGTTTGAGCTGTAGAAGATGGGCCTCTATAAAATGCATTCGTTTGCCAATCTACCTTTGCAGGTAATGAGACTTTAGAGCTAAACCTTGCAAACCAACTAGTATTTGTAGTACCATAGTCAACACCATTAAAGTCACCTTCTGTAGAGAATTGAAAGAAATTAAAACTAGAATTTAAACGTAACCATTTTGCTGCACTATATAATACCCCAGCTTCAACACCTATTCTATCGTTAGTAGATAGGTTTATAGGAATAGATCTAATGATTTCTATACCATCAGTGGTTGTTTGTCCGGTTTCTTCTTGAACACGCTCAAAAGAGTCTGTTTCTCTTTGGTAGTAAATGGAAGAGGTTAAAGTAATTTTATCCCATCTTTTTAAATAACCCATATCAAAAGCATTTGAAAATGCTGGATTTAAATCAGGATTACCTTGAAAAATATTAGTTCTACTTGATCTAGAAGGAAAAGGATTTACATATCTACCTCTTGGTCTGTTTATTCTTCTGTTGTAGCCCAAAGAGATATTTTCATTTTCTGCCAATTCGTAAATCAAATTTACGGTAGGGAAAAGACCTAAGTAGTTTTTATCAAAATTCGCATCTACATCAACACCTAATTGATCTTCTAATTCGCTGGTGTCATAAAGAGAAGAGAGTTCACCTTTTAATTGCGTGTTCTCTAATCGTAGTCCTAATAGAAAAGAAAACTTTCCAAATTTATTTCCGTACTGGGTATATAATGCATTTACATTTTCAGTATAGGTGAATAAGTTGGTAAGATCTTCATTGATGTCAAACTGTCCTGTTACTTGATTTAAAGAGTCTAAACGATAGTCAGTACCTGTTTCTTCAAAAGTACCTCTATAGCCGACCTCAAATTGAGCATCGCCCATAGGTAGCACGTAATCTGCCTGGACTAAATATTCATTATCAGTTTCTTTTTCATAAACATTTTCCAAAACGATTAAATCATCATTTGGTAAGGTGTTATTTTCTTGAATAATAGAAAATTTATCTTCATTACCCTTAGAGTACTGAAGATCTACCGTTAATTTCTGACCATCTTCATCAAGGTCATTTACATAATTTAATGAGAATTGGTAGTTTTCGTCATCTTCAGTTTCATCTTCAGTTCTAAATGTTTCACTGTTTAAAGCATTATTGATAAACCTTTGATTGGTATTACCTGTTTCATCTTCACTATCAGATGTTCTATAAAATACGCTACCGGTAAGAGAGGAAGATTCGGTTAAAAAATATTCTAAACCTAAATTTGTATTGAAACCTTTGCGCAGCCTATTGTACTCTCTGTCTTCAATAATTCTGTCATAAGTACCAGAAGAGTAGGTGTTGTCATAAAACGCATTACCAGGCGCGTCTCTATAATTGTAACCCGTAGTATTGAACAAATTAAATTTATCTGTACGTAAATTTGCATTTACTGAAATACCACTATTAACAGGGTAGCCTATAGTAGTATTTACCGATCCATTAAAGCCAAGTGTTTTTTCTTTTTTAAGTACAATGTTCAAAATACCAGCGGTACCTTCGGCGTCATATCTTGCAGACGGACTCGTAATGACCTCAACCTTTTCAATGGCATCTGCAGGTAGTTGTGTTAAGGCATCGGTAGAACCAAAACCAGCAAGGGCAGACGGCTTTCCGTTTATTAATATTCTAACATTTGCATTGCCTCGTAAACTAATAGCACCTTCAACATCAACATCAACAGATGGTACATTGTTTAGTGCGTCGGTAATGGTAGCGCCACTATTGGTTAGGTCTTTACCAATATTGTAAATCTTTTTGTCTAAACGAACCTCTACGGTGGTTTTTTCGCCCACGACCTCAACAGCTTCTAGTTGAGCGACATCTAAAGCCAATTTAACAGTACCTAAATCTTTTGAGGCTGTTAATGTTTGGTTAGGTAATTTATACGTTTTGTATGAAATATATTCGATGGAAACATTATACTTTCCAGGCGTAGTTTCTACCTTGAAGTTTCCATCAATATCTGTTATTCCGCCAGTAATTTTATCTGGGTTATTTACACTTTGTAGTACTAGTGTAGCATATTCTAAAGGTAGGTTGTCATCTTTGTCTACAACCTTACCTGTAATAACTATTGGACCTCTTTCCCGGTCTCCCCCCGGTCTTTGACTATATGTGTAATTGAATGATAGTGCTAGGAGTAGGAGTAAAGGGAAAAGTTGTTTCATTTAGTCGGTTTTAGATTTTTTTCGTTTGTCTTTTTTCTTCTTTTTATTCTTCTTGATAGTTTTTGAAACACCATCTTTTTGTAGTGCAACAAAAGCTTCATACTTTTCTAATGGCAAACCTGCTTTTAATTCTTCGTCTTGCCTTTTAGTAATATTCTCATATACCTCAGCCATTTTTTCTGGCGGTAGCTTTAATATTTGAGCTTCTATACGCTCTTGTACATATTTCTTTAAAACAGAACTTAATACAGCCTGTTCAAATTCATTTAATGCAAGCGCTTCAGAAATTCTTGGCATTTCATCATCTACTAATTCTTCGGCAGTTTTAGGTTTTGGTGGTTCAGCAGGTGTTTGTGCCTGAGGTATTGAACTTCTTTGGTTACCATAACCATAGCCGCCACGTGATCCATAACCGTTATTGCCATAACCGTATTGTGCGTAAATTTCAGAACTTCCTAATAGAATTAATAGCAATGCTAATACTTTTAGATTGCTACATTTTATTACGTTTTTCATATGATTAGATTATAAAGTTATACTATGGTTTAACTGAAAATGGTTAATACTTTGTTAAGAAAATTCTCTAAGCAATTATAGTGAATTCTATTTTAGCAATGCATCAATGTTCGATGCTGGTCTGCCAATAACAGCTCTATTGCCTTTTATTACAATTGGCCGTTCTATTAATTTAGGATATGTTATCATAGCGTCTATTAATTCTTCATCTGATAAGGATAGGTTTTTAAAATTCTCTTTCCAAATTGCTTCAGATTTTCTAACTAGATTTATAGGCTTAATATCTAAGCAACTAATAACATTTCTTAGTTCTTCTTTTGTTGGTATATCTTCTAAATATTTTACTACTTCAAATTTCTTGCCAGAATCTTCAAGTACTTTAAGTCCTTCTCTAGATTTACTACATCTAGAATTATGATATATTTTAATCATACTATTTAATTTTAATACTAGAAATCCCAATTCATAAAATAAATGAATTGGGATACTCTATGTTATTCTTCATCTCTTTGTCCCATCATCATTAGAAAGGCTTTAAGGAACTGGTCAATATCGCCGTTCATTACATTATCGACATTACCGGTTTCTTCACCTGTTCTTACATCTTTTACTAATTTATAAGGATGCATTACATAGTTTCTAATCTGTGAGCCCCATTCAATTTTCATTTTAGAAGACTCAATTTCTTGTCGTGCTTCCATTTTCTTACGCAGTTCTATCTCATACAATTGCGACTTTAGCATTTTCATTGCCGTAGCTCTATTGTCATGTTGACTTCTACTATCTGAACAAGAAATCTGAATACCTGTAGGGTGGTGGGTTAATTGCACTTTGGTTTCCACCTTGTTTACATTCTGTCCACCAGCACCGCTAGATCTAGCGGTGGTAATAGTTATGTCAGCAGGATTTACATCTACCTCTATACTATCATCTACAAGTGGGTAAACGTATACCGATGCAAAAGATGTGTGCCTTTTGGCATTACTATCAAACGGAGAAATTCGTACTAATCTATGTACGCCGTTTTCACCTTTTAACCATCCAAAGGCATATTCACCGTCAATTTCTAATGTAACCGTTTTAATACCGGCAACATCACCTTCTTGGTAGTTGAGTTCTTTGATCTTATAACCGTTCTTTTCTGCCCACATCATGTACATGCGCATAAGCATAGCTGCCCAATCGCAGCTTTCAGTACCACCTGCTCCTGCGGTAATTTGAAGTACGGCTGGTAATTCATCACCTTCTTCAGAAAGCATATTCTTGAATTCCATCTTCTCTAGGGTGTTCAAAGCCTTTTCGTATTGGCTTTCAACTTCAGCTTCTGTAACTTCTCCTTCTTGTTGAAATTCAATGAGTACTTCTAAATCTGCAATCAAAAGTTCTGCCGCGTTATAATCGTCTACCCATTGTTTTTTAGATTGGATAAATTTCATATGTGCCTGTGCTTCTTGAGGATTGTTCCAAAAATCAGGTGCTAAGGTTTTCTCTTGCTCGTTCTCTATTTCTATTAATTTGGCATCAATGTCAAAGATACCTCCTTAACGCACCAAGGCGATCTATAAGACCTTTGTAATGGTCCATACTAATATTCATACAATTCTATTTTGGGTAAAAATAATACTCTTTTAAATAAGGATGGAAGATATTTTTAAATTACCTATTGATGGCTTTCTACAGTTACTGAATGTGCTGTCTTATGCTTGCCATGCGAGTGGATTATGCCTTTTAAAGGTGAGCAATCATTGTAGTCTTTGCCATGACAAACTTTTATATGGTTTGTATTGGCTAAAATATTGTTTGTAGGGTCAAAACCTTTCCATCCAATTTCTGGTACAAATGCTTCTGTCCATGCGTGCATTTGAGAATCGCCCATATAGCCGCTTTCTTGATCAAGATATCCAGAAACATATCTGGTTGGTACGCCGTTAATTCGCGCCAGTGCAGAGAATAAATGAGCAAAATCTTGACAAACTCCTTTTTTCTTAGAAATGACATCTTTTAGCAGCGTGCCTACTTCAGTTACACCGGTGGTGAACTTAATATATTCAAAAATCCAATGATTTAATGCTTCAAGATTATCGAAAATAGAAATTGAAGTATTGAATTTAAATAGTTGCTGTTGTGCGCTATCTAACGTTGTATACGAAGTGAACCTTAAATATCGTTCATGGGTTATTTTAAAATCTAAACTTTGCAGTTCGTTATAGGCTGTTGAAATATCCGGATTTATATTAAAATTGTACGGGTCAACTTCTTCCTTTTTAAACTTGAATTTAGCTTCAAAAGTTATTTTCTTAAATTTTTTCTTTGGATGTATGCGAAGGGTTTTAAAACCATATCCGTTTATAGATTCTTCAGTATGCGCATATAAGGAGTTTTCGAACTCAAACTCAACCTCGTATTGACTTTCGTTTTCTACCGGAATTATTAAAAATTGCCAATGCGCATCATGCACCCAATCATCATAAATATTCTCTGCATTATAAGTAATCTCAAATTCTCTCGGCATAAGAACAAATATACCTTATTTAACCCGTCTAATAGCTAAAAAATTCCTCATCTACCTTGTCACTAATGTCCACAAGACTTTTAAGAATATTCTCTATAAATGATTTAATATCCTTGTCTATTTCTTCAATGTATTTAAACTCATATTCAGACCTGACTCTGCCAATTAAAAAAGCAGTTGAATCTTTATTATATCGCTTTTCGGGGTTAAGCATCTTTACATGCTGATTAACCTGGTTTAAAGAGTTCATTACAGACCTAGGGCAATTAGGATTTAAAATTAAAAACTCTAATGTAGAGATGCTTGTTGGGGTCTTTTTATAGAACCTGCGCATCATATCATAAGACTCTGCACATTTTAATAAAGTGGTCCATTCAAAACTTTTGCTGAATCTATCGTTTTCACCATCTTGAGAAAGTAATGCATCGTTATATTTTGCATTGATCATTCTAGTTATTTGAGTAGCTCTTTCGATGTTTATCCCCATTGAAATAACAGCATACGTGGCATCATGTAAAAGTGTTCCTCTTATTTTACCTCTTAATATATCTGTCATTTCTGCTACATGTGTTGTAAAATCATGTAGTCCGTTTTTAACAAATATCTCTTTTGGGTAGTTTATTACAAAATGATAAAATTTGTTGATGGCCTCATATAGCTCTGTAGAAATTAAATCTCGAGCACTATTGGCGTTTTCTCTAGCAAACTTTATATTATTTATTATAGAGGCGCCATACGTTGGGTCAAGCCCAATTTTATAAAGTACATCTTCTTCTTTTAAAAATTTTTCTGCATCCTTTTCAGGGTCACCTACCATGAATAACATAGAGCGTAATACAAACTGCCTGTCTTGAGATTTTAGATTTGGTGCATCTAACGATGAAAAATAATTTACATTTAAATATCTTGCTACGTGTTCTGAACGTTCAATATAACGTCCCATCCAAAATAAGTTATTGGCTACTCTTGCTAACATATAGTTTCTTTATTTTTTTAGTACCCAAGTATCTTTAGATCCGCCACCTTGAGATGAGTTTACAATTAAATTGCCTCTTTTTAAGGCAACACGGGTTAATCCTCCTTTTAAAACAAATTCCTTATCCTTTCCAAGAACAGTAAACGTTCTTAAATCTACGTGTCGTTGTTCAAAAGATTCTGTGTCGTCTATATAGGTTGGGTGAACAGATAATGACATAATAGGTTGAGCAACATATTTTCTAGGGCTAGCTTTAACTTCAGCTTTAACCTTTTCTATTTCTGCTTTGGTAAGCTTGTTTCCTATTGAAATACCATAGCCGCCAGCTTCATCTACTGGTTTAATAACAAGTTCATGAATATGTTCAAGAACATATTTTAATTCATCGGGTCTGCTACAATGGTAGGTGTGTACATTATTTAATATAGGTTCTTCGTCTAAATAGTACTTTATGATCTGTGGCATATACGTGTACACTGCTTTGTCATCTGCCACACCTGTACCTGGAGCATTTGCTAAAGTGACATTACCTTTTTTATAAGCGGCGAACAAGCCTGGTACACCAAGTACAGAATCTGGGTTAAATTCTAAGGGGTCAATAAATTGATCATCTATTCTGCGGTATATAACATCGACTCTTTCTGGTCCTTTGATAGTTTTCATATATACAAAATCGTTTTCCACAAAAAGATCGCGACCTTCTACTAATTCTACACCCATTGTTTTAGCTAAGTATGAATGCTCATAAAATGCCGAATTATACATGCCAGGGGTAATGACAACTACATTAGGTATATCTACCCCTTTAGGTTTAGCTGATTCTAAAAGTTCTAAAAGGTTTTCTGCGTAATTGGTAACTGTATGTGTTTGGTAGTGATTGAATACTCCAAACAGGGCTTTTTTAAGTGCTGTTCGGTTACATATAACATAGCTTACGCCAGAGGGGCACCTTATATTATCTTCAAGAACATAATATTTACCGTCGTTATGTTTAATAACATCTGTACCTGAAATGTGATTGTATATTCCGCCCGGTGGATTTACACCGTTCATTTGATCCAAGTAATTCGCAGAAGATGTTATAAGGTCTATAGGAACGACTTTATCTTTTAGAATTTTCTTGTCATGATAAATATCCCATAGAAATAAATTCAAAGCTTTACTTCGTTGTATAGATCCACGCTCTATAATATCCCATTCGACGGGGGCTATTATTCGAGGAAATAAGTCGAAGGGAAAAATCTTCTCTTGTACGTTATTGTCACCGTATACCTGAAAAGTGATTCCTTGATTGAAAAAAGAAGATTTGGCTTTATTGTTTAATGATACATAATCAATAATTGAATGTTCGCCATAAAGGTTGAATAGTTTTTGGTATACCTCCTTAATTTTTCCATTCTTATCATAGATTTCATCATATAAATCTGGATTTCTTTGGTAAGAAGAAAAAATTTGATTTTCAATGTTGGTCATATATTTTCTTTTGTTAAAAGGTACATGATAAAAAGCAATAAACAAATGACATTTTTATAATAATCGATAGCATTTTTCTTTATTCTGTAATTATTCGATAGCTTTTTTAACAAGTATAGTATTTATAATTTAGTTAGCCACAGCTGTTTTACATTCATTAGTTTTTCTATACTTTTAAGCAAAACTTATAGAAAATGAGAAAGAATTACGCACTTCTGGTTGGGCTGGTATTACTATCTGTTAATATGTTATCTGCACAGTTTAGTGATCAAAAGAAGAACTTTACTAAGTACGAGGGGCTTTATGATTTTTATTACGATGGTGATACTGATAAAATCTTTTTAGAGGTTGACAATTTAAATGAAGAGTTTTTATATGTCTACTCTTTAAGTAGTGGAATTGGCAGCAATGACATTGGTTTAGATCGAGGTCAATTAGGAGATGAGCAAGTAGTATTTTTTAAGAAAGCTGGGAACAAGCTATTGTTGGTTCAGCCAAATATGAAATATAGGGCGATTACCGATAATGAATTAGAGCGCAAATCTGTTGAGCAGGCTTTTGCAAAATCAGTTTTATTCGGTTTTCCTATTGTAGAGGAGAAGGGTGGTACATATGTTATTGATATTACCGATTTTTTAATGCAAGATGCTCACGGTGTTTCTAACCGTTTAAAAAGAACAGAACAGGGTTCTTATAGCTTAGATAAATCTAAAAGTGCATTTGCTTTGGATAGGACCAAAGCATTTCCAAAAAATGTAGAGTTTGATGTTACCATGACTTTTAAAGGACAAGCAAAAGGAAGATATATTAGAAGTGTTGCGCCGAATGCTAATTTGGTTACCGTTGCAGAACACCATTCTTTTATCGAGTTGCCAGATGATAAATATGAAAAACGTGTATTTGACCCTAGATCAGGTTCTTCTCCTTTTAATTATTATGATTATGCGACTCCTGTTGAGTCAAATATTTTAAAGCAATTTATAAGAAGACATCGATTAGAGAAAAAAGATCCTACGGCAGCAGTTAGTGAAGCGGTTGAACCAATTATTTATTATTTAGATAATGGTACGCCAGAACCTGTACGTTCTGCTCTTTTAGAAGGTGGTCGTTGGTGGAACCAAGCTTTTGAGGCAATAGGCTATAAAGATGCCTTTCAGTTAAAAATGTTGCCAGATGATGCAGACCCCTTAGATGTGCGTTACAATGTAATTCAATGGGTGCACCGCTCTACAAGAGGTTGGAGTTATGGAAGTAGCATTACAGATCCAAGAACTGGCGAAATTATGAAAGGGCATGTAAGTTTAGGAAGTTTGAGAATACGTCAAGATTTCTTAATTGCCCAAGCATTAATGAACAAACCTTTTGCTGAAAGAGATGATAACTACCAGCCAATGTTAGAAATGGCAATTGCGCGTATTCGTCAGCTGTCAGCTCATGAAATAGGACATACATTGGGTTTTGCGCATAACTATGCAGCAAGTACAACTAACAAGGCATCTGTTATGGATTATCCGCATCCGCAGTTTTCACTAATTGATGGTAAAGTTGATTTTGCAAATGCCTATGAAGTTGGAATAGGTGATTGGGATAAGGTAACAGTAGCTTATTCGTATCAGAACTTTATTGAAGGTGAAAATGAAAAAGATGGTCTAAACAAAATTTTAGATAAAGCCAAGGCAGACGGACTCCGTTATATTACCGATCAAGATGCACGACCACAAGGTAGTGCCCATGTATTAGCTCATTTATGGGATAATGGACCTGATGTTAGTAAAGAATTAGATGATATGTTGAAGCTACGAAAAGTGGCTATAGCTAATTTTTCTGCGGATAATATTCAAGATGGTACTCCATATTCAGTTTTAGAAGATGTATTTGTGCCGTTATATTTTTTTCATAGATACCAAACGGAAGGTGTAGCAAAAATTATAGGAGGATTAGAATATAACTATGCTATAAAAGGTGACGGACAAGAAGTTGTTGCTATTGCAGATAAAGCAATACAAGAGCAAGCATTAAAAGTAGTTTTAAAAACTTTAGATGCTAGTGAGATCGCGATACCTAAAGATAAGTTAAGCTTGTTTCCACCACGTGCCTTTGGTACGCCAAGAACAAGAGAATCTATTAATGGAAAAACGGGTGTTTCTTTTGATCCATTGTCAGCTGTTGAAACTGCATCAGATATGACATTGACTTTTTTATTACATCCAGAGAAAGCATCAAGACTAATTCAGCAAAAAGCAATTGCTACAGGTAATGTTGGTTTAGATGAGGTTTTAAATAAATTGATTGCAGCGACTATTAATAAGAAGCAGAAAGATGCTTATTTGAGCGAAGCTCAGACCACCATTAATTTTAGAGTGTTATTTCATATTATGAATTTGGCGGGTCATACAAATGTGCATCCACAAGTAAATGCTATAGCATCTCAAAAATTAAAAGAGTTGCGTACTCAATTTAATAAGGATTCAGGTTCAAATGCAATTAGTGCAGAAATGGTGAAAAGAATAAAAACATTTAGTGAGCATCCAGAATTATTCAAAGTGATACCTTCACCAAAGATTCCTGATGGTTCACCAATAGGGATGAGTTGTTTTCATTAATTCAATTTTACAGTTTTTATGCTAATTAATCTTATCAGTGATACGGTAACAAAGCCTACGCCAGGCATGTTAGATGCTATGATGTCTGCAGCGGTTGGTGACGATGTATTTAAAGAAGACCCCACAGTAAATGCTTTGGAAGAAAAAGCGGCTAAACTTTTTGGAATGGAATCTGCGTTGTTTTTCCCTAGTGGTACTATGACCAACCAGACAGCAATTAAATTACATACGCAGCCTGGTGAACAATTGATTTGTGATAAATATGCGCATATCTATAATTATGAGGGTGGGGGAGTAAGTTTTAATAGCGGAGTCTCTTGTAGGTTGGTAGATGGTGAAAGGGGTACAATGACCGCTACACAGGTAGAAGCTGCAATTAATCCTCCGGATTTTTATCATAGTCCGTTGTCTTCTCTAGTATGTGTAGAGAATACTGCGAATAAAGGAGGTGGTACTTGTTGGGATTTTCAAGAATTACAGAAAATCAGAAAAGTCTGTGATGATCATAAATTAGGTTACCACTTAGACGGAGCCCGTTTATGGAATGCCATGGTAGAAAAGAATGAGACTGCATTGCAATATGGTCAACTTTTCGATACTATTAGTGTTTGTTTAAGCAAAGGTTTGGGTTGCCCGGTAGGTTCTTTGTTGATTGGAACTAAAGAGCATATGGATAAAGCGCTACGTATTCGTAAGATTTTTGGTGGTGGTATGCGCCAGTCTGGCTTTTTGGCTGCCGCAGCAATATATGCTTTAGATAATAATGTCGATAGATTGGCAGACGATCATAAGAAGGCAAAAGAAATTGGAAAGGCATTAGTTTCAAAATCTTTTATAAAAAAGGTAGAGCCTATAGAGACCAATATTGTCATTTTTGAAATAGATGAATCTTATATGACCAGTGAACAATTTGTAAATACCTTAAAAGATAAAGACATTTTGATTATAGGAATGGGGCAAGGAAAGTTAAGAATGGTTACCCATTTAGATTATACAGATGACATGCATAACGAATTATTAAATCAATTAAAATTTATTTAACACCTATATCTAAGCTGTTAGATATGTTTAAAATGCCATTTTCCATACCGGCTTCAGAGGAATAAAGTCCGCTGGAGCCAATTATTTTTCCTTTAGAATTTTTTAATTCGACTAAAAATTTACCATCTGTATTTGTTTTGCGTTCAAACAATTTACCATTGGTGTTCTTCAGTAGTTTAATATCCTTTAAGGTGCTATCTATTTCGTTCTCAGTATTAAACGATACACTCTTTAATAATGTGTTACCATTATCAGACTTTAATATAAACTGATAAAATCCATCTTCTTTTTTGTCAATCTTAATCATATCACTAAAGATAAATAATATTTTCTCTGCTTTTTAGTGACTTTTTAAATAATGCTGTGTCTAAACTATTGAGAAGTTAATCCGTTTAACTTTTGATTAAGAAAAAGATTACAAAAAGTAAGGTAATTCTTATTCAAATGTTAAAATATTAACATAAATTGCCAAATATTAACTATTAAAATCCTTATCAAAATGAAAAAAGTATTATTCCTAGCAGTTGCATTTTCAGCTTCTTTTGCAATGGCACAAGATTTGCCATCGAATCCAGAACCTGGTAAATGTTACGTTCGTTGTACAACTCCAGATGTTTATGTAAATGAAACAACTACTGTTACAACGAATCCGTCGTACAAAATTTTAAAAACGATTCCTGCTACATTTAAGACAATTACAGAACGTGTATTAGTGAGAGAAGAAGAAAAAGTACTAACAGTAGTTCCTGCTAAGTGGGGAACAGAAACTGTAACGTACGTATCTAAAGGAGGTGGAAATTCTTTACAGGTGATCCCTGCTTCTTTTTCTCCTAGCACACAAACATTAGAAATAAAGCCAGCTTATGCTCAATGGGAGTTAGGTGTTGCCGCTCCTGATTGTGAGTCTGGTAATCCAGATGATTGTAGATACTGGTGTTATAAAGGGTATCCTGCACAATTTGAAACTGTTTCAACTCAAGTTCTTGCAAATGATGCATCTACCACGAGTTCTCCATTAGGTTCTAAAAATGGATCGTACACTAAATCAGTATTGATTTCTCCTGCAGCGGTTGTTGAGAAAATTATTCCTGCTGAATACAGAGAAATTACTAAAACTGTATTAGATAAAGATGCTTACACTGTTGAAGAAATAGTTCCTGCTAAAACTACTACACTTACTAAAGAAGTTTTAAAAGAAAAAGGTGGTTTAACTACATGGAAAGAAGTAGAATGTGCATTAGTTGAGTACCAAGCATTACCTATTAACTGGGATTCTGGTAGCGCTACATTAACTTCTGCGGCAAAAAGCATTATCGATAACAGATTATTACCTGTATTAGCTCAAAACCCTGGTGTTAAAGTTGAATTAGCTTCTCATACAGATTCTCAAGGTGGTGCAGCTTCTAACCAAAACCTTTCTGAAAGAAGAGCTAAGGCGGTTGCAGATTACTTAATCTCAAAAGGTGTTAACTCTAGCCTTTTAGTAGCTAACGGTTACGGTGAAACTAAATTATTAAACAGATGTAGTGACGGTGTTTCTTGTACTGCAAGAGAGCACGCTGCAAACAGAAGAACTCAATTTAGATTAATTAATAACTAGTAATTAAGTTATTCATTGAAAAAGGGCTTACATAAAGTAAGCCCTTTTTTTATGCGTTAAAGTTGCCATTCTTTATGTACAATGCTTTTTACTTACGGTCTATTGTAATCTATACACAATAGGTTATGGTCATAAAGATTCTTCGTAAATAGCTTCATGGTTAATAATAATGGTATTAAGGCTTTAGTACGAAGATTTGGTTTAGTTAGCAAGATATGTAGTTGGATATATTGTTATTAGACTATAGATATAAGATATAGGAGGTGAGTTTAAGCTTTATAATGAAGTTGTAAGCGTTGAGGTTATCTATGTTATTATGGTAAAGAGAATTGAATATTTGTCAAAGCTTTATTTTAAATCTTGTTTACAGAGGTATATAAAAATAAAAAGGGCTTACATGATGTAAGCCCTTTTTATATATTGGTAATTATTTTTATTACTTATTCTTTTCTAAAAGTTTAAGATGAGAATCTATAACAC
Source organism: Maribacter sp. 1_MG-2023 (assembly GCF_030547005.1). Lineage (GTDB taxonomy): Bacteria > Bacteroidota > Bacteroidia > Flavobacteriales > Flavobacteriaceae > Maribacter. The sequence goes on along the minus strand of NZ_JAUOPN010000006.1, from coordinate 176,120 downwards.
CGTTCATGCTGTAGCCAGATAATTTATCTAATTCATTTCCTTTAGAATCTATTACCTTAAACATCGGAAATACCTTCTTCTTATTCAGTTTCGTCAACAATTCTTTGTTATGAACCATTTGCTTCTCTGAAATTAAATCTCTGTTTCTAGGTACATCTATATATAGAAGTATATAATTGCTTGATAATTCTTGAAACTCGTTAGTATCGAATAAATCGGTCTTTAACATTTTACAAGGCGGACACCAGTCGCTACCTGTAAAATATACTAGTACATTTTTATGTTGCTTTTTCGCTTTTGAAATAGCAGAATCATAATTGGTAAGCCATTTAGAATCATCTACACTATTAAAATCTGCTTGTGCAGAAGCCACTAGTGGAATCATGAATAATAATATTATATACTTCATAATTAATATTTAAAAGGTTAACTACAAATAACTTGCCAATCTTACTTAAATAACGAATCCATGCCAGGAATATTGGGCATTCCGTCCTTAGCAACAGCTGCTAATTCGGTTTCGTTAACGTTAGTTGCATTTTTTATAGCCTTGTTTAAAGTTAGTATTAAATAATCTTCTAATTGCTCTTTATCTTGCAAAAGACTGTCATCTATTACGATTTTCTTAATTTCTCGGTTTGCAGTTATGGTAACTGATATGGTACCGTCATTGGACTTTTCTTCTAATGTTACGGTGTCTAATCTTTTTTTAGTTTCTTCTACTTTTTTTTGGGTCTCTTTAAGTTTTCCCATCATACCCATCATATCTCCAAACATAATATCATTTTTAGATTTAGGTTGTAAAAGTACTAAAAATAGGAGTATTTCAGTTTTTCAAGCTAATAAAACGGGGGTCTATGAATTAGTCTTATTTTTGCCATCTTATTTTATAAAGAAGTTCATATGGCTCTTAAGCATCCGCCAAAGGCGAAAAAAATTTCCAAAGAATTAGTTAAACATGATGATGTTCGTTTAGATAATTATTATTGGCTAAATGATAAGGAGAATAAAGATGTTATTTCATATTTAGAGGCAGAAAATACGTATTACGATTCTTTAACAAAGCATACCAAAGATTTTCAAGAGTCTCTATTTCAAGAAATGAAGGGTAGAATTAAAGAAGACGATTCTTCGGTGCCTTATAAGCTAAATGGTTATTGGTACAGTACCCGTTACATAATAGGAGGGGAGTACCCTTTGTATTCTAGATTTAAGCAAAATTTAGAAGCTACTGAAGAAATTATATTCAATTGTAATGATATGGCTAAAGGTCATGACTACTTTAGTCTTGGCGGTATAGCTATTAGTCCAAATAACAAGTTGGCTGCCTTTGGGGTAGATACGGTATCTAGAAGGCAATATACACTTCAAATAAAAAATCTTGAAACAGGCCTGATTTTAGATGATAAAATAGAGAATACAACAGGTGGTGGTGTTTGGGCAAATGATAACCAAACGCTGTTTTATACGCGCAAAGACCCTGTAACGCTGCGTTCAGATAAAATTTACAAGCATAAATTAGGTACACCGACGTCTGAAGATGTATTGATCTTTCACGAAAAAGATGATACGTTTAGCACATTCGTATACCGAACCAAGTCTAAAAAGTATTTGGTAATAGGCTCATTTAGTACGCTAACTTCTGAATTTCAAATTCTTTCTACGGATAATCCTGATGGGGAGTTTGAAGTATTCTCGCCTAGAGAAAGAGGGTTAGAATATACTATTTTTCATTATGAGGATAGCTTCTATATTTTAACGAATAAGGATAAAGCAGAGAATTTTAAGCTAATGCGTACTTCTGAAGAGGAAACTTCTTCTGAGCATTGGCAAGAATTTATTGCCCATCGTGAAGAGGTGCTCTTAGAGGATATCGATATTTTTAAAGAATACTATGTGCTTTCTGAACGTGAGAACGGACTTAATAAAATTAGAATTATTCGTTGGGATGGTAGCGGAGAGTACTTTTTGCCTTTTAAAAGCGAAACATACACAGCTTATGTAGGTAGTAATCCTGATTTTGATACTGAGATTTTGAGGTATTCTTATAACTCTATGTCAACACCTAGTTCTGTTATTGATTTTAATATGAGAACTAAGGCGAAGGAAATCAAAAAAGAACAAGAGGTACTTGGTGGTCTATTTGATAAAGACAATTATAAAGAAGAACGTAGATGGGCTACCGCAAGAGATGGTGTAAAAGTGCCAATGTCTCTTGTGTATAGAAAAGATACTGTCTTAACTGAAAATACACCCATTTTGCAATATGCATATGGATCATACGGCTCAACAATTGACCCCTATTTTTCTACCGTTAGGTTGAGCTTGCTAGATCGCGGATTTGTATTTGCCATTGCTCATATTAGAGGAGGGGAATACTTAGGGCGCAGATGGTACGAGACTGGGAAGTTGTTGAAAAAGAAAAACACGTTCACGGATTTTATCGATTGTTCTAAATTTTTAATTGCACAAAAAATGACAAGTGCCAGTCATTTATATGCCATGGGTGGTTCGGCAGGTGGCTTGTTGATGGGGGCGATTATAAATATGCAACCAGATATTTATAACGGGGTAATAGCTGCAGTACCTTTTGTAGATGTTGTAACAACAATGTTAGATGATTCTATACCACTTACTACGGGCGAATATGATGAATGGGGTAACCCGAACGAAAAGGACTATTACGATTATATGAAATCGTATTCTCCTTATGATAACGTTATTGCTCAAGAATACCCGAATATGTTGGTGACAACAGGGTTACACGATTCTCAAGTTCAGTATTTTGAACCTGCAAAATGGGTTGCTAAGCTAAGAGAGTTAAAAACTGATAACCGTATATTGTTAATGAATACCAACATGGAAGCAGGTCATGGCGGTGCTTCAGGAAGGTTTGAGTCTTTACGTGAGGTGGCTAAGGAATATGCATTTCTTTTAGATTTAGAAGGAAAAATCGCATAGTGGAAAAAAATCAGTAAATTTGCATCAGAAATTTTAACAAATTTCGTTCATATAATAATTAAACATTGATATCCCCCTTATGAAAAATGAGATCAGGGCTTACAACAATATTTTAGAACTAGTAGGTAATACACCACTAGTTAAATTAAATAGAATAGCAGAAAACCTTACTGGTAATTTTTACGCCAAGGTAGAAGCATTCAATCCAGGACACTCTTCTAAAGATAGAATTGCGATTCATATTATTGAGCAGGCAGAGAAAGCAGGTATACTTACCGAAGGCAGCACAATAATAGAAACAACTTCAGGAAATACAGGATTTAGTATTGCAATGGCAAGTATCATTAAAGGGTACGATTGTATACTAGCGGTTAGTTCTAAATCATCTCCAGATAAAATAGATATGCTTCGCTCTATGGGAGCAAAGGTATATGTATGTCCAGCGCACGTTAGTGCGGATGATCCAAGGTCGTACTACGAAGTGGCTAAAAGATTACACAAAGAAACTAAAGGTTCCATATATATTAATCAGTATTTCAATAAGCTGAATATGGAAGCGCATTATAAATCTACTGGTCCTGAGATTTGGGAACAAACTGGCGGACAAATAACGCACCTTATTGCGTGTAGCGGTACAGGTGGTACTATTTCTGGTACAGCTCGTTTCTTAAAAGAACAAAATCCGAATATCAAAGTTATAGGTGTTGATGCTTTTGGTTCTGTATTAAAGAAATATCACGAAACAGGTAAATTAGATACTAACGAAATCTATCCGTATAGAATAGAAGGTTTGGGTAAAAATCTTATTCCTGGTGCTACAGATTTTACTGCTATAGATGAATTTATTAAAGTAACCGATGCTGAAAGTGCACATACGGCTAGAGAAATTTCTAGAACAGAAGGTATTTTTGTAGGGTATACTAGCGGTGCGGTAATGCAAGCTATTAAGCAACTTGATGAACTAAATACATTTGACGAAAATAGCAACGTAGTTTGTATTTTTCCTGATCATGGTTCTCGCTATATGAGTAAAATATATAGTGATCAGTGGATGGAAGATCAAGGATTCTTGAATACTGAAACAGTTGAAGAGGCACAAGAGATTCAATATATAAAGTAAATTTTATACAATAGAGTATTAAATAAAAAGTGGGTTTATAGCCCACTTTTTTGCATTATAAATAATTTATGAATTTTTATCAAAATTATTTACTTTTGCAGACAGATCCAAATTAAACAATGAAAGACTTATTTGATAGAATTTTAGCGAATAAAGGCCCTTTAGGTAAATGGGCTTCACAAGCGGAGGGATACTTTGTGTTCCCTAAGTTGGAAGGTCCTATTTCTAATAGAATGAAATTTCAGGGGAAAGATGTTATCACCTGGAGTATAAATGACTATTTAGGTTTAGCAAATCTTCCAGAGATAAAGAAGGTTGATGGTGAGGCTGCAGCTGAATATGGTTCTGCATACCCAATGGGAGCAAGAATGATGAGTGGTCATACTGAGTTTCATGAGCAACTAGAGCAAGAATGTGCTGCTTTCGTACAAAAGGAAGCTTCTTACTTACTAAATTTTGGTTACCAAGGTTTTATGTCTGTAATTGACGCTCTTGTTACTAAAGACGATATTATAGTTTACGATGTAGATTGCCACGCTTGTATTATTGATGGTGTGCGTTTACATATGGGTAAGCGATTTACGTTTGTGCATAATAATCCAGAAAGTTTACAAAAGAACTTAGAGCGCGCTACTAAATTAGCTGAGCAGACTGGTGGAGGTATCTTAGTTATCTCTGAAGGTGTATTTGGTATGCGTGGTGAGCAAGGTATCTTAAAAGAAATCGTTGCTCTAAAAGAAAAATTCAACTTCAGACTTTTAGTTGATGATGCTCACGGTTTTGGTACTTTAGGTGAAACTGGTGCAGGAGCAGGTCAAGAACAAGGTGTACAAGACGGTATAGATGTTTATTTGGCTACTTTCGCTAAGTCTATGGCTAGTATTGGTGCATTTGTTGCTGCTGATCAAGAAATTATAGATTATTTAAAATACAACCTACGTTCTCAAATGTTCGCTAAATCATTACCAATGGTTTATGTAAAAGGAGCATTGAAACGTTTAGATATGTTACGTACGCAACCAGAGCTTAAAGCTAAACTTTGGGAGAATACAAATGCATTGCAAAACGGATTAAAAGAAAAAGGATTCGATATTGGTACAACAACAAGTTGTGTAACACCAGTATACCTTAACGGTAGTATTCCTGAGGCAATGGCTTTAGTTAAAGATTTACGTGAAAATCACGGAATTTTCTGTTCTATCGTTGTGTACCCGGTAATACCTAAGGGATTAATTCTTTTACGTTTAATACCTACTGCTACACATACATTGCAAGATGTAGAGGAGACTTTAACAGCTTTCTCTGCAATACGTGAGCGTTTGCAAAATGGTACTTACAAAAGATTATCAGCAGCTGTAGCTGCAGCAATGGGAGAATAATATCTCATTAAAGTATATTAAAAAGCCCGAAATCATTTGATTTCGGGCTTTTTGCTTTCGTCTTTTTTTTAGAGTGATTTTCTATACGTTCTTCTGCGCTTATAGATTTTAGGGTCAAAATGTTTCCACATTTGCTTGATAGCCAAGTTTTCTTCCAATTCGGGAGTTCTGTAGCACATATCAATACCTTTCTCATTAAATGTTTTGTGATATTCGTTGAATATAACAGCTGTTACTCCTTTGTTTTGATATTCGGGATCTATGCCTATCAAATAGAAAATAACATCTTTACTATTCTTCTTAGCCTTTAATAAGTGGATTAAGCCAAACGGAAATAACTTTCCCTTCGCTTTTTGTAGTGCTTCTGAAAATGATGGCATTACAATCGCAAAGGCAATTAATTTATCATCTTTATCTTTAACAAATTTTATATATTCAGGATTTATAAAGCTGATGTATTTTTTCTTGAAGTATGCTTTCTGTATTTCTGTAATTGGTACAAATGAAGAAAGGTTGGCGTACGTTGCATTAAAGAGGTCGAACATTTCGTCTGCCATAGGCATCACCTCTTTTGTCTTGGTAAAATTTACTTCTTTTAATCCGTAGCGTTTTTTTACTAAGTCATTCAGTCTGGTAAACAAAGCCGGATCTGCATTTTTAGCGGGAAACTTATTTTCCATGTATTCCTTTTCTTTTACAAAGCCTAAATTTTCGTAATGACTTTGATAGTAAGAATGGTTGTACCAAGTAATCATGGTGCCAATATGGTCAAAACCTTCTACTAGAACTCCAACCTTATCTAGATTTGAAAATCCAACAGGGCCTTCCATGTATTCTAGGTTGTGTTCATTTCCTATTTCCGCAACTTTATCTAAAAGTGCTTTTGAAACTTCTGGGTCATCAATAAAATCGAACCATCCAAAACGCATTTTCTTTACGTTTTGTTGATTGATTTCTAGGTGATTGATCACTGCAGCTACACGACCTACAATTTTATCTCCGTCCTTTGCAAGAAAAAACCATGCTTCTGCATCTTTGAAAACCGGATTTTTATCTTTATCAAAGCTTTCCAGCTCATCATTAATAATTGGTGGTACCCAATAGGTATTGTTTTTATATAGCGAAAACGGAAAGGTTACAAAGCGTTTTAAGTCTTGTTTTGTTTTAGCTTCATGTAGTGTGATCATTGAACTTCTTTAGAAGTGCCAATATTAGTGATATTAATTAACAAATTAAAGTGGTTGAGAATGAAAAATGGGGCAGAGTAGTGGTTCGTTAAAAGTCTATCTCGCTACTATCTTTCTTTTTCTTCTTTTCTGCTTTCTTTAATTTTTTTAGTTGCTTTTTAGAAGGTCCAAGGTCAATATCTTCTGCACCGCTTCCTTTTTCTTTGTTTTCCTTCTTTTTCTTTTTCATCGCCTTCTTATCAATAGCTCCCCCATTTTGGTCAGCGTCTTGATCTTCAATTGGTTTAAGCTTGTCTTTATGAAAATCCATTCTATACGAACCTCCTATTCCAAAGAATATGCGAGTTGGTGTATTTTTTAAACTAGCACCCATATTAAAATCTAACTGAAGATTTTCTTTAAGTAAATGTGCGATACCACCACGGATCAATAGATCTGAATAACGATCACTATCTATACCTTGGTGCTCAACAAACACGCTCCATTTAGGGTTTCTAAAGGCGTGCGATAATGAAATTGTATAACTTAATTCTGGATCATCGGTGGTGATACGGTCATATGCCGTATTAGTAATCAATACAAACCTAGGTGTTAATCTACTTTGAGTAGCTATCATACCTCGGTAAGATATTGTTGGTTCGCCGATGTAAAACGGATTGTCGCCTAGTACGAAGTTTACACCACCGTAAAGTGAAACAGCAGGTAAAAGGTTCTTTAATTGAAATTTGTTATTTGCTCTCCAACTATACAGATTTGGCTTATTTGCTTCAGGGTTTTTAAATGGATCATAAACAAGAAACTTTAATCCTAATCTATTTCTAGAAAAATCTCTACGCTTAGCAACCAAGTCGAAATTTAAGTAAGTAAGGTTCTGGTCTTGAAAAGTACCTTCGTAATTCAATTCTAGTTTTTCAAATAGTAATCCGTATCTCAAAGAAATATCGGTTCCCCAAATATTAGATTCCGTATTTAATAGTGTATGGTCTTTCTGTTCGTAAAACAAGCCCATTTCTGCTTGTACCACGTTTTTACCTACAGCATAGGTACTTACCGAAACTCCAGGTCTATTAGAATTTATTACATCTGTGTACTGTGAAATACCCACCAGTGGTAGAAGAAATAATAAGGTTAATACGTATTGATATGATTTAGAGTAGGCAAAAAGACTATTCATGAACACGATTTTATAATTATTTTAATAGTATGATTCTTTATATACAACGTGATAATTGTATTTTTGATATATCTTAAGTAAGAATAAATGGCTTTTTTAAAAACTATATTAATTATTCTTTTGGTGTATTACTTGCTGAAATTTTTGGCAAAGTTATTTGCGCCGAAAATATTGAACTACGCCGCCAAGAAAACCGAATCTCATTTTAGAGAAGCTTTTGATAATCAACGCCCTTTTAATCAAGAGGAAGAAGAAAGTGTTATTATCAATAAAAAACCATCTCGGAAAAAGAACGATTCTGAAAAAGTAGGTGAATACATTGACTTTGAAGTGCTAGACTAGTTATCTTTGTCTAAACACTACTTATTTAGCAAATGAAGCAAGGCTTAAAATTCTTTTTCATCCATTTTTTTGTTGTCGTATTTTTTATAATTGCTGCATTAGCATATTTTAGCCCAGTACTACAGGGTAAAGTTATGTACCAGCATGATATTGCCCAATATACGGGTATGGCAAAGGAACAGAACGATTTCAGAAAATCGAATGATCAAGAACCGTATTGGACAAATAGTGCATTCGGTGGTATGCCAACATACCAACTAGGGGCAAATTATCCACACAACTACATTAAAAAACTAGACCGTTTAATTCGGTTTTTACCAAGACCTGCAGATTACCTATTTCTGTATTTTATAGGTTTTTATATTCTTCTTTGTTGTTTAAAAGTAGATTATAGACTAGCTATTGTAGGTGCTTTGGCCTTTGGTTTTTCAACATACCTCATTATTATATTAGGTGCAGGGCATAATGCAAAGGCACATGCTGTTGCATATTTACCTGTGTTATTAGCAGGTATAGTTTTAGTGTTCAGAAAAAAATATCTCTGGGGCTTTGTTTTGACAGCGTTGGCTATGGCTCTTGAAATTACTGCCAACCACTATCAAATGACATATTATTTTATGTTATTGGTGCTTATTTTAGGAGTAGTGTATTTGGTGTATGCGATAAGAGATAAGCAGTTAAAACACTTCTTCGCATCTGTTGGTTTATTAGTATTAGCAGTTACATTAGGTATTGCTGCCAATGCTACAGGGTTAATGGCTACTAAAGAGTATGCCGATTGGAGTACACGGGGTAAAAGTGAATTGACTATAAACCCAGATGGTTCTCCAAAAGAAGATACTGGCGGATTAAGCAAAGCCTATATTACAAATTGGAGTTATGGTATTACAGAATCTTTAAACTTATTTGTGCCAAGACTTTTTGGTGGCGCAAGTCAAGAGAATTTGGGTGAGAACTCAAAATCTTATAATTATTTAATTGATAAGGGCTTGGCTAGATCAAGTGCATTAGATTTTGTTAGTGGTTTACCATTGTATTGGGGTGAACAACCCGGTACATCGGGTCCGGCATATTTAGGTGCTGTTATATTCTTTCTATTTATTTTAGGATTATTCTTGGTTAAAGGGAAACATAAATGGTGGCTACTTTTTGGTTCACTTATGTCTTTAGTATTATCATGGGGTAAAAACTTTAGTTCGTTAACTGATTTCATGATAGATTATTTTCCTTTATATGATAAATTTAGGGCGGTATCATCCATACAAATCGTATTAGAACTTTGTGTTCCGGTATTGGCAATTTTAGCTTTAAATAAATTATTTAAGGACAAAGTTCCGCAAGCGGATAAAATGAAATCTTTAACTATTGCAGCAGCAATTGTTTTAGGTTTAGGCGTTGTTTTATTAATGTTTAAAGGTGCTTTCCACTTTGTAGGTGTCAATGATGATAATTTGAGAATGACAGGTCTAGAAGAGTTGCCAGAAATGCTTTGTTTAGATCGTAAGAGTGTTTATACGAGCGATTTGTTACGCTCATTAGGTTTTGCACTGGGTACAGCGTTATTGATTTGGTTGTATTTAAAAGAGAAATTGAAAATGAACCTCTTGATAATTGCCATTGGTTTGTTGGTTGTGGTTGATTTAGTAGGTGTTGATTTACGATACGTAAATAATGACAATTTTGTGTCTAAACGTAAAATGTTAGAACCTTTTAAAGAAACTACAGCAGATAAAATAATTGCTAAGGATGACGGAGTATTCCGTGTTTTTGATCAAACCGACGGATTCGATTCTGCGAAAACAGCATATTTTCACCAAAGTATAACGGGCTACCACGCAGCCAAACCTGCCGGTATGCAAGACTTGTTTAATTTTCATGTGTACAATGGCAACTTGTCGGTTTTAAATATGATGAACATTAAATATGTTATCAGGCAAGATCAAGAGGGTAATGCTTTTCCTATTGAAAACCCCAATGCTAATGGTAATGCTTGGTTTGTTTCTCAATTACAATCTGTTGCAAATGCCAATGAAGAGATAATGGCTTTAGATAGTTTAGATACTAAGAATGTGGCGGTTGTTAATTCTTCTAAGTTTTCTGACATTTATCCATTGACTTATCAAGTAGATTCTACGGCGTCAATTACTTTAATTGATTATGAGCCTAATCATTTGACATATACATCTAAGAATAGTAATGAAGGTGTTGCAGTATTTTCTGAGATGTATTATGAAAACGGATGGAATGCTTATATCGACGGAAAAGAAAGTGATTACTTCAAAGTTGATTACGTATTAAGAGCACTTAAGATTCCTTCTGGCGAACATAAGGTAGAATTTAAATTTGAGCCAGATGTTGTCGTAACAGGAAGTAAAATCACTTTAGCGAGTACTATTTTATTAGGACTGGTTATTGTTGGTGGATTTGGTTTTTCTTTTTGGAAATCTAAAAAAGAAGAGGAAGCATAATGAGAAAGGTGCTGGTCATTACTTATTATTGGCCACCTGCTGGCGGACCGGGAGTTCAACGTTGGCTAAAGTTTGTAAAATACTTTAGAGACTTTGGTGTCGAGCCGGTACTATATATTCCTGAGAATCCTCATTATCCACTTTTAGATGAATCTTTTTTACAAGATATTCCCGATGATTTAAAAATCTATAAGCATCCTATAAAAGAGCCATATCGTATTGCGGCCATATTTTCTAGTAAGAAAACAAAGCGTATTAGTTCTGGAATTATTCAAACTAAAAATCAATCTTTTTTAGAGAAAGCCCTTTTGTGGATTAGGGGTAATCTGTTTATACCTGATGCAAGAAAATTTTGGGTAAAACCTTCTGTTACTTATTTAAAAGATGTTTTAGAAAAAGAGGGTATAGATACTATAATTACTACGGGTCCTCCGCATAGTGTACACCTAATTGGGTACTATTTAAAACAAACCATAACATTAAATTGGATTGCAGATTTCCGTGATCCATGGACAACTATAGGGTATCATAAAAAACTAAAATTGACATCATCAGCAGAAAAGAAACATAAGCAGTTAGAGTCTGATGTTTTAATCACAGCCGATAAAATTATTGTAACTAGTAATACTACGAAACAAGAATTTAAACAACTTACAAATAAATCAATTAAGGTCATTACGAACGGATTTGACGGTGATGTAGTAGTAAGTGATACACTAGACACCAAATTTACCATTGCTCACATAGGATCATTGTTAAGTGGTAGAAACCCTAAAAACCTTTGGAAGGTATTGTCAGATTTAGTTAATGAAAATATTGATTTCAAGAATGCTTTGCAATTACGCTTTATAGGTGTAGTCAGTGAAGAAATACTTGCGTCACTCGCTGAATTAGGTTTGCAAGATTTTATTGAAATTGTAGGTTATGTTTCGCATCAAGAAGCGCTGGCTTACCAAAAGTCTTCGCAGGTTTTATTATTGGTAGAAATAGACTCTCAAGATACCATTGGTATCATACCTGGTAAGTTATTTGAATATATGGCGGCAAAGCGTCCTATTTTAGGTGTGGGACCTATAAGTTGGGAAGTTGCTGGTATCGTTAATGAAACCGAAACAGGAAGAATATTTGACTATGCTGATGATATTGCATTGAAAAATGTACTTTTAAGTTGGTTTCAAGATTTTCAGAAAGGTGAATTACAGATAAGTTCTGGTAGTATTGAGCAATACAGTAGAAGGGAACTCACCCGAAAATTGGTCGAATATATTTAATGGGTATCGTACTAAAACAATCGTTGAATAATACAATTGTAACCTATTTTGGTTTTGCAATTGGGGCAGCGAATACCTTGTTTTTGTATACCAATTTTATGCAGCCAAGTAATTACGGATTAATACAGGTAATTTTATCTGTATCAGCTGTGCTAACCCCCATATTGGCATTTGGTGTACCCAATAGCTTAGTTAAATTCTATTCTAGTTTTAAAAGCGAAAAAACTCAAGATTCCTTTTTAAGCTTAATGCTGTTACTGCCCTTGGTATTAATTATACCTGTAGCTTTAATAAGCTATGTAGCTAATGACGCCATCGGTAATTTACTTTCAAGACAGAACGGTATCGTTCGAGATTATGTTTGGCATATCTTTTTAACGGGTATGGCAATGGCATACTTTGAGGTTTTTTATGCTTGGGCGAGAATTAGAATGAAATCTATGTTCGGCAATTTTATGAAAGAGATTTTTTGTAGAATTGGTCAAACCATTTTGTTGCTCCTGTTATATTTTAAATTTATTGATATTGAATTTTTTATCAATGCCTTGGTCGGTTTTTACTTAGTGCGAACCTTAATTATGAAACTGTATGCGTATTCTTTACGTAAGCCAAAATTAAATTTTACCCCGCTACAAAATTGGAAAACTATTGTAAAATACAGCGCCTTAATAATATTAGGCGGATCTACTGCAATTGTACTTATGGAGGTAGATAAGGTAATGCTGAACAACTTTCTGGAGTTGGAGAATGTTGCTTTTTATGCTGTTGCCGGTTTTATAGCATCTACTATTGCGGTACCTTCAAAATCTATGCATCAGATAACGTATCCACTAACAGCTACATATTTGAATAATAAGGATACTTCTGCACTTTCGCAATTATATCAAAAAAGTTCATTAACCTTATTTATAGTATCCGGTCTTCTTTTTTTGCTGATATTATTAAACTTAAATGAACTGTATGAGCTGCTGCCAGATAAGTATGCTGGTGGATTCATGATTGTCTTTTGGGTAGGTTTGGTAAAAGTTTATGATGCGCTTTTAGGTAATAATAATGCTATCTTATTCAATTCAGATTACTACCGTTCTATTTTATTTTTCGGAGTGTTATTGGCGGTATTGGCTATACTATTCAATCTTTGGTTAATTCCGAAATATGGTATCGACGGTGCTGCCATTGCAAGCTTTAGTGCTTTCTTTATTTACAATACCCTAAAATTAGGATACGTAAAATCGAAATTTAAAATGCTACCGTTTACCAATGAAACTTTAAAGGTGCTTGCCTTATTAATAGTAGTTGGCGCTATTTTTTCAACCTTTTCATTTTCTTTTCATCCTATAATTAACATAGCGCTCAAAAGTATTCTTATGACTATTTTCTATGTTGGTGTTCTTTATCGTTTTAAAATATCTGAAGATGTCTACGGATTTTTAAATAAGTTTCTAGGTCGTTAATTACATTTGACTTACCCTTTGTTTATTTGGTTTTTGAATGCCATATTGTTGCTTGTAAATTTTCACAATTATTAAGAATAGATTTATAATTAAGGGACCAAAAATCAATCCAACAAATCCGAACAACGGAATACCAATTAAAACTCCTATCAAGGTTACCAAAGGGTGGGTGCTATCTAATTTTTTAAGAACAAATAGTCGAATGAGACTTTCGGTCATACCCACTACTAGAATTCCATAAAGTAGAATTCCCCAAGCTTGAAAATCGTCTCCACTAGCCAGCGTTAAAACAAATACGGGGAAAATACCTATGAATGTTCCTATAAAAGGAATCATAGACCCTATAGTTACAATTACAAACCAAAAAAGAGGATTGTCTACTCCGAATATATAAAAACCAATAAGTGCTATAATTCCTTGAGCAATCGCGACTAAAGGTATCGCTATTGCATTAGATCGAACCACACTATCTATTTCTTTACCTAGCGCAACCAGGTTTTTATTACTTAATGGAATATATTCTAATAAAGATTCTTTTAATTGTTTAGGACTCTTTAGCATGTAATAAAGTAGAAACAGTAGAATACCAAATGAAATAATAATATTAAATGTACCACTTGCAAAACCAGAAAGATTATCTGTTAGCCAACCAGAAGCTTGTTCTGGGTCAATAGCTGAAGAAACATCATACTGTACATATTTTTCTATTTGTGATAATTGACTTTTAAAGGCTTTGGTAACTTGTTCAGATTTATCTGCGAAGTCTCCCAATTGTGAACTTAGCATAAAACCTGCACCGGTTAATGGAATGAAAATGCCAATGAAAGCTGCGAAAATTAGTAACATGGCTGCCCAGGATCTTTTTAATCCCTTATTAATTAGTTTCAACATCCACTTTCTTAGAACTACATATAGTGTGAGCGCACCAAGTACACCAGAGATATATGGTAACATGTATTTTATAATCAATCCGCCTAGAAATATAATCAAGGCCAATATGATTAGCTGTCTAAGGATTTTATGGTTTATCTTTTTCATCATGGTTGTTTCTGAAGGAAATTGGAATCGACTGAAAATTAGGTTTATATACCAAGGAACATTAACTCACTTCAATTTATTAATAGTCCAAAAGTTTATGTAGTAGAAATTGCCTAAAACCTAATTAACTTTGAGGAGTATTATGCAACAAAAAGAAATACATATTGTAAATGAAAATGTAACTCCAAAGAGATTGCAAGAATATGGGGTAGGGGTGTTTCAGAGTATATCGACAAAATCTGCTTTAAAGAAAGCCATTAAGAAAAAGTTCATTTTGGTTGATGGGCTAATTGCTTCTACTGCAACTATGATTGTTGGTGGAGAAACTATTGTATATCAACATCCGCCAGAGTATGAAAAAAATACTCGGCTTATTTTAAAACTAGAAGTAGTTTATGAAGATGAATACTTGGCAGTTATCAATAAACCTGCAGGAATTTTAGTAAGCGGTAACGGATTTAAAACTGTAGCTAACGCACTAGCCCAAAATTTAAAGAATAGTTCAGGTGTAGATGCTGTTAGTCCGCAACCTTGTCATCGTTTAGATTATGCTACTACAGGTTTGCTTTTGGTAGGCAAAACAAGTAGTGCAATAACGAAGTTGAATCAGTTATTTGAACATAAGAAAATTGAAAAAGAATATTTTGCGGTAACTATTGGAGGTATGGCTACCGTAGGAAGTATAAATAGTAATATAGATGATAAACCGGCTAAGTCTTCTTTTGAGGTTTTAGAATCAATTGTCTCTGAGCGATTTTCATATCTTAACTTGGTAAAACTTAGTCCACATACCGGTAGAAGACATCAATTAAGAAAACATTTATTATCTATTGAGAATCCTATTTTAGGAGATACCACTTATTTTTCAACCGGACTCGAATTAAAAGGAAAAGGATTGTATTTACATGCGAAGTCACTTCGGTTTCAGCATCCTGTTACTAATGAAGAAATGTATATTGAATCTAAACTGCCTAAAAAATTCACTAAACTTTTTCCTGGTCAATTAAATTTATAGGAATAGAAAAAGCGCCGCAATGAATTAATCATTACGGCGCTTTACAACTAACCAACCTAAAAACTTATTTTAATTTCTTCTGCTACTTCTAGTCGCTGAACTTGTTCTTGAACTTGAGCTTTTATCAGGAGCTTTACTTACTGATCTTGAACTAGAGCTTCTACTTACAGAACTTCTAGACGGACTATTAGTCGCTTTTCTAGATACAGTACTACGTTGAGTTCTCGTATTTGTTGCAGTTCTAGTATTTACACTTCTGCTAACAGGTTTTTTATACGTAGTAGTACTTCTTTTTACAGTTGTACTTCTAGGTGTACGAGAAACTTCTCTTTTGGTAACTGTTCTATTTGGCGTTTTACGCACTGCAGAACTATTACTTCTTTTTACCGTACCATTATTAGATGAACTTCTTGTAGCAGTTCTGCTTTGAGTAGTTCTACCACTATTTGTATTGTTACGTCTAACAGTAGTTGATCTGTTTACAGTTGAGCTTCTATTTGCTCTTGCTGTATTATTAGATGCCAACGTTCTGTTCGTTCTTAAACCATTATCTCTTTTAGCAACAGTTCTGTTACTTCTGTATTTATTGTTTCTTACTGCAACACGCTTATCATTTCTATAAACAGTAGATCTGTTATTTCTAGCCTTGTTGTATTTATGTTGATTACCAACATTTACATAAGCTTTTCTATAGTTGTTTCTATAAGGGCTATAGTAAGAATATCTAACAGGAGTATAATATCTTCTGTATGGGCTATTGTATACAAAGCTAAAACCAACTGCAGGTCTTACAAACCATCTATGAAATGGACGGTAAACATAACTTCTGTTATATATATTGATATACCCTGTGTGGTAATCATAGAAACCACGGTTGTTATAATAAACATTCATGTTACCTACACTACGAACTCTGTTGTTTGAGTAATTGATATTTACATCACCAATTTCGCTTACACGACCATAGTAGTCATAAAAGATAGGCACATTCTCTACCTGAATTACTGCACCATAATCATCGTATTGAGCAAAAGGACTATAATCGTAACCAGAGTTAAATGTTACTCCGTTTTTTCTTCCTGATACTTGGTTTTCGATATAAAAATCAAATTCACCATCAGGATAAACAGAAAATGTAATTCCGTTTTCTATAAAAATAAATGAGTTATCGTATCTATAAGTATTGCTGTTTGCAACCTTATCTTCATTAATACCTGTAGCGAATACACCTGTGGTGCTAAAAATAACCGCTGTTAATAGTAGTACTAAGTTTTTCATAATATAAGGTTTAGATCTGCCCCTTAGGCAGTTGTTCTAAATGTAATTATTTACATTCTCTTAGTGTATTACAAACAGCGTGCCAAAAAATGAAACCCTTGATTATACTAATGATAATCAAGGGTTTATGTATGTGTTAAATATTTCGTTTATGGAAATGTTTTATTTTAATTTTTCTTTTAGGTAGCTAGCTGTATATGATTTTTTGCTTTTTACCACCTCTTCTGGTGTGCCTTCGGCTAGTAGCTGGCCGCCATTTTCACCACCACCTGGACCGAGATCAATAATGTAATCGGCACATTTTATTAATTCTATATTATGCTCGATGACTACAATAGAGTGTCCTTTTTTAATAAGGGCATTAAATGATTTCAATAATTTCTGAATATCATGAAAGTGCAATCCGGTGGTTGGCTCATCAAAAATAAAGAGTGCTTTATCTTTTGTACTACCTTTTATTAAGAACGATGCCAATTTAATACGTTGTGCTTCACCACCAGATAGGGTAGAAGATGACTGCCCTAAGGTTACATAACCTAAACCTACATCTTGCAATGGTTTTAGTTTGGTAACAATTTTAGTCTGTTCTCCGGTTTCAAAAAACTGAATAGCATCGTCGATGGTCATATTAAGAACATCATCAATGTTGGCATTATTGAAAGTAACTTCTAATACTTCTTTCTTAAATCTTTTACCACCACAAGTTTCACACTCTAAGTGTACGTCGGCCATAAACTGCATTTCTACAGTAATTTCACCTTCACCTTTACATTTCTCACAACGACCGCCATCTACATTAAAAGAGAAATGTTTTGGTTGGTAGTTTCTAATTTTACTTAGTTTTTGTCCAGCATATAAACTTCTGATATCATCATATGCTTTAATATAAGTAACAGGATTAGAACGCGAAGATCTACCTATTGGGTTTTGATCAACAAATTCTACATGCTTAATATGTTTGAATTTACCTTCTACAGATGTATGCTGACCAGCCTTTTCACCATAACCTCCTGTTTCTTTTAATATAATAGGATACAGCAGTTTCTTTACCAAGGTACTTTTACCACTACCAGATACTCCAGTAACCACGGTAAGCATATCTAACGGAAAAGTGACATTGATATTTTTAAGGTTATGTTCTCGAACACCTTTAATAGTAATATGGTTTTTAGAAGTTCTACGTTCTTTAGGAACTTTAATCTCCATCTTACCATTCAAATACTGTGCGGTAAGAGATTTAGATTTTAGAATTTCTTTCAATGTTCCCTGCGCCACAACTTCACCACCATGTGTACCAGCCTCCGGACCTATATCAATGACCATATCTGCAGCTTTCATGATATCTTCATCATGCTCTACTACAATTACGGTATTGCCTAAGTTTCGTAGCGATATTAAAACTTCTATTAGATTTTCTGTATCTCTTGGGTGTAAACCAATACTAGGTTCATCTAATATGTACATAGAACCCACTAAACTACTACCTAATGAGGTTGCCAGGTTTATTCGCTGACTTTCGCCACCAGATAGGGTATTCGATTTTCTATTGATGGTCAAGTAGTTTAATCCTACTTTATCTAAAAATCCTAATCTTGTATTTATTTCAACTAAAAGTCTCTTCGCTATTGTAGCATCATTTTCATTTAGCTTAAGCTCGTTAAAGAAAACAATCAATTTTTCGATGGACAAACCTACTAATGATGAAATAGATGCTCCGCCAACTTTAACGTAATCGGTTTCTTGGCGCAGACGTTTTCCGTTACAAATATTACATTTTGTTTTGCCTCTATATCTAGAGAGCATCACCCTGTTCTGAATTTTATAGCTTTTCTCTTCCAACATTCCGAAGAACTTATGAAGACCTATAAAATGTGCATTACCATCCCAAACTAATTGCTGTTGCGCTTCAGAAAGCTCAAACCAAGGTTTATGAATAGGAAAATCATACTTGTAAGCAGAGTTTACCAATTGATCACGATAAAAACTCATGCTTTCACCTCGCCAAGGGAAAATGGCATTTTCAAAAACAGATAAAGCAGTATTAGGTACAACCAAATCTTCATCTATACCTATAACATCACCATAGCCTTCACATTTAGGACATGCACCATAGGGATTGTTAAAACTAAAAAGGTGAACATTAGGCTCAAGAAAAGTCATGCCATCCAACTCAAACTTATTGCTGAAAGGCGTTTGTTTGCCATCTGCCAATTCTTCAATGATGCATTCGCCCTTACCTTCAAAGAAAGCAGTATCTACAGCATTTGCCAAACGATTATAAAAATCTTCGTCGTCTTTGGTGATGATTCTATCAATTACTAAGTCGAACTTTTTACTGATATCTTCAGGAGCTTGGTCAATACGAAGAACCTTATCATTATACTTTATACGTGCATAACCTTGTTTAGAAAATAACTCTAAAGATTTTAGAGCATCTCGGTCTTCGCGAATAACTATTGGTGCTAATAATAACAGTTTGGTTCCTTCATCATATGTTTTAACATGATTTACGACATCTGTAACGGTATGCTTTTTTACTTCTTTACCTGAAATAGGAGAGAAGGTCTTACCAATACGTGCATATAATAGCTTTATGTAATCATAAATCTCAGTAGTTGTACCTACCGTAGATCTTGGGTTGGTAGAGTTTACCTTTTGCTCTATGGCAATTGCAGGGGCTATACCCTTTATATAATCGACCTTTGGCTTGTCTAATTTGCCTAAAAACTGTCTTGCGTATGAAGAAAGACTTTCTACATATCGTCTTTGACCTTCGGCATACAAGGTGTCAAAAGCTAAACTAGATTTACCAGAACCAGACAAACCTGTAATTACAACAAGTTTATTTCTAGGGATAACGACATCAATATTTTTAAGGTTATGCAGTTTTGCACCTTTAATTATGATGTTTTCTTTCGGATTTACTTCGGTGAGTGTAGGCATACAAATATCTAAGGATACAAAGATACGCTTTGCCTTTTTTCTGAACTAAAAAATGCCGTTTATCTAAAAATAGTAGAAGAAATTTTTACATTATTATAAGAGTATTTATTTTTTTATATCTTTGGGATCTCATAAAAATTCAATTAGCCTATAACGCAACATTACTTTTAAAAGTTAGAATTTAACCATTAGACCCTTATTCATTAGAATCTGGGGCTGCTTTTTAACCCTACAAGTAACGTTATGGTAGTACAAATTGAAGATTCCCAATTAGTAAAAAAATACATTCAAGGAGACGAAAGAGCTATCGAGGCTCTAATTAATCGTCATAATTCTCGTCTTACGGGCTTTATCTATTCTAAAGTAGGTGACCGTGAACTAACCGAAGATATTTTTCAAGATACATTTATGAAAGTTATACGTACCCTAAAAAGAGGTGCATATAATGAAGAAGGTAAATTTTTACCTTGGGTAATGCGTATTGCGCATAACCTTGTTATCGATCATTTTAGAAAACATAATAGAATGCCAATGTATAATAGCAAAGAGAGCTATAATATATTTTCATTATTAGGTGATGATAAGTTGAATGCAGAAAAGCAATTGATCAAAGAACAAATAGATTCCGATTTGCTTCGTATGATCAAAGAGTTGCCAGAAGATCAGCAAGAAGTTTTAGAGATGCGTATATATAAAGATATGAGCTTTAAAGAAATTTCTGATAATACAGGTGTTAGTATTAATACTGCACTAGGTAGAATGCGCTACGCATTAATTAACCTTAGAAAGCTAGTAGAGGCCAATAATATAGTTTTAACGAATTAATAGGTCGCAGGTCGAGTGGATCTACTATCTTCATACATGTGTCGTTCTATAGATGAACCTAAACAACACGTAACATGGAAAAATTATACACGAAAGACCAGAATAAGACCAAATTGGTAAAAGCTAAGCCTGAAACAATTCAGTTTTTGCTTTCTTATTCTAAGTCTTTAAATATTACTGAAGTAGACGGATTGCAGTTTGAAAGTAATTTGAACTAGAATAATCCTAGAAATATATATAACCCCCTTAGGCATTGCCTAAGGGGGTTTTTGATTTTAAATGGGTTTAGTACTGCTATTTACTGCTTGTAGCCAACTTATTACTTGTAAGAGAACTAGTTTTTCAATACTACCTTATATATAGGTATAGTAATGCCGGGCTAATAATAAAGGGCTTTTAGGTCATTTTTACCTTTCCTACATTTCGCTGCCGAACTATCTGAAATTGTATTTATTGTGTAGAAATATACTTTTTCGATGTTTCACATCATAAATACGTGTTTTGACAACATACTTTTTCCTACAGCGACCCTTTTCTCTAGTTTTATATCAGAAATAAGAAACAAACCAATTAACTAAAAGATTTCCCACGCTTAACCAATTAAAGAAAGTAACTCGTATGAAACTACAAATTGAAGACTCAGAATTAGTTAAAGATTATATCAGCGGTAACGAAGGTGCCCTTGAAATTTTAATTAACAGACACAATCAACGTATTACTAGTTTTATCTATTCTAAGGTTTTAGATAGGGATATCACAGAAGACATTTTTCAAGATACTTTTATTAAGGTTATTAAAACTTTAAAAAGAGGTAAGTATAGTGAAGAAGGTAAATTTTTACCTTGGGTAATGAGAATTTCTCACAACCTTATTATCGATCACTTTAGAAGAAACAAAAGAATGCCAATGTTTGAAGGTAGCGATGACTTCAATATTTTCTCTGTAATTGGGGATGATAAGTTAAATGCTGAAAAACAATTAATAAAAAATCAAATAGATTCTGACCTAAGACAATTAGTTGAAGAGTTGCCAGATGATCAAAAAGAAGTTCTTTTAATGCGTATCTATAAAGATATGAGTTTCAAAGAAATCTCTGAAAACACAGGGGTTAGCATTAATACTGCTCTTGGTAGAATGCGTTATGCTTTAATCAACCTTAGAAAAATCATTGAAAAAAACAATATAGTTCTTACCAATTAGGATGGTGTAGAAATTAGAATAAACAATATTTCCAAATTTGCGGCGTTATTTTATTGTAACAACGTAGGAAGTATGGAAAAAATTTACTCTAATTACCAAGAACAGACCGGATTTAACAAAGTTTGTCCGAAGACAATCAACTTCTTATTGAGCTATTCACAAGCTTTATTTGAATTTGAATACGAAGATTTAGAATTCGAAATATTTTTGAATTAATAAAAAAGCCCGCAATTAGCGGGCTTTTTTATTTTTATAATAGTCATTTAGTACTGTTTTTCTACCAATTGTCTTTGTAATTATATCTTTTTCCATATCCCAACCTCTTGCTGGTGAATATTCACGACCATACCATATTATTTGTAAATGAAGATCGTTCCAAATTTCTTCAGGGAATAATCGTTTTGCATCTTTCTCTGTCTGTACCACATTTTTTCCGTTTGTGAATCCCCAACGATATAGCAATCTATGAATATGCGTATCTACAGGAAATGCAGGTATACCGAAAGCTTGCGATACTACAACACTTGCCGTTTTATGACCTACAGCCGGTAATTCTTCTAAATATTCAAGTTCTTTTGGTACTTTACCATTATGTTTATCAATTAAAATATGAGATAATCCATGAATACCTTTTGCTTTCATGGGCGATAAACCAACAGGCTTTATAATTTCACGTATTTCTTCCACGCTTAATTTTATCATGTCATACGGGTTGTCAGCCTTTGCAAATAGAAGGGGAGTAATTTTATTTACTCTCACATCGGTACTTTGTGCTGACATCAAAACTGCAATTAATAAAGTATAAGGATCTTTGTGATCTAAAGGCACAGGAATTTCTGGATAAAGCTCTTGAAGCGTAGAAATTGTAAATGCTATTTTTTCGGCTTTCGTCATTAATTGTTTAATTTTGATTGAAAATATTTAAACACAAATTTATAAAACTTCATTTATGAATACGTTAAAAGTTGGTGATAAAGTTCCTTCGTTTTCTGCTAAAGATCAAGACGGTAATACTATTAAGTTAGAAGATTATTCAGGTAAAAAACTAGTTGTTTTTTTCTATCCAAAAGCAAGTACACCTGGTTGTACGGCTGAAGCATGTAATTTAAGGGATAATTATAAAGAATTACAATCTGAGGGCTATGAACTTATAGGAGTTAGTGCAGATTCTGAAAAGAGACAAGCAAAATTTAAAGAGAAATATGAATTTCCTTTTCCATTATTGGCAGATGAAGACCATACCGTTATCAATGCTTTTGGTGTGTGGGGATTGAAGAAATTTATGGGGCGTGAGTACGATGGTATTCATAGAAAAACATTTGTTGTAGATGGTGATGGTATTGTTGCTAAAGTAATCGATAAGGTGAAGACTAAAGATCACGCAGCTCAGCTATTAGATTGATATTTAGTATTTTGCAAAATAAAAACGCCCATATAAAATGGGCGTTTTGTGTTACTGCTATTTTAAGAACCAACTACTTATTCGGTTTCTTGATCATCTGTTTTTCTAGTAAATAATTGCCTTTTTTTAATGATTTCTGCAATTCCTTCCGGTAGCATTTTTTCCCAACCTTCATCATTGTTCATTAATTTCTTAAGAACATCTCTAGAGAAAATATGCATTACTTCTGGTTCGTAATCTATGATGTCCATAACCTTGCCATTGTATTTAAAGAACTTGTACAATTCTTTCATACGTGGGTGAACCTTAACATTATTACTTGTCATAATCTGACCAGTATCTGGGTTCTTCATTGGGTATAGATACACCTGTAAATCTTTAAAGAATAATTTACCGAATGCTTCTAGTATACCACCACTTAAATGACGGTAGTATTTTTCGTCGAATATGTCTACCAGGTTGTTTACACCCATGGTCAAACCAATTCTGTTTTTAGTATAATTATTAAAGTACTCTACTAATTTGTAATATTCTTGAAATTTAGAAATCATTACCGAATGACCAAGAGAACAAAGCAATTCTGCCCTATCCATAAAATCTTGTTCATCGATTTCACCAGATGCTTTTAAGTTAGAAAGCGTTATCTCAAAAATAACGATTGTATTGTTTTGATCAACACCTTTATCACGAATGAAAATGTCATAAGACTTTTCAAACATATCTAAATTCACTTTGGTTACAGGTCTAAAACTACCACGTAAGGCTAAAATATTCTTTTTATAAAGTACAGCCGCAGGTAGTAAGTTATTGCCGTCAGGACCGAACATGACGGCATCTGTCATGTCATTTTTAATAAGCTGTAAACTCATTAAGCGGTTGTCAACATCTTTGAAATTAGGTCCAGAGAAGTTAATCATATCAATTTCTAGGGTATCCTTATCTATATGGTCATATAGATATTTCAACATTTTCTTTGGTTTATGGTACTTGTAAAATGCACCATATATTAAGTTAACACCAAGAATACCTAAAGTTTCTTGTTGTAATCGTGCTTCGTTTTGCTTAAAACGAATATGAAGAATAATTTCGTCAAATTCTTTCTGTGTTGGGTCTAATTGATATCTAATACCGATCCAACCATGACCTTTGTAGCGTTTAGAGAAATCAATCGTTGCTACTGTATTTGCATATGAAAAGAACAATCTATCTGGGTGGTTTTCGCGACTAATACGCTCTTCCATCAATTGCATTTCATAATCAAGCATGGTTTTTAATCTAGCTTGGGTTACATATCGCCCATCTGTCTCAGTACCATAAATTGCATCACTAAAATCTTTATCATAAGCACTCATTGCTTTCGCAATAGTACCCGAGGCACCACCAGATCTAAAGAAATGACGTGCGGTTTCTTGTCCGGCGCCAATTTCTGCGAAGGTTCCGTATATATCCGGATTCAGATTTATACGTAGGGTTTTTGCTTTTATTGAGGGAATATTTTCAAAAACACTATCTCTTTTTAATACCGATGCCATTTTTTACCTGTTTATCTTTTCACAAAGTTATAAAGAATGGTTGTGACATTGGACAATAGCGGTAAAAAAAAGGCATAAGTTTCGGTTATTGTTTTTATTCCCTTTTAAATACAGCGATCTTATAATTTAGAACTACCGATTTTATTAAAAAGGAATTAAATTTGTAGCACATGATGAACAAATTACGTGTAACATTTTTAGGAACGGGAACTTCTCAAGGTATTCCAATTATTGGTAGTACGCATCCGGTTTGTTTGAGTGATAACCCAAAGGATAAAAGACTACGGGTGTCAGTTTTACTTTCTTGGGATGATTGTAACTATGTTATTGATTGTGGTCCAGATTTTCGTCAGCAAATGCTTACACATAATGTGATGCACCTTGATGGCATTTTATACACGCATGAACATTCGGATCATACTGCTGGTCTAGATGATATCCGTCCTTTTTTCTTTAGACAAGGTAATATTCCTATTTATGCGCACAAAAGGGTAGTGGAGTCTTTAAAAACCCGTTTTGCATATATATTTCAAGAAAAGAACAAATATCCTGGTGCACCAACAGTTGATATCAATCTAGTTAACAATAACGAGCCATTTAAGATTGGTAATAGCGAGGTTACGCCTATTAATGTCTTGCATAACGAACTTCAGGTCTTCGGCTTTAGATTGGGAGATTTTACGTACCTAACTGATGTGAAATCGATTGAACTGAAAGAAGTTGAGAAAATAAAAGGCTCTAAAGTTATTGTTGTTAATGCATTAAGACTAGAGCCTCATATTTCTCATTTTAACTTAGAAGAGGCACTTGATTTTATAAAAGAAGTTAACCCAGATAAAGCATACTTAACACATATTAGCCACTTACTTGGTTTTCACGAAGAAGTAGAAAAAATACTGCCGAAAAATGTACATTTGGCATTCGATAATTTAACAATCACTATTTAACTATGAAGAGCAAAATATACCTTTACTTATTTCTATTTGTATCCTTAATCTGTTTATACCTAGTGGTTAGCAGTGGTAATATGACTAAAGCAAATGCTGAAACAATTACAAGGCTAGAAAGTAAGGTTGAAAATTTGAAAGATTCTGTTCAAAGATCTTCTTTGAAGGTGCTTGATATGCAGTATTTCTCTTTAGAGAACAATGACGATGCACTTGCATATTTCGAGCATTTAAATTTGAACGATCCTGCAGCTTATGTTGCCGATAAATTATTGGAAACCAATGCTCAAAAAGGTGACAATCCTTTAGTTCCCTATGAAGGAATGCAGAACGATTTTAAAATTAATAAAATCAAAGTATTAAATCATAAATGGATACTTACCGACTTTTCTGATGGTAAATATTGGGGTGAGCTATTGATCAAGTATGAATTAAAAGATGACCTAGGTGTTGATTTCACCTTAATTGATCACTTATTATATACTCAAAGCAACTAGATTTTATCTGAAATCCATTTTTTAAGAGCGTAGAAGTTCTGTGGTGCAACACCATGCCCTGCAGGAAATTCTTCATAGACATGTTTTATACCTAAGGTTGTCAATAACTCGGGTGCTTTTCTTGCCCAATCTACCGGTATCACTTGATCCATATCGCCATGGGAGCAATAGAAATTAAGGCTGTCAAAATTATTATCCTTATAAGAATCAATTAATATATCTTCATTAATATATCCGCTTAAAGCGATGATATTCTCTACTTTTTCAGGATATGATAAGGCTACTGCATAACTTAGAATGGTACCTTGACTGAAGCCTAAAAGGTTGACATTATTTTCATCTAACCCATAAGTAGAACAGGCTTCATCAATGAAATTTTTGATTTTGTCACGAGATTCAATAGCTTGATCATCATCGCTCCATTTTCCTTTTTCATCATCAAAATTAATAGCGTACCATGCATAACCATAAGGCTGTAAAATATAAGGAGCACGAACGGCTATAATACATAGTTCTTCTGGTAATTCTGGTGCGAAAGAAAATAAATCTTCTTCATTACTACCGTAACCATGCAGCATAAAAAGTACAGGTGGTTTTTTATCGGTTAGGCTAGAAGGCCTAATAATGTGTTCTAAAGATAGGGGAGCTGTTGTCATTATATTATTTTATAAAAGTAAACCATTTTTGAAAGTAAGGTCCCAGAACGGGAACCGCTTGTTCTTTGTTAGCCAACAGGCCTAAAAAGGCGTAAAACCAAAGTACGATATAGAATATATAAAGTCCATAAAAGCCATACTCATTACCCCATTGTGCGTTTAATATGGCAAAAGCAAGAAAGATAATATGAAGTCCGAAAGCCTGTCTTGTGTGAAAACGAGCAAATTTGTGTTTTGGTTCGGAATTCATACTAATCGCAATTAGTGCTCCTACAATTGTAAGGTAGGCCACAATGGCGGTTTTTTTTCCGGGTATTTCGGGAACTTTCTCCATGTTACTTATTTAATACTAATTGGTTATTTGCAATAGACCCAATTACTTTTCCTTTCATTGGTTTGCCTATTGCGATGGAGTTTTTACTGGAGCTAAAGATCTGATCTTCTGAAAATTCATAAGCGTCATCTGTAGTAAAAAGAGAAAGGTTTGCTGGTTGTCCAACTTTTAATTCTGGTTCTTTCATTCCGAAAACTGATCTTCCTTTTGTTAGCAGTTCAATAGAATTTTCGACACCTAATAGTTCGTTCAACATACCAAAGGTGCTTTCTAGACCTATAGTGCCAAAATCAGCATTGTCAAATTCCACATGCTTCAATTCTACATTCAATGGTGTGTGATCAGATGTTACAAAATCTATAGTACCATTTTTTACTCCTTTTTGAAGTGCTTTTATATCTGCTGCCGTTCTGAGTGGCGGCATTACTTTATATTGTGTGTCAAAATCTTCTAAGGCACTATCGGTAATAACAAGGTTGTGAGCTGCTACACTACAAAAAACCTGTAATCCTTTTTTCTTGGCATCGGCTATCAGTTTTACAGAACTTGCTGTAGAAATGGTTGGTATAAATAACTTACCGCCCGTATATTCCAAGATAAATAAATCTCTCGCTATCTGTAATTCTTCTGCTAAGTTGGGTATCCCTTTTAAACCTAATTTGGTGCTGGTAATACCTTCATTTACAATTCCTTTTCCAGATATGCTTTTATCTAACGGAAAAGAAAATACGAGTCCGTCAAAATTCTGAGCGTACTGCAATGCAATTTTTAATAGGTTGGCATTTTTCATCGGGTACTTGTAATCATAAAAGCCTAATGCACCTGCATTCTTCATGTCATAAAGCTCTGCGAGTATTTCGCCATCACCTTTAACAGTTAGGTTGCCTAAAGGGTGCAAACCTGTTAATTGATCTTTGGCTGCACTCTTTAAATACACAATATCAGAAGCTGAATCTGGTGTAGGATAGCTACTTGTATTTAAGATGACATCTGTAAATCCGCTTTTGGCAGCGGTTAACAATCCGTTTTCAATAGTTTCTCTCTCTTCATACCCAGGCTCACCAAAACTAACGCCACTATCAAACCATCCTAAAGAAACATGTAAGTTCTTTATATTGATAACCCTTGTTTTACCACTTGGTTCAATAGTAGTTTCAATGGCATCAATAACTCCGTTTTTAATAAGAATATCGCTTTTCTTTAAATGAAGACTCTTTGTGTTTCCATTTACTACCGTAACTGATTTTAAAAGTATATTCATAGGGTTGTGGCTGATTCGTTACTAGTTTATTTTAAGAATCTTTGAAGTAGCGTTTCTATTAAAACAAATGCCAATGCTAAAATAGCAAACCATTTCCAAAACTCGTTTATGGTATTGTTTTTTTGACTTTCTAAAAAGAAATTTGAGAGTGATGTATCGCTGTTATTTTCTGGTAAAGGAGTGTAAATTAATGCACTCTCTTTTCTGTTATTATTAAAACTGATGTGTCTAATATTTTTCTCATTGTACATAATTTTATAGATGCCAGCTTCTTTAGGGTTCTCTATAAAGTTGACCTGTACTTTTTTGGGTAGTACTCGCTGTTGCGGTATAAACTCATTGGTTTCGTTGGCGATTTTAATGATATCATCTTGTTGTAGGGTAATCGGTAATTCTATTTCAACGTCAGTGCCAATAGTTGCATACAGTGGCGGTAGCTTTAAACTGTTCATACCCATATTGTAGAAGGCAGGTACTATTAACGGTGAATTTTTAAAATTTGAATTATCGCTACTGATTGCTGCTGTAAAAAAATAGCCATTTTTATTACCTATTAAAAATGGTTCTTTATTTTGAAAAGAAAGTGCTGTTGGTGCTTTGGAGTTTATTTTAAAATATTTTTTTACAGTTGGAAATTGAAAATCGTTAACCTTCTTATCAAACACATTCATAAACAATGGATGTGCTGTCTTTACATCTGAAATTGCAATCTCTTGTGATACTGCGTTCAAGTATTTGCTATTAAAATATGCGGATGCTAATTCGTTATAAGAAGCTATGTCACCATCAATTGACGGAATTAAAACAAAACTACCGCCATTAGCGCTCAATGATTTAAGCGCTGTAATAAGTGAGCTAGGTATTTTTTGAATCTCGTTTAGTATCACCAAATCTTGATTCTCTATAGTACTATAGTTTAATCTTTCTAAAGTACTTGAAATAAAGTCAAAATTATCTTCGGTATAAATACGAGATAAAAAGTTTGCCGAAGAACTGCCAATTGCCAATACCTTAATTTTTGATTTCTTGTCAATGTTAAAGAAGAATTGATTGTCATAATCCAAGCCGGTATCTGTGATGGTTACCTTTCCTAAAACCATATCGTTGGCGTTGATGGTAAACGCGACTTCAGCGGTACCACTAATATCAAATTTTGCTGATGTTTTAGCGATTAGGTTGTTATCGTTGAATAAAGAAACAGGTATAGTTTCATCTTTAGCATTGGTAGACAGTTGGGTTACCAATGTTATATTGTCATTAGAACGTTCGGCAATAAAAACAGAATCAATAGACGTATTAGTAATTGATGCGTTAGATGGTTTTATGTACTGAATATTGATATTTTTTGTAGAATCAGCCTTGCTAAGGTCTCCCATACGTTGCTGGAAATCTGAAATAACCACTAGGTTTTTTTGAGAAGCAGCATTATCGCTGAAATAAGTATTTCCTTTTAAAATAATTTCGGCAACACCCAATTGGTCGGCAGCCACGGTAAGATTCAATAACTCGTTTTGAATATCTTTTACTTCAACATCTTTAAACACCTGCTTGTTGGTGAATAAGGTAAACCGTTGGTCGTTGGGTATAAATTTTATGAAATCTTGTATCGTATTTTTTAAGAGATTGCCGTTTTCAATTTGCCCATTCATACTAAAAGAATCGTCTAGGTAGAAAACAGTTTCTTTTTCTTGAAGTGCTGCATTGTTGGCAATAAACGGCTGAGCAAATGCTATTACTAAAGCTGCTAATAATCCCATTCTAGTAAAAAGTAATAACCACTTTTTTAATGTGCTGCTTTTTCTAGATTCAGAAACTACTTGTTTTAAGAACTTTACGTTGGTAAAGGGTGTTTTCTTAAATCGGCGTAATTGAAAAAGATGAATAATGATAGGAATGAGTAGTAGTAAAAGACCCCAAAGAAGTTCTGGATATTTAAATTGCATTCCTGATTTTGCTTATGCCAAAGATAATTATTTTGAAATTAGAAGCCTGTGAGAATGCAACTATTATTTTTATGAAGATTTGTTAGCAAAACAAAAAATAATCTATAGCGGGTTTTAAATTCAATTCCTTAAGAAAAGAGTTGATGCTTATCTGGTCTTCTTCATTGGCTACGGTAACAATACACTTAGTTTTTTCTGTATTTTGAAGAACTGAGTAGTGTTCAAGTCGTACGCCATAAATATCTTTACCTATTTTCTTTTCATTATCGCAAACCCAATGAAAGGGAATATTCTTTTCTACGAGCGAGTTGGCAATAGTTTTTCCCTTTTTACCAGCGCCCCAAACCACTAAATTGTCATTTGATTTGAATTCTAATTTTAAAAAGTAATGCAGTTTTATATCTAAAAAGTAATTCTGTGCATAGTGTTCGCTAGTTCGCGATGTTCTGTTATCGTAATCTCGCCAATAGTGCAGGGTAGTGGAGCAGGGTATACATTTTAAGCCGTATTCATAGAAACGAAAAGCAAGGTCGTAATCTTCAGGATAACGGTTTGGCGTAAACGCGCCGCATTTGTCAAAGTCTTCTATATGTACCATCCAACAGGGCGATGGTATTACGCACTCTTTATATATCTCTTTGAAATTTTCTCCGCTAGCGGTAAGCTTGTTGAGCCATTTCTCATAGCGATCGTAACCATCGTTTACGCCCGCTTTAGAAAAATACTTCACCTTGCCAACGGCGAGCGTTCCTTGACCTTCATTTAATAAAGAATCGACCATTACTTTAATACGGTCTTCGGTCATATGGTCATCGGCATCCATTCTTGATATAAAATTGCCGCTGCTATGTCTGTATGCTTTTCTAAGGGCTGTTATGATGCCTGATTCTTCATTAGAGAATATTTTAAACCGATTATCTTCAGCAGCAAATCTGTTTGCAATTTGTAAGCTGTTGTCACTAGAATTATCGTTTACTGCAATGGCTTCCCAATTTTTATAGGTCTGACTTTGGATGGATTTCAGACATTCTTCAAAATAATCTTCAACATTCTTAAAAGGAATCAATATGCTTACTAGCGAATTTACCATTGCGGCAAGGTAATAAATAACTGAATTTCAACCTTTTCATTTCCTTTGAAAAGTATAGAAATAAATGAGTTGAAAAATAATTAAGAAAAGGCTTTAATAGATAAGAAAACCTTTATATATTTGCACCCGCATTCAGGGAATACCTGATGAGGCACTCAGGAGAAATGGCAGAGTGGTCGAATGCGGCAGTCTTGAAAACTGTTGAGGGTCACACCTCCGGGGGTTCGAATCCCTCTTTCTCCGCTTAGAGCAAAGCTCAATATCTTTTGATATTGAGTTTTTTCTTTTTACGGAAGTCAAAAGCGAGCTTTTGTAAGGGTGGAAAAAGAAAAAGTTCAAAAGGTCACGTTAGAAGTCTTTGGCTTTATTATCAGATTCGTAGATTTAGGGATGCACGAATTGAATTCTTTTCTATTTGTATATGGCATATATAAACCCTGTTTTAATCTTCAATACTATATTCTAAGCGATAAATTATTAACAGGATTATATTATATTTAAGATATCAAATACAATAGGCATATTATATTTGTTTTCTTTAAAAACCACCTCTTCATAATTTTATATGACAAAGGCCAAAATTCATGATAGGGAAAAAGAACGCCTTGCACTTCTTAATTCATATTCCATTTTAGACACATTGCCTGAAAAAGATTATGATAACCTTACCAAACTAGCGGCTGAAATTTGTCAGACACCAATTTCATTAATTACACTTTTAGATGATAAAAGACAGTGGTTTAAATCTAATTATGGTCTAGGAGTTTCTGAAACACCTATTGAAGATGCCTTTTGTGCGCATGCTATTACCGGTAGTGACCCTATTTTTACGACTGAAGATGCTCGTGAAGATGAACGTTTTCATGATAATCCTTTAGTAACGGGTAATCCTAATATTGTTTTTTATGCTGGTATCCCTCTAAAGAATGCAAGTGGTTTGCCTTTAGGTACCTTGTGTGTTATTGATAACAAGCCTAGAAAATTAACAGATAGTCAAAAAGAATCTCTGAATATTTTGTCTGAACAAGTTATTAACTTGTTGGAGCTTAGAAAGAATAAGTTAGAACTTGAACGAGTACATAAAAAGCTGAAGAAATTCTCAAAAAAATTAGAGAAGAAGGTTTATCAGCGCACCAATCAATTAGAAATCAAAACTATAAAGCTAGAGTTGATGATTAATGATTTGGAGTCTTTTAATCATATTTGTAGTCATGACCTTCAAGAACCGCTGCGAAAAATACAGATGTTTATTTCTCAGGTTAGTGATATTGAATTTAATAATCTTACAGAGGCTGGTAAACATAAATTGGAAAGAATTGATCGGTCTGCTGCTCGTATGAGGGATCTTATTCAAGACTTATTGACTTACGGCGCTACCGAAACAATAGATAACAGTTTAACAACGGTCTCTTTAAAAAAGTTGGTATTAGATGTAAAAGATGTTTTAAGCGAAGAACTTAAGCAGCATAAAACAGTCCTTAAAATACCTAAAGATTGTGAAATTACGGTTAGACCAATACAGTTTAAACAACTGCTGTTCAATCTATTTACTAATGCAATTAAGTTTACCAAAAAAGAAGATAAACCTGTTATAAAGGTAACGGGTAAAATTGTTGATGGTGCAGATTATCCTGAAATTGATTTAGCGGAAGACAAACGTTATTCTCATATAACGGTATCTGATAATGGTATCTGATAATGGTATTGGTTTTGACCAAAAATATGAAAGTAAGGTTTTTGAAATTTTTCAACGATTACATAGCGATGAAGAATATCAAGGTACTGGTATAGGTCTTGCTATTGTAAAACGAATTGTAACTACCCATAACGGTCAAGTTAGAGTAGAAAGTTCTCTTGGAAATGGTGCTGTTTTTGAACTATTTATTCCGCTCCCAGCTAAAGCGATTTAAAATAATCCTTTACTTCTTGGATGTGCTGTTTTTTAGATTCATCGTTCAACCAACTTGCTTCAAAACCATTAATAGCTAATTGCTCTATTTGTTCTAAACTTAAGTTTAGCGCTTTAGCAGTTTGGTAATAGTTCTCGTTCATATACCCACCAAAATAGGCAGGATCGTCTGAGTGTATTGTTGCAACAATTCCTTTATCAAGCATTTTAGCGACAGGATGTTCTTCCATTTTCTGTATCACTTTTAAGGCAACATTGCTAGTAGGGCAGAGGGTAAGCGCAATTTTATCATCTACTAATCTTTTTACTAATGCTTCGTCTGTTAAACAACGATTACCATGGTCTATACGTTCTACATTTAAAATATCTAAAGCTTCCCAGATGTAATCTGCCGGACCTTCTTCCCCTGCATGAGCAACAAGTTTATACCCTTGTGCTGCAGACGCTTTAAATACTTTTTCAAATTTACTTGGCGGGTTTCCCATTTCTGAAGAATCTAAACCAACGCCATCGATTATGTCTTTAAACGGTAACGATTCTTCTAAGGTTTTAAAAGCGTCTTCTTCACTCAAATGACGCAAATAGCTCATGATGAGTTTGTAAGATATATTTAATTCATTTTTTCCCTTTTCTAGAGCGCGATGAATTCCTTTTATCACAACATCAAAAGCAACACCTCTTTCGGTATGTGTCTGTGGGTCAAAAAACACCTCTACATGCTTTACATTTTCACTGTGTACTTTGGTTATATATGCCCAGGTCAAATCAAAGAAATCTTGCTCATGTAATAGTACCTGCGCGCCAGCATAATAGATATCTAAAAACTCTTGAAGGTTATTGAATTTGTATGCTTCTTTAACCGATTCTATAGAATCGTAAGGTAAAGTGATATTGTTTCTCTTTGCAATTTCGAACATTAATTCTGGCTCAAAACTCCCTTCTAAATGCAAATGGAGTTCCGTTTTTGGAATGCCTTGAATTATTTTTTTTAGTTCTGATGATTGCATTTATCTGATATTTAAATAATTTTATGAGGTATGTAGGTCAGTATATTTTGATAAACTTACTTATTCTATTTGAAATTTAAGCGAGCGATCTGTAATAGCGTTAATAAATGACCATTTTTTATATGTAAAACTTTTATTTCTACTTTATTCTATAACCAATACACATTACTGTTTCTTCCTTATTTACTGGTGGTGTGCCTATTTTGTATAGTATTATACCTGTATTGGGTGCTTTTAATACTGCTAAGGTTACACCGAAAATGTCTTTTATGTGACCAATAATTTCTCCTTCGGTTACCGTATCTCCAGCTTTAAAATCACTTGTAAATATACCTTGGTATTCAGATTTTAAATACGATTGTTCTGTGATGTTTTTAAAATCTGTAGTACTTTTATTTTCGGAGTTATACATGTTCATTTCTGATAGCATATTATATACTCCTGTTTTTATTAAATCTACCGCTTCGGTTTGTACTTGCCCTAGTTTGCCACTTTCTAGACTTAAAGCAATTTTACCATCTTGTACAGCTTGTTTAAAAGCGTATTTGGCAGGTTCTGTTTTTTTGAGGTTATATGAGTAGGACACTACATGACTAAATCCGCTTGCTTCGGCTAATTTTTTAGCCATAGCCGTTTCTTTTGGGTTGTCTGTATTGTTGTAATAACATGCAAACGGGAATAAATCTTCATTGGCATCACCACCATGTATATCTAGGAATACATCGGTTTTTGCTATTATTTCATTAGAAATGAAATTAGCTATTTGCTCTGTAATTGAACCCGATTTACTCCCCGGAAATGTTCTATTTAGATTTACACCATCTGTCGGATTTAAAAACGGAGTACGACCAAAAAACGCGGAAGGGTTCGCCATTGGAAGAATAATTAATGTCCCTGTAAGTTTATCTGTATCTAATTCCTGCAGTAGTTCTTGTGCTGCTATAATAGGAGGATATTCATACCCATGAACTCCCGACACCATAGTAAATACCGGACCAGTCTTTTTGCCCTTTAGTATAACAATAGGTATAGAATCTATGTTGTTTTTATCGTCAGTAAATGTTACGTAAAAGTTTTTGTTACTTGGTCTGTTAGTGTCGCTAAAGTTCGCTTCAAACGCGTTTTGGGCGTGAATAAAATTGCTAATAGTTATAACGAGTAGTAATGCCGCTTTCTTCATCTTTTAAATTTCTACAATACGTACTTATTAAATATGTCTTCTAACTCTTTTTCTGGATCGGTACTGAGTCCGGATCGGGTAGTAGAGCTTTGTATGACTGTGCTTCTGCATGCTGTTAACCATCCAAATCTATCAGGTAAATCTAACTTTCCTATTGGTCCGCCAGCTTCTTTCCCTTCACAGATTAATTTCCAGGCTTTTAGATAATCATTCAGTATTTCATATTCTATTTCTGGAGAAAAAGCATTTAGCTTATCCTCATTAATATGATATTTAATATCTAAAAATTTTGTTCGTTTACAGAATAAAATAACTCCGACATTAAAGAACTCTTCTCGTTCAACTTTAGGTACAATCCTAACTATAGCAAATTTGAAGGTATGTCTATCTTGCATCTTCTGCCTCTTTAACTAAAACATTGATCATAGATAGCTTAGTGGTTATAAATTTAATATAGGCTGCTCTTTTTTCATCCGCATTTAATACATCAGATTCGCTCGTCAACCAATCTTCAGGTATTTTAGTTACAATCTCTGTAATTTTTTCTAAAGTGATAAATTTTTGAATTTCTGCAGCAGCTTTAGGTAGGGCAGTGGCTTGTTGTAAAAGCACATGGTCTTTTATAAACGGAAATGTTCTGGTAAGGTGACTCTCCCAAGTCTCCCAATTATGATGAAAATAGAAACTTGCCCCGTTATCTATCACCCATAATTCATTATGCCAATATAATAGATTTGCATTTTTAGCGGTACGGTCTATATTGCTAATTAAACTATCTAACACCACAACCTTTGAAGCTGTCATAGCATCTGCTTTAGAAATTAAAGGATCGAAAGTAATTGCACCAGATAAAAAGTGTAAACCGAGGTTAAGCCCTACGCTAAACTTCAATAAATCTTGAATTTCTTCGTCTGGTTCGGTCTGCCTAAATGAATCTTCTAAATTCATAAATACCAACTCAGGTACTTTTAACCCGATGGCACGTGCCAATTCGCCACCAATAAACTCTGAGATGAGTGATTTTTCACCTTGCCCAGAGCCTCTAAACTTTAATACATAGAGAAAATCGTCGTCGGCTTTTACAATGGCAGGCATAGAGCCACCTTCGCGTAAGGGCTGTAAATATTGAACAACATCTACTGTTCTAATATCAAGTGTATTCATAATGCTAAGATAGTATTTGTGTAACGATCATTAGACATAACTTCTTAAATGACGTTGGCAATTTTTTCTAAAAAGTAATGTGTAGAGCAAACGATAATGGCAATGGTAATTATAATAATAAAACGAAATAACGTTGCTTTGCTATTACCTTGAAGTTTGTTGCTCAAATAAAATACATCGAATAAAATGAATATAAGTGCAATAATACAGCCAACGATTGCGCCAACTTGTACTAACGCCCATTCATATATCATACTTGCAAACGAGAATTTGTCATCGTCAGATTCTGGTGGTGCACCTAAAACTATGCGCATATGTAGAAACCCTAAAAGCATGGCTACAAAAAACCAGCTGAGGTAATTTAGTATTCGTTTTACCATATGTGGTTAACGTTTTTTGACTCGCTTTGTATTACTCTACTTCATTTTCAAGTGGAGAAATCATTATATGTGCTCTGTGCGTACCAGGATTCATAACCCAAGGGTGATTGGGTGCAGACGGAGTTTCTGGTAAGCCAATAGATGCCGATGTAGCAAATGGAGTATATATCACATAACGAAGTCTAGCTCCATCTACTTTTGACGTTTCTATATCATAAGCAGCATTTGGCCCGTAGTAAATGTGTAATGTGGAACCGGGAGTAATTTTAATTTCACCAGATTTTACTTCAGCTTCTCGAATTGCGAAAATTTCATCTGCAGATTTGCCTTCGGCACGTAAAGTCCTACCTCTTGCCATAAAAACATCGAGGTCTTTATGGTAACAAGCAGCGTTGAAACCATCTTTCTTTGGGTCATCTGCAAGTACGATATACTCACTATCACCTTCTTTTAAAGTTACGAACTCACCAGCCATATTATAACCAATTACTTTAGTTGTAGCTCTACTTTCTGCAGGTGCAGCCATTAATGCAGTAGCAATAAGGTCTTCATCTGTTTCAATGGTTTTTAATTGCTTTTCAATTTTTGCAACAGCTTCTGTAGTTGTGTCTGTATCTGAACTTTCTGCAGATGTTGATTTAGATTTATCTGATGAATTACAAGAAACCAAAAGTGCAGCGAAAAGGAATGTAGAGAGTAGATGTTTCATGGTTTTTAGTTTAAGCTTTTTTAATATTCAAAGAATTATAGAATACTTTTAAAATTACGCAATCCTTTTTTATAAAATATAACTGAATGTTTCAAAAGGGTAATTAAAACTCAACGCTGCGTATATTTTCTTTTGGTACGTATAAATTGATATCTAAAATCATCATAGAACAAACTTGCCAATAAAATTAGTGCGCCAGCAAATAGTGTATTCCATTTTAAGTTGCAGGTACAGAAATCCGCCAGTTATTCCTCCGTGAAAGAAGAAACAGATTATGTAAAGGCGGAGTTTAATAGTAGATTTTAATTTTTCTCTATTTGGATGCCTCTCTGGAAAAAATAATTGCGAAAACTCAATTCCTAAACCTGTAAATAGTCCCGTTAGGTGTGTTGTTCTAACCACTGCATTTGAAATTCTTGTAACGAAAGAATTTTGCAAACCAATGGCAAATAGAAGAGAGCAAACAATTAAATCTGAATTAGTAATCTCAAAAGCATCACTATAAGGGGGTATGGCTATTAGAATTAGACATTCGATTGCGGTTGGTAATACAAAAACATTTAATTTTTTATTCTTTCTAAATTTTTCAATCAGAAAACTAGAGAAGAAGGATCCAAAGAGGAAAGAGAAAATATAGAGCAAATAAATCGTGCCTTTCCAGAATTCTAAATTAGCAACATCGTTCATGAAAAGTGCAAAATGCCCTGTAACATTAGTGGTTAATTGGTTGTATCCCAAAAAACCCGTGACATTTACAATGCCTGGTACAAAAGATAAATTGTGGCAATTTGCAGATTGTACTTTAATTTTCTGCTTTTGCCTTGATGTCTAAGCATTGCGTTTAAAATTAAATAGGTGCTCGAAAAAAATACAAACAAAAACTACTTTTTAACTTCATACAAGTAGCTAGTTTTTGATGAAGCTGTAATATTTATTAGCAAGATTTCTGTGAATACAAAGATATTTAAATTATTAACTAATTAGAGTTTATGCTTTTTATAATTAAGCTGTTCTTACTAGTATATAGAAGGAGTTATAGCTATTTAATAGGTGCTAGATAAGTTACTTACATATTCTGGCAAACATTCAATGCAATAATTAATAAATTCATCTTTAAAGCCATGTACCCATTAATTTAATGCAATTTTCTTAGCTATTCGTTCTAAATATATCTCCGTTAATGTCATATAATTTCCAGAAATCGTTATGATACAATTTTGGTAATTCTTTGATGAAATCACGATCATACATTTATCCATCTTTGAACCATATGACGCCATTATCCGCACTGTCGTTAATGGTATGCTGGCACCACGTACCTATTTCATGATCTTTACGAATACTAAAAGTGGCTATTTTAAGACATTTGATCTTGGTGCCATCACTTAATGTACAACCTACCGAGTCTATAGATAAACTGTTGCTTTTAAGAAAAAGTGAGGCATCTACGTTCTTTACTATATCGCCCTTTTTTGGTCGAGGTTCTGCATGATATGCATACCGTAAAAAGTATGCAAAGTATTATGAGCCTAAGATATATAATCCTTATAATATTAATTTATAAATATTGAAAACCATCATAATGCTATTTTCTTGATTATTATAATCAATTCACTTTTAAAGATTGGGTTTTGCTTGTCTCCAACCTTTTTCAAGTTGTTTGGATAAGGCAATCGTAACCTCGCTTAGTTCTCTGTTATATGCGATATTGACAGTTTCGTGCGGATCGTTTATACGGTCGAACAACTCTTTATTTGTCAATTTGCCCCTAGTACCTGATTTAGGGTCCCAGGTGTACCATTCTATATAATGATATTTACTTGTATTCATAGAATAACCCATAAACCGCTTACCGTTTGCAGCATGTTTTGGTCTTCTGTGAAACTGGCTAAAAGCGGCATTTTTCCATGAGCGATCAGGTTCTTTTATTAATGGAACAAAACTAGTTCCTTGTAAATAGTATGGTATATCAACACCTGCAATTTCACATAATGAAGGAAACATATCAATAAGTTCTGTAATGGCATAAGTTTGTGCCCCTCTGTTTTCTTGATTAGGATATCTTATAATCATCGGTACTTGTAAATCGATATTATAGTTTGTCATTTTCCCCCAGCTATTATGGTCGCCTAATTTCCATCCATGATCACCCCAGATGATGATGATTGTGTTATCATATATTTCAAGTTTTTTTAAATGTGATATCAAATTACCGATTAAAGCATCAATGTAGCTTACGCTTGCATAATACCCATGTTTTAAAGTTCTGGAGGTTTGTTCATCCATTTTATAGTTAGATTCTGGATGCCCAATAGCATTGAAACCCTCATAATGTCTTAATTCGTACATTGAGTTCATGGTATGACCAGGTGCGTTTTCTGGCACGTTGGGGTTTGCAGCTAATGGAATGTTTTTGGCGTCATATAAATCCCAATATTTTTTGGGAGCGGTAAACGGTAGATGTGGTCGAAAAAACCCTAAGCCCATGTAAAATGGAGTTTCTGAATTTGCTAAACGGGTAAGTGTTCTTTTTGCTAATTCTGCTTGTGCGCCATCGTAATAAAGAGTGTCATGAACATCGGCAGCTTCCCAAGCCGGACCCGTATTCCAACCATCAGCGTATCTAATTGGTTTTAATTTTAATAAGGAGTCTCTTTTTATAGCTTGAGATTTATTTACTTCGGCATCGATATAAAATGTTTCTCCATCTCTTTTTAACCAATCTTTTTGAAGATATTGAGAAGGTCTAAGATCAGGTTCGTTCCATGAAATCGAATCGGGCATATAATTATGAAAAATTTTACCAAGATTAACTGTATGATATCCATACTTTGAAAAATGCTGTGGCATGGTTACTGTCGTCGGATGTATTTCTCGAAACTTATCACCTAAATGCCAAACACGTGTCGAGTCTGGTCGCAACCCTGTCATTAAGCTAGCTCTAGATGGTGCACAAACAGCTACTTGTGAAAATGTTTGCCTAAAGGTCATGCCCTCACCAGCTAATTGATCAATATTCGGAGTAACTGCCACC
This sequence comes from Maribacter sp. 1_MG-2023, assembly GCF_030547005.1. Lineage (GTDB taxonomy): Bacteria > Bacteroidota > Bacteroidia > Flavobacteriales > Flavobacteriaceae > Maribacter. Next base: position 135,420 of record NZ_JAUOPN010000006.1, on the reverse strand, counting down.
GTGTCGCCATAAACACCTAAAGTAGGTCTAAGATCATCAACAGAAATAAATAATATGTTTGGTTTGTTATTGGCTCTCTTTTGGGCATAAGATAAACATATGGTAAAAAGAGATATTAAGATAAGTTGTTAATAGGTGTATTTATTTTTCAAATGGCCGTAAAAATTTATGAATCAATAAATATACATAGACCATTTTCTTTGACCTAGAAACCATATTTGTTCTTGTGTAGATTTTATTCCATAAAAATAAGAACACTAATTACTCCATAAATGTGGATAATCCTATAATATAGAGACTTCAATGAGCGTTATTCGGATAAGAAGTTGTGTTGATTTCAATTTTTTTCAAATGCTATGTTTTATTATAAAGACAGCTTTATTCATACTTATTTAAACATCAAAAACTGCTCCATTATTATAATATTCATCCAGAATTGCACTGACCGTCGTAACCATTTTCGCTGCATTTTCTTTACTAAAACACAAAGGAGGTTTGGTTTTAATTACATTATCGAAAGGACCATCTGTACTTACCAAAATATGCCTGTTTCTTAATTCATTTTTAATATGGCTTGCTAATGCAGTATTTGGTGTTTTGGTATTATCCTTAACGATGTCAACACCTATAAATAGTCCAGAACCTCGTACATCGCCAATGCAGCTATATTTTAGCATCAAATCTTTTAAAAGAGATCTATAATAATCGCCGACAACTTTTGCGTTTTCTTGTAGTTTTTCATTTGCTATAACATCAAGAACTGCAATTGCAATGGCGCAAGAAACTGGGTTGCCACCAAAAGAGCTAAAAAACTCTACGCCTTTTTCAAAAGATGCTGCAATTTCTTGTGTGCAAACCACCGCACCCATTGGGTGGCCATTTGCGATGGGTTTTCCTAAAATTACTATATCAGGTTCGACGCCATGGGCTTCATATCCCCAGAAATGATCTCCTAATCTACCAAAACCTGTTTGTACTTCATCACTTATGCAAATGCCGCCTTGTGCTCGAATAGCAGGGTAAACCTCTTTTAAATAGCCATCTGCTAGTGGAACTTGACCTGCGCATCCTAAAATTGGTTCACTTATAAAAGCGGATATAGGTTGTTTACTTTGTGCTATTTGAGCACCTGCATCTTTACCATACAGTGTACCTGCATTTGCAATATCAGCTGTGTATTTGCCTCGGTACGTATCTGGTAGCGTCGCTTTTATTATATGATTTTTTTGACCTTGCCCTTTAGGATTATTAAATTTGTAATCACTTATGTCTATGCTTATTTGAGTGTTGCCGTGGTAACCAGATTCCATAACCATCATGGTATTCCTTTTCGTGTGATTATTTGCCATTCGTACTGCTAAATCACTCGCTGCGCTACCTGAATTCACAAAAAATACTTTATTCAGATTCGGCGGAAAGTGTTCTAATAATTTCTCTGCATAATCTGCTAATTCGTCATAAATATAGCGTGTATTGGTATTTAGTTTCGCCATTTGTCGTTGCGCTGCTTTCACGACTTTAGGGTGCGAATGACCAACATGCGGAATGTTATTATAGGCATCTAAAAACGTATTACCTTCTGCATCATACATATATTGAAATGCAGATTTAACCATATGTATAGGCTCCTTGTAGCTGGTAGATAAAATAGGGCTAATGTGTTTGAATCTTCTACTTAGTAGACTTAAAGTTGATGCAGGTTTTTTAATAGGGAGATTAGCTGCTTTTCTAAATTCATTTTCTGCGTTTATGGGGTTTATAGCCAACCAACTGTATAGCATTTTCCAGGCAGATTGCTCACTTACCGATGCGTAGCTATTATCTGGATTCACCTTTTTTGCATGTGCAGAATTACAAACACTGGTGCATAACCTGGCAGCGATTAGGTAATATAAAATACTTATTTCTTTAGCTTCTATAGGCAGCTTTTGATGGTAAGATTTTAGTAATACTACAGCCCACTCTAACGGATTTTCTTTATCGTAGCTCGTATAGGTGATGGCAATAGCTAATTCGTTAATAAGAAAAGAATGAGCTAGATCTCCGAAATCTATAATGCCAGATACTTGGTTTTCTTGAACCAGGATATTCCATTCGTTGGCATCATTATGTATGATCTGCTTTCTTAATTCAGGAAAAAGTGGTCTTACATTTTCTTCAAACTGACTATAAAAATAACGGACAATATTTCTATTTGTGGCGTTTTTAATATCATTTATATACTTTCTATTTAAATCAAAGTACTGAAGGTCCCATTCCCATTGTCTGCTCTGTATCGTATAATTTTTAAACCCTTTTAGTTTCAAATCTAATTCTGCTAGAAAAGCACCCAGAGATTCAATTAATTGCACTGTGTAAGAAACATCGCCTAAAAACTCACCTTCTAGAAATGAAAGCATTCGACATATAGAAGGTTTCTCGTTTATAGAAAAAGTACCTAGATAAGAACCATCTTTAAATGGAATGGGTTTTGGAACTTTATGCTCAAAATCGTTTTGTAGAAATAAGAGTGTATCATTCTCTGCTTTTACCATATCAAATGATACTTCTGAGTATTGATAGGTTTTATAAATATATGAGGAATCTGAAGTGGCAATGCGGTAATTCCAATTATCGTACCCATCGAGTTGTTTACAATCAATAACTTGAAGTCCGAATTCCTTTTTTAAAAAACTATTCACATTAGAAATATTATCAACATATATTCTCATTGAACCTCCATCTAGGATATAACTACCTCATAAATATACAACCCCTAAGGTTATCATTGAAATGGAAATATTTTATTTGATTTCATGAATTAATATGATAACCTATATAGTACTTTATCATAATTTAAACTTTTAAAAAATGTTGAAATTATAGGCTAGGGGTAGTCTATGATGAGGAATTTGAAATAAAAAAAAGCAGCAAGAGCATGAAGCTCTTGCTAAGCGGGATAACAGTTTGATAAATCAAACTGTTTCCTAAACTGATCAGATCTAGTGAATTGGTTGTCCGTTCAAATAGATGTGAGTGTTCATTTTAGTGGCACTTTTTAATCCTTCGCCTGCAAAACATAATGCTAAAGATTTCTTATAAAAATACTCTAATCTTTCCTGCGTTTCATTTGATTCAACTAAAATGTATGAATGAACTGTACCAATGTGATCAACCATTTGAGTAGAATCTATAGCTTCTTGTTTAAAATCAATCTGGTCTTCAACTCGGTAATCGGTATATTGTAAATTCATCATAGCACTCGTTAATGTCGTCTGTGAAGTTAAACAAAGCGCAGTACCCAAAGTGAAATATTCAAGCGAGGTAGGTGCTAGAGGCTTATCATTTTTGTCGCTAAATTCATCTGCATATATTTCCCATGTTTCTTCAGAAGGTGTTGAAATAGTTATTTTAGTTAGATAAGGTCTTTCACTATTATTTGCTGATTCAGAAATAGCGAATATTTCAAATTCCAAATTATCCATAGTATTTAGCATTTCAAAAGCTGCTTGGTTTTTAGGTACTTCTAACTCTAAAAATTCTGGTAACGTAGCGCTGCTGGTAACAGAGGTCAATAAGAAATCTGCATCATAAGATATTTCTGAACCAGATGTGCCTGGTGTTGCCTTATAAGTGTCAAAATTATCTCCATTAATAACTAAGTGTGGTTCTATAACCGTTTCATTTTTTAAGGCATTTCCTGCTGTCCATGCTTGGAGGGCAAGGTTTATTGCACCTTGAACTTTATCTTGAGATACATCGCTATCAATAATAATATTGGTAGTAGTTACATCTAAAAATCCTGCTCCATTACTTGATGACATTTTGTTCCAACGGAATTTATTTAATACTTCTACTTTTATGTTTTTTAATGCTACATCTTTCTCTTTTGCCGCTTTCAGCAGTTGTGTATGTAAATTTGAAGCGATACCTGCAGTGTAATAACTAAGTGGTGATGGACCGAACGGATAAGTTCCTTCTTCTGCACCTTCATCGGCAAGTACCTGCCACCCTGTGTAATCATCTATACCTAAAGTTTGAACCATACCTTTTTTAAGCATGCTTGACTTTTCATTTTTTACCATTTCTGTGATTGCGACTGTATAGCTATTTTTAGAAATAGTATCGACCACGCTAGGTTCAAAAGATGCCGGAACTAAGGCTTTATCATTGCGTTCAATAACTTGATATTCTTTATAGTTGTCATAGCTTTCTCCTTTAGACATCATGAACGAAATCATGTTACGCTGCTCTTTAGGCATAGAAAACCAAATTACTACAGCTACAACACCTATAATAGACAAAATGGCTACTAAAGCTTTGAGGATAAAATTCTTCTTATTCTTCATAATTGTAGTTTAATTGTTTGAAAAACAAATAAATAGTATCGCAAGTTACTTTGTAGTCTATTGAAAAAATATGACTGAAATCAGTAGCTGTGATTATGCAAAAGTTTTTTCAAAATCTATGATCAAGAAGAAAAAGTTAGAATGAATTTTTTAGTTAGAAATTTGTTTGTTAAGATGTTAGGTGTCGAATAAATCGATTTTACTTTTAGAAAACCTGTAATTGATATTTAATAAATCGAAGGTGTTTTTAAACTCTAATTACATTTTAGAAATATATTATTTATAGGTTATGCTTTATGGCGGCTTTAATTTCTTTCGATTCTGTAATGTAGTTTGAAATATCTTTTGCCCAAATATGATACGTTCGTTTTGAAGGATGAACTCCGTCAACGAAAAATTCAGAAGGTTCTATTTCTAAATTGAATCTTTCAATATAATCTTCGCTAGAAGGTTTTAATGCGTAGTAATACACCTTGTCAAAATCTTTTACAATACTAATTAATTCTTCACCTAGTATGTTAACCAGATTGCCAATGGTAAATTTTATGATGGGCGTAAAAGCTGGAAATTCTTTTATGGGTGGCATATTGGTAAATACAATCGGCACATCGTTGAATTTAGCTTTAATGCTTTTGATAAGTTCACGAACGTCTCGGTTCCATTTTTTAGGTGAGTTCAATTCAAAAGCATCATTACCACCAAGGCCGACAACAATTAGATCGACAGCTTCTTCTGTAATGAGATCAATAATTTTTTCGTTTACTTTTTTTGCAGTATACCCGCTTTTAGCATAAACTTTCCAATCGACATTTGTATTTAGTTTCATAGCCAATTCGTCTGCCAAGGAGCCAGTAAAGCCCTCTTGGTGAGTTTTAACTCCAACACCTGCAATAGTACTTTCGCCGATAGTTAGCATACGTAGTACCTTTTTAGAAGAGATTGTTGATAAGCCTTTGGTACCTTCAGCTTCGGGTAATCGTGGAACAGTTTTTTTGATATTTTTACCTTGAAAATACATTATAGGTAATAGCGGAATAGTAATGATTGATCCTAAAATATATTTTATATTCATGTTTCTATTTTGCTGGCATTATTGATTTTTTTCTTCTTTAATGATAATTACCTTTTAGAATGTACTAGCTAGTTATTTATAATATTGATAATTTCATTCAAAGATATTTTAGCTTCTTTCATTACTGGTAAGAAGGGCCAAATATGGGGCATATTTTTTCCTTCGATTAATTCGAAATTTATATTAGCATCAATAATTTTTTTGACAGCTAACTTTTGGTCCGGATTAAAAATGTCATTTTCTGCTATAAATAAAATTGTATACGGGAACTTAGCAAAACTTCCGTATAAAGGTGAAATCATAGCATTTTTCAAATCATTATTCTCGGCACACATTTTTTTCGCACTTAATACTCCGATTTTTGAAAGCATTGGGTCAATACTATCTACTTTGTCAATTTCAGAATTAGACATACTTGAATCCATAACAGGGGTAATCAAAATGATTTTTTTTGGTAGTTTAATGCCCTTTAATATCAGCCGTTGGGTTAAACTGACGATTAATGTTCCACCAACAGAATCTCCAATTAAATAAATGTTATTTGCTTGAAATTGGTCTAAGGCAGTATTGTAAATAGAGTCTATGTTTTCTGAAATTATTGATATCTTGTTTTCAGGTGACTTTGGATAATCGCACATCCAAATTTTATAATCTGTTTGTGAAGCTATTTTTTTAAAAGAATCCCAATGATGTTTAGCCGGACCAGAAATAAATGCACCACCGTGAATAAATATCAAAAGGTTTTTAGAATTTTTATATCGTCCTACTTCAGTAATTAAAGAATCTAAAACCTTAAAAGTCCGTATTTTGTTTTGCTTGTAAAACTTGCCTTTCGGATATTTTACATCTTCTTTTCTGATTCTTTTGAAGTCTATAGGGGCTATACTAAAAATCTTTTTCAAGCCTTTTAGCTTAATGACAAACAGTGTAATATAGTACGATAAGCTTTGCTTCATTATTTTGCTACTGTTCGTTAGTGCATATTGTTAACATAAATAGAATGTTGAATTTTATTGCGTTTTAACTATGAATAGCTTAGGAGCAAACTAGCATTTGTTTCCTGCAAATTACATAGCGATATCTTTTTTTTTTGCCCGAACGGACTTTTCGATATTTTGGGTTTTTTTTTTTTTCATTTTTCTGGTCAAAGCGAAATTCTAAAGATTTATCTTCTCTATTATTTTATTAGTTATCCAGCTATTCTAATCGTCCATTTTAGCTTGAGTAATATCGCTAAAAGTCGGAGGGTTTTCTGTAAAACTTCCAACACCCTTTTTATTAACTTTGAAAAGCACATCTTTTGTTGTGGTAAATAATACAACTGTCAAGAAAGATGTTTTAAGATGAGATTTTAAGATGATAAAAGCCTCGTCTAAAGTAAGCTCTTCGGTTTGGTCTTCGGTCTCTCTAGATCTATAACGTAATTTAAGCAAGACTTTAAAGCCATTTTCAGAATAGATGGGTCTTACGAATATATTTCTCAAATTAGGCTTACCAATGGTTTTTGCCATGGTTAGTTTCGCAAAGTTACCTTCTTCAACACTTTCTGTTACTTGTTTCCAGAAAATAAGAAATTCATCTTGATAGGGCATAAATTAAATATTGATGAGTAAAACTTTAAATTACCAAATTAATGAATTTTGTATTCCTTTATAATATGTACAGAAGCAAATGTCAAAAAATGTGCGTTAAAATGAATATTGAAAAAAAGAATAAAAGGAATATAAGTATTCACTTTTCAGTGCTTTTTAAATTGAATTTTGATGATAGTAAATTATGGTATAGCGGTTAAGTTCTTTTTTGCTGTTATAATTCATATATAGAATCAATTTAGTAGAATCTAAAGCTGTTTCTATACGACATTTCTGTTCAATAAATTCTAAGGCAATGCATTTTATGGGTTACTGTACCCGGTTTTTATTTTAAAGTACAAATCTCTTAGTAGGTTTCAAATTCAGAAAAGAGCTCATCTTTAAGTTCTTTCCATTCATTTTTAATGATGCTAAAATAGACGTCAGTTCTACTTTCTCCATTTGATGCGATGTAATTGTTTCTAAAAACACCCTCTTTTTGCGCGCCTAATTTTTCAATTGCTTTTAATGACCTTAAGTTAGCTTTGTCTGAACTAAACTGTATTCTTCTAAATCCAATTTCTTCAAAGCCAAATTTCAATAGTTCATATTTGCAGGCTTTGTTTAAACCTGTGCCTTGAAACTCTGTACCGTACCAGGTCCATCCAATTTCACATTTTTGGCTAGAGGTATTTAAGTTGCCGTATCTGGTACAACCTGCGACTTTATTGGTTAGTTTGTCTATAACTAAAAACGGATAGCACAAGCCGCTATTTTTATCTTTAATCGTCTTAGAAATATAATTCTTTAAACCTTGTTCGTTGTTTACACTCATTCCCATAAATTCCCAGATTTCTTTATCGAAAATTATTTCTTTGAGCTCTTCATTTCGTTCGTTCTCAAAAGGCAGCAATAATACACTATCGTTTTCAAGCTGTATTTTTGTTTTTAATAATTTTGGCTTCATTTTTAATTACTTACAGTGTTTAATTTATTTGTATTGTTTAGGCAAAGAAATTTTTTCATTTCCGTCTGAGCACGAAGCTAAAGCTTATTGTTTTGCTTTTTCTTTTTTTGTCCAAAGCTAAATCCATAAGACTTAACGACTCCATAAATATACACAGACCTTTCGATTTTTTTCTAAACTCCGCATTACGTTTAGGTTTTGTTGTCATTAGTTTTTATTCCGTAATATAATTTTCAAATTCAGATTTACTTACATTTTTCACAACAGTTGGCTTCTCCACTCTTAATTGACCTCTGTCAGTTACAGAAACTAATTTTTCATTTGGTAATTCCATAAAATATTGAAATTCCCTTTTGTCAAAGTCATATTTTGACCAAGCAAAAGTTCCTTTCTTATTTTCGTTGTGATAATAATCCGTTTCCGTTTTTGAATCCAAAATTCCGTACTCAATTATTTTTTTAAAATGTCCATTTCTCGGTTCCGGTTTCCACCAATAAGTTGTGAATTGTTCAGACTCATAATCACTAACTTTCCAATCTGATTTCAAAGTAGGAATTCCTAGTTGTTCACGTTCAGAATTGAATTCCATTCCGTGATTTTTATTTAGAGGAACAAGTAATTCATAAGCTTTATTTATTCCAAAATAAATAGCCATATAAATTATCCCTTTTCCCAACCCCTTTCCCAAAGTTTTAACCGAGAAAGAAAACTGTTTTGGGTCAGTTTTGTAATCATAATAATACGCAATGAATATCGGTGCGATTAATAGTAATCCTAATAATATGATAATTGTGTAACTCAAATTCTATAAAATTAATGACAACGGCTAGGCTAAGCGTAGTGCGGTGGTAAGGAAACTTTTCGTTTCCGTCTGCACACGAAGCTAAAGCTTATTGTTTAGATTTATTTTTTCTTGTCCAAAGCTAAATCCATAAGATTTAGCGACCTCATAAATATACACAGACCTTTCGGTTTTGCCTTAAAGTCCGCATTACGTTTAGCCATTGTTGTAGCACGTTTTTATTTATTCGCTTTTAATTTTCCCTCTGATTAGAATAAAACTCAGCGTTGAAAAAATACATATACCAACTATTAATAATCCATATTGAAGTAATCCAGTAAAAACAAGTGTAGTAAACTTGCCATCGGGATTCATATCCCATTTTTCATAGAGTACAAAGATGACGTTATGGTAATCCATTAAAAAATAGAAAGATATACAGACTAAGCTAATTATATAAAGTCCAATAATTTTTAAACCTCTTTTATTCCGATTTAATGTCATCTTCCGTTTTAAATTTTCCATCCGAACCAGCAGAAGTGATTAAAAACCTTTGTCCATTTTCCGTAACCTTAAATTCATATTCTCGATTCCAAGCGTCTTTTTTCCAATCTTGTCTCAAAGGACTATTTCCGATTAATTCATTAAGGTCCGTTGGATATTTTCCGAACTTTTCATTCCAATTTTCCATTCTCTCACTAATTTCAGCTATTTCTTTTTCAGTTTTATCAGGATAGATAGACGTTCTTTGATAACCGAAAAATAGAAATGCGCTTATACTTCCAACTAATAAAAGCGAAATGACCATAATTGAACTCGGTTGTAGAAAATATTTCTGAATAGGTCTTTTAACACCATCTTCTTTTTCTTTTTTACTAATTCGTTTCCGATGTTTGTAATCCTCGTGAATTAGTCCAAATTCTGCTAAAGTCGAAAGTATTAATTCAATCATTTAGTTGGTTTTGGTAAATGTGCTACAACAATTAAATATATAACATATGTTATATATCCTTCCAATATGAGATATATAAAACATATGTTATATATATATATTATACTACCAATATACCAAATTACATTTGAAGAAAACCCGTACTAGTTTAAACTGTATGAACAACTGCTTTATACTAAATAAAAAAAGCCCGTCTTTACAGACGAGCTTTTATAAACAACTTAAATTAAAACAAACTATTCAAAAGAAGTTTCCCCAACGTTAGGGTTGTATACATAGTTAAAAGTGTAATATGGTGTTGCATCGGTAAATGGATCTGGCACCGCTGGGGCATCTTCGTAGTAGCTTATAAATTCCACTTTAACGTAATTACCTTCTGTAGTTTTAAAAACAAACACTTTACCAGGTATAGCGGTAACGGTAAAGCTTTCAGAATTGTAATTGTACCAGCCATTATCGCTTCCTGTTGGTATGGCAAATGATGTTTCTGAGTCTTGGTTGAAAGTAAGGTCAGCGGCAGAGGTTACACTGGTAAATGTTCCAGTTACTATTGCAGCGCTAACATCTCCGTTTCTTGTTGGTTCATCTGTCGTACCTGTTGCAACGCCACCGTTTACAGCAATTGTTGTTCCTCTAAAGGCAATGTCCCAATCAGTATCACTTGTAGTTTCTGCGCCTGTTTCAAAATCGAATTTGGTGAATTCGCCACCAACGGGTTCGCCTTGTCCTCCTGTTTGTGGGGCGTATAGGTTGCTTACCGTTTCAGTTAATAAGGGTTCTGTTTGGGTACTGTCATCGTCGTTGCTACAAGAGGCGAATGCCACTGCTAAAAATGCTACTGCTAAAATGTTCTTCGTCATGGTCATGTAATTAATACCTGCGCGTGGTCAGGTGGGTTAGAATTGATAATTTAGTTTTAGGTATCCTTGAATTCCCGGCATTGTCGGGATATTGTTATCGGTATAGTCCAAAAGGTTATTTGCACCTACCTGTAATGTGAGATTTTTATAAAATATTTTGCTTATCGCTGCATTTAAGGTTACGAAACCATCTATAAAACTGGTATCATAATTATCTATGAGGTCGTTTCCATTGGTGTCATACTGGGCATATTTACTTCTATACAGTACACGCATATTTACATTGGTACTGGCAGACGGTATATCATAATACACCTTAAAATTAGCATTGTGTCGAGAGCGATTCACCAAGCCGAAATAGTCTGACTGTGCTAGTGCAACCGACTGCCCACTTTCAGCATCCCGCACAAATACTTGATTATCTGCTACATCTTGTTTTTTCTGCTTGTCAAAAGCATATAGCAATTGGTACCCGGCACTAATGTTCAGTTCATTGGTAAGTTTGTAGCTTGAATTGATTTCAAAGCCTGTGGTATATATTTCATCAAAATTCATGTAACTGAATACATTTTGACCATTTATTTTACGGGCGATAATGCGTGTATCTATCAAGTTTTTGAAATCGTTTCTAAAGAAATTTACCTCTGTATTTCCACGACCGTGCTTTAGATTAAAACCTAGGTTGTACCCGATAGAACTTTCTGCTTCTAAAGGTTTGTCAAGTTCATCTTCGGTAACCAATACACTAAGGATCTGTTCTTGTTCTACTAACTCTTGTAGTTTGTCTAAAGCTACATTATAGCCTAGTACGGTGTACCCAACGGCAGAATTGGTAAAGTCGAAATACAGCTGCCTAAAATCGGGTGCTTTAAAACCGTAGCCAACAGAACCCTTGATCGATAGATTGTTATTTAATTGGTAACGCAAAGCCAATTTAGGGCTGAACTGGTTGTTGTATTCTGAGTGATTATCAAACCGTGCACCGGCTATAATATTCAACTTTTCAATAGGATTAAAATCGTACTGTGCATAAAGGTATTGAGAGGTGAAGTTGACTGTTTCATCAAAATATGTTCTGTCTAGCTCATCTAATTGTAAACCCATACCAGCAGTTAAAGTTCCGTTTTGTAACCCAGTATTATTTTCGTTTTCAGAAGCAAAGGTGTAGCTGCCACGTACCTCTGGGCGAAATAGTTTTTGGTTAAAATCACTATCACTCAATACATCTGTAGAAATAGGATCAGCCAATAATTCTGTAGCCATATAATTTGTATAATAAAGCTCGTAGGCCATGGTAAGATTTGGGGTCCATTTATGGTCTAATCTAGCGTGAGTATTCCATTCACGTTCTTTGGTATCACCTATATATTGTATACTGTCTAGTGTAAAACCTGCATCTTGGTTTTGATCGTAAAAACGTGCGGAGGTGAATAGGGATAGTTTATCGTTGAAATCATAATACAAACGACCATTTAAAGTGTAGTTGGTAAACGGATTCACGGTTTGCCCTTCTACATCTTCATTTAGATCATACCCGTTAGATGAAAATCTATTAGCGAAAAATCCATAACGAAACTTTTTAAATGCTTGTTTCAAATCTAGATTAATATCCTGTTGAGTGAAACTTCCTATTCTGTAAGATGCATTACCACTTAAGGCTTCTGTTTGTGGTTTTTCCGTAATAATATTTATCACACCGCCTAAGGCCTCAGAACCATATAAAGAGCTCGCCGGACCTTTTACGACTTCAATCTGTTTGATATTCCCTACGGTTAATCTGCTTAAATCAAAATTACCTGCACTTCTACCAACAAGAGGTACGCCATCTATTAGAATAAGGATATAGTCTGATGCTATACCTTGTATTTGTACGCCTTGAAATCCGCTTTCATCAGCAACGGTTATTATACCTGTTTGCTCGTTCAATATTTCATTTAAACGAACTGTACCAGATTTTATAATTTGCTTTTTGCCCACCAAGGTAGCGGGTAGGGGAAGAGATGATAGTTGACGCTCGGTTCTAGTTGCGGTAACAATAACTTCATCTAGTTGTTGCGATAAAATAGAGTCTTTAGCATTTTCTACCTGGCTTTGAGCAAGTGTCAGTTGATAGGTAATAAGCAGTAAGTAGGGAACAAACTTATATCGCATTATTCTTATTTAGAATTATTCTTAATACTCGACAAATATATAAACAATTCTTATTTAGAATAAATAAAAATAACTATTTTTGTCATCGAACCAGAAAACAATAAATAATAATCTAATGAGAACACCCATTTCTATTGCCATAGCACTGGTTATTTCTGTAAGTGCCTTTTCACAAAAAGATAAAATGAGGAAAGACCGCGAGGCTATAAAAAGCATGTGCGGTTGTTATGAAGTAACTTTTAACTTCTCAGAAACCTTTAACTATAGTACAGACTCGCTATATAAACCATCTAAAACCAAAGTAGATAAAGGGTTAGAGTGGGCAGAACTAATAACAGACGAGGACGATAAAATCTCTATTCAACATTTATTACAAGTAGGTAACCCTGCTGATCCGCATATTGTAAAACACTGGAGACAAGATTGGTTGTTTGAGAATACAGATTTGTACTCCTACAATGCTGATAATACTTGGACATTTAAGAAGCTGACTGCTGATCAGGTAAAAGGGCAATGGACCCAAAAAGTATTTCAAGTAGATGATAGTCCGCGGTACGAGGGTTCTTCTACTTGGGTTCATGTAGATGGTAAAAGTTATTGGGAAAATACTGCAGATGCGCCACTAGCTAGGCGTGAGTATACTACCAGAAGCGATTACAACTTAACCGTTCGTGGTAACCGTCATGAAGTAACGGATTATGGGTGGTTGCATGACCAAGATAATACTAAGGTAATTCGTGAAGATGGTAAAGAAGATGTTATTCTTGCTCAAGAAAAGGGATATAATACGTATGTAAAAGTTGATGATAGTAAATGTGCCGCAGCAGCTGCTTGGTGGAAATCAAATACAGATAAATGGGCTTTAGTGCGTACCAAGTGGGATGATGTATATGGTCGTAATCAAGACCTTTCTTTAGAACAGAAAGTAGATAATAAAGTATTGTATAAGTATCTTTTTGATGATGAATATGATCAAAAAGGGGAGATAGAAGAAGTAATTGAATCATTTGTAAAAAAATAAGAACATGAAAACCGTAAAACAAATAGCCTTAACCGCTCTATTGTTTGTAAGCTTCACTGGTATTGCACAGCAGAAAAATGAGTTGATAGATCGTAAATTTTGGAAGAGTAATCCAGATGTTGCTACCATAAAACAAAAAATCGCTGAGGGTAATGACCCTGCTGAGATGGATAGCAATTCTTTTGATGCTACTACTTTGGCAATTACCAGTAAGGCAGATACAGAGGTAGTTAAATATTTATTATCTCTTGAAGGTAACGCTGTAGATAAGAAAACTCATGATAGTCGTATTTATTTACACTGGGCAGCGTATGCTGGCGATGCTGAGTTGGTTCAGTTTTTATTAGATAATGGTGCATCGGTTACGGCTTTGGACAGTCACCGTTATACACCGCTTGCTTTTGGTGTAAATGCCGGACTTACAAACCCTGCAATTTATAATGCTTTTGAAAAGAAAGGTGTGAATTTAGTGGAGGAGAAAAATGAACATGGTGCTAATGTTTTACTATTGGCTGCACCTTCTCTTAAAACAGAAAAAGAATTGAATTTCTTTTTAGATAAAGGTTTGTCTTTAGATAGTAACGATGAGGATGGTAACGGAATTTTCAACTACGCTTCTAAAAAAGGAAATATAGATTTTTTAAATCTTCTTATTAAAAAGGGAGTTGATTACAAGTCACTTAATGATAATGGAGGTAATGCTTTTATGTTCGCATCGCAAGGTGGCCGCGGATTCAGTAATGGCTTGCCCGTCTATACCTATTTAAAAGGTCTTGGTTTGGAACCTAATATTGTAGAGAAAAATGGGAGCACACCGTTACACCGTTTAGCTTTTGGTACTAAAGATGCTGCTATTATTGAGCTCTTCTTAAATGCTGGTGCAGATGTAAACCAAGCAGACGAAGAGGGGAATACTCCGTTTTTAAACGCTGCTGCTAGAAACCAGCTTTCTATAGTTCAATTATTAGCCAAAAATGTGAAGGATATCAATGCTGCCAACAAGAGTGGGGAAACTGCACTTATGCTAGCGACTCATAGTAACAAGGCAGATGTGGTTGAGTTTTTAATAAGTAAGGGAGCGGATATCAATGCTCAAGATACTGCCGGTAATACGGCTGCTTACTTTTTGGCAGATTCGTATAATAAAAGAAACGCCAAGGCTTTTGATGCTAAGTTAGCTTTATTGAAGTCAAAAGGATTAAAATTCAATACCGTTCAAGGTGAAGGTAATACGTTATATCATGTGGCTGCTAAGAAAAATAACCTTGAGTTATTGAAAAAAGTGTCCGATTTTAATATCGATGTCAATGCTAAGAACGATGAAGGTTTAACTGCTTTACATGTAGCGGCAATGAAAGCAGAGAATGATAAGTTGCTTAAATTCTTACTTGCTAAAGGTGCGGATGCAAAGAGTACAACTGATTTTGAAGAAACGGTATATGATTTGGCTAGTGAAAACGAATTGTTGCAAAAAGAGAATACGTCTCTTAATTTCTTAAAGCAATAGAATCCTAAATCATATTTATAAATCTCTTATAGAGAACAAATTTTTATATACATGAACAATTTTTTAAAATATATTCCGGCAATTCTATTGGTCGGGTCCTTATTGACCGCATTCAATCCTGTAGATAAGACTCCTGTAAAGTGTCTAATACAATTAACAAATTATTCAGGTGAAGGTGCTTATTTAATCGTATCTATTGTTGATGCCGATAATGAATATGTAGAAACGATTTACGTTCAAGGTAAAGACAGCGAATGGTATAGTGAAATTACAGAATGGTGGAAATTCTACGGAAAAAATCGACCGAATATAGATGCTATTTCTGGTGAAACTATCAGTGGCGGAGAACGTGCTTTAAATGTTTTACAAATTCCTACGGATAAAATAGATAAAGGGTATAGTCTTCGTTTTGAAACTTCTGTAGAGGATCAAGGGTATTATGCTGATGATATTCAGTTTCCGTTAACCACAGAAAACTTGACCACTAAAGTAGAGGGTCAAGGTTTCATTCGTTACGTACGTATGTTGCCTCAGTAATTGTTTTAAATTATTGTTTTTGCGAAGAGCATTTCTAGACGAAGCAATCTGCTGAATAATAGTTGCATGTGAGTTTTGCGTGACCATGAATCAGAATGACGTCTTTGCGAGGAGCATTTTGCGACGAAGTAATCTGTCAAATTTATGTAGTGTATGAGTTCTCGGCTACAAATAAACAGATTACTTTATTATGTTCGTAATAACGTTTTACAGTTAGTGCGTTTATTTTTTACAATCACAATTATAAATTCCAGAATGTCTTAGTACAGACATTCTGGAATTTTTAAAATAATAAGATCACAAAATTACATTTCCATTTATGACCATTTCTATTTGGCGCTTTAGTCATCTTACGCTTGCCCTGGTTTCTTCACTATTCTTGATAGTGGCTTCTGTGACCGGAATCATTTTAGCGGTAGAGCCCATTTCTCACCAAGCAAAAGGCTATGCGGTAGAAAATTGGGAAGAAGTATCATTGGTAACTACTATAGATGCATTAAAGAATTCTTATGATGAGGTTTTAGAATTAGAAGTAGAATCATCAGGATTCGTAAAGGCTTCGGTTTTGACTATGGATATGGAAACATTAGACATATATGTGAATCCTATTACGGGTGAACAATTAGGTGAGGTTGAAGAACGACCGTACATGTATACTTTTGCGACTAACGTACACCGTTCTTTATTTCTAAAAAGTATAGGTAGATTTTTCGTTGGTCTTATTTCTTTACTCTTATGTATTATTGCAGTTACCGGGCTTGTGCTGCTTGCTAAGCGCCAAGGCGGATTCTTAAAATTATTTTCGAAAGTCCAGAAAGATTATTTTGAGTTACGATACCATGTACTATTAAGTAGATGGTTCTTTATTCCTATTATAATTCTTGCTTCTACCGGAGTTTACCTATCCGCCGAGAAGTTTAATTTATTGCCGGATAATGTTGCTGAGAAACAAGATTTTGCTCTTGATACATCCTCTAAAGTGTATGAACATATTACCGATGTTCCATTTTTTAAGGAAACTACTTTGTCAGATATTAGACAGGTAGAATTTCCTTTTTCTAGTGATCCAGAAGAATATTACCTTATTGCTTTACAGAATAAAGAGGTTGATGTAAATCAGCAAACGGGCGCTATAGTGCGCAGTGCAGATTACCCATTTGTAACAT
This sequence comes from Maribacter sp. 1_MG-2023, assembly GCF_030547005.1. Lineage (GTDB taxonomy): Bacteria > Bacteroidota > Bacteroidia > Flavobacteriales > Flavobacteriaceae > Maribacter. Next base: position 118,507 of record NZ_JAUOPN010000006.1, on the reverse strand, counting down.
TGGCTTCAAGGCTAAGTTTGGTTTTGCATACGGGTGAGGGTAATGTCATTTGGTCAATTGTATTGTTGCTTGCAAGTGCCTCTATTCTGTTTTTTATGTATTCAGGTTTTGCAATGACGTTGAAGCGTAGAAAGAAAGCAAAACGGATAACGCAAATAACAGATAAAGATGAATGTGAGTATATAATCTTAGTAGGGTCGGAGAGTGGTACGGCATTCGATTTTGCACAGCGATTTTATAATGGATTAACAAAGGTTGGAAAGAAAGTCTATTTATCAGAGCTTAATGACTATACTGAATACGCAAAGGCGACCAACATTATTATATTTACTTCTACCTATGGTGAAGGTGAGCCACCAACAAATGCCCGTAAATTTTCTGAGTTGTTTTCGAGGATACAACAACCGAACAAAATCGATTTTTCGGTAATTGGTTTTGGTTCGTTAGATTATCCAGATTATTGTAAGTTCGCTATTGAGATAGATGATCAAATAGCATCAGCAAAGAATTTTCAACAGCAATTGCCATTGTTTAAAATTAATAAAGCCGATTTCGATTCTTTTGAACTTTGGATGATTCAATTCTCTAATAAAGTCGGATTCACAATTCCTGTAGAAAGACCACTTTTAAAAAAGAAAAAGTATAAGAAAGTTGAGTTTGAAGTTTTGGAGCGAACCGATTTGAATGTCGATAATACGTTCTTGTTAAAACTACTGCCAAAATCTAAAGTTGATTTCACTTCGGGAGATTTGTTAGAAGTATTTCCAAATGATGATGATACCGTTCGTCAATATTCAATTGCCAGAATTGACGATACTATTTTACTTAGCATTAAAAAACACGAGTTAGGGAAAGGTTCTAATTACCTCTTCGGATTAAAAATTGGCGAAACTATAAAAGTTGCTATAGACCGAAATGAAGACTTCCATTTTTCGAAAAATGCAAAAAAATCAATTTTCATCTCAAATGGCACCGGTATAGCTCCATTCTTAGGAATGATTTCTGAAAATACAACTCAGAATATATCCATGTTCTGGGGAGGACGTGAAAAGGCTTCTATGGAGATTTATAATTCCGTTTTGGAAAAAGAAGTCTCAAATCATGAAAGTATCAATGTATTTACTTCATTCTCCCGGGAAGGTGAAAAGCAATATGTTCAAGATGTCGTTTTAGAGCAAAAAGAGTTAGTGTTGAAAACCATTAACCAAAATGGCACAATAATGATTTGTGGATCACTGGCTATGCAACATGATGTTCTTGATGTGTTAGAAAGAATATTGCAAGGCAACCAAACAATCAGTTTTGAAGCTTTTGAAAAGAGCGGTCAGCTAAAAACAGATTGTTATTAGACGAATTGCGAGGAGCTTTTTGCGACGAAGCAATCTGTTGAATTTCTGAGCCAATTTAGTTTTAGGTCGGCAGTAGATAGATTACTTCACTGTGTTCGTAATCACGTTGGGTTTAAACTGAAGTCGTCTTTGCGAGGAGCTTTTTCGCAACGAAGCAATCTGCCGAATTTCTACACCAAGTGAGTTCTCGGCTACCAATAAACAGATTACTTCACTACGTTCGTAATGATGGTTATTTCCATTGCATCCTCTGCAATCGCACTGCATTCAAAATTGCTAAAAGCGCAACACCAACATCGGCAAAAACAGCTTCCCACATAGTAGCTAATCCGCCGGCACCCATAGCTAAAACAATAAATTTTACTCCGAAAGCTAGGGCAATATTTTGCCATACAATTTTTCGTGTAGAATTCCCGATTTTGATTGTGGTAGCAATCTTAGAAGGCTGATCGTTTTGTATAATAACATCGGCAGTTTCAATGGCGACGTCACTACCAAGTCCGCCCATAGCAATGCCTACATCACTAATAGCAAGAACAGGAGCATCGTTAATTCCGTCGCCTACAAAAGCAATTTTGGTATTCGATTGTTTTTTAAGTTTCTCTACTTCTTCTAGTTTTTCTTCAGGTAATAATCCGCCTTTTGCCCAGTCAATTCCTAATTCTTTCGCCACTTGTTGGGTAATGGAATCCTTATCTCCAGAAAGCATGATAATTTTATTAATACCTGCTTTACGCATATTGGCAATGGCTTCGAATGCATCATCTTTTAATTCGTCAGCTACGGTCACATAACCTGTAAATTTTCCATCTATCGCCATCATTACGATAGATTCTACAATGTTATCAATTGCTGCGGGCACTTCAATTTGGTTCGCGATCATCAACGCCTTATTACCGACCAAGACCGATTTTTGGTTAATTGTTCCTCGTAATCCCTTACCGGCAATTTCGATAACATCCGTAGCTTTAAACTTGTCTCCGCCTGCCTTGTATTCCAAAATTGCCTTTGCAATAGGGTGTGTAGATTGTTCTTCAATGGCGATCAAGTACTTCATGAATTCGTCTTCGGTAAAGATCTGATCTTTAATAAGATCCTTGATCTTAAAAACACCTTTTGTTATAGTGCCTGTTTTGTCCATTACCACCGTATTCACTTTGGTCATGGTGTCTAAAAAAGATGCGCCTTTAAATAGAATTCCGTTACGTGAAGCTGCTCCTAATCCGCCAAAATACCCTAACGGAATAGAAATTACCAACGCACACGGACAAGAAATAACCAAGAATATTAATGCACGATACAGCCAATCTTGAAAAACATAATTCTCGACAAAAAAGTAAGGTAGAAAGGTTAGTGCAATAGCTAGGTAGGTGACAATTGGGGTGTAAATTTTTGCGAATTTTCTAATAAAGAGTTCTGTCTTTGATTTTCTAGCGGTGGCGTTTTGTACCATATCTAGAATACGAGCAATAGAACTGTCTTTGAAAACCTTTGTGGTTTCAATTTCAATTACTCCGTCTAAATTGATGCTTCCGCCGTATATGGCATCTCCTTTTTTAAGGGCATCAGGTTTGCTTTCTCCTGTTAAGGCTGCGGTATTGAATGATCCCTTTTCCGAGAGTAATATACCATCTAACGGGACTTTCTCGCCAACTCTAACTTGTATTTTTTCTCCCACATTAACCTCTTCTGGAGATATAGAAATAAATTGATGATTACGGAAAACCAAGGCTTGATCTGGTTGTAGATCAAGTAAAGCTTTAATGTTGCCTTTAGCGCGCTTAACCGCAGCACTTTGAAAAAGTTCACCCACTGCGTAGAACACCATTACTGCAACACCTTCTGGATATTCGCCAATACCAAAAGCCCCGATAGTAGCAACACCCATTAAAAAGAATTCGGTAAAGAAATTCCCTTTTTTAATGCTTTTCCATCCTTCTTTTAATACGGGTAAGCCAACGGGAATGTATGCGATAATGTACCATGCCAATCGTACGTAACCTTTAAAGAATGGTAATGCCTTAAAATAATCTAACATCATACCAATAACCAGTATGATAAAACTGATAATTGCTGGTAGATATATTTTAAAGTTTGATGTATGTTGTGGTGCTTCGTGCGTATATTCGTCACCACAGCAATGACCACATGAACTTTGGGGTTGTGTAAGTGACTGTAAATCTATTTTCTTCTTTTTCATAATGCCTGCAAGGTCTGAAAAGAGATCGTGCAACAGAAGTGCATTTAATGGTCGCTACACGAATCGCATATACCTTTAATAACCAAATTGGCATCTTCGGCAATATAGCCTGCGGGTAAATTGATATGCGGAATTTTATGTTCGGTTAAGCAAACGGTTTTGTCACATTGTCCACAGTGAAAATGCAGGTGTAAGTCTTGATCAATCTCACAATTACAACCGGGCTCACATAGTGCGAATTTGGAAATATTTGTACCATCATCTATCTGATGAACAATGCCTTTTTCTTCAAATGTTTTTAAAGTTCTATACAACGTTGTACGCTCCGCTTTTTCGAAAGCGTTTTCAATATCGGTAAGTGCTACGGCATTTTGTTTGCCTGCCATGAATTTGTAAATAAGTATACGCATAGCAGTGGGGCGCACACTTTTATTATCTAATGTTTTTTCTATTTCAGTCATGCAAAAACGGAGTTTAAAAATACGCTTAACACTAATGTAATCAATGTTTTAAAAGATTTCAACTTGAGAGGATCTTTAACTTTAAATTATGCAATTTAATGTATTAAAAAGTGCTTTTATTTTGTTGTAAAGTGCTGAAAATTTGATAAATAACGTGTCTGAAAGTGATTTTTTGAAAATGGCGATTACCGATTAAAAAATCTGTAAATTATGGTCTTTCTTTAGTTGAAAAATGGTGATGTTTTATCTTTAGTTACCTCAATTTTTGAGCTAGTAGCCCAGGTTTTTGTTGAGCGGTTAATGATCCTTCAGTCAGTAAGATAGCAGATTTTAATTACAGATGATCTTTAACTTTTAAGTCTTTGGTTTTTGAAAATTCAAAAAGCGTTTGATGTCTATTCAATATCGTAAGCAATGTGAAAAATTGCATCACCTTGATTCACAATCGGAGATTCGTTAATGCAAATTACATATCCGGTTTCTTTTGCTTTTATTTTCTTTTCAAAATAACCGAACGGGCCAGAAATGCTTCCTATTTCTTCTCCTTTTTTTACTGCTTGTCCGATTTTGATTGTTGGGTGAAACATACCCGAATGTTTTGCTCGAACCCATTTAGAGGCATGAACCAATTTAGGAACGGTTTCTTTTAATGCATAATGAGAAAGTTCTTCTTCGAAATTTCGCATACCTAGATGATGCATCATCCGCAGTGCGCCAACAATACCAGTATCGGTTATTTCACTATCAATATGAAGCGATTTTCCGCCTTCGTATAACAGTACCTTTTTATCAAGTTGATGCAATGTTTCTCGAAACGATTTTTCTCTTCCGGCAGATTTTACAATGAATTCTGCACCGAATACTTTAGCTAACGCTAACCCGTCAACATCATCACTATCAATTCTAATTTGTGGAGCGTTAAAACGACTATCAGCGCCTGTATGGTAATCTATACAGTAATCTATAACCGGCGCAATGTCTTTCACTAAATGATAGGCAAAGCGGCTTGCTAATGATCCTCTTAAGGTACCAGGAAAAACTCTGTTTAAATCTCGACCGTCAGGAAATTGACGTGCCTGGTTCAGGAATCCGAATATGTTTACCACCGGAATACAAATAACCATACCGCATTCTGGACGGTTGAACTTTTTGGAAACAATTTGTCTAACTATTTCTACACCGTTAATTTCATTACCGTGAATACCACCTGTAATGAGTAGGGTAGGACCATCTTTTTTACCGCGCTGTACAATTACCGGCACTTCAATTTTGGTTCTGGTATGTAGTTTTGCGATATCTAAATTCAATTGGGCACCTTTGCCTTTCTGAATGGTTTCTCCTAAAAGTGTATATTTTTTATTAAACATCTTGTATTGCCTACATTAAGATTTCTACTATAACCTAAAAGGTTTCAGTTTGGTATATTCTAATCGGTAAAATTAGTGTTTAATCATGTATATAGTATTCAAAAAGTTATTTTCTAGAATGACTTATGTATGAGATAGTATTGCTTATTTTTCAGTTTAAATTTTGTTCAAATATATCTCTTCGGTAATTCGTAAAAATTAAATATATCTTTGATATTCAGATTTTAGACTTATGAAATTTAATAGCTTGTTTTTTGTTTTTATTGGTGTGCTTATTTTAAGTTCTTGTAAAAATCAAAATAAGAATATAAGTAATGATGCAGCAATTGACAGTCATGAATTCACCAATGATCTTATACATGAAACCAGTCCGTACTTATTACAACATGCACATAACCCTGTAGATTGGAACGCTTGGTCAGACGATGTTTTTAAAAAAGCATCCGATGAAAATAAACTAGTGGTTTTAAGTGTGGGGTATTCTACCTGCCACTGGTGCCATGTTATGGAAGAGGAATCTTTTGAAGATACCGAAGTAGCCAAACTGATGAACGATAAGTTTGTTAGTGTTAAGGTAGACCGAGAAGAACGGCCAGATCTTGATATGGTCTACCAAACTGCATTGCAATTGGTAAACGGAACGGGTGGTTGGCCTATGAACGCTATTATTATGCCTAATGGGAGTCCGGTATTTTTGGGTACATATTTTGAGAAAGAAGAATGGAAGAATATTCTAATCAAATTCAGTTCTGAATATAAAAAGAACCCTGAGAAAATGACGGAGTATGCCACCATGTTGGCAGATGGCGTTCAAGAGGTTTATGATCAGCCAGCAAAACAATTGGCAAATGCCATTACACCAGATAAGTTTGTAAACGGAATTACGGAATGGGCTACTCTTTGGGACAAACAATGGGGTGGTAACCTGGGTCAACAGAAATTTATACTACCTGCTAATTTGACTATGTTGTTAGATTATGCCGTGCTGCAACAAGATAGCGAAGCTGAAAATCATGTTATTAATACGTTGGATAAAGTGATACATGGTGGAATTTATGATCACGTAGATGGTGGTTTTTTTAGATACAGTACTGATAATACATGGAAAGTACCTCATTTTGAAAAGATGTTGTATGATAATGCACAACTCGTGTATTTACTTTCAAAAGCCTATAAGTTGACTGAAAATAAGGAGTACAAAACTAAGGTGGAGGAAACCCTTAAGTTTTTGAAGGTTGAAATGAGAAATGAAGATGGAGGTTATTTTAGCGCGATGGATGCTGATACTAACGGGGAAGAAGGAGTCTATTATGTTTGGAAGAAGGAAGAACTGCAGACGTTGTTAGGTGAAGATTTTGAATTGTTCTCTAAGTATTTCAATATAGAGGATAGTCAGGTTTGGGAAGATGGAAACTATGTGTTGAACAACACCATTTCTAAAGATAAATTTTTAAAGGAGTTCGATTTGAGTGAAGAAGCCTTTGATAAGAAAAAGAAGAATTGGAAATCGACTTTATATCAAGCACGACAAAAAAGAGAAAAGCCCACCAAAGATTTTAAAATTTTGACATCTTGGAACGCTCTTTTAATTGACGGACTTTTAGAAGCGTACAAGGCTTTTGGTGATGAAAAATATTTAACTGAGGCCGTGTCTGTATTTAACTATTTAAAGGAGTACAATTATAAAGATGCTCAATTGGTACATTCTTATACAAAAGATAGTAAGCAGAAAGAGGTATTCTTAGAAGATTATGCTTTTCTAGCCAAAAGTGCTTTTGCTTTGTACGAAGTTACTTTAGATGTCTCGTATCTACAGACTTCAAAAGAGCTAATGAATATAGGTTCAGAAAAATATAAGAGTAATTCTGAGTTGTTCTATTATAATGTTTCTAATGATTTGGTGCCAAGTATAATTAATACTTCTGACGGAGTGGTGCCATCTGCGAATGCTATTATGGCACAGAATTTTTTACGAATTGGTCATTTAGAATACAATACAGATTATTTAAAAAAGGCAGAGGTAATGGGTGCATTGATTACAAGTGATTTTGAAAATCATGCTGTAAGCTATGGCGCTTGGGGATCTTTGCTTTTGCAACAAGCATATCCTTTTTATGAAATAGTGGTTGTTGGTAGCGATGCGAAAAGTATTCTGTTAGAAATGAGTGGAGCCTACATAGTCAATTCAATTATCGTCGGCTCTACTGTTGAGAGTGATATTTCCCTTTTTAAAGATCGTTTTGATGAAGACGAAACCTTTATTTATGTATGTCAGAATAATACCTGTAAACTACCTGTGAAAACAGTTTCTGATGTTTTTGGTCAGATGAAATCTTTTGGTTACCAAGGGTTTAGGTAGGTGTATGATTAGTTGATCTTTAATAACTTTTATTGCTATTTTATTTGAGTATATAGCGCTTTTTGTATGGAAGAATGGTACGCCTACCCTTTATTGATTCTTGTTGGTTTTGTTGTTGGTTTTATCAATACAATTGCTGGCGGTGGCTCTCTTCTTTCATTACCTATATTGATATTTCTGGGGTTACCTTCTACATTAGCAAACGGTACAAATAGGGTAGCGGTAATTTTTCAAACTGCTATAGCTACCGCGGGGTTTAAAAGTAAAGGCGTTTCTACATTCCCTTTTAACATATACTTAGGATGTGCTGCTTTTTTCGGTTCTATTCTCGGAGCTCGATTAGCGGTTGATATCAGTGGGGCACTTTTTAATAGAATTCTCGCCATTGTTATGATTTGTGTGGTACTAATAGTAGCGTTCGGACCTAAAATTGGAATGAAAGAGATTCAAGAGCGGCTTACCGGTAAATATTTGTGGCTTGGTATTATATCATTTTTCTTTTTCGGAATTTATGGCGGATTCATTAATGCGGGACTTGGCTTTATAATCATACTATTTTTGCACTATGTAAATAGAATGACCTTAGTACGTTCTAATGCGACCAAAGTTGCTGTTGTTTTTATGTATATGGTTTCCGCATTGATTGTATTTGCCTGGAACGATCAAGTAAATTGGAAAATTGGTTTAATACTGGCTATTGGTAATGGTAGCGGTGCGTGGGTGGCAAGCAGGGTGTCCGTAAATATGGGTGATGGCTTCGTGAAAAAGTTCTTGATATTTATGGTATCGATACTAGCCGTAAAACTTTGGTTTTACCAATAATTTAACCAAAATTTGTAATACAATATAAAATACGATAGCATGCCAGGTTTCGAGTTGTTTGGAGAGAGTGAGAAAAGTCAAGTTCAAGATGTTTTAGATTCAGGTGTTTTAATGCGTTACGGCTTTGACGGCATGCGAAATAATCATTGGAAAGCATTAGAGCTTGAGGCTGCTTTATCTAAACGCATGGAATCTAAGTATGCACAATTGGTAAGTAGTGGTACTGCTGCTTTAACGGTTGCGCTTGCAAGTGCAGGTGTTGGTGCAGGTGACGAGGTGATTATGCCAACTTTTACATTTGTTGCAAGTTTTGAATCTATTTTGGCTATTGGTGCCATACCCATTCTTGTTGATGTTGATGAAACTTTAACCTTAAGTCCTAAATCAGTTGAAAATGCTATTACCGATAAAACTAAAGTAGTCATGCCGGTTCATATGTGCGGTTCTATGGCAGACCTGGGCGCATTGAAGACTATTTGTGATAAACATAATTTATTGCTGTTAGAAGATGCCTGCCAGGCAATAGGAGGTAGTTATGATGATAAGCCGTTGGGTAGTTATGGTGATATCGGCTGTTTTTCGTTCGATTATGTAAAAACCATTACTTGTGGCGAGGGCGGAGCAATCATTACCAACAACGAACAATATAAAATAAATGCCGATCACTACTCCGATCATGGTCATGATCATGTAGGTAATAATCGCGGAACGGAAACACATCCGTTTTTAGGATATAATTTTAGAATATCAGAATTACATGCAGCTGTGGGTTGTGCGCAAATTGAGCGATTGGATGATTTCTTATCCATTCAAAAGAAAAATTATACTGTTTTAAGAAATGCCTTATCACCGCTTTCTAATATTACATTTAGAAAAGTACCAAAAGGGGGGGTGGAGAATTTTTCGTTTATCTCTATCTTTTTGCCAACTACAGAATTAGCTAAAAAAGCACATACAGCTTTAGGTGAGGCTGGTGTTGATTCGTGTTTTTATTGGTTTGATAATAACTGGCATTACTACAAAAAATGGGAGCATTTAACCCATAAAAGATCTTTAGGTAAGTTGCCGCAAGAAGTTGTGAATCAGTTACCTGACTATTCACAATCAGACTTCTCAAAATCTGATGCGTGGATTGGTAGAACCATCTCATGTCTTGTAAAACTAAGCTGGACAGATGAACAGGTTGTTGAACGAGCTACTAAAATGAAAGAGGTATTAGAAAAGTTTGTTTAAAACATTAATACTTCACATATTCTAAAATTTCTAATCCGTATCCGACAATACCTACGCGTTTCGCTTGGTTACTGTTGGTCATTAGTTTCATTTTGTGAATACCTAAATCGTGTAGTATTTGAGCTCCAATTCCGAAGTCACGATTATCCATTTCTATTTTAGGTGCTTTGTGAACGCCCTGTTTTTGCAATTCTTTCAACTCTTTTAATCTTGAAAGTAGATTTAGTGATTCTGAATCTTGATTAATGAAAACAATTGCTCCTTTACCTTCTTCGTTGATTTTATTGAACATATCCTCGAGTTTTTCGTCAGGGTTATGTGTCAACGTTCCTAAAATATCATTGTTGATAAGGGTAGAGTTGATTCTGGTTAAGATTTTTTCATCCGAAGACCAAGAACCTTTAGTTAATGCAATATGGATATGGTTGTTTGTAGTTTGCTTATAAGCTCGTAATCTAAATTCACCAAAACGAGTGGTAATATCAAAATCAACTTCTTTGTCTATTAAGCTATCGTGTTCCATTCTATAGGCAACAAGAGACTCGATTGAGACAATTTTAAGATCGAATTTTTTGGCAACTTCTACCAATTGGGGTAGGCGAGCCATGGTACCATCTTCATTCATGATCTCTACAATGATTCCTGCAGGCTGTAATCCTGCTAATCGTGCAAAATCAATGGCGGCTTCTGTGTGACCTGTTCTTCTTAAGACTCCACCTTCTTTAGCTACTAATGGAAATATATGTCCCGGTCTCGCTAAATCATGGGGTTTGGTGTCACTCTCGGTTAATGCTATAACAGTTTTAGACCTATCACCGGCAGAAATACCTGTGGTAACTCCTTTTCCTCTTAAATCTACAGATACGGTAAATGCAGTTTCTAAAGGGTCGGTATTGGTACTTACCATCATATGTAAGCCTAGGTCTTTACAACGACCTTCAGTTAATGGAGCGCAAATAAGACCTCTACCGTGAGTTGCCATAAAATTGACCGTCTCAGGTGTAGCAAGTTCAGCGGCTGCCAAAAAATCTCCTTCATTTTCACGATTTTCATCATCAACAACGATAATTACTTTACCGGCGCGAATATCTTCAATCGCTTCTTCTATACTATTCAATTGTATTGTACTAAGATCTGTCATGGTTAAGAATCAGCTTTATCTTTTTTCTTAAATAATTTTTTAAAGAAATCGGCTATAAATCCGAAATCCATCAATCCTTTATCTTCTGTTGCTCTTTTGGTTAATACAACACCTAGGGGCAGCATAATCAGCGTTGCTAACCATGCACCTAACATTGGGTGTATATTACCTTCTTTTGCATAGTTGCCTGCAAAAACTCCTATGAAATAATAAATTAGGAAAAGTACTATGGCAATTACCATAGGTAACCCTAATCCTCCTTTTCTAATAATAGCACCTAATGGAGCGCCTACAAAGAATAGAATGATACATGAGAACGCTAATGCATATTTATTATGAAGCGAAAGAATGTGCATATTGTAGATTTTATATCTCTTCTGCATTTCTTCTTTTTTACCACTTACAGTACCTAAAATACTAGTCGTGGCATTTTTTGCACTACTTAATATCTGAATCTGTTGCCAGTCTGGAAAAAGGACAAGAAAATTATCGTTTATAGAATCTTGCAGCGCTATATTTTTCATAGCTATACTGGCCTTCGCATTTAAAGCAGAATCTTTTTTACGGATCATATCCGTTTTGGTCGAATCATTTTTATTGGCAACCAAAGGAGAAAACATACCAGTTCTGCCTTCTATGTTTTTAGAAAATGCACGAACAATACGGTAGTTATCGCCACGTAAAGAATCGATATCTTTTGAAAGCCGCGATATATTCTTCATTTTATCAGTACTGATATCGCGCTCTTCTTCTAAATCATCATTATTAATTTCAGGAATTTCGATATTCATTGTGTAGGTATCGAAATCTGCCTGAGCAAAAGGAAATTTCATTTTGTTATCATTACTTTTCGAAGTGATGTCTTCATAGTAATGACCGTCTGTTAATACCAGTTGGATAACGTCAGAGTCTGCGCTACTTATTAATTCGCCCGATTTAGATTTGATGACGGTAGTGTTCAGATTGTTTGCAGACTTTCTATGGATGATTACGTTTTTAAGAAAACGATCATTATCACCATATTTTTCATCCACCTTAATATTCATTCCTTCAAAATCACTAAAAACGCCTTCAGAGACTACTGCTGCAGGTTTTACTTTGGCAATATTTCTGCGGAGGTTGTATATTTTTCGTTGTGATAGGGGAATAACGTTGTTAGCAAAGAAAAAAGTAACTCCGCCTAAAATGGTCACAAATATGATTAAACTCAACATAGAACGCTGCAGAGAAATACCAGATGCCTTCATTGCAGCGAATTCATAATTTTCTGCAATAGAGCCAAAGGTTAAAATGGAAGATAAAAGTACGGTAAGTGGGAGTACTTTTTCAGTAAGATCTGGCATTAAATAAAACAAGAACTTACCGATAATGACAATATCTAAACCTTTACCCGCCAGATCATCAATAAAAAGCCAAATCGTTTGAAATATGAAGATAAACATCAATATTACAAACGAACTGACAAAATTAAAAACGAACCTTGATAGGATATATCGGTCTAGTATTCTCAATAGTTCTAATTTCTTAGAATGAAATAACCTTCATCCTTATATTTAGCTTCATCAAAAGTAAATAAGGTTTTGGACAAAGTTTGGTCTGTTTTAAAAGAATTAACAGTGATCGTTGTTTTTGTACCGTTCTTACCTGTTTCAATTAAGTTGTAAATGTGCTTTGTGCCCATATCAATACCTAATAATCTTGATTTTATTTCGTTGTCAGAATCAATAGGAGTCAATTTTACATATTGTATTTTTCTTCCTTGAATATCCTGTAGAATATCCCAAGCATAGTTATGTCCTTCTTTGTAAAAGGTCAACATTTTAGAAGGGGTCATTGCATTTTCATCCTCAGATTTATCTTCGATTGTAACCTCTTCATTTTCTGGTACGATGGTGTATACTTTGTTACCGTCAAAAATTTGTTGAGAACCTAAGTAATTGAACATGTATTTATTGCCTGCAAGGGTAACATCGCCTCTAGTTTCTTGATTGATGCCTGCTTCGGCATTTTTTAAATCGAATTTGAAGTCCACAAAGATATTGTCATAACTCTGAACCTTCTTGTATACTTCATCTAACAAACTTTTGGCTTTATCAGAACCTTGTGCATTTGCAAAAGTTGCTGTAAGTATAATCGTAAATACAATAATAATTTTCTTCATCTTTTTTATGATATTATTCATTATCTAATATTTGTTGAAGGGCAATCATGTCGGCTACGTAAACCTGTCTTGCTTTGCTACCTTCAAACGGACCAACAATTCCCGCTGCTTCTAGTTGATCAATAATCCTTCCGGCTCTATTATACCCTAGTTTCAATTTACGTTGAATTAATGAGGCAGAACCTTGTTGGGCGATTACGATAACTTCAGCAGCTTCTCTGAACTTTGCATCCCTTTCAGATACATTATTATCAAGACTTGTGCCAGAATCTTCGCCAACATACTCTGGTAGTTCATGTGCTTCTGGGTAAGCACGCTGACTACCAATGAATTCCGTTATTTTAGCAACCTCAGGAGTATCAACAAATGCACATTGAATACGGGTGACATCGTTACCTTGTGTAAATAACATATCTCCTCTACCAATTAATTGATCTGCACCTGCAGTATCTAAAATGGTTCTTGAATCTATTTTAGAAGTTACTCTAAATGCTAACCTTGCAGGGAAGTTTGCTTTGATGATACCTGTAATAACGTTTACAGAAGGTCTTTGTGTCGCAATGATTAAATGTATACCAATTGCTCTCGCCAATTGTGCAAGTCTAGCTACGGGCGTTTCTACCTCTTTACCGGCTGTCATAATCAAATCGGCAAACTCATCAATAACTAGAACTATGTATGGTAAGAATTTGTGTCCGTCATTCGGATTCAGTTTTCTAGCCTTAAACTTCGTGTTGTATTCTTTAAGGTTACGAACCATCGCTAATTTCAACAGCTCGTATCTATTATCCATTTCAATACAAAGAGAATTTAGGGTGTGAATTACTTTTGTGTTGTCTGTGATAATAGCTTCTTCAGAATCTGGAAGTTTAGCTAAGAAATGACGTTCAATTTTATTGTAAAGCGTAAGTTCAACTTTCTTTGGATCGACCAAAATGAATTTTACCTCTGCCGGATGCTTTTTATATAATAACGAAGTAAGTACTGCATTTAAACCTACCGATTTACCTTGGCCGGTTGCACCTGCCATTAATAGGTGAGGCATTTTGGCTAAATCTACCACAAAGGTTTCGTTACTAATGGTCTTACCAAATGCAATTGGTAACTCCATTTCTGCCTTTTGAAATTTGCTAGAGGCAATTACAGAACGCATAGAAACAATCGAAGAGTTCTTGTTTGGTACTTCAATACCAATAGTTCCTTTACCAGGAATAGGGGCAATGATACGAATACCCAAAGCCGCTAATGATAGTGCAATATCATCTTCAAGATTTTTAATCTTCGATATTCTTACACCTGCTTCTGGTACTATTTCGTATAATGTTACTGTGGGGCCAATGGTTGCCTTAATTTGGGCAATTCCGATTTTATAATTTTTTAGAGTTTCAACAATTTTATTCTTGTTTTCCTCTAATTCTTCTTGGTTGATGGTAATGCCACCTGTAGCCCCATGAGAATCTAAAAGATCAAGTGTAGGGAATTTGTAGTTGCCTAATTCTAGGGTAGGGTCGAACTCCCCAAAATCATCTACAAGTTTATTGGCAAGAATATCAATTTCTTCGGGTTCTTCAACAACCGATTCAACCTCCATTGCTAATGTTTCTTCTGACTCAGGTTCTGGTATAGTTACTTCAAAATTGTTAGCTTTTTCTTCTTTTTCTAAATGAGGAATTTCTGCCTTATGGGTATAGGTGTCTAAAATAACTGGAGCTTCTTCTTCTTTTAATGAAGTGGTAAGAATATCTTCTTGCTTTTTTTGTTCTTTCTTTTTAGTTGCCTTGCGTTCTTGGTTGGCTTTAAATTCAGTAGAAATAGCTTCTTTTCTAGAATTAAAGAATGATGAAATACCTTCAGGTGTAACTTCAAATAATCGAACTAGAATAAATATGAGTCCGAATACCAATAAAAGTAATACGCCAATTTTACCGGCGTAATCTTGTAAGAAATCGTTCATTTCAAAACCAACCAATCCGCCTAAGAGTGGGCTTGTGGTTGCAAAGAAACCTAGGGTAATAGAAATCCAAATAATGAATAATAGACCCCAAATCCATTTTTTGAACAATGCTTTTAAAGGTAGACCCAAAAAGAGGTAAATACCTGTAATACATATTAGAAACGGAATAATTAATGAAGCTACACCAAAGCCCTTATACATAAAAAAGTGGCTAATGCTTGCTCCGAATTTGTTCAGTAAGTTTTTTGCAAGCTCATTGCGGTCTTTAAATTCAGACAATAGACTTTGATCATCTTGCCAGTTAAAGTAAAATGAAATAAATGAAAAGAACAATGCAATACTAAAGAGCATCAATAAACTACCCAAAATGATTTTATTCTGTTTGGATAATTTAAACGGTGTTCGCTTTTTAGTAGGTTTCGGCTTTGATTTAGTTGCCTTTTTTGCCATTAAAACTTAATTCTGATGCTAAATTACAAATTTACGATGAGCTACGTGAAAACTAAGAACTAACCTATAGAATCTTGGGTAGGTAGATAATGAGTCCGACAATGGCAGAAGCTATTGAAACTAGCATTACAGCACCTGCAGAAATATCTTTTATGAATCCGATTTTGACATCAAATTCGGGTTGAATATAATCTGCAATTTTTTCAACAGCGGTATTCATGCCTTCAATTCCTAAAACAATTGCAATTGCAAATATTTGAAGTATCCATTCTGTACTCGAAATATCATGGTAGAAGCCAGCGGCAGTCATTACTATGGCAATGAACACTTGAATTTTTATACTAGCTTCGGTTCGTATTAAAAGGAAGGCGCCTTTAAGGGCAAAGCCCACACTTTTAATACGATTTACCAAAAAGGTTTCTTTGGGCATGAGTGTCCTTTATTATTAGTTCATTAAAGCCTCTAAAGCTGCTTTGTAATTTGGTTCTTCTGTAGTCTCTGCTACCTGCTCTGTATGTAATACATTACCTTTTTCATCAACAACAACAACTGCTCTAGAAAGTAATGGAGCTAATGGCCCGTCAGAGAATGCTACGTTATAACCTTTTCCGAAATTACCATCTTTAAAATCAGAAAGCATTTCAACATTTTCGATCCCTTCTGCGCCACAAAATCTTGCTTGTGCAAATGGTAAATCTTTAGAGATACATAAAACTATGGTGTTGTCAAGTTCTGCAGCTTCTTTGTTAAATTGACGTACAGACTGTGCACAAGTGCCTGTATCAACACTTGGGAATATATTTAATACTACTCTAGAACCTTCGTAATCTGAAAGTTTTACGGTAGATAAGTCATTCTTAGTTAGTTGAAATTCTGGAGCTTTTCCGCCGTTTGCAGGTAAAGTTCCTAATGTGTGTATTTCGTTTCCTTTTAGTGTAACCGAAGCCATAACTTTTATCATTTTATAATTGAGAGTGTGAAATTATAAAATATAAAGTTGAAATGAGCGGGAATATGATAAAAAAAAGTCCTTTCATTATTGAAAGGACTTTGTATATTTTAAATAGGTATTATTTGTCTATAGAGCCTAAAACTCGCTGCATAAATTGATTCATAGCATCTTTCTTTGGGGTGCCTTGCTCTATGCTGTTCGCAACCTCTATGGCGCCGTACATATTAGAAATTAATTCGCCAATTACATCAAGCTCTTCATCTTTTAAAGAAGGTAACTCTGTTAACGCTTCTAAAGTTTCGATTGTTTCTAGAATGTAATCGCTATCTTTTTCTTCAATAAACTCTGTCAGTAATTTAATTAGAGGTAATCTCACTGATCAAATCTTTTAATAGGTCGTACTTATTTGTCTGAACCTGATTTTTAATTTTTCCTTTTTCGAAAGAAGCGAAAGTAGGTAAGTTGCTTACATCTGCCAGTTTTCTAGATTCAGGAAATTTTTCTGCATCTGCCAACACAAAAGTAATATTCTCATTTTGCGAAGCTTCTTTTTTAAATTTTGGCTTCATTATTCTACAGTTACCACACCAAGTTGCTGAGTACTGTACTACAACATTGGGATTGTTATCTATGATTTCCTGTAAATTATCTTGTTCTAATTCTAATAACATAATTGAAGTTATCTAAGGATTAATAAAACGAACATGGAGCCAAGAGCTTCATGTTCGTTTAGAATTTTATTAGTTTGCGTGTGCGGAAAGGTAGCTAGCAACACCATCTCTATTTGCAGACATGGCATCTTTACCTTCTTCCCAGTTTGCTGGGCAAACTTCACCTTTCTCCTGTACGTGGGTTAAAGCGTCTACTAAACGTAAATACTCGCCAACGTTTCTGCCTAAAGGCATATTGTTGATGCTTTCGTGTTGAACAACACCTTCTTCGTCAATAATATAAGTAGCTCGGTAAGTAACATTGTCACCTTCTACTTGAACTGTACCTGTTTCTTCATCGTACACTTCATTTTGAATATCTAAAATGCCTAAAACACTAGATAAGTTACGGTTACTATCTGCTAATATTGGGTATGTAACACCTTCAATACCACCATTGTCCTTTTCAGTACTTAACCAGGCGAAGTGTACTTCTGGAGTATCACATGAAGCACCGATTACGATAGTGTTTCTTTTTTCGAATTCACCAATAGCAGCTTGAAAAGCGTGTAATTCTGTAGGGCAAACAAAAGTAAAATCTTTTGGGTACCAGAAAAGAACCACTTTTTTATTATTTTTTTGAGCTTCTTCTAATACATTAAGTTTAAAAGTGTCGCCCATGTCGTTCATTGCGTTAACACTAAGATTTGGGAATTTTTTTCCTACAAATGTCATAATATGTTTTCGTTTTATAATTAATTATAGAGCAAAATTAAGACATGACACGGCGTTTACAGACTTTCTAAATTAGAATTTTCAATGCAAGAATAACTATTTTGAATAGCTAAAGAGAAAGGGCTATTTCAATAAGAATGACGTAATTTTTGACCTTAAAAATTATCAGATCATTAGAAACTTATTGTTTGAAGTGATAATAAGATAGAACGGTTTTTTAAATTATTTAGCAGCTAATTTTTTAATCTTAATATTGAAGCCGGCGAAGATGAAAGTCATTATCGGACTTAACCAATTGAAGATGGCATACACAAAGTATTCTGCTACACCAACACCTAAAACGCCACTATGATAAGCTCCGCACGTGTTGTAAGGTATTAGTACTGATGTTACCGTACCTGTATCTTCTAATGTTCTACTTAAATTTTCAGGAGCTAGACCTCTGTCTTTAAATGCTTTTGCGAACATTTTTCCTGGTACTACAATTGCCAAGTACTGATCAGATGCGGTACCGTTTAAAACGATACAGCTTATACCTGTGCTAAAGAATAGACCGAATGTTGATTTGGCCATTTTAAGCAAGGACTTGGTGATTCTTGATAGTGCACCAATACCGTCCATAATTCCCCCGAAAAACATAGCGCAGATAATTAGCCAAATGGTACCTAGCATACCTGTCATTCCTTTAGAAGAGAATAAATCACTTAAGGCTTTGTTTTCTGTTGGCACATCTGTGCTAACGGTTATAGCTTTTAGTATTCCTTGATATCCAGATTGAAAAGTTAATTCTGAAGCTCCCGTGATGCCTGCGACTACGTTAGGTTGAAATATCAACGCAAAAAGAGCGGCTAATAAAGTACCTATTAATAAGGCTGCTAACGGCGGAGTCTTTTTAACGATTAAAAATATAACCGCTACAGGTACCAAAAATAGCCAACCGTTAATATCAAAAGAGGAGTCTATAGATGCCAGTATAGCATCTACATCTGCGTCTCCGCTAGTTTCTAAACTAAAACCGATAATTAAAAATACAACTAGCGTTACAGAAATTGTCGGTACTGTGGTCCATAACATATATTTTATGTGAGAAAACAATTCGCCACCTGCCATTGCCGGTGCTAAATTTGTAGTATCACTTAATGGAGAAAGTTTGTCTCCAAAATATGCGCCAGATAATACGGCACCAGCGGTCATTCCTAAAGAAATACCTAATGCTTCGCCGATACCTATTAATGCAATACCTACGGTGGCAGATGTTGTCCAGCTGCTACCCGTTGCAACAGAAATTACAGCGCAAATAATTACACAAGCCGCTAAAAATATAGTGGGATTAAGAATTTGAAGTCCGTAATAAATCATTGCGGGTATAATACCGCTAACAAGCCATGTGCCTGCCAGTGCACCGACCATAAGTAATATTAATAATGCACCAGTGGTGGATCGAATGTTCTCTTCTACTTCGGCGATCATTTGTTGATATGAGACTTTATTAGCAAACCCAACAATAGCAGCAACTGCACCACCCAATAAAAGTATGAACTGATTTGAGCCACTTAGGGCGTCATCACCAAATACATAAACATTATATGCTAACATAGCAACTAGGGCTATAACGGGAATTAAGGCGGCAAATATGCTTAATTCTTTATTGTCAACGATATGCTCGTTTTCCCTGTGTTCATTGGTATTTTGGTCTGACATTAAAAGATTGTTTGGTTTCTACGTAATATTACGATTTCTGCAACGGTTGTGCAAACACATTGTATAATTGAAAGATTATGCTTTTATGCTTTTGACATCCAGTATATTAAGGTCTTCAAGGCATTTTTTCATTAAGGTGTAGGTTCTTTGAATATCATCATCTAAGCCAATTGAAAATCGAATTAAACCGTTTCCAAGTCCCATTTCTTCTTGTTCCTCTAACGGAATTTCAGAAGATGTGGAGCTTCCGGGTGCACTGAATAATGTCTTGTAAAACCCAAGACTAACTGCTAAATAGCCTAATTTTCTTTCTTGCATTAATTCCATCAGTGCATTGGCATTTTCTAAAGTACCTACATCCATTGTAATTAATCCTCCATATCCGTATTCAGGATTCATTTGATCTTCCATAATCAAATGCCCTGGGTGAGAGGGAAGTCCTGGGTATACAACTTTTAATCCGTCTTTTTCAAAATTCTTAGCTAAGAATTGTGCATTTTCACTATGCTTTTTCATACGAATATGTAACGTTCGCATGTTCTTTAAAATCGAAGCTGCACGCATGCTATCTAGAGTGCTGCCTAAAAGCATTCCTGCACCATTATTTACATCTTTAAGGCTAAGGCAGAAATCTGTAGTACCACAAACAACACCTGCAACGCAATCGCTAGTTCCGTTAATGAATTTTGTAAGACTATGAATAACGATGTCCGCTCCTAATTTTGCTGGTGAAACGGTTAATGGAGAAAAAGTATTGTCAACTATTAGTGGTAATTCATTTTTTTTGCTAATGCGTGATAGTGCTGAGATATCTGCAACCTCTAAAAGCGGATTACTTACACTTTCGCAGTATATCATTTTAGTATTTGGTGTAATAGCTGCTGCTACGGCATCAAGATCTGTAATGTCTAGGAAGGTAGTTTTAATTCCGAATTTGATTAAGAAGTTTTTCATGAACGCATACGTACCGCCATAAATAGTTCTGCTACTAATAATATGATCGCCAGCATTACATAATTGTAAAATTACAGCTGTAATAGCGCCCATACCGCTAGCGGTTACATTTGCACTCTCGGTACCTTCTAAAGCAGCTAGTGCCTCGCCTAAATATAAATTTGAAGGTGTAGAATGTCTACTGTACAAATAACAACCCTCGGTATTTCCTTCAAATGTATCGAACATTGTTTTTGCCGATATGAAGGTATAAGTTGATGAATCGGAAATTGAAGGATTTACTCCGCCATATTCTCCGAAGTATTGTAGGTCTTGTAAGTCATTGCTGTTTTTGTGGCTCATGGGTTGTTGTTTTCAGTAAAAATACCGTTTGAGTGTAAAATTGTCAACACGAAGTTGTTTTATTAGTTTTTAAAACTATATATTAATTTATAATAGATTTTTAATCTATTATTGTGTATTTTATAACAACTAGACAGAATTATATTCATTATGAAACTAGACAAAATTGATAATAAGCTTTTAGATTTATTGCAAGCAGATAGTAAGAAGACAACTAAGGAATATGCATTAAAATTAGGACTTTCAACAACTGCGATTTATGAACGAATAAAAAGATTAGAAAGAGTTGGTGCCATTAGAAGTTACGTTGCCTTAGTCGATAAAGCTATTGTAGATAGGAACTTTACGGTGTTTTGCCATGTAAAGCTTGTGCAACATGTAAAGGATAATATAGCACAATTTGAAGCTCAAGTTATGCGTTTACAAGAGGTAGTAGAATGTCATCATTTAAGTGGGGATTATGATTATTTATTGAAAATTCACGTTCAAGATATGGATGCATACCGAAATTTCATGGTCAATAAATTGACGACCATGAATCATATTGGTAGTACTCAAAGCTCTTTTACCATAAAAGAGGTAAAGCATTCTACGGCTATACCCCTTTAAAACTAAAAATAGTATTAATTTTGTAGGACATTAGAAAATTAAAATTTTATGAATCAATATGATGTAGCCATTATAGGCTCAGGACCTGGAGGATACGTAGCAGCAATACGTTGTGCTCAATTAGGAATGAGAACAGCAATAATTGAAAAATATTCCACCCTAGGCGGAACATGTTTAAATGTTGGGTGTATTCCTTCTAAGGCGATGTTAGATTCTTCTCATCATTATGAAGATGCCATTAAACATTTTGATGAGCATGGTATTGAAATTCCTGGTGAGATTAAAGTAAACTTGGAAAAAATGATTGCACGTAAACAAGGCGTTGTTGATCAAACTACTAAGGGTATTGAGTTCTTGATGGACAA
Organism: Maribacter sp. 1_MG-2023; assembly: GCF_030547005.1. Lineage (GTDB taxonomy): Bacteria > Bacteroidota > Bacteroidia > Flavobacteriales > Flavobacteriaceae > Maribacter. Next base: position 96,702 of record NZ_JAUOPN010000006.1, on the reverse strand, counting down.
AAATAAAATTACCGTTTACGAAGGTGTTGGTAGTTTTAAAGATGCCACGCATGTGAACATTAAAAAGAACGATGGTAAAACAGAGGAAATTGAAGCGAAAAATGTAATTATCGCTACAGGTTCTAAACCTTCGACTTTACCATTTATTAAATTAGATAAAGAACGTATCATTACTTCTACCGAGGCTTTAGAGCTTAAAGAGGTGCCAAAACATATGATTGTTATTGGTGGTGGTGTAATTGGTCTTGAATTAGGGCAGGTTTACAAAAGACTTGGTGCAGATGTTACTGTAGTTGAGTTTATGGATCGTATTATTCCTGGTATGGACGCTGCGCTTTCTAAGGAGTTGACCAAGGTGATGAAGAAACAAAAAGTGAAATTTGCCTTATCGCACAAAGTAAAGTCTGTTGAAAGAAAAGGTGATCAGGTAATCGTTAAGGCCGATAACAAAAAAGGAGAAGAAGTTGTTTTTGAAGGTGATTATTGTTTAGTTGCTGTAGGTAGAAAACCATATACTGACGGATTAAATGCTGATGCTGCAGGTGTAAAGCTTGATGATAGAGGTAAAGTGATTGTTGATGGACATTTGAAAACAAGTGCAGATAATATTTACGCTATTGGTGATGTGATTAAAGGTGCTATGTTAGCTCACAAAGCTGAAGAAGAAGGTGCTTTGGTTGCTGAGATATTAGCAGGTCAAAAACCACATATCGATTATAACTTAATACCTGGTGTAGTTTATACTTGGCCAGAGGTTGCTGCTGTTGGTAAAACAGAAGAAGAATTAAAAGAAGCAGGTGTTGAATATAAGGTAGGTCAATTCCCAATGCGTGCATTGGGTCGTGCTAGGGCAAGTATGGATACTGACGGATTTGTAAAGATCCTAGCGGATAAAAAGACAGATGAAGTTTTAGGTGTACATATGGTTGGTGCTCGTTGTGCAGATTTAATTGCTGAAGCAGTAACTGCGATGGAGTTTAGAGCGTCTGCTGAAGATATTTCTAGAATGAGTCATGCTCACCCAACATATGCAGAAGCGGTCAAAGAAGCAGCATTAGCGGCTACAGACAATCGTGCATTGCATGTTTAATCAGAATATGATTTTTTATATTAAAAAAGGCAGCCAATTGGCTGCCTTTTTTTGTTTTTAATAAAATGTGAACTTAGTTTTTAATTAAACCTAGCACACGTAATACCTTTTCTGTAGCTGTTCTTAAAACTTCAAAAGCGATAATTGCAAATTGCTCTAAGTAGATTCTTGTAGAAGATAAAATAGCACGTACGTTTACTTTTAATTCCGCTTTATGGTCTTCATATTTTAAAGCTAAATAGGTGCTCGCAATCATAAACAAAATCGCACCAGGTACAACCAAATACGGATTTAATGAATGATGAAAAAAGCGATACAGACCTACGCCGGTAAAACTGCCATATAAAATGATGAAATGAATAATATAGATAGATAAAGTGCTTTGACCTATTCTTAACCATGTTGTATTCATTAAGAGTTTTCGTAGTAAAATGAATATGGAGAAAACAATAAGTACATCACCCAAACGAATGAATAGGTAGTTGTTGTCATTTATAGCTTGAAACAATTGTATGCCTGTAATATCATACACCGATAGGAAAAAATCTGAAGAAAGGAATATAAGAATCAATCCTGTTGCGATGTAAGCTGGTACTATATAATTGTATAAGTTTTTACTGTCTTGATATTTTGAAAATAAAACGGACATAAAACTACCAATTGTAGCGTAGCCCAACCAAGGTATAATAGTGAAAACTGAGCCATTAGCTTTCGTTAAATAGTTTGCGAATACTTGTGGTAAAAACTCAAAACTAGATGCTTTATATATGGGTTCTAAAATGAACAATAGAAGGGTGGTAGATACCAAAATTGTTGGGAAAATCCATTTTTGCTTAGCAAAGGTTAAAATGTAAAATCCGATAATGAACAATAATGAAAGACCAATACAGTGCAGTACATCTACGAGGTAGAACGAATCATAAATTTCACCTTTGAACAAGCCAAAAATGTTCATTCGTAAAAGGTAGGCGATGACCAATAATTCAAATCCGCGTTTAATACCCTTTTTAACTCTTGGGTTTGCCCAACCGGTTTGCTTCGATCTAATTAATAAGAATGTAAAAATGAATCCTGATACGGTAAAGAATACTGGTGCAGTAATTCCTCTAAAATATTTCCAGGTATTGAACAACAAATTAGAGTTGTCTCTAAAGGCATTATCAAGCAGACCATCAATAAAATGACCCTGTAGCATCATTAAGATAGCCCACGCCCTAATGGCGTCTAAAAAAAACAATCTGGACTTAGAGTTGCTCATTATAACAATTATATCCTATATACTTATAAAACAGTATGTTTGGATGTTTAAAGCGACAAAATTAGATAAAATATAACTAAGGTTTGTAGTAATTCGATTAAATTAGCAATCACACATTAAAATAGGTCTATGAGTTATATTTTAGCATTTGCAGGTAGTAATTCTTCAGTTTCCATTAATTATAAATTGGTTAAGCATACAGCTACCTTAGTAAAAGGGGAAGAAGTGAGGTTAAGAGACCTTTCTAAATATCCATTTCCGATGTATAGCCAAGATGCGGAAAAGGAAAACGGATTTTCGAATTCTTTGGTGGAATTCAATAACGAAATTGCGAATTCTAAAGGATTAATCATCTCTGTAAATGAGCATAATAGTTATCCGTCCGCATATTTTAAGAATACGATGGACTGGTTATCTCGTATAGATTCTAAATTTCTTGCAGATAAAAAGATTTTATTGATGGCAACTTCCGGTGGTGGCCGTGGTGCTATTGGTGCTTTAGAGGTGGCAGAAAAAATGATTGCTAGATTTCAGGGTACCGTTGTTGAATCTTTTTCGTTACCTCATTATAACGAGAATTTTGATGAATTAAAAGGAATTACTAATGCCGAATTGGCTAAAATTCATGCTGCTAAAGTAGCTTCTTTTGTAAAGTCTATTTCTTAAAATTATAAAAAAGAGCATAAGTTAAATAAACCTTAGGCTTCCCTATTAAACTAGGGGACTTTCTTACCTTTATTGCGTGTTAGAGGCATTCAAAAAACATATTGAAGATTCTTTTCCAGAATTGTTAGATACTCACTTCATAATTGCATGTAGTGGCGGTCTAGATAGTACTGCGCTTGTGGAGCTCTGTCACCAAGTCAATTTAAAATTTTCTATAGCACATTGTAACTTTAGATTGCGTGGCAAAGCCAGCTACGGCGATGAAGTTTTTGTACGTGATTATGCCAAAAAGATAGAAAAAGAGGTCTTTGTAACCCAGTTTGATACTCTTGGCTATGTACATCAGCATAAAGTTTCTGTACAAATGGCGGCTCGTGAACTTCGTTATGCTTGGTTCGATCAATTACTAAAAGAAAATAAGGGTACTTATCTATTAACTGCTCATCATGCCAACGATAATTTAGAAACTTTTTTAATCAATTTATCGCGAGGTACAGGTATTGATGGCTTAACGGGTATACCTGCTAAAATAAATGATATACGAAGGCCTTTGTTGCCTTTTACTAGGCAAGAACTGGAATCTTTTGCGCAGGTAGAAAAAATGGAATGGCGTGAAGATGCCAGTAATGCCGATGCAAAATATTTACGTAACAAAATTCGATTAGAGATTATTCCAAAGTTGAATGAATTACATCCTACTTTTTCAGATAATTTTAAAAATACGCTAGATTATTTAATACAAACCGAAACTATTGCTTCGGCATACCTTGAGAAATTAAAGAAAAATCTTTTTGTTGATAAAGGAGATAGGTTTGAAATTGAAATTAAAAAATTAAAAGAATTACATCCGCTTTCAACTTATTTACATGGCTTGTTTGGTGCTTATGGATTTAAAGAATTGGATAATCTTGAAGTATTGTTAGACGGACTTTCGGGTAAGCAATTGTCTTCTAGTACTCATGTACTAGTTAAAAATCGTGATGTATTAATTTTAACTCTAAACGAGGAAAGTAAATTGGATGCTCAGGAGTATCTGATTACGGAAGAAGAAGTACCTTTGAATCTTCCGTTAAACTTGAAATTTTCGGTAGTACCAGAACGATATAATAATATTGATAATGTAATCTTTGTACAAAAGAGTGCATTAAAGTATCCGCTGACGGTAAGAAAATGGAAAACTGGCGACTATTTTTATCCGATTGGTTTAAACCGGAAAAAGAAATTGTCAAAATTTTTTAAAGACGAAAAAGTAGATGTTTTGTCTAAAGAAAAAACTTGGCTATTATGCTCGGAAGGGCAAATTGTTTGGGTTATTGGTATGCGCGCAGACCATCGTTTTAGAGTTGAAGATACTGCTCAAGATATTATAAAAATAGAATTTACATGATTAGATTTTTTGCATTATTACTATTTATTGTTGTGTTACCGTTGGGTGTTTTTGCACAAACAGAAGATGAGCCAGTAGTTTGGGAACAGCAGATTAATAAAATATCTGAATCGGAATATGAGCTGGTAATGCAAGCCAAAATCTTAGATGGTTGGCACATGTATTCTCAATTTACATCTGAATTCGGCTCCTTGCCAAGCGAGTTTACTTATAATGGCAACGGTACTTTATATGAACTTATTGATGGTACAAAAGAGAGTGAAACTATAAAAGAATACAGTGAGGTTTTTGAGGTTGAGGAAACCTACTTTAAAGATGATGCGACCTTTACACAGCGTATTAAAATAGTAGATTCAGCAATAAATCAAATCGATGTTGATTTGTTTTTTCAAGTATGTGAAGAGGTTTGTATCCCTATGGATAAGAACTTCATTTTTACCTTAGATGGTTCTGTAGCTGAAGCAGTTATAGCGACTGTTGATGATAGAAGTTCGGCTTTAGGGCAAGAATTACGATTAGATTTAAAGAATAGGGAACTTCTAACTCAGGGTCAAGATAACATTGCCAGGACTACTAATATTTGGATGATTTTCGGGTTAGGTTTTCTTGGCGGATTAATAGCTTTATTGACTCCTTGCGTGTTTCCAATGATTCCGCTAACGGTATCATTCTTTACCAAACATTCTCAGAATAAATCGAAGGGGATTGTAAATGCATTGCTTTATGGCTTTTTTATTATTCTAATTTATTTTTTATTGAGCTTACCATTTCATTTGTTCGACTCTGTAGATTCTCAAATTCTGAATTCTATCGCTACGAATGTCTGGTTGAATTTATTATTCTTTGTGATATTTATATTCTTCGCCTTTTCTTTTTTCGGATATTACGAATTGACCTTACCAAGCTCATGGGCAAATAAAATGGATGATGCCTCGTCTAAGGTAGGCGGTGTTTTAGGTGTCTTTTTTATGGCCGTTACATTGGCTATTGTTTCCTTCTCTTGTACAGGTCCTATTTTAGGAGGATTATTAGGTGGTACTACCTTGGCTGAAGGTGAAGTAGCATCTAATCTTACGGCAGGTATGACCGGTTTTGGAGTAGCATTGGCATTGCCTTTTGCTCTGTTTGCATTATTCCCAGCTTGGTTAAATTCATTGCCAAAATCTGGAGGATGGATGACCACTGTAAAAGTAGTGCTGGGCTTTTTGGAAATAGGTTTGGCTTTAAAATTCTTATCTAATGCAGATTTAGTTGGTCACTGGGGTATTCTGAAACGAGAAATATTCTTGGGTATTTGGATTGTTTTAGGAATAGCAATGACATTGTACTTATTCGGATTATATAAATTTCCGCATGATGGTCCTATTAAAAAGTTATCTCTTGGTAGAAAAGTTGCTGCCTTTATCAGTGCAGCTTTTACAATTTATATGATATTGGGAGTGACTAATATTACGAACCTAAAATTGTTAAGCGGCTTTCCGCCGCCAGAGTTTTATAGCGTTTTTGAACAAGAAAGTGATTGTCCCTTAGGTATCGATTGTTTTAAAGATTTTGATGAGGGTCTTGCTTATGCGAAAGAAGTGAACAAACCTATTCTATTAGATTTTACGGGTTGGGCTTGTGTCAACTGTAGAAAGATGGAAGAAAATGTTTGGAGCGATGCAGAGGTATTTCCGATCATAAAGGATAATTATGTGCTAATTTCTTTATATACCGACGACCGAGAAGAATTGCCAGAAGCTGAACAATTCAATTTTCAGTATGATAGCGGTCGGGTTAAAGAAATTAATAACATTGCCCAAAAATGGGGAACCTTTCAAGATGTAAACTTCAGCTCTATCTCTCAACCATTTTACGTATTGCTTTCTCCGGATTTAAAAGTTCTTAATACTTCTATTCAAAATACAGATATACCAACCTATAAAAACTGGTTGTTAGAAGGGTTGAAAAATAATAATTAATCAATTATTTTTGTAGGATGATGACTACTTGTCAATAAAAAGCAGAGCTGCGAGGTGTTTAATGTAAAAAATAGTTTTAACTTGGGAACGATTCCCCCAAACTGAACTATGAAAACATTAAAAAAAATAGGAGCATTCCTGTTGGTTATCATTACCCTTCTGATTATTATTGTCGGTGTATTCGCATACACCTTAAAACCAGATTATTCTGGTGAAAAAGAATTAGTTGATCTTCAAAAAGAGGTCACAGTATACTACGATGAATACGGTATTCCGCACATTTATGGTGAAAATGAAAAAGATGCCTTTAGAACTTTAGGTTATGTTCATGCGCAAGATCGTCTGTGGCAAATGGAACTTTTGCGAAGAATTGCCAGTGGTGGTTTATCTGAAGTTTTTGGTGCCGATTTAATTGGAACAGATAAATTCTTTTTATCACTTGGTATAGCAGATGCTTCTAAAATATCAGCCTCTAATGTTAATGATAGTGATGCCGGAGTTATATTGTCAAAAGCATACTTAGATGGTATTAATCAATTTATAAATGAAGGACCAACACCTGTTGAGTTTTATCTTACCGGTATTGAAAAGAAAGAATTTGTTTTAGAAGATATCTACAATACTATTGGCTATATGGCTTTTAGTTTTGCAATGGCACACAAGACAGATCCTCTTTTGACTACCATAAACACCAAACTAGGAACTGAATACTTGAAGGATTTATATGTTGGCTCAAGTACAGAAACAGAGTGGATAAAGAATTATAACCCATCGCAGTCAGACTCTATTCAGGATAACCTAACAACTGCTGTCAATAAAGCATTAGGAGTATTAGATATTCCGTTATTTGAAGGAAGTAATAGCTGGGTAATTGCACCTGAAAAAACGAAGAATGGCAAGGTGATTTTAGCTAATGATCCTCACATTGGTTTTTCTCAGCCATCTGTTTGGTATGAAGCTCATGTTGAAGCCCCAACGTACTCAAAGTACGGGTATCATATAGCAGGAATACCATTTCCACTTTTAGGGCATAATAGAAAATTGGCCTACGGTATTACCATGTTTGAGAACGATGATGTTGATTTCTATTACGAGCAGAACAATCCTGAAAATGAGAATCAATACTTATCTGAAAATGGGTATGTAGATTATGAGATTATTACAAAGAAGTTCAAAGTAAAAGATTCATCTGAAATTAACTTTTCGTATAAAAAATCGAACCACGGACCAATTTTGAACGGAATTGCAGATCAAGTGCAAGGCGAAAGACCAATTGCCATGTCATGGTTATATACTCAAATGGATAATAAAGTTATAGATGCTTTATTCGGTTTAAGCCATTCTAATAATCTTACGGAGTTTAAGGCTGCTTTACCAAAAATTCATGCACCAGGTTTAAATATCATGTACGGAGATGACGACGGTAATGTAGCGTGGTTTGCCACAGCTCAGCTTTATAAAATTCCTGATTCAATTAATACTAAGTTGATATTTGAGGTTGGTGAAGGACTTCCGGTAGAAAAAGAATTTATTGGTTTTAATGAGAATCCGCAGGCAATAAATCCGCCTAGCAATTATGTATACTCAGCTAACAATCAACCAGATTCTATTGCAGGTATGTTATATCCAGGTTACTATTTACCGGAAAACAGGGGAAAACGAATAGTACAGTTGTTAGAACCCAAGAATGATTGGGATTTAAACGCGGCAAGTGAAATGATTACAGATGTTATTTCAGCTGTAGATCCAGAAATTGTCACCAATTTATCTAAATATTTAGATGTATCATTATTAAGTGAAAATGGATTGAAAGCTATTGACAGTCTAAAAATGTGGAAGGGTGGCTATGAGCTTTCATCAATAGAGGCTACTATTTATAATAGATGGGTGTATTACTTTTTAGAGAATACTTTTGAAGATGAATTGGAAGCGGAGTTATTTAAACAGTTTTTAGGTACCCATTTTACAAAAAGATTAATAGCACCATTATCTAAAGATGAAGAGTCTGTTTGGCTAGATAATGTAAATACAACCGATGTTCAAGAGACCATGGCAGATATAGTAAATATGTCTTTTATGGAGGCAGTATTTTCTTTAGAAAAAGATTTTGGTAAAAACATGGATTATTGGCAATGGGAGAGAGTGCATAGCATTGAGCATCCACATCCTATTGGTCAAATAGCAGCCTTGCGTTCCTTTTTTAATGTAGGTCCTTTTCCGGTGAACGGTACTAGAGAAGTAATCAATAATCAGGCATTTTCTTATGACGCTACTGGTTTTTACAAAACGACTTCTGGTCCTTCTACTAGAAGAATTATAGATTTCTCTGATGTAGAGAATAGCATTAGTATTTTACCTACAGGACAATCTGGTAACCCGTTTAGTAAACACTACAGAGATCAAGCGGAAATGTACGTTAATGGGGAGTTCCGTAAAATGATGATGAATAAGATTGAAATTCAAAAGAGTAAAGAAATCCTTACATTTAAGCCAAAGGATTAAAAATGCTTACAAAAGTTTATGGGAGTGCAGTGTTTGGTGTAGAGGCCACAACAATTATTGTTGAAGTAAATATCGATAAAGGAATCGGTTATCATTTAGTAGGACTACCCGATAATGCTATTAAAGAAAGTAATTATAGAATAGCAGCTGCATTACAGAACAACGGTTATAAAATTCCAGGTAAAAAAATCACCATAAATATGGCGCCTGCAGATCTTCGTAAAGAAGGTTCTGCGTATGACCTTACCTTGGCTATCGGAATTTTAGCGGCATCAAGTCAGATTAAATCTGAAGATATTGAGAAGTATATCATCATGGGAGAACTGTCTTTAGATGGTAGTTTGCAACCTATAACGGGAGCATTGCCTATTGCTATAAAAGCACAACAAGAAGGATTTACCGGTTTCATTTTGCCAACTGCAAATGCAAAAGAAGCTGCTATTGTTGGAGATTTGAAAGTATACGGCATTGATAATATCAAGCAAGTTTTAGACTTCTTTGATCAAGGTACTCCACTTGAGCAAACGATAATAGATACCAGAGAAGAGTTTTATAAGAGTTTAGATTTTCCAGAATTTGATTTTTCTGATGTTAAGGGTCAAGAAAGTATTAAGCGCTGTATGGAGATTGCAGCAGCAGGCGGACATAATATCATATTAATTGGTCCACCTGGTGCTGGTAAGACCATGTTAGCCAAGCGGTTACCATCTATTTTGCCACCAATGACTTTGCATGAAGCTTTGGAAACTACTAAAATACATAGTGTAGTTGGTAAAATTAAGAATATGGGGTTAATGAGTCAAAGACCTTTTAGAAGTCCCCATCATACAATTTCAGACGTCGCTTTAGTAGGTGGTGGTTCATACCCGCAACCTGGTGAAATTTCCCTTTCTCACAACGGTGTGTTATTCTTAGATGAGTTGCCAGAATTTAAACGCGGTGTGTTAGAAGTTATGCGCCAACCGTTAGAAGATAGAGAGGTAACTATTTCTCGTGCTCGTTTTACGGTAACTTACCCAAGTAGTTTTATGTTGGTGGCTAGTATGAACCCAAGTCCGGGTGGGTATTTTAATGATCCAGATGCTCCGGTTACTTCATCTCCTGCAGAAATGCAACGGTATTTAAGTAAGATTTCTGGCCCGCTTTTAGATCGTATCGATATACATATTGAGGTTACTCCGGTTCCGTTCGAAAAGTTATCTGAAGAACGAAAAGGAGAGGGGAGTGTTGAAATTAGAAAGCGTGTAACAGCAGGAAGAGAAATACAAACAGCAAGATTCGAAGGATTGGAAAATGTGCATTATAATGCTCAAATGAATACGAAACAGATTCGTGAATATTGTAAGTTGGATGATAAGTCTAAAGCTTTATTAAAAAATGCTATGGAAAGATTGAACCTTTCTGCTAGAGCTTATGATAGAATTTTGAAAGTAGCAAGAACTATTGCGGATTTAGCCGGTGAGCAGGCATTGAACGGTAATCATATTTCAGAGGCCATTCAATACCGTTCACTCGACAGAGAGGGTTGGTTGGGGTAAAATTTTACTTCATAAAGAGTTATTCATTTAAGAATATAACTCTTCATTATTAATATCGTCTTCGTTGTTATTGGGTGCTGTAAAAATATCTTTAAGTATGTAACTCGTTACAATGGTAAGACCAAGTGTAAGGGTCGGTATTGCGTAATCCCAACTTAATAATTTCATGAGACCACCACAGATTAGGGTAATTACACCGATTACCATGACAAAATTCCATATGATTTCGGTCGTGCTATTCTTAACACCATCTTCTTTAGACATGAAGTAAGAGGTACCTTCCATCGCAAACCATGCAATGAAGGTAAATGCGGTACCGATTTGAAAAAATAAGGTATGGGTAAAATCTAAAATTGTTAATAGTCCGTTGGTCGTCCAGAAAAGTACCAATGCCATTTTAATTAAATCGACGGTCTTTTTTTCTTCCTTTTTAAAAAAGCGCAATCCGTATAGAATAAGAATCGCTGCAAAGGAGATAAAAATAATTCCTTCAGAAAACGGCCAGTGAAGTATTCGCATTACCACACCGATTAAAAGGGTAGCTATTGCTGCTCTAATCGGATTTCTAAATGCTTTTTTAGAATTTTCCATATCTGGTTTTTTAGTTAATAACTTTAATGTTGGCTTTTAGACCTTGCATTATTCCGATGATATTGTTTACGGTCTCATTTAAGTAATACCGTACTACGATATGCGGAATTCTAATGGTTGTAAATCCATTTTTAAAGGAGTGCATCGCTTCTTCTAAATTGTTGATAGCCTCGTGTTCGGTCAGCTTATCGTATTCAGAGTCAATTTCAATATTAAGTTTTACACGAGAAATGGCAATATCGATAGATTTTTTACCATCCCACCATTCTAACATGGGGTTTACACCAGCTTCTTTCAGCGCATAATATAGCTGAATAGCTTCTAAAGGTGTATTGTGTTTATTAATCAATAACTTAATACGTTCATGGTGCTTCATGCAAAGCTCTACGCCAGCACTCTCCATTGCATTTTTGTGGTCTAAATAACCGAGTTCTTTGTTACATTCTAAGCAAATCATTAATAGGTTAAGTTTAAGGTTTGGGGATAGCTATAACCCAGTTATTTTTGGATTAGTATGTAATCTCGATGAACGACATCTAAGTTTTAGATGAACTGCATTTTTTTAGATAAACTGCATTTTGAAATGTTAAAATTGTGGTGAAATTGATGCTACGTATGGTGAGAATATTCAGATTAACCAATTATATTTACAAGAACGATAAATTTACTAGATGTTTAAGAAATTAGGTCCTGGTGTACTGGTAGCCGCAGCGTTTATTGGTCCTGGTACGGTTACGGCATGTACCTTGGCAGGAGTCAATTTTGGGTTTAGTTTACTGTGGGCCATGTTGTTATCTATTATAGCAACCTACGTTCTTCAAGAGATGTCTGCCCGTTTAGGTATCGTAACTCAGAAGGGTTTGGCAGATGTAATCAAACAAGAACTTCATAATCCTTGGATACGCAATAGTGTTATAGCATTAATCTTTTCTGCCATTATTATTGGTAATGCCTCTTATGAAGCAGGTAATATAGGTGGCGCTACCTTGGGTATGGAGGCATTATTTGGTATGACTTATAGTAAATTATATCCTTTTATATTAGGTGGCTTGGCTTTTATATTATTGTACTTAGGTAGTTATAAATCTTTGGAGAAGGTGTTTATAGTACTTGTGCTTATTATGAGTTTATCGTTTGTAATGACGGCAATTTTGACCAAGCCAGATATATGGGAGCTTATTAAAGGATTGTTTATTCCCACAATACCAGAAAAGGGTACTCTTACTATAATTGCTTTGGTTGGTACTACCGTAGTGCCTTATAATCTTTTTCTGCATGCAGCATTGGTAAGTGAGAAGTGGAAATCAAAAGACGATTTAAATTTAGCTAAGCGAGACACGCTAGTTTCAATAATTTTAGGCGGACTAGTTTCTGTTAGTATAATTATATCTGCTGCAGCCATCAACTCTGCAGAAGTAAACAATGTTATGGATATGGCAAAAGCCTTAGAGCCTTTATACGGTTCTGCTGCATTGTATTTTTTGGGTATAGGTATGTGTGCGGCAGGTATTACTTCTGCGATTACTGCACCTTTGGCTGCTGCCTATGTTGCAAATAGTTGTTTTGGTTGGAAAGCCGGCTTTAAAGATGCTAAGTTTAGAATGATATGGATAACAATTTTAATTTTAGGAGTGTTCTTTTTATCCTTCGGAATTAAACCTATTGAAATTATAAAATTTGCACAGATTACTAACGGATTGCTTTTGCCCATTATCGCAGTATTTCTATTGTGGGTAGTAAATAGAGCTGGTGTTATGGGTAAATATAAAAACAGTGTATTGCAAAATGTATTTGGTATACTGATTATTCTGCTTTCTGTTTTATTAGGTGCTAAAAGTATCTTAACCGTTTTAGGCTTTTTATAGATGACAAAACATTTTATTGATATTAATTGTGATGTAGGGGAAGGTATAGGTAATGAAGAAGCCCTGTTTCCACTCATTAGTTCTTGCAATATTGCTTGTGGTGGTCATGCGGGTTCTAAAGAGAGTATGGTATTCTGTTTAAAATTGGCAAAGAAGTTTAATGTAAAGGTAGGTGCGCATCCATCATATCCTGATAGAGAAAACTTTGGTCGTGTATCGATGACTTTGTCTGAAGATGAATTAATTCTTAGTATAAAACAACAAATGCACTTGTTTGTGTCTTTATGTAGTCAGATGGATATTGAATTGCATCACATTAAACCCCACGGGGCACTTTATAATGATATCGCTAAAGACGAACATCTAGCGAAAACGTTTTTAACTGGTATAGAAGAATTCAAAAAAGGCGCAGTATTATATGTTCCGTATGGTAGTGTTATTCAAAGATTGGCTTTAGAATACGGATTTAAAGTCTTAGTTGAAGCCTTCGCAGATAGAAATTATAATACTGATTTAAGTTTAGTTTCTAGAAAAGAAAGCAATGCCTTAATAACCGACGGTAAAGAGGTATTGGCTCATCTATTAAGAATGTATTACGAAAAGGAGGTTAAAACGGTTAGTGGAGATAATATTTCTATAATAGCAAATACCTATTGTATTCATGGCGATACACCTTCGGTATTGAAAATTTTGGCTTATCTTTCAGATGAATTACCTCATCATAATCTACTCATAAAATCGTGAATTCCCCTAAAATACATATCAAACCATTTGGAGTACATTCCGTTTTAATTGAATGGCCAAATGAGGTTAGTGAAATCATATTAGAAAAAATATTACACTTTGAACGGTTTTTAAATAAAGAGGTGTTTACAAATAAGGAGTGGGAGTTAGTACCTTCTTATAATTCACTTCTAATTATTAATAGGACAAAACAGATCGATTTTCAAAAATTGTCTGCTGATATCAACAACTGGTATGTACAATTAAAAGAATCTCCAAAACCAGATAGGTACTTATGGCGATTACCTGTTTGTTATGATTTGGAATTCGGTTTAGACCTTGAAGAGGTCGCCAATCACTTTCATAAAACAAAAGAAGAGATTATAGCCTTGCATACTGGGGCGACTTATACAGTATTCGGAATTGGGTTTTTACCGGGCTTTATGTATTTAGGTGGTATTAATAAAGAGTTAGAATTGCCTAGAAAAGCAACACCAAGATCAAAAGTGGTTAAAGGTGCTGTTGGTATTGCAGGTAAACAGGCAGGAATCTATCCACAAGAATCACCAGGAGGTTGGAATATCATCGGAAATTGTGCAGTGCCCATTTTTGACGCATCCAAAGAGAATCCATGTTTTGTAAGTGTTGGCGATAAAATTGAATTTTATAAAATATCTAAAGCAGAGCATGACCTTCACAGAATAGAAGCAGAAGTGGGAATATATAAACCTGAAAAAATTAAGATAAATGCTTAAAGTATTAAAAGCAGGTTTTTACACCACAGTACAAGATGCAGGTAGATTCCATTATAGAAATAAAGGGGTACCCGTATCTGGAGTAATGGATGAAATGACGGTCTTTAAGGTGAATTCTTTGTTAGAGAATAAAGAGTCATCGGCTGTATTGGAGATTACCATGACAGGACCAACGCTCATCTTCGAAAAAGAAACCTTTATGGCACTTGGTGGAGCAAAAATGTCTGCTACACTTAATAATTTACCTATTCAGAATTATAAAGTCTATATGATAGAAAAAGGTGATATCCTTTCTTTTGGTCGTTTAGAGAAAGGGTTTAGATCTTACCTTGCTGTAAAGGGTGGTTTTACTTCTAAAGAAATATTGGGTAGTAGATCATTTTACAAACCCATTAGTAAAGTCAATAGATTAACTGATAATGATGTTATTCCTTTTTCGGTGGTAGAAGATTTTCAACCTAAAATATCAGAAATTAAGGTGGCGTCATTTTTAGATGAATCTGTTCTAGAGGTAAACAAAGCACCAGAATTCGATATATTGAGCGATAAACAGTTAGAAGAAATTTTCTCTAAAACATTTACTGTCGCTCATGAGAATAACAGAATGGCATATCAGTTAACAGAAACGATAGCACCACATACATTCTCAATGCTTACCTCTGCAACTATACCTGGTACGGTACAATTAACACCTGCAGGTAAATTAATTGTGCTAATGAAAGACGGACAAACAACTGGCGGATATTTAAGAGCTGTTCAATTAACAGATAAGGCAATATGCATTCTAGCACAAAAGAAGGGCGGAGACGCTATTAGCTTTAAATTGGTGTAATTTGATACTTTTTGAACCGATTTTGTTAAGGGGCTATTTATCATCTATATTATCAGTACTATTGTAATATGAAATTATCAAACCTAAATATTGACCTAGTCATTGTCATTCCAAATCTGGGATGATATAGCTTTTTAATTTTTAGAAAAACCTGTATCAGATATATTTGATACAGGTTTTTTTATGTTTTACATATAAATATACACTGTTTTAAAGTATTGAATATGGTATATAGTTGTTGTTTAAGTATTTGATATTCAAATTTTTAGGTTCATTTTTGATTGAATGAATTTGTATTGTCAATTATTGTTAAAATTAGAAATTTTTATAAACTTTTATCTTTGATTAAGGAGTATTTAAAAATCAAGATAAGCATACGAGAATTATATTATGGAGTTGAACAAGCATAGTAAGAATGTAACCCAAGATCCAACACAACCTGCAGCACAAGCAATGCTTTACGCTATAGGTTTAACTGAAGAAGATTTAAAGAAACCATTAATTGGTATTGGTAGTACAGGTTATGAGGGTAACCCTTGTAATATGCACTTAAATGACTTGGCTCAAGAGGTCAAAGTCGGTGTCAACAGCAGTGGCTTAGTTGGTCTTGTATTTAATACTATTGGTGTAAGTGATGGTATATCTATGGGTACATACGGTATGCGTTATTCTTTACCTTCGAGAGATATTATTGCAGATTCTATGGAGACTGTGGTGCAAGCAATGAATTATGATGGTTTGGTTACTGTCGTTGGTTGCGATAAAAATATGCCAGGTGCGCTAATGGCAATGATTCGTTTAAATAGACCATCTGTATTGGTATACGGGGGTACTATTGCTTCGGGTTGTTTTAAAGATAAGACCTTAGATATCGTTTCAGCTTTTGAAGCTTGGGGAGAGAAGGTTGCCGGTACTATGAATGAGGAGGATTACAAAGGTGTAATTCAAAATGCATGTCCTGGTGCAGGTGCTTGTGGTGGTATGTATACCGCAAATACAATGGCGTCAGCTATAGAAGCCCTGGGTATGGCAATGCCTTATAACTCGTCTAACCCTGCTATTGGAAAAGATAAGCAATATGATGCTATAAACTCTGGTAAGGCTTTAAGAAGCCTTTTAGAAAAAGATATTAAGCCAAGCGATATCATTACCCGTAAATCTATGGAGAATGCTATTCGTTTGCTGACACTTTTAGGAGGGTCAACTAATGCCGTACTTCACTTTTTAGCAATAGCTAAAGCTGCTGATGTAGATTTCACCTTAGATGATTTTCAAAAAATTAGTGATACTACGCCATTCTTGGCAGATTTAAAGCCAAGTGGTAAATTCTTAATGGAAGATGTTCACCGTGTAGGTGGCGTACCTGCCGTTATGAAGTTTATGCTGGAAAATGATATGCTTCATGGAGATTGTCTTACAGTTACAGGTAAAACAATTGCTGAGAACTTAGCTGATGTTCCTGGTTTATTAGAACACCAACAAGTTATAAAACCACTTAGTAATCCTATAAAAGCAACTGGTCACTTACGTATTCTTTATGGTAACCTTGCCACTGAAGGTGCTGTGGCAAAAATTACAGGTAAAGAAGGATTGTATTTTTCTGGTCCGGCTAAAGTATATAACGACGAGTTTCTTGCGAATGCAGGTATCGGTAGAGGTGAAGTGAAAAAAGGTGATGTTGTGGTTATTCGTTACGAAGGTCCAAAAGGAGGTCCTGGTATGCCAGAAATGTTGAAGCCAACTGCTGCCATAATGGGTGCTGGTCTTGGTAAAGATGTGGCTTTGATTACAGATGGTCGTTTTTCTGGTGGTACACATGGTTTTGTTGTAGGTCATGTTGCTCCTGAAGCACAAGAAGGTGGAGCAATCGGTTTGTTAGAAGATGGAGATATTATCACCATTGATGCAGAGAAAAACGAAATATCAGTTAATCTAACAGATGAGCAGTTATCAGAAAGAAAAAAGAATTGGAAACAGCCAGAGTTAAAGGTGAAAAGAGGAAGCTTATACAAATATGCTCGTATGGTATCATCAGCATCTAAAGGTTGTGTTACCGATGAATTTTAAATAATACCTGCTAGATTTTAATTAATTCTAGAAGGATTTTAATATCAGGTTATTGTAACTCTTATATGCAATACTTGAATTTGATTATTAATTATGGAAACAGTAAAAGAGAAGAAAAAAGGTACAGATTCCAAGAAAACTATTAAGATTTCTGGAGCAGAGGCAATAATTCATTGTTTGTTGGCCGAAGGGGTCGAAACAATGTATGGCTACCCTGGTGGCGCAATTATGCCGGTCTACGATGAACTATATAAGTTTCAAGATAAGTTAACTCATATTCTTACTAGACATGAACAGGGTGCTACGCATGCTGCTCAAGGGTATGCTCGTGTTTCAGGTAGAGTGGGTGTTGCAATAGCAACCTCTGGTCCTGGAGCAACAAATTTGGTAACAGGTCTTGCAGATGCGCAGATAGATTCAACTCCAATGGTTTGTATTACAGGTCAGGTTACTAGACAATTACTTGGTACCGATGCTTTTCAAGAAACTGATATTATTGGTATTTCTACTCCGGTAACGAAATGGAACTATCAAATAACCGAAGCTTCTGAAATACCAGAAGTAATGGCGAAAGCATTTTACATTGCTAAATCTGGTAGGCCAGGTCCGGTATTAATTGATATTACTAAAAATGCACAAATAGATGCTTTCGATTTCTCTTATGAGAAATGCACTGCTGTGCGTAGTTATAAGCCGGTTCCAAAACCAAAAATGAGTGCTGTTCAAGCAGCTGCAGATTTAATCAACAGCGCCAAAAAACCATTTATTGTATGGGGGCAAGGTGTTATTCTTGGTAAGGCTGAGCAAGAGTTGAAATCTTTAGTTGAAAAGTCGGGTATACCTGCTGCTTGGACTATCATGGGAGCTTCGGCTTTAGATACTTCTCATCCATTAAATGTGGGTATGGTAGGTATGCATGGTAACTATGGTCCTAACGTTTTGACCAATGAATGCGATTTACTAATTGCTATAGGTATGCGTTTTGATGATCGTGTAACTGGTAATTTAGATTTTTATGCAAAACAAGCTAAAGTAATTCACTTTGAAATTGACCCTGCTGAGATAAATAAGAATGTGCATGCAGATGTTGCGGTTTTAGGTAACTCAAAAGAAACTTTAGGGTTGTTACTGCCACTAGTAAATGAAAATAAGCATGATGCTTGGCATAATATCTTCAAAGAGAAATATAAAATTGAGTTCGATACTATTATAAAAAATGATATTCATCCTACCAAAGAAGGTTTAACTATGGGCGAGGTGATTGAAGAAATTAATTTGGCATCAAATAACAAAGCGGTTATCGTTTCTGACGTAGGTCAACATCAAATGATTGCTTGTAGATATGCTAAATTCTCCCAGTCTAAAAGTAATATCACTTCTGGCGGACTAGGTACTATGGGCTTTGCGCTACCAGCAGCTATTGGTGCCAAAATGGGCGCCATGGATAGGGAAGTGGTTGCAATTATCGGTGATGGTGGTTATCAAATGACTATTCAAGAATTGGGTGTAATTTTTCAACATAAAGTACCTGTTAAGATTGTTGTTTTAAATAATGAGCATTTAGGTATGGTTCGCCAATGGCAAGAATTGTTCTTTGAGAAAAGATATGCATCGACGGTTATGGTGAATCCTGATTTTGTAAAAATTGCTGAAGGTTATAGTATTGAGGCAAAAAGAATTTCTGAGCGTAAAGATTTAAAATCTACCATTCAAGAAATGATGGGTTCTAAAGAACCTTATTTCTTAGAGGTTAAGGTAGAACAAGAAGATAATGTATTTCCAATGATACCTTCTGGAGCTTCGGTTTCTGATGTTAGATTGAAATAAATAAGAGAAAAGAATAATCTCATGAACGATACTAACATACAAGACATTCCAAAAATACATACGGAGATAACTCGTAAATCTGAGGAAATCGGATTTACGATGCCCTCAGACCTGTACGTTGGTAGCTTTCTCAAAACCTTAATAGCCTCTAAACCAAATGGCAATTTTTTAGAAATTGGAACTGGTATTGGTCTTAGTCTTTCTTGGATGATTGAAGGTATGGATGCTGATTCTAAATTGATATCCGTAGATAACGATCAAGAATTAATTTCTATCGCTTCTAGTTATTTTGGTGATGATGATAGAGTTGAGGTTGTTTGCAAAGATGGTGCTGATTGGATCAAGGAATATTCAGGTGCAAAATTCGATTTGATTTTTGCAGATGCCTGGCCAGGTAAGTACAGTGAAATCGATGAGGTTTTAAATTTGATAAATGTTGGCGGCTTTTACATTATAGATGATATGACCAAACAGCCAAATTGGCCAGCCGGTCATGAAGATAATGTGATTGAACTGACAGCGTATTTAGAACAACGTAAAGATTTACAATTGACCAAAATGAATTGGTCTACAGGCTTAATAATGGCCGTAAAGAAATAGTATAGAATAATTATAATGACACCATAAAATCCTTTTGAAGAAAGGAATAGGTAATTAAAGCTTATGGAAAATAAATGGTTTACAATATCGGTATATTCAGAAAATAATGTTGGATTACTGAACAGAATATCAGGTATATTTTTAAAGAGACATATAAATATAGAGAGTTTAAATGTCTCTAAATCAGAGATTGATGATGTTTCTAAATTTACGATTGTTGCTCATACAACTGAGAAATGGGTGCATAATATTGTCGGTCAGATCGAGAAGCAAATTGAAGTAATTAAAGCATATTACCATACTGATGATGAAACTATTTATCAAGAATCTGCTTTGTTCAAAATAGCATCAGGACTTCTGTTTGACGAGCGTCAAATTCAGAATATCATAAAAGATAATAATGCACAGATTGTCACTGTATCAAGAGACTTTTTTGTGATCGCTAAAAGCGGTAGAAGAAATGAAATTGATGAAATGCACGATCAACTAAAACCGTACGGTATTATGCAGTTTGTACGCTCTGGCCGTATTTCGGTTACAAAAGATGAAATGAAAATTTCAGCGATACTAAAAGAATTTTAATAAAGAATCATAACAATAATCAAATAAAGTAAATACAAAATGGCCAATTATTTTAATACGCTATCATTAAGAGATAAATTAACGCAACTTGGAAAATGCCGCTTCATGGATTCGGCTGAGTTTGCAGATGGCGTAAATGCTTTAAAAGGCAAAAAAATTGTAATCGTAGGTTGTGGTGCTCAAGGGTTGAACCAAGGGTTGAACATGAGAGATTCTGGTTTAGATATTTCTTACGCACTTCGTGATGCTGCTATAAAAGAAAAAAGACAATCTTTTGTAAATGCCTCAGAAAACGGATTCACAGTGGGTACCTACCAAGAATTGATTCCTACTGCCGATGTTGTAATTAACCTTACTCCAGACAAGCAACATACTGCTGTTGTTAGTGCGGTTATGCCTTTAATGAAAAAAGATGCTACACTTTCGTATTCTCACGGTTTTAATATCGTCGAAGAAGGTATGCAAATTCGTGAAGATATTACGGTAATTATGGTTGCGCCAAAATGTCCGGGATCAGAAGTACGTGAAGAATATAAAAGAGGTTTTGGTGTACCAACATTAATTGCGGTTCACCCAGATAATGATCATCAAGGAAAAGGATTAGAGCAAGCGAAAGCGTATGCTGTTGGTACTGGTGGTGATAGAGCAGGTGTGTTAATGTCTTCTTTTGTTGCTGAAGTAAAATCAGATTTAATGGGAGAGCAAACTATTCTTTGTGGTTTGTTACAAACAGGTTCTATTCTTTGTTTCGATAAGATGATCGAGAAAGGAATTGATGCTGGTTATGCTTCAAAACTTATCCAATACGGATGGGAAACTATTACTGAAGGAATGAAGTATGGTGGTATTACACATATGATGGACCGTCTTTCTAATCCTGCTAAAGTAAAGGCATTTGAATTATCAGAAGAATTAAAAGATATTATGCGTCCGTTGTTCCAAAAGCATATGGATGATATCATGACCGGTCATTTCTCAAAAACTATGATGGAAGATTGGGCAAATGATGATAAGAATTTATTGACGTGGAGAGCTGCAACTGGTGAAACTGCTTTTGAGAAAACAGCTGCAGGTAGTCTAGAGATTACTGAGCAAGAGTTTTATGATAACGGTGTGTTAATGGTAGCTATGGTAAGAGCTGGTGTTGAGTTGGCTTTTGAGGCAATGACAGAATCTGGTATTATTGCTGAATCTGCATATTATGAGTCTTTACATGAAACTCCATTAATTGCAAACACCATTGCTCGTAAGAAATTATTTGAAATGAACCGTGTTATATCTGATACTGCAGAATATGGTTGTTATCTTTTTGATCATGCATGTAAGCCATTATTGACTGATTTCATGAAGGGAATAGATACTGATGTAATTGGTACTAATTTCTCTGGCGATATTGATAATGACGTTGATAATGCACAGTTAATTGCTATAAATAAGGCATTACGTACGCATCCGGTAGAAATAGTTGGTACTCGTTTACGTGAGTCAATGACGGCAATGAAGCCTATCGTATAAAGTTATAATCCTTTATAGCTATACCGATTGTCCGCTTGAGTACATTCTAAAAATTATCACCCTCCATTAGGTTGTAGTTTTAAAAGAAATGTTCTCAAGCGGACAATTTAGGTTTTATTCGAGTTATAAGTTTTTTAATAACAGAATGCAAATAATATGAAAGGGATTAAGCCGACATATTTTCCAAAATTAGATGATGTCTTACAAGCTGCACAAACCATTTCTGAAATTTCAGAGGTAACTCCGCTAACAGAAAGTATACGTTTGTCTAAACAGTACAACTGTCAAGTTCGTTTAAAGCGTGAGGATTTACAACGTGTACGTTCTTATAAAATTAGAGGTGCCTTCAATAAAATAAGCTCTTTAACCGAAGAAGAACGAGCAAAAGGTGTCATTTGTGCCAGTGCAGGTAATCACGCCCAGGGTGTGGCATTTGCTTGCTTTCATTTAAAAATTAAGGGTACTATTTATATGCCCTCGGTTACACCGAAGCAAAAAGTAGAGCAAACTAAATTGTTTGGTGTTGAATGGGTTGAAATAGTTTTAGAAGGCGACACCTTTGATGATGCTTCTTTGGCTGCTAGAACGTATGGCGATAAACATGAAAAGATATTTGTACACCCATTCGATGATCCTAAAATTATAGAAGGTCAAGCTACTGTTGGTCTTGAGTTGATTTCGCAATCAAAAACACCTATAGACTATCTGTTTGTGTGCATTGGCGGTGGTGGTCTAGCATCTGGACTTATTAGTGTTTTTAGTGAACTTTCGCCGAATACCAAAATTATAGGGGTAGAACCAAAAGGTGCTCCATCTATGAAAACATCAATAGATTCCGGAGAGGTAGTTTCGCTTAATCATATAGATAAGTTTATTGATGGTGCAGCGGTCAAAAAAGTGGGTAACTTAACCTATGCTATCTGTAACTATTATTTAGATAATATGATTACGGTAGATGAAGGGAAAGCTTGTCAGACTATTCTAGATCTCTATAATAGAGATGCTATTGTGGTTGAACCTGCTGGTGCTTTGTCTATTGCAGCTTTAGACGATTATAAAGAAGAAATTGCTGGTAAAAATGTAGTGTGTATTATTGGTGGTAGTAATAATGATATTACCAGAACGGCTGAAATTAAGGAAAGAGCATTACTATACGGAAAACTAAAACATTACTTTATCATTAGATTCCCTCAAAGACCAGGTGCGTTAAAAGAGTTTGTGGTTGACATTCTAGGTCCAAACGATGATATTACCCATTTTGAGTATTCAAAGAAATCGAGTAGAGAAAATGCACCGGCTGTGGTAGGTATAGAATTAAAGAACCCAGAGGACTTGAACCCTTTGATAGAACGCATGAAATCTAACAATTTCTATGGAGAATATATAAATGATAAACCAGACTTGTTTGAATATTTGGTTTAAACTACTTTTAATATAACAGATTCAATTTCTAGTATTTTTTAGAAATCAATCTATAATACAATTATCAATCATAGTGCAAAATAGAAAATGAAATGAGCGATATTAAAATTCCTGAAGAATTTAAAATTACATCAACTATAGACCAAAAACATTATTTGGTCAACGGAGAATTAAAAGAATGGAAAGGGGATACTACAGAAGTATATTCTACTATTTCTTCAACAAAAGAATACAAGCCAACCTTACTAGGTAGCATTCCAGATTTACAAGAAGCAGAAGCTTTAGATGCTTTAAACGGAGCATTAAAGGCGTATGATAAAGGAAAGGGAATTTGGCCAACTATGCATGTTAAAGACCGTATTGAATGCATGGAGGTTTTCGTTACAAAAATGAAGACTAAAAGAGAAGAAGTTGTTAAGTTGCTCATGTGGGAAATTGGTAAATCGTTACCAGATTCTCAAAAAGAATTTGATCGTACAGTTGAGTACATTCAAGATACCATTGAAGATTATAAGCAGCTAGATCGTGATGCTGCAAAGTTTACAAAACACGATGGTGTGTATGCGCATATTAAAAGAGGACCTTTAGGTGTTGTTTTATGTTTAGGTCCTTACAACTATCCGTTGAATGAAACTTTTGCTTTGTTGATTCCTGCAATCATTATGGGAAACACAACAATTTTTAAACCTGCAAAACATGGTGTTTTATTGATTACTCCGCTTTTAGAGGCTTTTCAAACGAGTTTTCCAAAAGGGGTGGTAAATATATTATTTGGTCGTGGTAGAACTGTTGCTGCACCAATTATGCAAACAGGCAAAGTAGATGTACTTGCTTTAATTGGTAATAGTAAATCTGCAAATGCCTTGCAAGAGCAACATCCTAAAAGTAATAGATTGCGACTGGTATTGGGTCTAGAAGCTAAGAACCCGGCAATTATTTTACCAGATGCAGATTTAGATTTGACAGTAAATGAATGTTTAGCCGGTACACTTTCTTTTAATGGACAACGTTGTACGGCACTAAAAGTAGTTTATGTTCATGAAGAGATTAGGTCTAAATTCAATGAAAGCTTTGCTAAAAAAGTAGATGAATTAAAATTTGGAAATCCGTGGGAAGACGAAGTAAAATTAACTCCGTTACCAGAACCTGATAAGGCTGCCTATATTCAAGGTTTAATTGATGATGCGCTTTCAAAAGGTGCAAAAATCATCAACAAAAAAGGAGGTAAGCATTTTGATAATTTTATATGGCCTGCAGTTCTATATCCTGTAACGAAAGATATGCGTGTTTACCAAGAAGAGCAATTCGGTCCAATAATTCCAATAGTACCATTCTCCGATATTGAAGAACCTTTAGATGATATGGCAGAAAGTAATTACGGACAACAAGTAAGCTTGTTCGGTAAGGATGTTTATGCACTTTCTCCATTAATAGATACCTTGGTAAACTTGGTTTGTCGTGTAAATTTAAATAGTTCTTGCCAAAGAGGACCAGATGTATACCCATTTACCGGAAGAAAAGATTCTGCACAAGCAACCTTAAGTGTTCATGATGCATTACGTTCGTTCTCTATTAGAACTTTTGTTGCATTTAAAGACAATGAGTTAAATACTGAAATTATTCAGAATTTATTGGAAGCCAAACTTTCTAATTTTGTGAGTACTGATTATATATTATAAAGGTCTTTAACTTAGACTATAAAAAAACCTCTCCTATTAATTAGGGGAGGTTTCTTTTTTACAATTAGCACTGATCTCGTTAGCTCTTTCTAAACCGGAATATGGATAGTAGGGTACCGTTTGTTCTTCTTCATTGAATAATACAATGGCACGTTCAACATCTTCACAATAGGGTGCTATAGATTTATCGAAGAATTTAGCTGCGCCCATATCCCATTCAGTCTTACCTAATAGTACTCTTGGATTGCTTGGTGCAATTGTTAGTGCCTTTTGATAGATAGCTACATTCTCTCCAGACAAAGTCATACCGTATTTTGCACCATCAAAAGCAATGTAGGCTGTGTTCAATAGCGCATATGTAATCATTATTTCAGGATTGTTTTCTGATATTTCCGAGGCGTTATCTAAAAATTCTTTCGCCCTTGTCAGCTTTGTATTTAATAACGCTTCGTCTTTTAATCCAAAACTGCTTACTATTTCTATCAATCCGGCATAATAGGGTGGTAGCCAATTATCGGTTTCTACAGATGCTATTCTTTCAAATAGTTGTACGGCTTCTGTATTCTTTTGTTGCTCCCATAAGGCAAATGCCTCATTCATCCCTTTTTCATAAGGCGTTTGCGAAGTTAAGCTAAGTGTAAAAATGAACGAGGCAATTAATAGAAGTGATTTCATAATGTATAGTTTTTTGATGTTATTTATTGTTATTCAAATATCTTTCTATTCCATTGTTTTTGATAAAATAGATGACCGAGTTGTAGGTTCTTTGTATTGAATTGTAATTTTTAAAGGTTATCTAGTTGATTGTCATCTTTATTGTCACTTATCGTCCAAAAGAAACCTATGAAAAAGAAGCGGTCTGCAGCGGGGGTAATGGTTCTTCTGTCAAATAAACCATCTGTATTGGTTTGGTCAGCGTATTGATATCCGTTTACATTTTTAGTTCCTAATACGTTACTCACAGATAGATATAATATTTTCTGCGGACTGATTAAGTAAGCATAGTTGGCATTCAACGAATTGAAGCTTTTTGCTTGTTCCGTTAAGAATCCTCCTTTGTTAGGGTCGGTATAACTGCGACCAGAAGCATAATTATAACTCAAACCTACTTGACTTTTCCAATCTTCAATCCAGCGTTTAACTACTAAAGAGGCATTGTGTTTTGATGCAAAATCAGGCGTTGCACTTGTTGGGTAATTCTGGTAATCCCTTTCAGTGTCTAAGTAAGAGTACGACATCCAATACTCTGTATTTTTGATTGATTTATTATCCCTCCAGAAAATATCCAATCCTTTTGCAAATCCACTTCCAGAGTTATTATATGTAGAAGTTGGCAATGCGAACGGAGTATCATACTTTACTAAATTTCCGTAATTTTTGTAGTATGCTTCAGCTCTAAAAATCTGTTTGTTTTTTACATACTGATAGTTTGCAATATAATGAGTTGTGTTCTCGGCAGTAAAATCAGAATTATACTTTAAATAGTCGTTTTTCGGATTTTGAAAGAACTCACCATATGCCAATGAGAATTGAGAGTTTGAGCCGGCTTTATATGCTAATGATAATCTTGGTGAAATATTAAACTCTTGCAATAACTCAGAATATTCTCCTCTAATTCCAATCTTAGTAGCAAGTTTTTTCGAAAAGAAAATATCTGTTTCTACAAAGCTGCTGAATATATTATTATCAAATTCATAATCGTCTTCAAAATTAGAATCTTCGAAGTTCTCTGTGAAGTTTGTTGCGAAATATTCTGCCCCAAAGTTCAATTTGTAGCGACTAGAAAAGAACTTTTTAAAAGCGATTTTTAGATGTGCCGAGTTTTCAATATCTGTGATGTCAGAATTATTATATTTTATTTCAGAGCGGTCATTGGCGAAACTAATACCTGTTGCAATGCTCCAGTCTTTTTCTAAGAAATCTTGGTAAGAGGAGTTGATGTACAGATTTCTATTTTTAAGTCCGAAACGAATACCATCAGCTACATTAATGTCTTCTTGTGTTAGATCAAAGTCTACCGAACTGTATGCTCCATAAACTTTTAAAAGTCCGTCGTTATTGAATTTATATCTATATACCGCTTCACCACCTACAGATTCTACAGGTTTATGCCATTCATTATTATCAGGATACAGTTTTTGATAAGGAGCTAAATTAATGTAGGACGTATTTAAGCTAAGTGAACTTTTCTTCCATTTTTGGGTATTTCCAAGTCCCAGGCCAACGGTCATAATAGAAATTTCAGTTTTCTCTTCTTGTGGTTCGTTTATACTATTTAAAAGTAAAACACTTGATAAGGCTTGTCCGTATTCAGCTGAATATCCTCCGGTAGAAAATGTAATTCCTTTAAATAGAAATGGAGATAGCCTACCTCTTGTGGGTATGTTGTTTGCAGAAGGGGAGTAGGGTGTAAATACACGCATACCGTCTACAAAAATTTGTGTTTCTTCTGCGCCACCACCTCTAACGAATAACCTTCCGTCTTCGGCAACATTTGATGTTCCTGGTAATGTTTGCAAAGCGCCAACAAAATCCCCTAAAGCTCCTGCTGTGGTTACAATATCTAAAGGTTTTAATGCGGTAACCTTAGCGTTGTCGCCAGCATTGAATGTTCCGGCATTTACAGTTACGGCATCTAGGGTATTCACATCATCTTTGAGTTTTATGGTTATGGTATTGAGCTTCGTGACATCATCTGCTTTAGAATAAGTCTCAAATGAAATGGAAGACGCAATTAATGTTTGTAAGCCGGTTGCGGTTGTTTCAAATGTAAATGTGCCATCTTCACTGGTAGCAGTACCGTCATAAGTACCTTTTAGATAGACACTTGCTCCCATAATTGGCAAGCCTTGTTGATCAATAATTTTGCCCGAAATGGTTGATTGTGAGAATGCATTGGAACATAAAACTGTAAGTAATAAGAATAATAGCGTCTTCATTGTTGATTATATTTTGATTGATATCACAAATATGAATCGTAATTGAAGGTTTGAATAAATTGATTTTCTCAGTTGTAGAATTTCTATACTGAATTGTAAAAACTGAATATATGTTGCCAATTCACACGGTTAATTATTAACATAAATATGGTAATTCATGCGTGTTTTAACCGGGATATTGGTTTTAACTTTGTCTTTTTAAAATTGATTGAGAACCTATAGTATATATGTTAAACTTAAAATTTATAAGTTATGGATGCTATAAAATCAAATAAGAAAGCATTATTTGCTTTAGCCATCGGTGGTTTTGGAATAGGACTTACCGAATTTGTTATCATGGGAATTTTGACAGAAGTTTCTGGGTCATTAGGAATAACAATTCCGCAGGCAGGTCACTTTATTGCAGCTTATGCATTGGGCGTTGTAGTAGGTGCACCATTATTAACAGGCTTAGGTTCTAAGCTTACGCCTAAGAAAATGCTGTTCTTATTAATGATATGGTTTACAGTATTTAATACCTTGTCCGGACTTGCCACAGGTTATACCAGTTTGTTGTTTATGAGATTTTTATCTGGTATTCCGCACGGTGCTTTTTTTGGTATCGGTGCTGTAGTAGCTACAAAATTGGCTAAAAAAGGCAAAGGTGCGCAAGCTATTTCAATTATGTTTTCCGGTCTTACTGTAGCCAATGTTATTGGAGTGCCTATTGGTACTTATTTAGGGCAGCAGTTCAGCTGGAGTGTTTCTTTCTACCTAGTAGGCTTTGTTGGTTTATTGGCTTTAGGAAGCATTTACCTATGGATGCCAAAAATTGAAGTAGACGAAACCGAAGAGAAAGTAAGTGTTTCTAAAGGATTAAAGAATACTGAACTTTGGGCATTAATTGCACTGACCACTATAGGTACAGGCGGATTCTTTGCTTGGTACAGTTACGTAGCCCCTTTAATTACAGATGTCGCTGGTTTGCCAAACCATTTTGTTGGTTACGCTATGATGTTGGCTGGCTTAGGTATGGTAGTTGGTAATTTTTTAGGTGCGAAGATGGCAGAGTTATTCTCACCCTTGAAAGCGGTAATCATTAGCTTGTCGGTTATGTGCGGTATTTTATTGTTGAATATGGTTATTGCAACTAACCCATATTTATTAATGGTATTGACTTTTGTTATTGGAGCAATTTCATTTACTGTAGCCACACCTATTCAAATGGCAATTATTAAAACATCAAAAGGATCAGAAATGCTGGGTTCTTCAATGAACCAAAGTGCGTTTAACATGGGTAATGCTTCTGGGGCTTATTTAGCTGGCTTGCCAATAGCATTTGGGTATGGAATTGTTTACTCTAGTTTAGTAGGCGCTATTTTAGCTTTTTCCGGTGTTGCAATCGCTGTAGCTATTTTGAAAGCTAGAAAGAGAAAAGAAATTAAATATAGAAAAATGGCGATGAGCTGTTAGTCTTTATTTTTATAAATTTTAAAAAAGGAACTTCAAAATGGGGTTCCTTTTTTTTGTCTAAATATTCAGCCGCATGCTTATTTTCAATTTATTTTCTTGCCTTGTACTCAGTTGGTTTGATTGTTAAATTTTTCATTTTATGTAGTTCATCGGTAATTTTATCCATTTTATCACGTTGTTAGAGTACCAAAACTTACAATGCTGTGTCACGTACCAAACTATTTCTGGGAGCCATAATTATGGTTCTTTTACTTTTTGTTCTTTCGGCTTCTTCATTTAAGCCAGAGCATTCTAAAGCTATTATTTCAAACCCCAATGCCGTAAAAACTCTTGCGGAGAAAAGGGAAATCAAATTATATAACATACGTCAAAAAGCACTGAAAGATGCTTTAACCGATTATTTCAATAAAGCTATTTCAGCTGGTGATATCGTAGGAGCAGGTGTAAGTATAGTAAACGGTGATTCCGTTATCTTATCCGATGGATATGGTAAGCGAAGTTCTAATGGTAGTGAAACGGTAGACGAGGAAACCTTATTTAGATTAGGTTCTATCTCAAAAGGCTTTACCGGTGTTTTAGCTGCTAATTTAGAAAGCGAAGGTAAATTACACCTAAATGATAAAGTGGCAGATTATTTACCAAATTTCCATTTTGGTAATCAACAGAATACTCAAAAAATAGAAGTAGCACATTTACTTTCTCACACTACAGGAACTCCATACCACAGTTATACAGATTTAGTGGAGGCGGGTTACACCATGTCTTCGATTAGCGAAAAATTCGATAAAATAAATCCGATAGCCGAGCCCGGTTCTCAATATAGCTATCAAAATGCCATGTTTTCTGTTTCACAAGAAGTGATGTTGAAAGCAACAGGAAAAGATATTCAAATGCTTTTAGAAGAAAAATTCTTTAGACCCTTGGGTATGACTTCTGTGTCTATGGATCATAAGACATTAATGCAAAATGAAAATATTGCGCTACCACATATTAGAAGAGGTCATCGATTGAGAACAGTTTTGCCAAGAGATAACTACTATAATGCTATTGCTGCCGGTGGTATCAATGCAAACTCTGAAGATATGGCTAAGTGGATGCGTTTCTTATTAGGTCATAATCCTGATGTAATGTCTAGAGAAGATATGGCTCAGGTATTTAAACCTTTTGTAGAATTAAATGGTCATAGAAAATATTATCAAAAATGGCCAGGACATGTGAGTTCAGGTTATGGATTTGGTTGGAGAATACACACTGTAAAAGAGAATGAGAATGCGCCTGAGGAAACTATTTGGCATCATGGTGGTAGTGTTAACAACTACAGAAATGAAATTGCACTTTTTCCAGATTCGGATTTAGGTATTTGTGTACTAATCAACGGACCATCGAAATTGGTTAAAACCGTAATTCCTGATTTACGTGCGATTGTTAAAAGTATTTATGAACAAGAAATTGCAATAGCTACAAGTATTTAAGTAAACCGTAGCTATCAGATATAAAAAATCCCTTTAATCAAAGATTAAAGGGATTTTTATTTATAGTGTATTTCTTAAATGTTGCTAGCTAACCAATCGCCAACTTCACTTGTTTTATAACTTTTGCCACCATCGGCAAGATCTTCGGTTACGTAACCTTCTGCTAATGATTTGTTGACTACGCGTCTAATTTCTTCAGCTTCTTCTGTCATATTCATATCTTCAAAAAGCATAGCTGCAGAAAGTACGGTAGCTAACGGGTTAGCGATGTCTTTACCAGCTGCTTGTGGATACGAACCATGAATAGGTTCGTATAAAGATACTTTACTACCTACAGATGATGAAGGCATAAGTCCCATAGAACCTGCAATTACAGATGCCTCATCAGTTAAAATATCACCGAACAAGTTTGCTGTAATGATTACATCATATCCTTTTGGCCATTGAATTAAGCGCATTGCAACCGCATCAATGAATTCATAAGTAACTTCCACCTCTGGATAATCTTTTTCCATAGCCTGTACAGTCTCTCTCCAAAGTCTTGATGATTCCAATACGTTGGCTTTATCAACACAACATAATTTTTTAGAACGCTTCATAGCGAAATCAAAACCTTTTTTAGCTAATCTTTCGATTTCAAAACGTTGGTAGGTCATAGTATCAAAGGCGGTATTACTGTCATCTTTTCTTCCTCGTTCGCCAAAGTAGATGCCACCAGTTAATTCTCTTAAGATTATTAAATCAGTACCTTCAATACGTTCTCTTTTTAAAGGAGATTTATCGATTAGAGAAGGAAAAGTAAAGGTTGGTCTAACATTGGCAAACAAACCTAATTTCTGTCTCATCTTCAATAACCCTTGCTCTGGACGAACTTTTGCAGAAGGGTCATTATCAAAACGTGGGTGGCCTATAGCGCCAAAAAGAACTGCATCCGCATTTGCACATATTTCATGTGTCTCATCTGGGTAAGGCTCACCAACGGCATCAATGGCCGCTGCACCTGTAAGAGCAGGTTTCCAAGTAATATGGTGCTCATACTTTTTTGCAATGGCATCACATACTTTTACTGCTTGATCAATAACTTCAGGACCGATACCATCACCGGCCAATAAGGCAATATCTAATTTCATTTGATGTGTTTGTATGTTGCTAAGACCTACTTATAAAAAGTAGTAAAGCAATCTGTTTAAATTATATTCAACATTTTTTCGGTAGCTTTAATCGCACTAACCGTTTGGTCAGAATCTAAACCTCTTGACGTAAATTCTTTTCCATCCAATTCCCAAGTGATAACTGTTTCGCACAATGCATCGGAAGTACTACCTGGTGGTATTCTAACAGCATAATCAGTTAATTTTGGGAGTATTTTCTTCTTTGCAATGTATACTTTTTTTAAAGCGTTCATAAAAGCATCATACTGTCCGTCTCCTTGTGCATGTGCTTCATATATTTTACCATCTACTTCTACAGATAGGGTAGTGGAAGGCATTAAGCCTTTAGCATGTGTTAATACGTAAGATTTTACAAAAACTCTTTGTTTGTAATCTGCAGTATCCAAAACATCAGAAATAATAAAAGGAAGGTCATCTTTAGTAACACGTTCTTTTTTATCTCCTAATTCAATAATACGTGCAGTAACTTTTTTTAATTCCTCATTGTTTAAGGTTAAACCAAGTTCTTGCAGGTTTTTTTGAATGTTGGCTTTACCAGACATTTTACCTAATGCATATTTTCTTTTTCTGCCAAAACGTTCTGGCATTAGATCACTGAAATATAAATTGTTTTTGCTGTCGCCATCGGCATGTATACCGGCAGTTTGGGTAAACACATTATCACCAACAATAGGCTTGTTTGCCGGTATGGTAAAGCCTGTAAAGGCAGATACCAACTTACTTACTTTATATAAAGAGGTTTCGTTTACACTAATTTCTACTTCTGGCAAAAAATCATTGATAACCGCTACAGCACTTGCCATAGGTGCGTTACCAGCTCTTTCGCCCATACCGTTTACGGTAAGGTGTAAACCATGGCAGCCAGCTTTTACAGCTTCCATAATATTAGCAACACCCAAATCATAATCATTATGACCGTGGAAATCGAAATGTAAACTAGGATACTTTTGTACTATTTCAGATAAATACGCATATGTTTCGGTGTGCGTTAAAATACCTAATGTATCTGGCAGTAATATTCTTTTTACATTTTGAGTGGATAGAAAATCTAGAAACTCAAAAACATATTCTTTTGAATTTCGCATTCCGTTACTCCAATCCTCCAAATAGATATTATTGATAATACCTCTTTCTGTGGCTTGTTTAAAAATTTCGGCGATTTCAGAAAAATGTTGCTCGGGAGTTTTCTTTAACTGATACTTTAAATGGTTCATGGAACCTTTGGTCAGTAAATTTTGAGAAATCGCTCCAGATTTCTGCATCCAATCTAATGAAATACCTCCATCTACAAAAGTTAGTACTTCTACACGTTCTAAATAACCTTTTTCACCAGCCCATTCGGTAATTTTCTGAACAGCTTCAAGCTCTCCATCAGAAACGCGAGCAGATGCGATTTCAATTCGGTCTACTTTCAGTTCTTCTAAAAGTAGTTTTGCCAAGGTCAGTTTTTCTGATGCAGAAAAGGATACGCCTGAAGTTTGTTCACCATCCCTTAGGGTGGTATCCATTATTTCTAACTTTCTTTTTTTCATGTGTTCTAAATGCCATTTTTCGATTTGAAAAATGGCATTGGGTTAGTTAACGTAAATGCTTTGTATTGTTTTGATATATGAGTTTATAGCGGAGTACTCTCTGCGAATGTTTCAATATCTTTTTTGATGTTCAATAAATAATCGATATCATCAAAACCGTTAAGCATGTTGTTTTTCTTGTAGCCGTTAATATCAAAAGACTCACTTTCGCCTGTTGATAGTAAAGTGATTTTTTGCTCTTTTAGATTAACCTCTAACTCTGTAGTTGGGTCTGCTTCTGTAGCATCAAAGATTTTCTGTAAAAATTCGGCACTTACCTGTACAGGTAATACACCGATGTTAAGACAGTTACCTCTAAAGATATCTGCGAAGAAACTTGAAACTACACATCTAAATCCGTAATCATAAACTGCCCAAGCAGCATGCTCACGAGATGATCCCGAACCAAAGTTTTTACCACCTACTAATATTTTACCACTGAACTTATCTTGGTTCAAAACAAAATCTTCTTTCAAAGTATTGTCTTGATTGTAACGCCAATCTCTAAATAGGTTGTCCCCAAATCCAACACGCTCAGTTGCCTTTAAAAATCGTGCAGGTATAATTTGATCTGTATCTACGTTTTCTATAGGTAAAGGAACCGCAGTTGAAGTTAATATGTCGAATTTATCGTATGCCATTTTTTATAGCTTTTTGCTCATGGGTGTTAGCCATTAGCTTGTATTATTATAATTGTTATTGTGCTAAAAGCCAAGGGCTAATAGCGAAAGGTAAACTTGTTACACAAGTTCTACCATTAATTCTCTTGGGTCAGTTACTTTACCGGTAACGGCAGCTGCAGCAGCAACTAACGGACTAGCTAATAAAGTTCTTGAACCAGGTCCTTGTCTACCTTCAAAGTTTCTGTTCGATGTACTTACCGCTAATTTACCAGCAGGTACTTTGTCATCGTTCATTGCCAAACAAGCAGAACAACCAGGCTCACGAAGTTCAAAACCAGATTCGGTCAAAATATCAAGAATTCCTTCATCTTTAATAGCAGCCTCAACTTTATGAGATCCAGGTACTAACCATGCCGTAACATTGTCAGCTTTTTTTCTGCCTTTTACGATAGAGGCAAAAGCTCTAAAATCTTCTATACGACCATTTGTACAACTTCCTAGGAAAACAAAATCAATAGGCTTGCCCATCATACTATCGCCTTCATTGAAATCCATATACTTCAATGATTTCTGGTATGTAGTAGCACCACCTTGAACGTCATTTGCCATAGGAATATCATTTGAAATTCCCATTCCCATACCTGGGTTGGTACCGTACGTAATCATAGGTTCAATAAGAGAACCATCAAAAGTTAATTCTTTATCGAAAATGGCATCTTCATCGGTATATAATGTTTCCCAATATGCCATTGCTTTATCCCAATCTGCACCTTTTGGAGTAAACTCGCGATCTTTTACATATTCAAATGTTTTTTCATCAGGAGCGATCATACCTCCACGGGCACCCATTTCTATACTTAAGTTACAAACGGTCATACGACCTTCCATACTCATGTCTCTGAAAATTTCTCCAGCATATTCTACAAAATACCCGGTTGCACCAGAAGTCGTTAATTGAGAAATGATAAATAAAGCTACATCTTTAGGTGTAACCCCTTTACTCATTTTACCGTTAATATTAATACGCATTCTCTTAGGCTTAGGCTGCATAATACATTGTGTAGCCAATACCATTTCAACTTCAGATGTACCAATACCAAAAGCAATTGCACCAAAAGCACCGTGTGTAGAAGTATGTGAATCTCCACAAACAATAGTAGCACCTGGTTGGGTAATACCATATTCAGGACCTACAACGTGTACAATACCATTCTTTGCATGACCTAATCCCCAATAAGAAATACCATATTCATTAGCATTTTCTTCTAACATTCTTAACTGGTTTGCAGAAAGTGGATCTGCAACCGGTAAATGTTGGTTAATAGTTGGAGTGTTATGGTCAGCTGTTGCAAATGTTTTCTCAGGATGCATAACAGGAATATTTCTATTCTTAATACCTAGAAAAGCAACAGGGCTTGTTACTTCATGAACCATGTGTCTGTCAATGAACAGTACATCAGGACCATCTTGTATTTTATGTACTACGTGGGAATCCCACACTTTGTCAAATAATGTTTTTGTTGCGCTCATATTCTTTCTAATCTAAGTTCACAAATCTATTAAAAACAAGGGTTTCTTAGAAATTAACACACTTGTAAATTACGATGTTCAAAATGTAATTATCTGTTAGTTTTAAAATATTCAGGGTTTTATTTCGTTTTGAACAAAGTGAATTTAATAATTTATATCATTAATAATTATAATGAAAAATCATAGTATTTTGTTCGTTTATATCATGCTAGTTTGTAGCTTGATTTTATTAATATTTGGAGGGTCTCAAATTTATAGAAAGTTAAAAGTTGAAAATTCTGGAATTCAGACAGAAGGTGTGATTACTGAATATCTTTCAAAAACAAAAAGTTCACAAGCAATATTTGGCAGTAAAAAGCTAGTATACTCACCTTCATTTTCTTTTGTTACAAAAGATAATTTTAAGTTTACCTTAAATAATGGTAATTATCAAGATTTTAAACCATATGAAATAGGTGAAAGTGTGCTTTTGAAATATGATATTGATGAGCCAAAAAATGTTTATATAGATAACAAGTATCTATGGAAATTTACTTCATTGCTCATAACAATAGCTTCTATATTGTTTGTTGTTTCAATTTATGAACTTCGCACACGAATTAATAATTAGTCTAAATGATTGTCTCTTTTTAAGCTTTTATGAAACAAACGATTGGGTTTGTTTTAATGAAACTGTTGTTAACTAATATATGTCCAGATATTTTTATGCTTCACCAACTGGGCGTACATATGTCTAATAATTAGATTCTCTGATTTACTTAAAGATGGGTCTTCTTTTAGTAGTTGCAAGGCGTGGTAACGAGCAGATTTTAAGATATCGTTATCCTTAACGATATCGGCTATTTTTAGATTTAATAGTCCGCTTTGTTGGGTTCCCATAATATCGCCGGGACCTCGTAGTTTTAGATCAACCTCTGCAATTTCAAATCCGTCATTGGTGGCTACCATGGTTTCTAGTCTAGTCTTAGCTTCGCTAGATAATTTATGACTCGTCATCAGAATACAAAAGCTTTGATCGGCACCACGCCCAACACGACCACGTAACTGATGTAATTGCGAAAGACCAAAACGTTCCGCACTTTCAATAATCATTACTGAAGCATTAGGTACGTTAACCCCAACTTCAATAACGGTGGTTGCAACCATAATTTGAGTTTCGCCCTGTACAAAACGGTTCATTTCAAACTCCTTGTCCGCTGGTTTCATTTGTCCGTGAACAATAGAAATCTGATATTTCGGTTGTGGAAAATCGCGGGCTATACTCTCATAACCATCCATTAAATCCTTATAATCCATAGCTTCAGACTCTTGAATTAATGGGTAAACCACATATATCTGTCTGCCTTTTTCAATTTCATCTCGTATAAAACGAAAAACCTTTAATCTATTGGCATCATAACGGTGTACTGTTTTTATAGGTTTACGCCCGGGTGGTAATTCATCTATGACAGAGATATCTAAATCACCATATAAACTCATTGCCAATGTTCTAGGTATTGGCGTTGCCGTCATTACCAATATGTGTGGCGGAAACTCATTTTTATGCCAAAGCTTAGAACGTTGGGCAACCCCGAATCTATGTTGCTCATCAATGATGGCAATGCCTAAATTTTTGTATTTTACTTTATCTTCTAAAAGGGCATGAGTACCTATTAGAATATTCAACTCTCCATTTTCAAGTTGTTCGTGGATTGGTTTACGTGCAGATTTTTTAACAGAGCCTGTTAATAATGCGCAGTTAATCTCCGTTCCTTCTAGCAATTCGGAAATACCTTGATAATGCTGATTAGCTAGAATTTCTGTGGGTGCCATAAGGCAAGCTTGAAATCCGTTATCAATTGCCAAAAGCATTGTCATTACGGCAACGATGGTTTTACCCGAACCTACATCACCCTGTAGTAAACGGTTCATTTGAGCATTACTACCAAGGTCTGCACGAATTTCTTTAATTACTCGCTTCTGTGCTCCGGTAAGTTCAAAAGGTAATTTATTAGAGTAAAAATCTTTAAAATATTCACCCACTTCATTGAAAGGGAAGCCCTTAATCTTTTTCTTTCGAGATACATTTTTACCTATCAGCTGTAGTTGAATATAAAATAACTCTTCAAACTTTAAGCGGAATTGCGCCTTCGCTAACAACTCTTGACTTTTTGGGAAATGTATATTGAATAATGCTGCCGGTTTTGGTAGCAACTTTAAATCATACAGCAATTTATCCGATAGGCTTTCAGAAAATTTGCCGTTCATCTTTATAAAAAGTTGTTGCAACATCTTACTGATTACCTTATTTGTCACACCTTTATTACTTAGTTTTTCGGTTGATGGATATACGGGTTGCATATACACTTTTGTGCCTTGTTCATGCGCAGACAAAGGTTCCATTTCTGGGTGTGACATTGAAAACGTGCCATTGTACCAATTACATTTTCCGAAGATGACATAAGGTATATTCAGCTTAAGATTTTCTCGCAACCATTTTTGTCCCCTAAACCAAACCAATTCTATTTCGCCGGTATCATCTTTAAAACGGGCTACTAAGCGCGAACCTTTCTTTTGCTCAACTGTTTTTAAGTGAACTACTTTACCAATAATTTGAACATCGGCACTGCTACGTTGTAGCTGACTTATTTTATAATATTGGGTTTTATCGATATATCGATTTGGGAAAAGATTCAGCAAATCTTGACAGGTTTCAATCCCCAATTCAGACTTTAAGGTTTCAGCCCTATTTGGACCAACACCTTTTAGGTATACAACAGGGGTTTGCAAGAAGTTTGCGTTCATGGCACTAAAATAGTCTTTAGGTAGAATTGCGACAAACTAAAGTATTAAATTTGAGTTTCTACTAGCTTATTAATTTGTATGAAAAAAATAGTTCTAGCCT
The DNA here is from genome assembly GCF_030547005.1 of Maribacter sp. 1_MG-2023. Lineage (GTDB taxonomy): Bacteria > Bacteroidota > Bacteroidia > Flavobacteriales > Flavobacteriaceae > Maribacter. The sequence continues at coordinate 58,199 of NZ_JAUOPN010000006.1, read as the reverse complement.
TTATTCTTTGTTTTTATTTCAGTTCTTATGGTCAACATCAAGATAAAGTAGATTTTATAAAAGGGAAGGTTTACTTAGGTCCATTACCTAAAGAGAAAAAGATAAAAGGTGGAGTGATCTATCGTTTTAATGTGTTACAAAATGTTGATTCCGTATTTTTTGATGCAAAGAATATGGATTTTTCAAAAGTAGAACTTGATGGGAAAAAGATAGTTTTTACTGCTACAGAAAAGACAATTTCCATTAAACATAAATTCAAAAAGGGAGAATCGCATAAACTGTTTCTTGAATATGTGGCGAAACCCAAACAAACGGTCTATTTCATTGGTTGGGATGATGATGTGGAAGGCAATGAACAAATATGGACGCAAGGGCAAGGAAAATACACCAGCCATTGGCTCCCTAGTTTTGATGATATGGAAGAAAAGGTAGAATTTGATTTTACAATTGAAGCCGATAAAAAATATCAAGTAATTGCGAATGGTAACCTACTTTTAAAAACTGATAATGATGAGGAAGATGCTATTTGGTTATTTGATATGAAAAAACCAATGAGTAGTTATTTGTTGGCGTTCGCTATGGGCAATTACAATAAGCAAGTTTTGAAATCTGATAGCGGAGTAACAATTGAAAATTACTATTACCCTAATGATAGTCTAAAAGTGGAACCTACTTATAGATATACAAAAAGGATATTTGATTTTTTAGAAAATGAAATTGGCGTGGGGTATCCTTGGCAAGATTATAAGCAGGTTCCTGTACATGATTTTTTATATGCCGGTATGGAAAATACAAGCGCTACTTTTTTCTCTGATGCTTATGTTATTGATTCCACTTCGTTTATTGATAGAAATTATGTGAACATTAATGCTCATGAAATGGCGCATCAATGGTTTGGTAATTTGGTTACCGAAAAGAACAGCGAGCATCATTGGTTACATGAAGGTTCTGCTACTTACTATGCTTATTTGGCTGAGAAGGAGATTTTTGGAGACGACTATTTTTATTGGAAATTGTTTGATACAGCTACAATATTAAATGAGATATCTGAAAAGGGAGAAGGGGAGAGTTTATTGAACCCGAAAGCTAGTAGTCTTACTTTCTATGAAAAAGGAGCTTGGGCATTGGCTATACTTAAAGATGAAATAGGTGAAGAAAATTTTAAAACGGGAATTCAAACATATCTAAATACGTATAAGTTCCAAAATGTGACTGTTGCTGATTTTATTACTGAAATGGAGGAGGCTGGTAATCACGATTTAAGTAATTTTAAAACTATTTGGTTAGAAGGAGACGTATTTCCAATGGATGATGCCAAGGATTATTTAATGAAAAATAGTGCATCATTAAGAATGTATTATGATTTAAAAGAAGAAGGTGAGAAGAACTTTACTTATTCTGACATTATTAAGGACAAAGATTTAGCAACTGAATTAAAGTTAGAATTACTTCAACAAAAAGGTGATTTTCCTGAATTAGAGCTTTTGCCTTTAATTGCTAGTGAAGATATTAGAATACGACAATATGCAGCTCAGAAAATGAGCAAGATTCCAGAGGGTTTAAAAGAGTATTCAGAGCCGTTGTTATTAGATGATAGTTATATTACCAATGAATTAATGCTTTATAATCTATGGTCCAGTTTTGATTATGATAGAAGTGTTTTCTTAGAAAAGACGAAAGATATTATTGGGTTGCCAAATAAGAATGTACGACTGTTATGGCTAACATTGGCATTGTTTACACCCGATTTTAATCCTACAGAAAGTGTTTATTATCATCGAGAGCTTGTTGGTTATACGAGCGCTATTTATAATCCAGAAGTTCGACAAACAGCGTTTCAGTATTTATTTGAAATTAAAGCCTTAAATGGCGATGCCTATATTAATTTGATAAAGGCAACCAATCATCATTCTTGGCAGTTTAGAAACTATGCGAGACAGTTATTTGATGCCTTATGGATTGATGAAGAACAGAAAAAAGAAATTGAAAAGGTAGCAAATCAACTAAATTCATCAGATTTGCGTTATCTTAAAACGAAATTAGAGTAATAATGAAAGCATTGGTTATTTCTGGTGGTGGTAGTAAAGGAGCCTTTGCAGGTGGCGTTGCCCAATACCTAATACAAGAAGAAGGAAGAAAGTATGATATTTTTGTGGGTACTTCTACCGGAAGTCTTCTAATTTCTCATTTAGCACTGGGTAAATTAGATAAAATCAAAGAAATATATTCTAATGTAAATCAGAAGAGCATTTTTAATAACTGTCCGTTTTTGGTTAAGAATATACGTGGTAACGAAGAGATTTCCATAAATCATTGGAATGTTTTTAGAAACTTCATGACAGGAAAAAAGACTTTTGGTGAAAGCGAAAACTTGCGTAAGCTAATTGAAAACAGTCTAACTATAGAGGAGTTTGAAACTTTGAAAAATGGTAATTCTGATGTTATTATAACAGTCTCTAATTTATCATTAAATCAAGTTGAGTACAAATCTATTAAAGATTGTACCTACGAAGATTATTGCGATTGGATCTGGATTTCAGCCAACTACACGCCGTTTATGAGCTTGGTTCGTAAAAATTACTGTGAGTATGCCGATGGTGGTTTAGGTAGTATTGTGCCTATAGAAGAAGCAATTAAAAGGGGGGCAACAGAAGTAGATGTTGTTGTTTTACATACTGAAGTCAATTATATGAATAGGGTGGCATCTCGTAATCCGTTCGAGTTGATTACTACTATGATGAGTTTTATCTTAGATAGAATTGAAAACCAAAACATTAGAATAGGTAAGTTGGTTGCTAATCAAAAGAATGCCATTATCAATCTTTTTTATACGCCTACCATATTAACAACCAATTCTTTAATATTCGATAAGGCAAAAATGACCTTATGGTGGAAAAGAGGTTATCTGTATGCTAAAAATAAGAATGAAGAAACAAACCCAATAGAACCCAACGAGCATGAATAGTGTTCTTTGAGAAATAGGCTTTAACGTAATAGCTATAAACAAAAAATGCTTTCCATCTGGAAAGCATTTTTTTATTTCAGTATAATTTTAATTTCTACCATAAATCGCCAATTTCCCTTTTTACAAAAGTTAGGGCAGTTGCCGATGGTGAAGTTTTGTCCATTGTTTCATTTAAGATATCTTCTCTCAATTTATCTGCAGTTTCTGTGTTGCTCATTGCTGCTTTTCTGATCATTTGAATCGTTGCACTTTTTGCTGCTTTAATAATATTCCAACATTCATCGGTCAGATAAATTTGCTGAGAAAGGTTATGGTCAAATTCAGTTTCTATACTTTTAACCAATAAATTCTCGTATGCATTTTTGTCATCGCTTTGTGGTGCCACACGCACAACTAAGCTTGGTATTGCAATACGTTCTAAAAATAAAGCCATTCTTTCGTAAGCTTGTAAGCGAACTGGCAGCGTATCTTTTTGAGAATCTTTATGTAAAAGAAAACGTCTTCTTCCTTCTTCATTATTAGTGTGCATTCTAAAGAAATAGAAAGCTATGGCACCAGTAACTACTGAAGGTATTAAATAAGCGAAAAGTTGAAAAATTTGGTCGGAGTTCATTTTTTAATTAGTTATTAATTATGAAATAAGAACGTCCAAATTTCTCAATTAGTATAGTGTTTCATCGATGAAATACAAGTAATCTAATTTTTAGCGTCTCCCTTAGCCATATCATAAAATGCTTTATAATCTGGTTGAAACTTAATTTGTAGTGATTCTCGTAAGCCACCATCTTGAGCAACAGCTATAATTCGCTCACCTTTTACACCAAAATCTTTTATTAAAATACTAGCAATTGCTGTCGCTTGTTGTATGGCAATATTCATTTCACCAGTGATATTTAAACTAGCAACAGTAATAACACTATTAGGATTTGCGTTTGCAACCTTCGCCACATTTTCTATCCACCCGATTGATTCACTTGACGGATTAACGCCAACACCGTCGGTAAAGAAAAAACCTAATTTTTCAGAAATAATTACAGAGCCATCAGCGACACCAACTTTTGCATTTTCTCCTAAAACTTGCTTAGCATTAGTCAATATTACAACAGCAGTTGAATCATTGCTGGCAACAGCATCTGTAACTCCTTTTAGTTGCTTTTCTTTTCTATCTAAAGCAGCCATGGTCTTATTGATATTCTCTGAATTCTGACTAGATAAGGCTGCAAAACTATTTAAGTTCTTCATTAAAGTCGCGTTTGCATCTTGCAACTCTGTCACTTGAGATTGATACTCATTTGAGCGTTGGTCAGCTAACTTCTCATTTCTTTGAGATGTACTTACCATTCGCGATATAGAATCTAGTTTATATTTTAATTCTTGATTCTGTTCGATCAGTTCACTTTTTTTCTGAGCTTGAATTGTACTTAGTCCCAAAAGAAATATCGCTGAATAAATAAAAAAACGTTTCATATGAATATGCATTAAATAGGTTAATCTAAATTTTGCTGCCAAGATACGAACAGTCTTTTAATTGTTGAACTCCACCGAACGGTACTTTTGCTTTATTATAGCCGTAAGTAGAAGCTAAACTTTTATTTAGGTCGTTATCATCTACATTTACTTGCACATCGTCCATCGTAAATTGGCTAGGGTGTTCATAGCCTGCAGCATGTGTGATTTCTAAAAACTCTTTTCTAAACGTATTAAAATATTGCGCTAATCTGTCAGATTTTAAAGGCACATTAATACCTTTTTGTAACCATTTACTTTGCGTCGCTATACCTGTTGGGCAGGTATTGGTATGGCAAACTTGTGCTTGAATACAACCAATACTCATCATTGCTTCGCGAGCAACATTAATACAATCTACACCCATTGCAAATGCCATGGCGGCTTTTGCAGGGAAACCTAATTTACCTGAACCTATAAATACAATACGCTCAGTAAGATGTCTGTTTAAGAAAACTCTATATAAACTAGAGAATCCGTATACCCATGGTAAGGATACATGATCGGCAAATGATGGGGGAGCGGCACCGGTACCACCTTCACCACCATCTACAGTAATGAAATCAGGACCTTTACCAGTCTCAACCATTAAATCAGCCAATTCTTCCCACTGATCTAATTTTCCTATTGCTCCTTTAATTCCTACGGGTAAACCTGTTTCATTGGCAATATCTTCTATAAGTGCCATTAACTCCTTTACATTAGAAAATGCTTTGTGAGTCGCTGGTGATAATACATCTTTACCAACTTCAACACCTCTAATTTCGGCAAGTTCAGGAGTGATTTTTGCTCCCGGTAAAACTCCTCCTTTTCCTGGTTTCGCACCTTGAGATAATTTTATTTCAATTGCTTTTATACATGGATTGTCTTCAACCAATTTTTTCATTTTCTCCATAGAGAAATTGCCATCTTCGGTTCTTACACCGAAATAACCGGTACCAAAGTGAAATACAATATCACCACCATGTTTATGATAAGGTGAGAGTCCGCCTTCGCCAGTATTATGATAAGCTCCTGCTTTTTTAACACCTTTGTTCATGGCTTCTACAGCTGCAGCTGATAATGAACCGAAACTCATGGCAGATACATTTACAACACTACCTGGTCTAAATGGTTTTCTGCGATTATTGTGCTGACCCATAACCTTTGCACAAGGTATAAAGTTAGGCTCTGCAGCATTTGGGTGTCCTGCAGGTACTTCGTAACCCATCATTCTGTTTTTGATAAATATATGCTGGTGTGCATATAAATCTCGATCAGAACCAAACCCTTCATAATTGTTTTCCTTTTTAGCCGAAGCATAGATCCAACCTCTTTCTATTCTATTAAAAGGAAGTTCTTCTCTATTGTTAGCAACAAAATATTGACGCATCTCTGGACCAATACTTTCTAGCCAATAACGTAAGTGCCCTACAATTGGAAAGTTATGTTTTATGGTGTGCCGTTTCTGAATAAAAATATCCCAAATGGCAACTATGAAAAGAAACAAAAAAATCCAAGTCCACCATGGTGGACTTGGAAAAGTATTAAAAAAACCGTTCATCAAAATTATCCTTTTATTTTAAAATCTAAAAGCGGTGTTTGGTCGCTGTTTAAATAATCTAAGCTCATTTCTGTCAGTGTACGAACTCCTAAAAGTAAACCACTATCGTCAATTAAAAAGTCTGGTGTGTGGTGTGGATAAGATTCTGTAGTACCAGGGGTCATTCCTCCTAAGAAAAAGAAAAACCCTGGAGCTTCTCTTTGAAAATATGAGAAATCTTCAGCACCCGTAACCGCTTTTTGAAATTGTACATTAGCATCGCCAGCTACTCTTTTCATGGTAGGTAACATTTGTTCTACCAACTCTGGGTTGTTGTATGTAATATCTGTAGCATCTTTAATTTCACATGTTGCTTCGCCACCGTAAGCTTTGGCAATATCGCTTACCATTTCGACCATACGCTTGTTAAGTTTGTCTTTCATGTCATAGTCTAACGTTCTAATAGTACCAATCATTTCTGCAGATTCTGGTATAATATTAAAACGAACACCACTTTTAATTTTACCAACAGTAATTACTGCTGCTTCATTGGTTAGGTCAGTTTCTCTACTGATTATTGTTTGTAGCCCGTCAATAATTTTAGCACTGATCAAAATTGGATCAACACCCGACCATGGTTGAGAACCGTGAGATTGCTTTCCTTTTACGTTAATTGTAAAGCTCTGCGCAGCTGCCATTGTACCTCCAGATTTGTATTTTATAATTCCTACAGGAGTTTGAGAGTTAATATGCAATCCGAATATGGCATCAACCTTAGGATTACTCATAACGCCTTCTTTTACCATTAAAAGTGCTCCGCCTTCTTCTCCTGGTGGTGGCCCTTCTTCTGCTGGTTGAAAGATGAATTTTATAGTTCCTTTGATTTTATCTTTGTTTTTAGACATTACTTCAGCAACGCCCATTAAAATGGCAGTATGCGTATCATGCCCACAAGCATGCATAACACCTACTTTTTCACCCATAAATTCTGAAGTAACATTAGATTTATAAGGTAAATTATTTCGTTCTGTAACAGGTAAGGCATCAATATCTGCTCGCAATGCTACCACTTTACCAGGTAAATCTCCTTTTAAAATACCAACTACGCCAGTATGAGCAATGCCAGTCTGAATTTCAATACCTAAAGATTTTAGGTGCTTGGAAATTTTTTCTGCTGTTTTGAATTCACGATTCCCTAATTCCGGATTCTGATGAATTTCTCTTCTCCAATCAACCACCTTGCTTTCTATAGCTTTATAGTCTTTTTCAAGATTTGGTCCCTGTGCCTGAACGGTAAAACCGAAAAGAACGAGGGCCAATAAACCTAGTTTTCTCATAATCAGTATTTAATATTAAATTGTTCTCTATGTTTCAGTGGGTCATTTAAGACTTAAATGCATCAACTGGTATTCTTTTATTGCGGAATTAAAGTTTAAATATATTCAAAATGAAAAGAAATACCATCTATTGTTTACAAATCTAAAACACTTCACTTTTACTATCCCTCAATTATGGCTAAATTTACGTCACTAAAAGAAAGAAAATTTGAGCTCATTTATAGATGAATTGAACGATGCCCAAAAGGCTCCTGTTTTACATAAAGACGGACCTTTAATGGTTATTGCTGGTGCTGGATCGGGTAAAACTCGTGTACTAACTTATAGAATTGCACACCTTATGGCACAGGGGGTAGATTCTTTTAATATTTTATCATTAACATTTACCAATAAGGCAGCACGTGAAATGAAGGCACGTATTGCTAATATTGTGGGTAATGCTGAAGCAAAAAATCTTTGGATGGGAACTTTTCACTCCGTTTTTGCAAAGTTATTACGTATTGATGGAGATAAACTGGGGTATCCAGCCAATTTTACCATTTATGATACGCAAGATTCTCAGCGATTATTAGCTTCGATTATTAAGGAAATGGGGCTTGATAAGGATATTTATAAATACAAGCAGATTCAAAATAGAATTTCTTCTTTCAAGAATAGCTTGATTACTGTTAAAGCTTATCGTAATGACCCAGATTTGGTAGAGCAAGATGCTATGGCGAAAAAGCCTAGAACAGGTGATATATACGAAAATTATGTAGAACGTTGTTATAAGGCAGGTGCGATGGACTTTGATGATTTACTGCTACGAACCAACGAGCTATTAACACGTTTTCCTGATGTGTTGGCGAAGTATCAAAATCGATTTAGATACATATTGGTAGATGAGTATCAAGATACTAACCACTCTCAATATTTAATCGTAAAGGCTTTGGCTGATCGTTTTCAGAATATATGTGTGGTAGGGGATGATGCGCAAAGTATTTATTCTTTTAGGGGAGCCAATATTAGTAATATTTTGAACTTTCAAAAAGATTACGATAATGTAGGTATGTATCGTTTAGAGCAAAATTACCGTTCTACCCGAAATATTGTAAACGCTGCGAACTCCGTAATCGGAAAAAATAAAAACCAAATTGAAAAAGTAGTTTGGACAGATAATGACGATGGTGCTGCTATAAAAATACATAGAAGTACTACAGATGCTGAAGAAGGTAGGTTTGTAGCAAATTCTATTTGGGAACATAGAATGCAGCAACAAATGACCAATGGTCAATTTTGTATATTATATAGAACAAACTCCCAATCTAGGGCTATGGAAGATGCCTTGCGTAAAAGAGATATTCCGTATCGTATTTATGGCGGACTCTCATTTTACCAACGTAAAGAGATTAAAGATGTGCTTTCTTACTTACGTTTGGTAATCAACCAAAAAGATGAAGAAGCGCTAAAAAGGGTAATCAATTTTCCTGCAAGGGGTATTGGTAGTACCACGCTAGATAAGTTAGTGGTTGCTGCCAACCATTACAATCGCTCTATTTTCGAAGTAATGGAAAATATAGACAGAATCGATCTAAAAATCAATTCTGGCACAAAACGAAAACTTCAAGATTTCGTTACCATGATCAAAAGTTTTCAGGTCATGAATGAAACTACAGATGCTTTTGCGTTGTCTGAACATGTTGCCAAAAAAACGGGTGTTCTTTTAGAGTTTAAAAAAGATGGAACTCCAGAAGGTATTGGTAAAATGGAGAATATAGAAGAGCTTTTAAATGGTATAAAAGATTTCGTAGAAGGTCAAAGAGAAATAGATGGAGCAACAGGTAACATTAGTGAATTTTTAGAAGATGTTGCGCTTGCGACAGATTTAGATAATGATACCGGTGATGACGATAGGGTAGCATTGATGACTATTCACTTGGCAAAGGGGCTAGAATTTCCGTACGTATATATTGTAGGTATGGAAGAAGACCTTTTTCCTTCTGGTATGAGTATGAGTACACGTAGTGAATTGGAAGAGGAGCGAAGGTTGTTCTATGTTGCTTTGACAAGGGCAGAGAAACAAGCGTATTTAACATATACCCAGAATAGATATCGTTGGGGTAAATTGATTGATGCAGAACCTAGTCGATTCTTAGAAGAGATAGATGAGAAATATGTTGAAAATCTTACTCCGGTAGATGGCGGCTACCGTTATAAGCCGCTTATAAATGCTGATATTTTTGGAGAAGTTGATAAGAGTAGATTACGTCAAGATAAGCCGGTAAGAGGTACACCACCAATTGTTGGTCAACCTAACACAGGGCAACTTAAAAAATTACGTAAACTAAAACCGCAATTGTCAGAACCTGTTGGTAATACCAATACAATTGATCCGAGCCTTACTGTGGGTTCTCTAATTAATCACACCCGTTTTGGTCGTGGTAAGGTGGTGAAAATTGAAGGCTCAGGTAATGATAGAAAGGCAGAAATAATGTTCGATAAAGGAGATATTAAAAAACTATTGCTACGCTTTGCCAAGTTAGAGGTATTGGGATAGTTTTATTATATTTAATATCAACTAGGTTTTTTAAACCTAAAGACAATGGCAGAATTCATTAAAATATACGAAGAGAACCCTAGCCCTAAAGAAATTAAAAGGGTAGTGGCGGTATTGCGTAAAGGTGGCTTGGTGATTTATCCAACCGATACGGTTTACGGTTTAGGTTGCGACATTACAAATACCAAGGCATTGGAGAAAATTGCTCGTATAAAAGGGATAAAATTGGCGAAAGCTAATTGGTCTTTTATATGTACTGATCTTAGTAATCTTTCAGATTATGTTAGGCAAATTGATACTGCAACATTCAAAATATTGAAAAGGGCTTTGCCAGGACCTTATACGTTCATTTTGCCTGGTAATAATAATTTACCTAAAGAATTTAAAAAGAAGAAGACCGTTGGTATTCGTGTGCCAGATAATAGTATTGTTAAAGCTTTGGTTGAAGAATTAGGTAATCCAATAGTATCTACATCTATTCGTGATGAAGATGATGTATTAGAGTATACAACTGATCCGGAATTGATTTATGAGAAATGGGATAACCTTGTAGATGTTGTAATAGATGGTGGTTATGGCGGTAATGTAGGTTCTACTATTATAGATGTTTCTACTGGTGGATCACCAGAAGTTCTTCGTGAGGGTAAAGGAAGTTTAGATATAATATAGATTTCTCTTTTCTAAATTATAAGCATAAAAAAAGCGGCTCAATTGAGCCGCTTTAATTTTATATACTAATCAGGTATTATTTGTTAATTGCAGGATCTTTCATTCCTTCTTCAATCATGCTATAGAACTGATCGATTTTTGGAAGAACAACGATACGAGTCCTTCTGTTTTTAGATTTTTCAGTTGTAGAAATCGGAACATATTCTGATCTTCCAGCAGCAGTCATACGCTTAGGATCTACATTGAAATCATTTTGAAGTATACGTACAACAGCAGTAGCACGTTTAACACTTAAATCCCAGTTGTCTAATAAAGAACCGTTACCTCTGTAAGGTACGTTGTCAGTATGACCTTCTACTAAGAATTCAAAATCAGGCTTGTTGTTTACAACTTTAGCAACTTTACCTAATACTTCTTTAGCTCTGTTAGTAACATTGTAGCTACCGCTGCTAAATAATAATTTGTCTGAAATAGAAACGAAAACAACACCTTTTTCAACGCTAATTTCGATATCCTCATCATCCAAGTTTCCTAATACACCTTTTAAGCTCTGTACCAAAGAAAGGTTTACAGAATCTCTACGTGTAATAGCATCATTTAACTTACGAATAGTTAAATCTTTTTCTTGTAAGCTCTCTAACGACTTTTCTAAGTTCTCAGCACCTTTGGTAGTCAAAGTTGTTAAGTTACCCATATTGTTGATCAACTCTTGATTGTTTGCTTTCAAAAACGAATTCTGATCTTCTAAAGTTTGTAGTCTAGATGAAGCAGTTGCTTTTTCTTCTAAACAATCATTTAATTTTACTGTCGCTGAATTCAATAAATCTTGTGCATTTTTGTGCTTAGCTTCAAGATCAGCGTACTTTTTTGAAGATACACACGACGAAAGTAAAAGCGTTACTGCAAGACATCCTAATAATACTTTTTTCATAATTCTATTCTATTATAATTATTTAGTGGTTTACTCAATTTTTCGCATCTAAGCGACTTCAAAATTATATAATTACGAAGTTATTTACATGACATGTTAGTTAATCTTTTACTAAAATGTTAAAATTACTTATCTTATGTACGAAGTAAGACCATACTATGGACTTCGTAGCGTAATAATTTCTGAGAAATTGGGTTTTTTCTCTCTTTTTATACATTTTTCTAAACTGTCTGTAAAAGCTTAAATGTGCCCTAAAAATAGCGAAAAAGTGTTTGAATCTTAACTGGAAAAGAAATCGTATTGCCGCAATACCATCTAAGAGTAATCTTAAGAAAATAATGATGAAAGCTTTTCTTCTAGGAAGGTTTTTGGTGATGGAGAATAATGTGTTTCTGAAATTGAGATAGGTCTTTTTCGGGTTCATATTACTTAACGTAGAACCGCCCAAGTGATAAACTCTAGATGTACCTATATAAAATATTTTATACCCATGGTTTTTTGCACGCCAGCATAAATCTACTTCTTCTTGATGGGCGAAGTAATCTTCATCGAATCCTTTTAACTCTTGAAAAACTTTTTTCTTGATAAACATACAGGCTCCTGTTGCCCAGAAAATTTCTCGAATATCATTGTATTGGCCTTCATCCTTTTCTAAAGTCTGAAAAACTCTACCTCTACAGAACGGATATCCTAGTTGGTCAATAAAACCGCCAGCGGCACCGGCATATTCAAAATGATCTTTTTTAAGTAAATCTAAAATTTTGGGTTGAATGATAGCTGCTTCGGGTACATTCTTAAATGTTTCTTTAATAGGAGTAAGCCAATTAGGGGAAACTTCTACATCTGAATTCAATAAACAAAAGATGTCTGCGTCTACATGTACCAAAGCATCATTATAGCCCTTGGTGAAACCACCATTTTCTGTATTCTGAATGATTTTTACTGTTGGGTAGTTGGCTTTGACAAATGCGACAGAGCCGTCTGTTGAAGCATTATCTGCTACGTATATATCTGCATTAGCAGAATAATTGATAACAGAAGGCAAGTACCTTTCTAAAAGCACTTCACCATTCCAGTTTAATATGACTACGGCTATCTTCAAAACGATCGCAAATTAACGGCTAAAATCAGGAATCTCTTGCATAAATTCATATTTTTCCGCAACAAAGTCAGTTTGACAGTAATAATGAGAGAGTCCGTTTGTGACCATCAAGTAGGTAGCGTTCAATTTAAAATTGTATTGAGCGATTTGATCGAAGGTCATTTGAGATATTGAAACTTCTGGTGCTTTGCACTCCACTAGTATGTGCAATTCACCATTAGGTTTAAATACGACCACATCATATCTTTTCTTTAAACCATTAAGTGTTATTTGCTTTTCTACGTTAATATGGCTCAATGGATAGTTCTTTTCTTGTATAAGAAACTGAACGACATGTTGCCTTACCCACTCTTCGGGAGTAAGAACCAAAAATTTTTTACGTATAACGTCAAAGATCAAGGTTCTATTTTCGCTATTTTTGACCCTGAAAGTGTAGCTAGGGAAATTTAGTGGCTGCATTATACAAAGTTGATGATTTTTTCTTAATGGATGAAGCCGTACAAATAGTCAATGCAATTAAGAAAGGGCAGATTGGTCCTATTTATTTCCTGTATGGGGAAGAAGCGTATTTCATTGATAAAATTTCTGATTATATAGCAGCTAATGTGTTGACCGAAGAAGAGAAGGGTTTCAACCAAATGGTACTTTATGGTCGTGATATATCTATTGAAGATATTGTTGGTAATGCCAAACGCTACCCAATGATGGCCGAACGGCAAGTGGTTATCGTAAAAGAGGCACAACATCTTTCGCGTACTATAGAGAATCTTTGTTCGTATGCAGAGAATCCGCAGCAATCTACTGTACTTGTTATTTGTTATAAATACAAGAAGTTAGATAAGCGTAAAAAGCTACACAAGATTATTAAAAAGAACGGAGTAGTTTTTGAAAGTAAAAAATTATATGAGAATCAGGTGAGCGATTGGCTAAGAAAGCATTTGGTAAGCCGTGGATACACCATATCTCACAAGGCTGCTTTATTGCTGGTAGAATATTTGGGTACCGATTTAGGTAGAATTAGCAAAGAGCTTGACAAGCTAAAATTAGTTCTGCCCAAACAGACCGAGATAAACCCTCAGCATATTGAAGAGCATATTGGTATTAGTAAAGATTATAATAATTTTGAATTGAAAAGGGCTATTGGTGATAGAGACATCGTGAAAGCGACTAAAATAATCAACTACTTTGCTCAAAACCCGAAAGACAATCCGTTTATTTTAACGATTACCTTACTACATTCATTTTTTACGCAGTTATTACAGTATCACGGACTTTCAGATCATTCGCCTAAAAGTGTGGCTAGTGCATTACGTATTAACCCATATTTTGTAAGTGAAATACAAACTGCGGCACGTAACTACCCGATGAAGAAAGTTAGCGGAATCATTTCTAGTCTTCGTGAAATGGATTTAAAAGGAAAAGGAGTAGGGGCAACACCAATGAAGGAATCTGATTTACTTAAAGAACTACTTTATAAAATAGTATAGCGATTACTTTTTGTCTATTCCGAATTTACCCGGACCTAATAATGATATAGTAACAAAAGCTACTAAGTAAAATAAAGCCTTTTCTTTTGTACTAAAATCATCTGCACCATGAGTGATAAATGCTGCGACTGCCATAGTGATGGCTACCGGTATTGCTGCTAAACGCGATTTAAAACCTATAATTATTAAAATAGGACAAATAAATTCACCGATTACAGCTAAAAATAATGAAGGAGTTTCACCAATACCAAAAGGATCAGCAAATTTAAAATCTCCAGAAATAAGCTTTTGAAATTTTGGAAGACCATGGGTTAACATCATGGCTGAAATTGCTATTCTAAAAAAAGCTAGACCTATGTCTTTTAATAAAGTGTTTTTCATGAATACTCATTATTTCCTTTAAAAGTATCGATTTTTTTTGTTTTTTCGAGATTTGTTTGTGCTCCTATAGTGTTAAATCATTTGTTTTTTAAAATGAAATTTTGAGTTCGCTTAGTTTTCAACATGTTAAGAGATTGTGAGCTTTCATTAAATTATTTAAATATTTTTAAACAAGAAATTATGGCATAAAAAAATCCCAGTATATATGGGATTTTTCTTACTTAAAAATTGTCGTTATTAGCGTAATTTCGGATAGTCATCAGGATTGACTTCATGCATTATTGCATATACTTTTTCAAAAATATCTTCTCTATTCGGTTTAGAAAAATAATCACCATCAGTACCGTAAGCAGGTCTATGTGCTTTTGCGCTTAATGTTTGCGGTTTACTATCTAAATACTCAAATGCACCTTGTTTTTCTATTATTTCATTTAAAAGATATGCAGAACATCCGCCAGGTACATCTTCATCTATTACTAATAAACGGTTTGTCTTTTTAACACTTTCTAGTACTTCCATTTCAATATCAAATGGTAATAACGTTTGTGCATCTATGACTTCGGCATCAATACCAACCTCAATTAATTCTTTTGCTGCTTTTTCAACGATACGTAATGTTGATCCATAAGAAACTAATGTAATATCACTACCTTCTTTAATGGTTTCAACTCTACCGATCGGAGTGCAAAACTCACCTAGATTTTTAGGTTTCTTTTCCTTTAATCTATAACCGTTTAAGCTTTCTATAACCAATGCAGGTTCATCACTCTTTAAAAGTGTATTGTAAAAACCGGCAGCTTGTGTCATATTTCTTGGGGCTAAAATATACATTCCTCTCAATAAATGTATTAATCCGCCCATTTCTGATCCTGAATGCCAAATACCTTCTAGTCTGTGACCTCTTGTTCTAATGATTAACGGTGCTTTTTGTTTTCCAGCTGTTCTATATAATAAAGTTGCTAAATCATCTGTAAGAGTAGATAGCGCGTAAAATATATAATCTAAATATTGAATTTCGGCAATAGGTCTAAGTCCTCTTAACGCCATACCTATTCCTTGACCAATAATCGTTGTTTCGCGAATACCGGTATCTGCAACGCGTATTTTACCATATTTCTCTTGCATGCCTTCAAGACCTTGGTTTACATCACCAATGGCACCAGTATCTTCTCCGAAAATTAAAGTATTAGGGTATTTTTCAAAGAGCTTGTCAAAATTGTCTCTTAGAATAACTCTACCATCTACCTGCTCTTCATCGTCATTATATACAGGAGTAATGGCGGTAACGTTGGTCGCTTTTTTATCATTCTCACTATAAAGATACGAGCTGAATTTATGCTGAGATTCTTTTAGAAAAGTAGAAGTCCATTGAATTAAATCTTGCTTTTCTTGCGTATTTTCTCCTAGTAAATAACGTAAAGATTTTCTTGCTGAAATTGCCAAATCTTTACGAAGTGGTTCTTCAACTGCAATTAGATCATTCTTTAATTTATTAATGAAATTCTTGTTGGCACTTTTAGAAGCCGCTTTTTCTATTATTTTGATTAATACAGACTTCTCAGTTAGGTTGTCTTTCAAATACTCATCCCAAGCCTGTTTTTTAGCTTCTCTAACGGTACGCTTAATTCTTTTTTCAATAGACTCAAGTTCTTCGGTAGTT
Organism: Maribacter sp. 1_MG-2023; assembly: GCF_030547005.1. Taxonomy (GTDB): domain Bacteria; phylum Bacteroidota; class Bacteroidia; order Flavobacteriales; family Flavobacteriaceae; genus Maribacter. The sequence goes on along the minus strand of NZ_JAUOPN010000006.1, from coordinate 42,103 downwards.
GCAATGCCAGATTCTATAATCCATTCTTTAAAACGTTTGTTACAATCATGGTCACGTTCCCATTCTAAACGTTGGTTGTCTTTATAACGCTCGTGTGATCCAGATGTAGAATGACCTTGAGGCTGTGTTAATTCGTTTACATGAATTAATACAGGTACATGCTCTTGTCTTGCAATGTCTGCAGCATTTTCATAGGCATGCATTAATGCAGTATAGTCCCAACCTTTTACTCTTAAGATTTCGTATCCTTTTTCGGTTTCAGTTCTTTGAAAACCAGATAGAATTTCTGAAATATTTTCTTTTGTAGTGTGAAATTTTGCGGGTACAGAAATACCATATTCATCGTCCCAAACACTAATTACCATAGGTACTTGTAGAACACCTGCAGCATTTATAGTCTCAAAAAACATGCCTTCACTAGTACTTGCGTTACCAATGGTACCCCAAGCAATTTCGTTTCCATCTACAGAAAACTTTGCACTATCTAAACCTTGTTGATTTCTATATACTTTAGATGCTTGAGCCAGTCCTAAAAGACGTGGCATTTGCCCTGCTGTACATGAAATGTCTCCACTACTATTTTTTTGTTTTGTTAAATCTTTCCAACTGCCATCTGCATTTAAGCTATGCGTTAAAAAGTGACCGCCCATTTGCCTACCGGCACTCATAGGTTCCTTTTCTATATCTGTTGTTGCATACAATGCGTGAAAGAATTCTTTTGGCTGTAAAAGACCTAATGCCATCATGAATGTTTGGTCTCTATAGTAACCACTTCTAAAGTCACCATTTTTAAAAGAACGCGCCATGGCTAATTGAGGTAGCTCTTTTCCGTCTCCAAAGATTCCGAATTTTGCTTTGCCCGTTAGGACTTCTTTTCTTCCTAGTAAGCTACAGGTTCTACTTAAGAAAGCAATTTCGTAGTCATTGATAATTTGTTCTTTGAAATCTTCAAAAGAAATATCATTACTGGTTTTAGAAGAAACATCCATGTAGTATACGTGTTTTTACAAAATTACCGAATCAAGTACTTTTTAGCAACGCTGTTACCCGTTAATTTATTCCATATTTTTCAACAAATTTGGTATTTTATTGAAAATATCTGAATTTAAGTTGAAAAAACTACTATCCGTATTGAGAATTGATAGTTTAAAACCATTTTCTTGTGAATAGTCCTGTCAAAGTTTTCGGACTCACCGTAATGATAAAACGTATTTTTTCACCGTAGTTGGGTTGTGAAACTTCCCAGCCATTATTAGAGTGAACTGGTAGGTATAGTTCAAAGTAATCGGTTACTAGATTTAAACGTACGCCAGAATCATAAACGAACTTACCATCAAGCCCTTTATTTTTAACCAAACCTGCATCACCATATAATTCGATCCATTTCCATAGATTGAAACTACCGTTGACGGTCGCAATCCAATCATTAGAGAATCTATATTGTTGATCCAAGAAAGATTTAAATCCGCCTTCGGCTATAATAATCTGTTGACTGTAAATACCAGAATCTTCTGATCGACCTAAATAGCCATAATCGAAAAGATAATCTGTAGGGCGGTCAAGGGCAAAGCTAAAGAAATCTGTCTCTGTTTTGTTGCTAAGAAATTTACCTGCAAAAAATCTAAGATTCAATTGTCTATTGTTCTCAAATAATTTTCGATATTCATATTCAAACGACAGCTTGCTAAAATTGCCTGCTAATTGAAAATCTAAGAACCATGATTTGTAATCTATTATACCGTTGTTTCTGCTAGAATAGCGTGTATTAAAAACACTATAATCTGGGTTTTCTGGATCATTCGCTAGACTTAAAAGTGTTGGGTCGAAATCTCTAAAAATGTTTACGTACCTAAAGGATAGAAACTCTCTTTTATTCGACAATAAATCTGCTGGTCTAAAGCCAAAACTCAAAGATGGTGTTATAGATGAATATCTAGAGTTTTCATTAAAGTGTGATGTACCAGCGCTAATGTTATATTGCGCGACATATAATCCGCTTTTACTTAAGTATTTTCTATAACTGAATTTACCTGAACCAACAAAAGCTTTTTCTCTGAATGAGTAGGAGGGAGAGAAATCATACACAAATGGTCTTTCTAGTAAGGTTTTGTTATACAGACGCATACCTGGGGTCCATCCATCATAAACATTAAAACTCAAGACAGGAACATAGAATACCTGGTTGTAATATGGATTTTCAGCATCTTTGAAGAAAGTGAACTTTAGTTTTTTGTTACTTGATAAAAACCCTTTTAATGATTTCCAGTTGTCACGTTGATTGAATTCTGGTATTTTTTGGTCATAATTTAATACCAGTCTATCCTCTTCATTATTTGGTATAGCGAAGGTTTCTTCTAGCTCAATATCTTTAAACCAATATTCAGAAACTACCGAATCTTTTTTAAGACCAAAAACAGAAATAGGTACGTTAGTGCCTTCTTTATTTTTAATAGTTACATGTAATGAATCTTTTTCTTTCTTTACTTTTTTGATCTTAAAGTCAATTTTACGATCCGTTGAAACATAGTCTTTAAAAAACCAATTAATATCTTGTTCGGTAGAACGTTTTAAAATAGATTCAAAATCATGAACCTTTACCGTGTTTAATTGATAGTATTCAAAAAATGTCTTAATACTTTGGTCTACATGTTCTTTACCAATGTAATCCGCTAAATATGCCAAGCCTAAACCAGCTTTATATTTATTTGCTATTTTTTGATTGAATTTTATAAGTGAATCGTTTGATGTTTTAAGCGCTTGGTCTAAGTTTTTACGGGCCGTTAAATTGTATAGAAATGAATATTGGTCATTAAAATCCATCTTTGCCAGCTCAAAACTTCTAAAGCCCCAAATTTTAGAAAGTTTCCCCATTAATTTTTGATTTGGGTAATATTCTTCTATATATGCTATCATCAAATAATTTGCGATAGCGCTGTTTAGCCACTGTTCTTTTCTCGGATTTAAGAACATGGTTTCTCTTAAAATACTGTTGATTGCCGTTTTTAAGAATTTCATTTCAAACTGAAATTGTTCTCGGTAAGGGCGTATAAATGAAGGGAGTTGATTTATGCCATAAAGGGGGTCTTTATTATAATCAAGCTCACTAACTAATATTTTATCATGAGGATAGTCGCCAAGATTTGAGTGAATAAAATTGGCAACCTTATTTATTGACAAACCTTGACCAATTGTGCTATATCTTGGAGCGCTAAAGTCTGTCAAGAAAGTCATGTATGGCGTTCTGTGCGTATAGAAGTTTTTTTGTGTATTCAGAATAATTTCTCCACCACGCTGTAAGTTTCCTTTTAATTGGGTAAACTGCCCGTTAGGGAATTTTGATTCTGTATTTACATCAAAGTTAGAGGCTAAGTATAAGCTATCGGGGTATTTGAAATTAATGGTGGTATTAGTTTCGTTCATATAAAGATCCTCAAGATTTTTATTTGAATACAAATGCCATTTACCGTCGTATACAGCCGGAGTTAAATACCAATCTTTTAAGTAGTAATCTCCTCTACTGCTGTAACCATAAGGAGTGTACTTGTTTGGTGGTAATTTCACCTTATAGGTGATGAAAATTTTGGTTGATGTATTTGGGGATAGTACATCGTCTAGCTTAACCTTTAAAATATCTTTGCCTTCTGTTCGGTTCCATTCTAGTCCGTTATAAGAATCATCGACAACACTAATAATAGTGGTCTTACCACGTTCATCTGCTTTTGCTAAATGAAGAGATTTTTTAAATTCTTGGGCAAACCTCTTTGCTAGTCCTGTGTTTTTATCTGAATAGGCATTTGCCCAATCATTAAAATAAATGACACCTAAGTTGTAGTTAGATTTATTGTAATAGGTGAATTCTTGACGAATATCCAATTCATTGGTATACTCGTTTAGGTTAACGGTAAGGTCTGTATCATACTGTGCATAGCAATTAGCTACATTAGCGACTAATGTTGCTATGCACAGGTAGAAAAGTAATTTTAAATTGTGTGTCAAGTCCTGAATTAAAAATTAGGACTCATGCTGTGCCCTTTGTAAAATGAATCTATAATTTCAACAACCTCTTCTTCTGTATCTACAATTTTAATAAGATTTAAATCTTCAGGACTAATAGTTCCCATTTTAAGCATAGTGCCTTTAATCCAATCCATTAGTCCGGTCCAAAATTCGCTACCGACCAATATAATTGGGAACTTTCCAATTTTATGAGTTTGAATAAGGGTGATAGCTTCAAATAGCTCATCTAATGTTCCGAATCCGCCTGGCATTACTACAAAACCTTGAGAGTACTTTACGAACATTACCTTTCTTACGAAGAAGTAATCGAAATCTAAACTCTTGTCATTATCGATATACGGATTGTCATGTTGCTCAAAAGGTAAGTCGATGTTTAGACCTACAGATGTACCACCTGCAAGGTTGGCACCTCTGTTACCAGCTTCCATTATACCTGGCCCACCACCAGTAATTACGCCATAACCTGCTTCTGCAATAGATTTTGCAATCGATACTGCTAGTTTGTAATATGGGTCTTCTTCTTTTGTTCTTGCAGAACCAAAAATAGATACACATGGTCCTATTTTACTCATGCGTTCAAAACCATTTACAAACTCGCCCATTATTTTAAAAATGGCCCAAGAGTCATTGGTCTTTATTTCGTTCCAGCCTTTATGATGTTTTTCTGATCTCATTCTTTATTTTATATTCTATTTAGATGGATTTTTATCCAACTATTATTTTAATTCTCTCTTTAAAAACTTTGCCGTGTAGCTTTTTTTGTCTTTTGCAACTTGCTCGGGAGTACCTTTGGCTACTAACTGACCACCTGAGCGTCCGCCTTCGTAACCGATATCTATGATATAATCTACCATTTTAATTACGTCCATATTATGTTCAATAACTAACACAGTATTTCCTTTATTAGCTAATTTATTCAAAACATCCATTAAAACCCTAATATCTTCAAAATGAAGTCCGGTTGTAGGCTCATCTAAAATATAGAAGGTATTACCTGTATCTCTCTTAGAAAGTTCTGTTGCCAATTTTATACGTTGCGCCTCACCACCTGAAAGGGTAGTGGATTGTTGCCCTAAAGATATATAACCTAAGCCCACATCTTGAATGGTCTTTAACTTACGATGTATTTTCGGAATAAGTTCAAAAAATGATACAGCTTCGTTAATAGTCATTTCTAAAACATCTGAAATGGACTTGCCTTTGTAACGAATTTCTAATGTTTCTCTATTAAATCTTTTGCCGTTACAGGTTTCGCATTCTACGTAAACATCTGGTAAGAAATTCATTTCGATAACTCTTAGTCCGCCTCCCTGGCACGTTTCGCACCGCCCACCTTTTACATTAAAACTGAATCTGCCAGGTTTGTAACCTCTAATAGCTGCTTCAGTAGTTTTTGCGAACAGTGAACGTATTTCGCTAAATACACCGGTATATGTCGCAGGGTTTGATCTTGGTGTTCTGCCAATAGGCGATTGGTTGATATCAATAACTTTATCGATGTGCTCTAGCCCCTTAATTTTCTTATACGGCATTGGTTTTTTAACGCCATTGAAATAATGGGCGTTCATTATTGGATAAAGCGTCTCGTTTATTAAAGTTGATTTACCACTACCGGATACTCCAGTAACGCCAATCATTTTTCCTAAAGGAAATTTGACGGTTACATTCTTTAAGTTATTACCAGTACAACCAGATAATACAATTTCATTGCCATTACCGGGTCTTCTCTTTTTCGGGACTTCAATCTCTTTTACACCGGTTATATAATCGGCAGTAAGCGTATGTACATTCTTTAATTCTTCAGGCGTACCTTGAGATATAATTTCGCCACCGTTTTTACCTGCTTTCGGACCAATATCAATTACATGATCAGCTCTTTCTATCATATCGCGGTCATGTTCAACTACGATAACGGAGTTACCAATGTCTCTAAGAGATTCTAATGATTTGATCAATCGTTCATTATCTCGTTGGTGTAGACCGATACTTGGCTCATCTAGAATATAAAGTACACCCACCAATTGCGATCCAATTTGGGTCGCTAGTCGAATACGTTGTGCTTCACCACCAGATAACGATTTAGAGCTTCTGTTCAATGATAAATAATCTAGACCTACATCTAGTAGAAATTGTATTCTAGTACTTATCTCTTTTATGATTTCTTCAGCAATCTTCAACTGGTTGCCAGTAAGCTTTTTGTCTAAACCATTAAAGAAAGCTGCTAATTCTACAATATCTAAATTAGCTAACTCTGCAATATTTTTATCTTCTATTTTAAAGTATAGCGATTCTTTTCTAAGACGGAAACCTGTACATGACGGACACGTAATTCTGTCCATATATTCTTTAGCCCATCTTTTAATTGAAGTGGAAGCAGCTTCTTCAAATTGATTTTTTATGAAATTAGAAATTCCTTCATAATCAATTTTATAAGTGCGTTTTACACCTAAAGTTTTAGAGTCTATTACGAAACTTTCTTTACCGCCATTTAAAAGAATCTCAATAGCTTCAGCTGGAATAGAATTTATAGGATCGGTTATTTGAAAATTATAGCGTTCAGCAATAGTCTCTATCTGTTTAAATGCCCAAGATTTTTTATAATCTCCTAATGGGGCTATTCCGCCACCTTTAATAGATAGTTTCTTATTAGGGAATATTTTCTTTTCATTTACTTCGTACACATGACCTAAGCCACTGCAATAGGGGCACATGCCTTTTGGCGAGTTAAATGAAAATGTATTAGGTTCAGGGGTAGGATAGGAGATGCCCGTAGAAGGGCACATTAAATCTCTACTAAAATATCTCGGTAGATCAGTACCTTCTTCTAAAACCATTAATACATTGTCGCCACTATACATGGCTGTATTTATAGTTTCTGATAAACGTTTATGAAAATCTTCGCTTTCAACAACTTTCAATCGGTCAATGACAATCTCTATATCATGAACCTTATAACGATCCACTTTCATGCCTTTGACGATATCCTTTACTTCACCATCAACCCGAACCTTTACAAAACCTTGCTTCGCAATTTGTTCAAATAGTTCTCGATAGTGCCCTTTTCTAGATTTAATTACCGGTGCAAGTATGTTTATTTTTTTTCCGTTATACGATTCAATGATCAAATTCTTAATTTGTTCATCGCTATAACTCACCATTTTTTCGCCTGTGTTATAGCTATGTGCGTCTGCTGCACGGGCAAAAAGTAGTCTTAAGAAATCATATATTTCTGTAATTGTACCAACCGTAGATCTTGGCGATTTAGAGGTCGTCTTTTGTTCAATGGCAATTACAGGAGATAAACCATCAATTTTATCAACATCTGGTCGTTCTAAACCTCCTAAAAATTGTCTGGCATATGCAGAAAAAGTTTCGATATAACGTCTTTGCCCTTCTGCGTAAATAGTGTCAAAAGCCAATGAAGATTTACCACTACCAGATAAGCCAGTTATAACAACCAGTTTGTCTCGGGGTATGGTAACATCTATATTCTTAAGGTTATGAACGCGTGCGCCCTTAACTTCTATATTTTCTTCAAAATTAATCATGTATTCATAGCAAAGTTGCAAAAGTACGATTTTGAGTGCTAATTACATATGTTCTTAAGTTCTTTGAAAAGACAGAATGTCTTAAATTATTCATGCAATGGCTTTATTGAGGTGTAATAGTATTTTATAGCCATCAAATTACAAATGGAATAAAAATAATAGTAAAGTTCACAAGCTTTTATTCATGCATTACAAATAATGGTACTGAAGTTTGGTAGCTTAGTTCTTCAATTGAGTTGTTAAAGAAAATCTGCTGAAACAAGTTTAAATTTTTTGCAACCATTGTCAGCATTTCAATTTTATTTTCTGTGATATAATCTAATATTGAGTCTCTAACATTTTTACCTAGAATATGATTAAAGCTATGGTGGTCAATAAATAGCTCTTTTAAATAATCATGTAAATAAGCCTGGTTAATTACCTGAGAATTTGAAAAATTTGGTTTTGATTGTGTCATGTGAATAACATCTAAATTGGCTTTCGAAATTTCAAGAATCTCTGTAATAGAATTTAAAATAGGGTAGGTGTAGAACAGGTTAAAATCTGTTGGAAAACCAATTTTACTTGGTTTTTTTATAATCGTATTTTCAGGTATTACTAATACATTACAAGCTACCTTAGTTATTACATTACCCGTATTAGCACCTATAACTGAAGTCTTCAACCCTGTGGCTCCTTTTGTACCCATTACTATTACATCAATATTTTTGGCTTCTACCGTTTTTTTGACATGGTCAATTAAAATGCCATATTCTTCTAACGCAATAAATTGATGCAACGGGTTAGGGTATAAACTTGATATTTTTTTGAAAAGTACTTGTAATTTTTCTTTAGCTGAGATTCTATTTGGTTTAGTCAGCACCAATAAAGAATTACCATGAATATCTGAATTGCTTAATTCATCTACGTGTAGTATATAAAATATGCACTGCTCATTAGTGAACAGATTTGCTGCATATTCAAGCGCATTCCATGAATTGCTAGAGAAATCTGTGGGAATTAAAATATGTTTCATTCAATCGACTTACTATGCAAAAGTAAATGGTTGATGAAACGTGATAAATGATATTTATCAGATATCGTCTAATTTACATATTGTAATGCTTTTATTTCAATGATTTGAATGTTGCGACCTTCGATAGTAATGAGGCCTTCTTTTTTAAAACCAGATAATGTGCGTATTAAACTTTCGGTCGCTATACCTGCCACACTGGCAAGATCATTACGTGAAATTCTAATGGGCTCATATGGTTTTGTATTCATAACATCGGCAAATTGTAACAAGGTTTGTGCTGTTTTTCTGCGTACAGAACTATAGGCCATTTGTAATAACTGAGCTTTTATGTTAGAAATATTTGCAGATAAAAGCTCCATAAGCTCCATAGAAATGGTCTTGTTTTCGTTAAGTATTTCTTTTAAGTTTTCTTTCGAAATACCCGCTAATTCAACATCCTCTAATGCTGTAGCAGATTCTTGATAGGGTACATTGTTTAAAAAAGAGGTGAAGCCTAAAAAGTCATCTGCCTTAGCTAAAGATGTAATCAGCTCTTTTCCGTCGGGATCCATATTGTAGCATTTTACAAGTCCTTTTAAAACAAGATAAATTTTGTTAGAACGGTTATCTTCTTCATAAATATTTTCTCCTTGCTTGAAATTTACCACCTCGCCATTATCATCAAAGAAGTTTTTAAGTTCATGAATGGTTCGCATTTCATTTTCAGAAACGCCGTGTTCTTTTGAAGTTTCATCTTGCATACGTAACAAAAGCTCAGCTTTGGCTAATCTACTCTCTACCGCACTCATTAAATCTTCTTCATCAAAGGGCTTGGTTAGGTAGTCATCTGCCCCAAGGTCCATACCTTTTCTAATTTCTTTATGCTCGGTTTTTGCAGATAGAAAAATGAATGGTATGTGCTTCGTTTTTTTATTACTGGAAAGATTTTCAAGTACACCATAACCATCAACCTCGGGCATCATAATATCGCAAATGATAATGTTAGGTAAATTTTCAATTGCAGCTGAAATACCTATTTTTCCATTAGATGCCGTCATAACTGTGTAACCCGCTAATTCTAAAAGTTCTTCTGTATTCTCTCGTAAGGCTTTATCGTCCTCAATCAATAAAATTCTTTTCATCTTCTAGTTGATTTTTAGTTTAGGTATACTTAGGGTGAATGTTGACCCTTTACTTTCTGCACTTGAAAACTCAAGACTGCCACCTAAGTTTTCTATATGTTGTTTTGCAATATTTAAACCAATGCCGGTGCCTTGGGTCAATAAAGCGTTCTCTGCTCTAAAATAACGATTAAATATGTGTTTTTGCTCTTCTTCTGGTATACCAATGCCTTCATCAATGACGCTAATGGCATAACCTGTATCTTTTATGTCAACTTTTATATTAATGGTGGAATCTTCTGGAGAGTACTTGATAGCATTATGTATTAAATTGGATAGCGCCAATTCTAAGGTCTTTTCATCGAATTGTATATTTAATTCGTCAATGTTTTCTGGGTAACGTATTTGTTGACCAGATTTAAGTAACATGTTTGCGTTATATACAACCTCATTAACTGTTTTACTAAGCGGAAATTCTTCGATTTTATAATTCACCTTACCGGATTCTAATCGTTCTACAGATAGAAAATCATTAAGTATGGTATCTAAATATTTTACCTTATTCTTAATAGTGGTTACGTGCTTATCTCTTTTTGGCTGTTGGTCTGTTTCGGTATATTTACCGAGTAAGGTGATAGACGTTAGTATACTGCTTAAAGGTGTTTTAAATTCATGTGATACTAATGATAAGAAACGCGTTTTAAGTTCGTTCAGTTCTTTTTCAACAGCGAGCGCTTCTGTTAGTTGATGGGTACGTTCTTCTACTATTTTTTCTAAGTTTTCTGTATAATTTTTTCTCTCTGTGATATCTAGAATAAAGGCAACAAATACTTTTTCTTTTCCCAGTTTCGATAGTTGTAGATGTACTTCAACTGGGTACGAAGTTCCGTCTTTTCTTCCATGTCTGGTTTCGAACTTTACTTTTGCGGTTTCATCATTAACTAATGGAGCTATCAATGTATTAAATTCAGAAATATCCATATCTGGTTTAATATCTACCGGAGTCATTCTGTATAACTCTTCAAATGAATACCCTATATTTCTTTGCGCTTCTTTATTTATATTTAAAAACTTAAACGTATCGGCATCGAAAATAAAAATTTCATTCAGCGATTCATCAAAAATACGTGCCCAGTGGCTTAATTCTTCCTCTCTATTCTTACGTTCTGTAATATTGATTACCAATGCCATTACATAGGTAGCGCCATAGAATTCAAACGGATTTAAACCTGCCTCGACAGGAAACTCTTTTCCGTCTTTACATATGCCATATAGATTTCTTCCATGCCCCATTTGGCGTTTATCGCTCTTTGCGATAAAATTATCTACATGGGCATCATGACCGGCATGGTATCTACTAGGAATTAGAATATCTAAAGGCTTGCCAATTAGTTCGCCTTTTTCGTACCCAAACATTTGTAGAGACGAGGTATTTGTAGCTACAATAATTTGATCGGCATTTACAACGATAATACCTTCTGAAACACCTTCCGAAAGTAAATTGAATATGTCACTATTTTTTTGAAAATCCCGCATATATCAAATATATCGATTACTACTGATTTTTGTCATATTAAAATTATATCCTACTTCATATTTTTACTAGGTATTCAGCTAAAACAAGATAAAATGGAAAATACTGCGAAAACAATGAACGGACTCTATGAAAATTTAGGAAAACTGTTCTATGCCGTTGCCATAAGTGATGGTACTGTGCATAACAATGAATGGGAAAAAGTTAAGGAGTATGTAAAAGAAGATTGGCTGTATATTGATGATTTTACCGACCGTTATGGTACCGATGCAGCTAATCAAATTGAAATTGTGTTTGATGTTTTAATGGAGTCTGAAAAAGATAGCAAAGAGTGTTTTGATGAGTTCAAGGAATTTTACAAAATTCACCCACATGCATTTTCAGATAAAATAAAAACCTTGACCAAAAAGACGGCCAAGGCTATTGCAAGTTCATTCTCAGGTAATAATAAGTCTGAGTTAATGTTATTAGCTAAAATAGAACTACTATTAAATTAAGCTTGTTTCATCAGTTTCTTAATGTCAGTATCTTTGTATATTTCCTGAACCATTTTGCTATACAGTTTGGTGAATTTTTCTTCATTTATTAAGTTTCCAAATAATGATTCTAGTCTAATAAAGGCTAAAGGATCAGTTTCTGTTTTGCTTGCTGTCACATGCAGTTGATCTTGCATGGCATCAATGATTTCAATAGCGTTTCCATTTTTATCAATTCCCTTGTCACTGTAATAGCACCATGCCGCAATAACTAAAGTTGCGTAGGTAATGCTTCCACCATTCGCTATATTATCTTGAATGGTAGCAATTAAGAATTTTGGCAATTTTGCAGAACTCTCAGAGCAGATTCGGCTTACGCTATCTTTAATATTAGGGTTCGCAAAACGTTCTTGTAAACTGTCTTTGTATGCCGTTAAATCTATGCCTTCTAATTGGTCTAAAACCGGTGTAGCTTCTTGATCCATGAACGCTCTTAAATAGGTAACGAATACCTCGTCTTCCATACAGGCATTTATCGTTGGGTGACCATGAATAGCGCCTAAAAGCCCAAGTACAGAATGACCTGCATTTAATAAACGAAGTTTCATTTTTTCATACGGCTTAACATCTGGAACAAACTGCACGCCAACTTTTTCAAATTCTGGTCTGCCGTTAGAAAAATTATCTTCAATTACCCATTGAATAAAAGGCTCACATGTTACAGGCCATTCGTCTTTTAAACCATATGTACTCTCTAAATATTCAATGTCCGAAGGTGTGGTGACAGGTGTAATACGATCTACCATGCTATTTGGAAAACAGACTTCCTTTTCGATATATGCAGCCAGTTCTTTATCTTGTCTGTTTGCGAAAGCAAGTAGCATCTTTCTGGTAACATCACCATTGTGTTCAATGTTGTCACAAGACATTACAGTAAAAGGAGATAAGCCTGACGCTCTTCTTTTCTTAATGGCAGCAGTTAAAAATCCGTAAATGGTTCTAGGGCTGTTTGGATGTTGTAATTCGTGCTGTACATCTGTATTTTCAAAATCAAATTCACCCGTTGACGAATTAAAATTATAACCACCTTCTGTAATGGTCAAGGAAACTATTTTGGTATCAGGATGTGCCATTTGGTCAATAACTACATCGGGAGTGTCATGACCAAGTTTAAAGTCGATAATGGAGCCAATTATTTGTGAATCTATTTTACCATCAGGATGCTTTATAATGAGTGTGTAAAGTCCGTCTTGTTTTTGAAGAACATCATGAATTTTTTGATCTCCTTTTCTTAGACCAATACCACAAATTCCCCAATCAGATGCACCTTCTTTTTCTTGTAAGAGGTGCGTGTAATATGCTTCGTGTGCTCTATGAAAACCACCAACACCAACATGCACAATTCCTGCCTTTAGAGATTTTCTATCAAATGTAGGAATTGGAACTTGCTTGCTTAACGTTGCTAAATTCTCTTTGTTCAACATGATTTCTTTATTCATTTTTAGCTTTGTTTATTGATTTTACACGTAATAATGCCCAGTATGCAGTAACGAAATAAGCAATCGTACAAATAAATGCATACGTATAAAATAGTTCTCTATTGTTGATATAGCTATTCTCATTTGCGCTGTCGAATAAAACAATACCTGCCAATATCAACGTAATTATAAGGGCAACAAGAGATACCAACTTCAAAATCTTTGAGAATACGGTAGTATCTTTCTTTGGTGTTGTTTCTAATTTGCTTTTTTCTTCTTGAAAATCGACAATTTTTTCATTGCGTATTCTTTCTTGTTCTTCCGCCTCAGGATATTTCTCTTTTGCTCCGTAGCGACCAGCTAACAAAGTATAAACTCCGATAGTGAAAATCCATGTTGGAATAAACAAATAGAAGAAAGACATTACATTAAAAGCATTTAGTCCAAAACCGAAAACCAATCCTAACCCCCATGAAACAATAGCGGGTGTACTAAACGTTAAATTTCGGTATTGAGACCAATAGCGTGTGTATCCGATCCTTGGGAATATTTGATGCTCTGCAAATACAATTGCACCAACGGGTACTACCAATAAACCTGCATAGGTTAATAAGGGTAAAATCTGTGAAAAAACAAATGGGAAACAGGCTATGGCAATAGTGATTAAACCAACAACAATAGTTGTCTTTTTACGTGAATGATTATAAAAAATGGCTTGTGCTGCAAGGCCCGCTCTATATAAATTAGTAATTGCTGTTGTCCAGCCTGCTACGATTACGATTACGAAACCAGACCAACCTAACGCGTAAAATGCAACATCGCCCGGATCAAGTTCAACTATTGTTTTGCCTATTATTACAGCAGCACCGGCTCCCATAATACCTGCAGCAATCCATGCAACATAATGCCCAAACATCATACCTGTACTAGTCGCTAGAGCGTAAGATTTCTTTTTGGCAAAACGTAATAACGCCATATCGATCAAACCAAAATGTGTTATTGAATTTGCCGCCCATGCAAAACCTATGACTTCTATAAGACCAATGCCGGGTTCGCCGGCACTATCAACTCCTGTCCATATAGATTGATCTCCGAGCGATATTAAATCGTTCCAACCGTTTGGTAATGTTGTTCCTAAAACATCTAAAGAAAGAGCAGGTAGTAAAACCATTGCGCCACTGGTGAACATTACGAATAACCAAGGGGCACATATGCCTGAAAATTCTGATACAGCATTAAATCCGTATAACGCAATTGATACGACAACTACACCAACTAAGAATACAATGAGTACAAACCACAAATTTGTGGGGTACCAGTTTAATTGTGCGGGTATATCGAAAGCAAATCGAACGGCAGTTGAAGAAACGGTAATCATGGCTGCCGATATTACAGAGAAAATAATGACGTTAGCCCAATTATAAAGCTTGGTCATAGAATCTCCTGCAATTTTATTTAAGTAAGTATATAAACTTAATCTTGTTTCTACAGCAATAGGAGAGGTAATAAGTGTCCAGCTTAGTACTGCTAAAATATTACCGATTAATAGACCAAGAATAATGTCCATTGTTTTTGCACCAAGTGCTACAAACGTAGCGCCAATCACAAACTCTGTAGCTGCTACGTGTTCTGCAGCATATAAGCCTGCAAAATGGGTCCAATCATGTAGCTTATGTTTTGAAACAGGTAATTGTTCTTCGTTTAAGTTTTCAAACGTGGAGTAGTCTTTGTTTACTGACATAAGTTGAGTTGGTAGTTAGGTTGTTAATTAAGACAAAGTTGAGTACTGTTTAAAGGGTTTTAAGCCTTTGTTGGTTTTTAAACAGACCTGCAATGTATTTAATTTTGTTAAGAACCTTTTAATAAAATTTGTTAATCTTCAAATTCTTTACCTAAGCCAATTAATTAAGGTTTTATGCAGATGTGGTTTTAAATAGTTACTTATTTTTCAAATTCAGTTCTTTTTAATCCGTTATTGAATTTTATGTTAGACCAATTAACAGTTATCCATGGTGCATCGTTAACTTCGGCTTCCCAAGTAGATTTCTTATATTTTCGCTTAGTAGGGAAAAGCATTCCGTCAACATCTTCATATTCTAAGCTCATTAAATTTGGAGTTTCCATTGCACCAAAGTCTGCTACAGTGAATAGAAATTGATCAACAAGAGCTGTGTTCTTATTAATGTAAAGCTGATAAATATCTGTAGGATTAGCGTCTCCAAAATTGAAAGATACTTTAACCACGTCATAGGTTAAACTGTCAATTATTTTTTCACCAATGTACTCATAAGCAACTCCTTGGTCCATTAGTTTTTGAAACATGGTAAACCAATAAAAATTAGTAGGTCTGTTAAACGCAACTCGTTTTAAGGCAATGCTATCATTTAGTATTTTACCGTTATGTTTTAACCAGAATTCTTTACCATCATAACCTTGTTCAATTGTGCCCTGTAAGTCACTTAAGGTTCTTTGATGTTGTTCGTATTTTCCATAAGATAATTCACCATCGAAAATGTATTTCTCTGTTGAGATATCTGTTTTGCTATCGGGAGTTTGGTAAGTATATGTGTAAACGACATCTTTTTTAGTTCGAAGCGTTTTATAGTCGCCAACTTTTTCAAGCATTTTTGAAACCAATTCTTGCCCCTTGTTTGTAAATTCAGGAGTTTTGATAGTTTCTTTTTTAACAATCTGTTCGCCTTTGCAAGAAGTTATTATAATACTAAATACCAGCAGGGTAGCTATTTTAAATTTCATGTATAGTTCTTTAAATGTGAGATTAAATTAATGCACCATTTGCAGCGATAACTTGACCTGAAATCCATTTATATTCATCGCTTGCTAAAAATAGTGCTACTCTGGAGATATCTATCGGTTGTGCCAATCTGGGTACGTTAAAGGCACATCGTTTACACTTTTTTAGGAGTTAATTTGAGATGAAAATCAAATTATCATGCCTTGGAAAGTAACAACAATAATGGAACAA
Source organism: Maribacter sp. 1_MG-2023 (assembly GCF_030547005.1). Taxonomy (GTDB): domain Bacteria; phylum Bacteroidota; class Bacteroidia; order Flavobacteriales; family Flavobacteriaceae; genus Maribacter. The sequence continues at coordinate 25,949 of NZ_JAUOPN010000006.1, read as the reverse complement.
AAAATCGAATTTATTTGTGAATGGCGTACAGGAAAGTATACCATAACGGAATTATGTAAAAGTTTTAAAATCTCTCGACCTACTGCTTATAAATTAATAAGCAGATTTGAAAATCAAGGATTTGAAGGACTAAAACAACACTCTAGAGCTCCTGGAAAATACCCAAATGCAACCAAGGAGAATATCGTTGAAAGTATTTTAAAATTAAAAAAGAAATACAAGCTTTGGGGAGCTAAGAAAATAAGAGAATTATTGTTTAAAGAATTTACAGCCCAAGAAGTTCCTTCGGTGGTTACGGTTCATAACATTCTTAAAAGGAACGGTTTAGTATGTCCTCAAAAAAGGATGAGAAGAGTAAAACCGGTACACCCTATTTTTGACCCTCAATCCTGTAATGAAGTGTGGAGTACAGATTATAAAGGTAAGTTCTTAATGGGCAATAAAATCTATTGTCACCCACTTACTATTGCTGACTCTAGAAGCCGATTCTTGTTCACAGCCAAAGGTCACTATAAAGAAAATCTAAAATCTGCCAAGGCTGAATTTAAAAGGGTTTTTAGAATATATGGCATTCCTAAACAAATACATACGGACAATGGAAGTCCTTTTGGTTCGGTCAGGGCCATTCAAAGATTTACTCAACTATCTTATTGGTTTATTGAACTTGGTATTTCTCCTGTGTTTTCGGACCCTGCCAGTCCGCAACAAAATGGAAGACATGAACGTATGCACCGTGATCTGAAAGCGGCCTGCGCTAAACCATCTGCATTTGATTTAAAGGCACAACAGCGTCGATTAAATCATTTTGTAAAAGAGTATAATAACATAAGGCCACATGAAGCATTAGAGATGAAAACACCAGCTGATATACATGACTTTTCTACCAGACCTTTTCCGGAAAGAATACCAAACTTTGACTATGATACCAAGTATAAAGTTCTTAAAGTAACCGAAAGTGGTGCTGTAAGATGGAAATCATATTATTGGGTATATGTATCGGCAGCTCTGAAAGGAAAATATGTAGCTATAGAGGATATAGGTAACGGCATTTGGAAAGTCTTTTACAGAAATGTATTTTTAGGTTTCTTTGATCAAAGAAACCTAAGAAACAAACAAGAATCTACAAGGTTAGAAACTAATTTAGTGTAAACCCTAATCTTTAACTTGTGTAAACTATGTCTCTTAACGAACATCTGTCGAAAGCATTCATGCCCTTTAATTTATCAATGAATTTTTCTGATTTTCCATTTAAGAATAATTCTGTTTCTGTTGGTCCGGGTGCAAGGGCGTTTACAGGTATTCCCCTTCCTATTTCTTTAGAAAACACTCTGGTCATCTGCTCTACCGCGGCTTTTGAGGCGGAGTATAAAGCGTAAGTAGGGAACATCAATTTTACCGTAGTAGACGATATATTTATGATATTGCCATTATCTGATAACTTACTGTCAGCCTCTTGTAACATATTGAAGACTCCCTTTACATTTACATCAAACTGTTTGTTGAAGTCTTCTTGAGTATTGTCTTTCAATTTTTTATTGAACATGACACCAGCGTTATTTACCAACACGTCTACCTTACCAAATTCTTCTATAGTTTGGTCAAATAGCTGAGTTACCTGATCTCTATCGCTTACATCTGCTTTTATGGCAATAGCGTTTCCGCCATTACTTTTAATTTTAGCCACAGTAGCGTTTGCATCTTTTGTGCTATTTGAATGATTGACTACTATTTTAGCACCATTTTCTGCTAATAGAAATGCAATTTCTTGTCCGATACCTCGTGAGGCTCCTGTTACGTTGACTACCTTATTTTCTAATTTCATTGCGCTTTTTTTTTTGATTAGGTAATTTGAATAATTAGTGAATTACAGTCCTTTCCACCAATCACCATAGTTGTTCATAGAATCTTTTACAATAATCTCTTGCCCAATTTGTGGAGAAATTACCTGTAGGTTTAATTCAGTTGCTTTTGCTTCAACTCTTTTAATAGGATCTGTCCATTCATGTAAGGCAAGTTTAAATCCTGCCCAGTGAATTGGCATTATTTTTTTTGCTTTTACATCGATACCTGCTTGCGCGGTTTCTTCGGGCATCATATGAATATCTGACCACATTTGATTGTATTGACCGCATTCCATTAGCGCCAGGTCAAAAGGTCCGTATTTATCTCCTATTTCTTTAAAGTGATCGGCATAACCGCTATCGCCGCTAAAAAAGATATTCTCATGTTCTGATGAGATTACCCAAGAACTCCATAATGTACTTTGTGCATTGTTTAATCCTCTACCAGAGAAATGTTGTGCCGGTGTACAGACGAATTTTAGATTTCCGAATTGTGTTTCTTGCCACCAATCCATCTCCGTGATTTTAGCATAAGAAACTCCCCATGCAGTTAAATGATTACCAACACCTAGCGGAGTATAAAAATGATTGGTTTTATCCTTAATTTTTAAAACAGACTCGTAATCTAAATGGTCATAATGATCATGAGAAAATATAACTGCATCAATCTGTGGTAGTTGTTCAATTGCTATGGGGAATTCTTTATTAAATCGTTTTTCGCCTAAAAGCGGGTGAGGGGCTGCTACTGCACCGAACATAGGATCAATTAGAATATTTTTTCCATTAATCTGTAATAAGAAAGAAGAATGTCCGAACCAAATCATTCTTGCTTCTCCGCTGTAATCTGCAATGTTTACAGAATCTATTTTTTGCGGAACTAAATCTGCCTTAGGGCGACCATTTGGCACTTGGGTAGTGAAAAACTTGTAGGCTAAACTAAGCTTGTCAGAAAAGGCTAAATCTTCTGGTACCGGTTTTACATTACGAAATTTACCTTCTTTAAATTGTTGAGACTGCTCGTAGGCTAATTTCTGACCTTTGGTACTATCGCCACCGAAGCTTGGGTAAAAACTGGTGAATGCTAAAATAACTATTGCCAGTACGGCAATTATTAATAAGGTTGTTATCATTATTTTTTTAATAATTCTTTTGATCATATAATGTTATTTGACCGCGGCTCATTTTGTACCTGAACCTGATGTCGTACTTCTAAATATATTTATGCAAAGATAGTTCATCGATGTAATTGTATTTTTCAGAGAAACGAGTTTTAATAGTGATTATGAAAGTTAAATAATGTCATTAACGTTATGAGTAGTAATTGTATCCACAATGCAGGTAATAATCAAAAAAACAAAGTCAGGTATTAAAACCTGACCTTATCTAAATTCGTTATGTAATTTTTAAAAATTATGCTGTTTTAGGTTTCGGATTATCAAAGTATTTTTTCTTTAACCAAAAGGATACCCGAACTAAAAATATAAGTGCAGGGACCTCAACTAGCGGACCGATTACTCCTGCAAATGCCTGACCAGAATTGAGTCCGAATACCGCAATGGCAACAGCAATTGCTAATTCAAAATTGTTTCCGGCTGCTGTAAATGCTACTGATGCTGTTTTATCATATTCTGCACCAGTTGCTTTGGTAAAGAAAAATCCGATAATGAACATTAAGGTGAAATAGATAAGTAACGGGACTGCAATGATGAGCACATCCATCGGTATTTCAACTATTAATTCTCCTTTTAAAGAGAACATGATGACAATGGTGAATAACAGTGCAATCAGCGTCATTGGTGAAATTGCAGGTATGAATTTATTAGTATACCATTCTTCTCCCTTTAATTTTACTAATATTAGCCTGCTTAAGATTCCCAATAAAAATGGTAGTCCTAAATAGATGGCGACACTTTCCGCAATAGTACCAATAGATATATCTACTATGGCACCTTCAAAACCGAAATAGGGCGGAAGCACGGTTATAAACAGCCAAGCATAGAAACTATATGCAAATACTTGAAAGATGCTATTTAGGGCAACTAAACCAGCTCCATATTCGCTGCTACCTTCCGCTAGGTCGTTCCACACCAATACCATAGCAATACAACGCGCCAGACCAATAAGAATAAGACCAACCATATATTCTGGGTAATCTGATAAAAAGGTAATGGCTAGAATAAACATTAAAACAGGACCAATAATCCAGTTTAAAATAAGGCTTATAGATAGTATTTTGGTATTTCTAAACACCTTAGGCAGCAATGCATAATTAACCTTTGCCAGTGGCGGATACATCATTAATATCAACCCAATAGCAATAGGAATATTTGTACTGCCACTGCTAAATGAATTAATGAAATCAGGGAAGGTAGGGAAGAAGTACCCTATACCGACACCAAGCGCCATGGCGGCAAAAATCCACCATGTTAGGTTTTTATCTAGAAAACTTAATTTTTTAGAAGCCATTTTTACTTATTGATTTGTGAGAATATGTAAAATAATTCCGTTGCAATTTGTATACTTCTTTCAGTATATTTCTCTGCCTGCTGCGGAGTGTTATCAAATGCCTTAGGGTCTTCAAAAGTTATAGGAACTCTTTTTTCTGCTCCTGCAATAAAAGGGCAGCCGCCATCTGCTTGAGAGCATGTCATGACTGCTGCAAATTGTGCTGACGGATTAAAAGAATCTTCATAAGATTTAGAAAAACCAATTACCGGATGCTCGTTCTCAGAATACTTAATAGCATAAACCGGATTAGTGGTTTCTGATAATTTTTGAACCTGAAAACCTTGATTCTTTAATGTTTCCGCCACCATTGGAAATAGGGCAGTAGCTTCTGTACCACCAGAATAGCAAAACACATTTTTAATACTGTAATAGTTTGCCATAGTCTGTGCCCAAACTTGAGATAAATGACTTCTTCTGGAATTGTGAGTACAGATGAAATTTATTCTGATTTCTTCACTGGCGTTTGTTTTCTCTTGAATGTAATCTACCAATGGTTGTAAAACAACTTTACGATCTGCTGTAATAGCATCGGTATTTAATTCTTTTATTAAACTCTCAATTTCAGGTAACATATTCGTTTTTGTAGTAATCATTTTCTTTGGTTTATTTAAAGGTTAACAGCAATTGCCATCAGGTGCACAACATGGTTCATTATTAATATCCGAAAGTTTTACTTTTTGCTTTTCTTCAGGAATGCCACAATTATCTTTAGCCAAACAGTCTGTTTGTTTAGAAGTCAATGTAAAATAAGTACCGTCAAAATCAAGCCCAAATTTTTCAATGGTCTGTCCTTGGTATTCCACCTCAATTTCCAAATCATCTATCCCTAAAACCTTTTCCGATAGTTTAATAATATTGATCAGTTTTTCTGGGTGAAGCCTGTGATCATAATCATTGGCATTCCATAATTGGAAGTTGGCAACTTCTTCATTACGAACAGTACCACCGCAGTCAATAAAATTCTTGGTGATCTTACCAACTTCGGTTACGTGAAAATGATTGGGTACCAATTCACCATTTGGTAATTGAAACCCTATGGTGTCTAACTGTCCTAAAAGCTCTTTAATTTCTGATAGTCTCATAATGCTATGTTTTAAATTTTAATTTCTATTATTTATTTATCGCAATAAAACGATTAATCATGTTAATTTTTTTTTAGCAGCAACTGTTGCTAGAGATATCTTGATCTAGAAATTGCGCCATAATATCTTTCATGCTAGACCAGTTGTCTTTATCTATACAATAACAAACGCTAGTACCTTCTACATTACCTTTTATTAATCCTAAATTCTTCAATTCTTTAAGATGTTGAGATATGGTAGGTTGTGCCAAGCCTATTTCGCTGACCAAATCGCCACAAATACAAGTGTCTATCTTGAACAAATGCTGTAATATAGCAACACGTGCAGGGTGACCAAAGGCTTTTGCGAACATAGAAATCTTGTTCTGCTCATTGGTAAACATCTCTGTCTTTGCTAATCCCATTTTTTTAACTTAATTGTTTCATTGCAATATTACGATATATAAAATATAATGAAGTAAATAAATTGTTTTTTTTCTGGAATCGCACCAACATTTTTTAATTCATTATCTCAAAGTAACTACAATCATAACAGAGAATTAATAATATGTTTCCATTCCTTTAATAAAAAGATTTAGGATCAGTTAAAATCTTACCTTATTGGTAAAATATTCTAATTACTTTATGCAAACTTTTGAAAATGAGTAATTTCTATGTAACTTTTATCTAGAATTAAAACACTACAGAAAAATGGCATTAACAAAAGAGACAAAAGGAAAGGGTACGCATACTACCGTTACGTTTACTGTTGGGGAGAATGAAGCCCCTAGCGCAGCAAATGTTATATTATTGGGAGATTTCAATGATTGGCAAACTAATGATAGTTCTTACCGAATGGAAAAAAAGAATGGGTCTTATGTAAAAAGCATAAAACTAGAAACTGGTAAACGTTACGAGTTTAGATACTTGAGCGAAGATAAAGGCTGGTTTAATGATTATGCAGCTGATGCATACGTGCCATCACCGTATTCAGGTATAGATAATAGCGTTGTAGATTTAACTGTTTTGCCGGCGAAAAAGAAACCGGTTAAAAAAGCAACGGCTAAGAAACCAGCAGTTAAAAAACCAGTGGCAAAAAAATCTACGGCTAAGGCTAAGAAAGATGATTTAAAAAAGATTGAAGGTATTGGACCAAAAATTGCATCTATTTTAACTGATAAGGGTATCGGAACTTTTGAAAAATTAGCTGGGGCGTCTGTAAAGACACTTGAACAAATTCTAAAAGAAGCTGGTCCACGTTATACCATGCATAAACCCGGTTCATGGCCAAAGCAAGCTAAATTAGCTACTTCTGGAGATTGGGATAAATTAAAAACTTTACAAGATAAATTGGACGGTGGTAAATAATTACAAAAATTATTCATAACAAAAAGCCCTAAGAATAGATCTTAAGGCTTTTTGTTTGCTGTATGTACATTGGTCTGATTTTAAATGATTTATGTGTGATTTTTGATTAAAGCTTATTTGCTCAATTATTTTTTTTCAATTTCAACAACATCTCTTTTCCGTGTTCATTATTAGGGTTTAAGGTTATAGATTTTTCATACATTTCAATAGCTTCAGTCTTTTTATCTGCTATCAACAAAGCTTCACCATAACTATCATAAGCATTGGCACTTTCTGGAAATAATATGGTGGTTGTTTTAAATACGTCTAGCGCTTTGTCCAATTTTTGGGTTTGTAAAAAGGAGTAGCCCAATGTATTTAAGTCGTGTTCTGAACGATTATGGACCTTAGTTACAATTGTTAAGTCAATTGCATTGTCCAAAGCCTTTTGTAAGACTACATTTTGTTGATTTTCGTCTAGTGTTTTTACATAGACTTTAACTATAGCGTTGATAACTAAACCAGGATTATCATTAAAAATAGCATGACCACTGCTTTCAGCTATAATATTGGTTACATTGTTGTTTTTATTGCCTAAATCTACATGTACTTTTTTCCATCTATTAGCATATTCTTCTGGATATACTGGAGCGGATTTATCTGGAAAAATATTTGTAACAGGAATATTTTCAGGAAACTGCGTGTTTCGTAATGAACGCATAATTTCATTGTAATTAAAATTCAGGTAATAATCGCCGGTACCCTTTGGTATGGTGTTTATGTCAACAAACATATCTCTCATAGCTAAGAAATCATCATTCCAAAAATCACTTAGCGTAGCATCTATTAAAACAATCGATTTTACTTTCTTAGGATGTTTATTCGCGTATAATAGATTATAGAGACCGCCATAGGAATGTGAAACCAAAATGATATCATCATCGTATCCTAATTTTGCAAGTCCGGTTTCTAATTCCTTTATTCCGTTTTCAATATCGAAATCTGAATCGTTCTTCAATGCCGGATTCAATTCACTTTGTCCGAAACCTGATCGGTCATAGGTTATTAATGTAGTGCCGGTAACTTGATGTATCCTTTCTAAAATAGGAGTCCAAACAGAACTATCATCTCCGCCACCGGCTTCAAAAAGAATCGGAGTTCCTTCTCCTTTAATGATATTAAAATGCATGTTGAGACCGCCCACATTTACTAGCGTATCTATCGTTTGAGAATGGGCGGAGAGCGATAAAGAGAAAATTGCTAAGAAAGCAAAGTAGAACTTTTTCATTTTTGGTTTGTGTTTAGTTCTAGTAATTTACAATATTTCAGCAATATAGTAGGGTGGCGGTATGTAAAGACTACATGAAGTTTTAAAAGTGCTGTAATGAGGTATTGACTATTTATGGTGAATAGACTATCGGCGCATATTGTTATGATTTGAGAATTAAATATTTTACGGCTTTTGCGAAAAAACACTTAGAGATAATTATGTTTTCAAATTTAGAATGTACTTTTTAGTTCAAATATAACTTTTGATTTTTCGTCAATTTATTAGATAGAATCCCAAAAAATGAGCTTATAAATAAAATTATTCCACCAACGATAATTGAGTAGAATAGTGGGGAATTATGTATAAGTCCTAAACCAATACCTATTAAAAGCATAGCGATGAATACTTGTCGAATACATTTTTTATAAGTTCTGTATTTCATCTTTAACAAAATATCTTCACTCAATATTTTCTCAATTTGATTTTCGTCAATCAAACCTTCTTTCTTGAGTTCTTTAAGTTTTTCAGTTACTTCTAAGCGACCAAATTGAAATCTTTTATCCGATAACAATACCGTCGTATCAACATCTATTTTCATTCTAATTAATTTAAATAGGCAATACAAAAAGTTAACCTATATCTAAATTTAATTCGTGTGGTTCTATTTGATGTAAATCTTAAACCTTTTTTAAAATATTTTTACCGGTAATTGCCATGGTAGTTAGTACGCCAGAGAAAAGTGCGCCACCAATGCCTGCGGTTACAATATCTTGTCCCGTTAAATAAAAATTCTTGACAGGGGTTTTTGGTTTTAAAAATGACTGTCTATATCGAGCAGGAGTGTGGTCTAGACCGTAAATCTCCCCTTTCTTATAATTTATAAAATGTTGTGTAGTTAGGGGAGTAGATAATTCGTAGCAATTTACCTTACCCTCAACTTGTGGTAGTTGTTTATAAACTTCTTTTAATAACCGTTGTGCAAATTCTTCTTTTTTGGCTTCATATTCTGCGCCTCTTTTTTTCCATGGTGTGCCTTCCCATTCTTCGAAAGCTTCATAGGGCACCAAAGTAATAACATCAATAGTACTTTTTGTAGGATAGCGATTCGACCAATCTGGATCTTTCGCTGAAGGAAAAGAAAGATATACTAACGGAAAAGGTTGAGACATATCTTTTAAATAGTTATTTATGCAGGTGTCATGATCTCCGTTTTCTGGGTATACCCAATAATTGGTTTTTGGTAAACCTAGTTCTGCAGGTGTCCCTTCTAAACCAATATATAAACTGGCGTGTGCTACCGATCTATTTACCTTTTGTAATTGTTTGGTTAGTCGATGTTTTTGTACTGTAGTTGATGGTAATAACTTGTTATAGGTTGTCATTACACCGGCATTGCTAATTACATTATCTGCATGAAATACTTTTCCATCTTTCATACGGACACCAACAGCCTTGTTATTTTCAACAATTACTTCTGCTACTTCGGCACTTACCAAAATGGTGCCACCAGAAGCTGTAATTACTGGATCGACTTTTCTTGCAATTTGAGAAGATCCACCAACCGGAAAACTACCACCATCAAAATAATGACGCACTACAGAAGCATGCATAGAAAAGCTACTTTGTTTTGGCGGTAAACCATAATCGCCATATTGCGCGGTTAAGACCTTTATTAGCGTTTCGTTGCTCGTTAATGAACTTATAACCTCATAGGTTGTTCTGTCTGAAAATTTGTAAAATGGTTTTTTAAGATATTTACCAAATAAGGTATTCCAAATAGGTGCTATGCCTTTACTTATATAATAGTTTTTACTTGTTTTTACAGCCTTAAAAACTAAATCTACATAGCTGTTTATTGCTTTTTCTTCTTCAGGGAAATAAGCAATCATCTGCTTTTTAAAATTTTTAGCTCCTTTTACAAGATCATAATGTTTATTTCCGATGATAATGCGGTCGTAAACATTACCCATATCTGCCCACTTTAATTCGCCGTCTGTGATGTAGTCAAACAACTTCTTTAAAAGACTGGTTTCACGCTGCATTTCTCCTATATAATGTATGCCAACATCCCACTCGTAACCTTTACGTTTAAAAACATGTGTAAAACCACCAGCGGTATAGTGCCTTTCTAGAACAAGTACTTTATGACCCTCTTTAGCTAAAATTGCGGCAGTAGCGAGACCTCCCATTCCGGATCCTATAACAATACTATCATATTTTTCTTGTAATTTCGGCTTCTTTTTATAGGATTGAATCATATGACTTTTTCAATGGTTTAGTTATTGCAATTATGAAAGGGAAGCCAACTTTTTATTTTCCCCTGAATATATGCGAGAAAGGTTTTGAGGTAAGAAGTTTATATTATTATCAATCTTTTTGATATTTACATTAATTTTTAATTATTTCATTGCATACACCAATTTATTAAAATCTTCATAATCATGTTTTGTGAATTGGAAAAAGAATCTCTGGTCAGGGCATTTTATTATGATAAATTTTCACTGTAGTATACGATTGTTAAACTTATCTCTATTTCAACCATTTTATTTTTTACTAAAAAACTAAAATATTTATCAAGCTTTATTATGTCGAAGTATTTTTGTCTTTGTAATAAAGCTCACCTAACTCAATACCAATAGCCGTTTTGGCAAGAATAGTAAAAACAAATGCGCCTAGAGCCCATATGCCAATGGTTACGCCAATTTCTACACCCGTAGGTAAATATTCTACTATTTTTCCATAAGGTCCAGGTATAAAACCAGGAACTATTAAACCGAAGCCTTTTTCTATCCATATAGCTACAAAGAGTATAAAACAACAGAAGTACAAAACTTTGAGGTTATTTCTTAGCTTGTTAAAAGTAAGCAGAACCGTTGCAAGAACGTTCAAGGGAATGGCAGTCCAGATCCAAGGTAAAAGTGCGTTTTTGCCGTGTAGGCCAAAGAATAGGTAATAGGCACTTTCGCTATGATGCGTAGGAGCATAAAATTCTTTAAACAACTCTGAAATAAGCATAATCAAATTTATTTGAGCCGCCACGGTTACGATCATCGCTATTTTTTTGATTGTTTTATCCTCTATTTTGAAGGCGGTAAACGAACGAATAATTGCTAGAATTAAAATAATTAGTGAAGGGCCTGCAGCAAATGCCGAAGCTAAAAAACGAGGTCCTAATAGAGCATTGTTCCAAAATGGACGAGCCTGTAAACCTTGGTATAAAAATGCGGTTACAAGATGTATTCCCACAGCCCAAAATACAGATAAAATAGCACCGGGAACATAGACACTTTTCTTAGCTTCTTTGTTTTGATAATGCTTAAATAGAATATAAAAGGGAATACTAATATTTATAAATAGATAGCCGTTTAGAACAATAACATCCCAAGTTAACATGGAGTTAGGGAAGTTAAAAACCCCTATTCCAGGAATCATATGCCATAGTACAGAGGGTTCGCCCATGTCGGCGACAACAAACGCTAGGCACATAATTAGTGCAGCTACTGCTAGGCCCTCACCAATTAAGACGGCTTGTTTAAAATCAAGGTCTTTTAAAACATAGGTTGGCATTACTAGCATAACTGCCGCTGCCGCAACACCCACTAAAAAGGTAAAGTTAGAAATGTATAACCCCCAACTAACGCGGTCAGACATTCCCGTAGCGCTAAGTCCTTCCTCTAATTGTATAGAATAACAATACATACCAATAAGCATTACCAAGGTTAAAAAACCCATCCATAAGTGATATCGTTTAGATCCCTTAGTTATAGTATCTAAACTATCTATAACCAAACTTTTAAAAACTTTAAATGTTCCCATTTTATATTATTTTAAACCAACCGCTACAGAATTTTTAATATATTCTGAACGTTTCGATTTATGTGCTTTCTTTTAATAAACACTATACGTGTTAGTCCATAAAATACCAGAATTTAGGTTCTGTACCTAAATCTTCTTTCAACCTAAATACTTTCTTATTTTCTAATACCCAACGTATGGTACTATCAGGATCTAATAGGTTACCAAAAATACGGGCACCTGTAGGGCATGCTTCTACACAAGCAGGATTTTTACCTTTACGCGTGCGTTGCACACAGAATGTACACTTTTCCATGACACCTTTTTTACGCATTCTGTTCCCTAAGTAATGTTGATTTTTGTTAACTTCTTGTTCAGGAACTTCAGGTTTGCTCCAGTTAAATCTTCTGCCATCGTAAGGGCAAGCAGCCATACAATAACGGCAGCCAACACACCAGTCATAATCTATAACCACAAGACCGTCTTCTTCTTTCCACGTAGCCTGAACGGGGCAAACTTCTACACAAGGCGGGTTATCACAATGAAAACACTGCGTTCCCATATAAAAATGGCCTTCTGCAGGTACCTCGTGATAATAGTTATCATCAGCTTTATTGAATTTAAAACCTTCACCATCTTTCATCTCATGAATACGGATGTATTGCATTTCAGAATTTCGGTCTTGGTTGTTCTCTTCTACACAGGCGCTTACACAATTCATATACCCTTGGCACTTTGAAATATTGAAAGCATAGCCAAAGAGTACATCTTCTGCCGCATTTTCTGCTGTCATGTTTATTTTCTTATGCGTTCTTAATTCATATGAACGCATAAGTCTATTTATGGTGCCTTGCTTCTCCTCATCGGTCATTAGTTTATAGTTTCCTTTAAACTGCTCTTCCCAATCTATCTGAGCTTTTTCTTTGGTATCGCTTCCGGTGGTTACGCTACATGAAGTAGTAACTGCGCCAGCGCCAATTAAAAGGCTAGCAGTTAGTTTTTTGAAGGCACTTCTTCTGTCCATTTTTACATCAAAAACCTGCTCAAAACCATCTCGGTGGCGTTCTTCACCAATAGATGCATTAATGGCAGCCTCGTAAAACTCATCGGCGCTTAGTTCTTCTTCTTTAGGACTGCTGTTACAGCTACCTTCTGTTTTACCGCAACCACAAGTACCTGATGATTCTTTTTTATTGTTTAGACCTAGGTCTAGAGAGTACCACTTTTTATTATCACTCATACCTTTATGTTTAATGATCTAAACCTTCGTTACGTTCTATAGCCGTTTTTGTATTGAATTGTACGGGCCATCTTTTTTCAAAACTTGGACTGTGTGGATTATGACAGTTTACACAGGTATTAGATGCTCGGGGCGGAGCCCATCCAGCTACTTTTTTACCGTGAGCGCCACCTTTCCAATCTTCAAACTGATTAGAATGGCATTGCGAACAAATTTTATAACTTAAGTTGAAATCAATGTCTTTACCTGTTAAACTGTTTAGATTGTTCATATTCGAACCGTTATGACAGGTTGCACAGTTCATGGCATCGCCATTTGCATGGCTCAGTTTAATATCCCAATGTGCTTTTTGTATGTCTGTACCTGCCATTTCAGATAACGGTTTACTATGACATTCGATACAGGCAAATGATTTTATTTGACTTTTTCGTTCTGGAATTAGAAAGGTATTTTCCCCTTCGGTAATTTTTATTAGTTCTGTATCAACTAATAACTCATCTGAGGTCAGGTTACCGTGGTATGGTTTACTTTCTGCTTCTATTTTATCGGATATGGAGTGGTATTCTCCTTCTTTTTCTTTGCAAGAAATTAAGGTACCCCCTAGAAGTAATACTACAAGATATATTAGCGTTCTATTTTTCATTTAATTTTTCGAATTGTCTTAAAAATGTATTCGTATCAATATTTGGTTGCTCAGTTTGCTTTGGTAAATGGCATTGTCTACAATTGATCCGGTCTGGGTGCGAAACTCTTATTTCTTTAGGGGCACTTGGTCCTCCGTGACAAGAAATACAACTTTCTCTCATCTGTAATTGATGTGGTATCATTGGCGGGCTTCCTACTAATGCATTGTTTGCTCCTTCACCTACTTTTGGTGGTTCTGGTTTTTCAAAGCCATTTTCTATAAAATTACTAGTTGTGTTCTTAGTAACGTGGCACTGTCGACAGTTTATCATCTCTGGATGCGGTGTAACAGGGGCATAGGCATTAAATTTTTCTACAAATCCGCCATTTTGATGACATTGTATACAGGTATTGCCTCCAAAACTTCGCTCTTTTATTACCGGGTGAGGAATACTAGGTGGAGCACCTGGATATGCTCTATTATCATAATATGTATCTAACGTTCGTTGATGATTTTCATCTACAGGCATATTTAGATAATCTATACCTGCATCATCAAATCGTCTAAAAACACCACTTTCTGAGGGAATGAAATTTCCTGTTGGTGTTTCGATAATGGGTATATAAGCTTCTTCTAACCCTTGTTCATAGCTATAGTTCCAAACAACGATAAACGCTATGAAGATTATGACAAAAAACGATATGATTCCAAGTCTCTTTTTCATAATCTATGCTCTTTCTACTTTAACCGCGCATTTTTTATAGTCTGGTTCTTTAGAAATAGGGCAGAACGAGTCTAAGGTTACATCATTAATTAACATATTTTCATCAAAGAAAGGAACGAATACTTGCCCTTTGGTTGGTAAACCTCTCTCATTAATAGATGCTGGTAAGGTGCAAGAACCACGGCGAGAGCTTACTTTAATGTTTTCTCCGTTCCTAATTCCTAAAGCTTTCGCATCATCTGGGTGAAACTCTACATAAGCATTAGGCATTGCTTGATGTAGTACTGGAATTCTACGTGTCATAGATCCTGTATGCCAGTGTTCTACAACTCGCCCTGTATTTAACCAGAATGGATATTCTTGATTTGGTTTCTCTGGTGCATCTTCAAAAGGACGTTGCCAGATTACGGCTCTACCATCTGGTTTACCATAAAAATGGAAGTCTTCATCATTTGAACAAGCGGGGTCATATTTTGCATTATAACGCCATTGAGTAGACTTGCCGTTTACATAAGGCCATATAACCCCAGACTCTTTCTTTAAAACTTCAAGTGGTGCCATACTGTGTTCTGCACCTTCATGAAATTGTCTGTATTCGTAATATATTTCTTCTACGTGATTTTCTTTGCTATAAGGGAATAGGCCCTCAAACCCCATTCGTCTTGCTACTTCAATAAACATCCAAGTATCTGGTGTTGCATCTCCTGGAGCATCAACCATTTTCTGCCAATACTGTGTTCTTCGCTCAGAATTACCATAAAGTCCACCTTTTTCTATGTGCCAAGCGGCCGGCAAAATAACATCTGCTACATCTGTAGTAGGTGTAGGGAATACATCTGAAACAACAACAAAACAAGATTTCTTTTCCATTGCTGGTCGGTAACGGCTGGTCTTAGGTAATGAAACTAAAGGGTTGGTAGCTTGTACCCATATAAAATTAATATCTCCACGATCTACAGCTCGGAACATTTCAGTGGCATGATAGGTAGGTTTAGATGGAATACGCTCTACAGGAACTTTCCAAATTTTAGCTGCCATTTCTCTATCTTTCTTATTCACTACTAAACCGTGTGGTAGTTTGTGTGTAAAGGTTCCCACCTCACGAGCGGTACCGCAAGCAGATGGCTGCCCTGTTAATGAAAAGGGCCCGTTGCCAGGTTGTGAAATTTTACCTGTAAGTAAATGAATGTTGTAAACAAGATTGTTCATCCATGTTCCTCTAGTGTGTTGGTTCATTCCCATACACCAGTAGGATACTACTTTTTTATTGGGGTCACCATAAATAGCCGCTAGATATTTAATGTCCTTAACCGATACCTTAGAATATTTAGATACTTTCTCTGGACTATAATCTTTTAGAAATTCTTTATAAGATTCAAAATCTATTTTCTCTGGCTTATCAGTAAACTTAAACTTGTCTTCTAAACCGTAACCAATATTGGTAAGACCTTTACTAAAGCTACAATGCTTCTCAACAAAGGATTTATTTACCCAACCGTTTTTTATGATCTCATAACAAATAGCATTAGCCACCGCTAAGTCTGTCTGCGGTTCAAATAAGATAGACCTATCAGATGCCGTACTAGAACGTGTAGTTCGTGTAGCAAAATCTATAATTTTAGCACCACGTTTCGTTTTTTGTTCCAACATTCTAGAGAATAACACCGGGTGCATTTCTGCCATATTATTACCCCAGGTAACAAAATAATCTGCGTGATCAATATCTTCATAACAACCCATAGGCTCATCTGCCCCAAAAGAGGTTAAGAACCCTGTAACGGCACTTGCCATACAAAGGCGTGCATTACAATCTAGATTATTGGTTCCAATAGCTCCTTTCATAAATTTAGAAGCAATATAGCCTTCTGGTATGGTAGACTGGCCGGAAGTATACATGGCTACAGAATCTTTACCGTTCTGCGAAATTGATTCTTTCATCTTAGAGGCAACTAGATCTAAAGCTTCACTTAATGGGGTTTCTACGTATTTTCCATTTTTCTTTACTAAGGCTGTTTCAAGTCTGTCTTTAGATTGAATACACATAATCTGGTGGTATCCTTTTACACATAATAACCCTTTATTCACTGCCGAGTTTGGATCACCTTTTACCGCAACAGCTTTTCCGTTTTCAGTACCTACAAGTATGCCACAACCTACGCCGCAGAATCTACACGGACCTTTTTTCCAATCTAGTTTTGCATTTTCAGGAATTCCTTTTTCTTGTTCCCTGGCAAATACAATACCTGGAAACATAGATGCAGCCGCTGTAATTGCAGACAACATTGCCATTTTTTTTATAAAACTCCTTCTATTTGTTACAGAATCGTACATAGCTATATAAATTATTGAGAGGTGTTAAAACCAGAAACTAAGGCAAGTAATTTTAGACTGCTTAGGGCTTCAATTTTTTCTTTTAGTATTTCGTCTTCTTTTTCGTTTTGGGTATCGGTAACCAATGCCAAAATGTTTTGGTTCTCAGCAGGAATAACTTCGCATTGTCCAAGAGTAACTAATGCGGTCATTAATTCTTCTTTTCTTCCTGCGATAGGGTGAGCTAGATAACTTTTAATGGGCATTTTTGGTCGGTCATTTAAGGGTGAGAACTATTAATTTTCTTTAACAGTTGTTTAACAATTTAATAAAAATAGTAAAGCATAGTGTTTAAAAAGATGATTAATATCATAGAAATCGTAATAAATCACTCGTTATATTTGAATGGAAATAACGATTTTTGTGTTCATCATTTCTTGAAATTGATACTTATTACAAGGGCACAACTAATATTTTTTTAGAAAAAATATTGATTTTAAAATTGAATTAGGTTTTAAATGTTTACATAATAAGATTTAAAGCAAGTATAACACAAGTCTAATGATAGATACCACTACAGCCATAGAATTGGTTTTATTACATGGCTCCATTAATACGAAATTTCTTGAAGTTGACCTTAGTGATGGACTAGATTATGTTCTGGCCAAAGATGTAATTTCAGAAATAGATATGCCTCCTTTTAGGCAATCTGCTATGGACGGTTATGCTTTACATATAGGAGATGATGTTTTTTACACTATCGTAGGTGAAGTAAAGGCAGGTGATAATAACAATCTAACTTTAAATAAGGGAGAAGCTGTGCGCATTTTTACGGGAGCTCCAGTGCCCGTTACAGCAAACACGGTTGTAATGCAAGAAAAGGTAATCGTAGATGGCAGTAAAATTACCATTGAAGAATCTCTAATTGTGAATACGAACATCAGGCCCCAAGGAGAGCAAATTAAAGCAGGTGGTATTGCCATGAACAAAGGAACTACAATTAAGGGAGTTCATATAGGATTTTTGGCCAGTTTGGGTGTTACTAAAATTACGGTTTGTGAAAAGCCGTCAATAGCCATTTTAGTTACGGGTAACGAACTTGTAAGTCCAGGTGCTAAGTTGTGTTATGGTGAGATCTACGAATCTAATGGCGCTATGCTAACCGCTGTGTTAAAAGAATTAGGTTATAAAAATACCTTGGTTCTCATTATTAAGGACGATTATGATAAAACAAAAAATGTATTAAAAGCTGCCATCAAAAGACATGATATTGTAATTGTTACAGGTGGTGTATCAGTAGGAGATTATGACTATGTTGGAAAAGCATTTAATGCTATTGGCGTACAAGAGATTTTTTATAAGGTGAAACAAAAGCCCGGAAAACCACTATTTTTTGGAATGAAGGAAGGAACATCAATATTTGGACTCCCCGGTAATCCTGCCGCTGCGCTTAGTTGTTTCTATATTTATGTGTATCCTCTTTTAAAGAAGTACGAAGGTGCAGAACATATGAAACTACCAAGTATTTTTTTGCCTTTGTTATCTGACTATTCGGTAAAAGGAACTCAAGCACAATTTCTAAAAGCGCGAATAGAAGATGCCGGAATTATGATTTTAGGAGGACAGAGTTCTGCTATGATACGTGCTTTTGGAGATGCCAATGCACTGGTTTGTTTACCTAAAAACTCTACAGAAATTAAAAAAGGTCAAAATGTAAAAACCATATTACTGCCCACTAAATAAACTGTTTGTTATGAGCGATTATAAAATTAAAAGTAGGATTTGGATAGAAGTAGGGGATAATGTTTTAGTAGGAGAGGGAAGAGTTCGACTATTAAAGGAAATTGAAACACTGGGCTCATTATCAAAAGCAGCAAAGTCTATTGGCATGTCTTATAAGAAAGCGTGGACTTTGGTAGATGCTGTAAACAGATCTGCAAAGCAAGCTGTCGTAACAACATCAGTTGGTGGACAAAAAGGAGGAGGGACGGTTATTACACCCTATGGCAAAAAACTAATAGTAGCCTTTGATATAATTAACAAAAAGTGTTGGGAATTTTTGGATCAAGAATTTGAAATGCTAAACGAAATTTTAAAAGATACAAAATTAGAGTAAAGAACTAGAATTAGACCCATGAGCACTATTTATAAAAACGTATTTAAACCAGGCGCAATTTCTTCGTCATTTATAGCGGAATCTATTGCCAAACATCAATCTAAAACTTCTATTGGTGCGCATAATATTTTTCTAGGCCAAGTGCGGGCAGATGTTGTAGATGATAAAAAAGTTGCAGCTATTGAGTATACGGCATATGAAGATATGGCAAATAAGAAATTTCATGACATACGAGAAGCTACTTTTGATAAATTCAACCTTACATGTATGCATATATACCACAGTATGGGAGAGGTAAAATCAGGAGAAATATGTCTGTTTGTTTTTGTCTCGTCTCCTAGAAGAAAAGAAGTCTTTAAAGCATTAGAATATGTGGTGGAAGCTATAAAAGTAGAA
The DNA here is from genome assembly GCF_030547005.1 of Maribacter sp. 1_MG-2023. GTDB lineage: Bacteria > Bacteroidota > Bacteroidia > Flavobacteriales > Flavobacteriaceae > Maribacter. The sequence continues at coordinate 6,717 of NZ_JAUOPN010000006.1, read as the reverse complement.
GTGCCTGTTTTTGGAAAATAAATTTTTGAAGATCAATCCTTTCAATGGAAAGTAAATAATTAATCATATGTTAGACACCGCATTTAAAACCATACTTACCAATAATTTTGGTAGAATATATACCTACTTACGCATCTCGCTTACGTAACGTTGTAATTTACGCTGTTCGTATTGCCTGCTTGCAACTGGTATTCCACTTTCTCCAAAATCTCATATTATGACGTATGAGGATATCTACGTTATTGCAAAAGAGTTTGTGAATAATTAAGTTACCAAAATAAGCTTTACGGGTGGCGAGCCTTTAGTACGAAAGGATGCAGCTTTGATCATCGAGAAATTGGCTTCTCTTCCTATAGAATTGGCAATAACCACCAATGGTGTAATCGTAGATAAATTTATTGATACTTTTAAGAAAATAGAACTTAAAAAAATTAATGTAAGCCTAGATATTTTGAACAATGTTCACATACTTTTAGAACCCGTAGGCACTATTTTAAAAAGGTCTATACAATATATATTGGTAAATGAGGGCTTTGAGGTAAAAATAAGCTGTGTTTTAATAAAAGATTTTAATGAACACGAGATTATCTATTTTATAGTACTTATCAAAAATTGCGCGGTGCAGATTCGTTTTATTGAGTTTACGTCATTTGATGGTAATAACAGGAATTTGGAAAAACTTGTTTCAACTGAAGAGGTATGGCAACAAGTGTACAATAAGTATGATACTAGCAGTTATTCAAGACTTAATGATGTACCTAATGATACTGCCAAAAATATTCAAATAAGGGGTTATAAGGGCACTTTTGCAGTCATAGGCTCTGTTGTAACCAATCCTTTTTGCGATAGTTGTAATAGAATACGCTTAACTGTAAACGGGTAACTTAAGAATTGTTTGTTCTCTGCCACGGAATTTGAATTACTTACACCTCTTCGTGAAGGAAAATCAATAACTACAATAATTGGGAAAGCGTAACAGGCAAAGCAAAAAATGCGTAACGGTATGGATACTCTAGAAAAATTTAAGAATTCAGATTCTCATTACAATCGGGGTATGGTTGCTAATGGTGGATAAAATATGCTGCAATCTTTTGGATTGCAGCTTTACCATGTTGAGGTAGTTGTATGCTTAGTTTGATGCTTTACTCAAATTTGTTTTAACAAGATTTGGGTTGATGGTTAGCTGAACCCAGCCCCAGTTGTTGGTATTATCACTTGGTCTACCGCCTTTTATTAGCGACATACTATTTGAAGCAAACATTTGAGAATAACCTACATTTAATTTTACATTTTTCATTAAGACCTGTGTAAATACCAAATCTAATTCTGTTCCCAGATAAGCATCTGCATCACCGGTAAGATCTGCGTTGGCGCTAAAATAATGACCTTTGAGCAATAGGTTTGATTTTTGTCCTGTGGTAAAAACAACTTTTCCGTACACATCATTAAGTCCAACATTGTTAGCATGGTTACCTACATAAAAATAATCCATGAATCCATTAAACTTGTGATTTGTGCCATAAAGAGGAAAAAACGATTTATTTTTTGAGTCACCGTTTTGGTCTGTTCCGCTTAAAAGTTCAATACCTAATCCGTAAAGAATTTTATTAGATTTATAAGTAGCCTCTAAAGCCAATTGATAGGCAGCTAAATCTGTTGTTGCATTTGCTTTTCCAAATTGATAATAGGCACTACCAGCTAAATCTATGTTTTGAATAGGAAATTTAAAGTAAGAACCTGTAGTTTGTCTATAAGAAACGCCGTCTGCAATATCATTAGCATCACCTGTAAAATCTTGAAAACCTGTGTTTAGAAAAAGAAAACTCACAGAACTTTTCTGCCATGATTGCTTTAGATAGGCATACTGCATAGATTTATAAGTAAAAAAACCTTGAATATTATATGCTGTTCCTTCGTTTTGAGTGGATTCTTGGCTGAAGGCTCCACCTAGGTCAAGCATGAATTCATCTTTCTTATAGCTTATGATTGCAGCATCGTGAAAGCGTCCTTGCATTGCCCAGTCCAGGCCACCAAAAATACGTTGATCATCATAAGAAATTACTTGTCTACCTAATTTGGTGGCCCAATTTTCATTGAACTTTAATTGGGCCCAAGCTTGAAACAAAAAGAAAGAATCATTACCATCTACCGATAATACCTGTCGGGTATCTCCCCAAGTACTCACATCTTGTACAGCAATAAATAGCTTTAATTTTTCCTCAGTATACCCAATATTAAGACGCGTACGTTGGTTTACAAATGCAGCTGGATCGGCATCATTAGGGAAGAGGTTGTTAAATCCGTGGCGATATTCAAAGCGTGCTCTTAAATCTGCATCTACTTCTAGGGTTTGTGCTGTTATAGGGATAACGTTGAAAATAAGTAGAAATAGAATACCTATATGAGATCTTTGTATGGTCATAATAGTTGATTTAACATATTTGGCAACAAAGGTTCGCTATTTGAACTTTAATAAAAATGACATTTGTCACTTTTAAAATATATTCTAAACACCTGGATTCCAGCCAAGAGCAATAGCTACTTGTTTATCCTCTTTTATAATTGAGCGTAACATATAGGGCCTGTCTACATCAACATTTTGTATGCTTTCAGCAATAGGTTCACCGTCGATTGTAACTATACCCTTAAAATTAGTTAAGGGCTGATGACCTAGCCCATATCTGTTATCTTCTACTAAGAGTAACATCAGCATTTTCTCAGGATTAGGAGTTGAGCAGTAGATGCCAAGGTCATCCCATAAATAGACGTTGTTTTTTGTTTGTTTAATAGGTTCAATACGTGATGCCTCTCCCAATATACTTTTTAGAACTGTGTAGTTGGTAGGGAAACTAATGAGTACATTATTAAGATGTATCTCTTTTGGGCTACATTCCAAAGTAATCTTATCACTTTTCTTCTTTCGTTTACTAGCATCCCTAAAGTCGAATATTCCCATATTCTGCAAGTTATTTATTTTTTGGATTATCGCAGGTAATTTGTAATTTATTATAACCGAAAAAGTATGTAAACATAGTTTGGGCTTCGATGTTTCAAAATTTAAATTATCTCTATCATGGTGTTTTCAAAATAAAAAGCTAGTTAAGTAATATTGGTTCTGTGTCGATATTTTCAATAAAATGAAGGGCTACAAAGAACTTTTGAAATGGTATGGGGTATTGGTCTGCGGTGAGGAAGAGCTAGTGTTGTGACAGAATTTAATAACATTTGCATTCCGCAATCTAAGAAGTGAAATATCCTGCATTAATCTTTTAACTTTAACTAGTCTCAATCTGAATATTCTATTCATGTACCTGCTGTTTATGTTTTTTAAACTCCTTACAAAGTATAGATATTTTTCGCCTATTTTCAAGACATCAAAATCACTTGGTGTTAATTAAAATTCAATATTCATAAGTGCTTGTTCGCCATTCGTACTTTCCATTTTTCAAATCTAATTTTCATAATTAGATTCCCAAAAACTATTAAAATATGTTTGTTACTTTGTTTTATGATAGGATAATTATATAAACCAAAGCGATATTAAAGGAGAGATAATGAAGGTTAGAGGTAATTTCAAGTATATTTATTTCGTTGCATTGATTAACTACATAAACAGATAATATAATAATAAAAAAAGCCTTAGAATCTGATTTTAGAATCTATGAGCTTAGAAGAATAGTGTCTCAGTTAAGTATAGCATTTGTTTGTTTCTTACCCAGGTTTTTTGTTGGTAAAAGAGTTTATTCGATATCCTGGTCATTTATTTCAAATTCGTATTTGAAAAATCTTTTTGATGGTTCACTAGCTATCCAATAGCTATCTATGTTATAAATATTTCTATTGGTGTCATTTGGTTTGTACACCTTTAGAACCTCATCCAACTGATTTTTAATAACTACAGAGTCGTATTCCACAAGTGAAGGTTCAAGAAATGTACTTCCAATATCAAAACTTTCTTGGAAGAGTTGAATTTCATTTGGAGCAATTTGTAATATTATACTTGAACTTACATCAAAGGATATAAATTCTATCGTTAGGTTTTCAGAAGTCAAATTTTCAATATTAGCTTCCATATCAGATACAGGATCGCAGCTGAATATCAAAATCATTGTCAAAGTCAATACCATTAGTTTTTTCATAAGATCATGTTTTGATTATATAATAACTAAGAATGGAAAAACCCTATATGAAAATTGATTGATTTTTTCTTATTGCTCTTTCTGAATTCTAAAAAAAAATAATCTGTCTTTTACTTTGTTGTGTATGTTAAGTTACGTAGTTATGAACGAAAGTTAGCACATAAATCACAGATAGAATATTCCGAAGTAATGTTCGTAAGTCGGCGGTGACCTAGCAATTAATTATACATGTTGTGCCTGTTGCACAAGTTAGGAAAAAAACGGGTTGTGATCATTGCCAATAGGGAGAACGATCGTAATTTTAGGTGTGCAGGGAAAGAAGGAGTATCAGGAAAAGCTTTTTGCACAATTTCAACTGAGCGAACGCATTCCCAAGAACAATTTTTAAAGGCGTTTGAAAGGCGTCCTGGATTTGGAATTTCTTTATATGCTTACTCGTCCCTATTATGGTGAGAGCGGCCAGAAGAGCATTGACCCCGTTGTATTCTTCAAGATATGTCTGGTAGGCTACTTGGAGAACATCATCAGCGACCGTAAGCTTATCGACCATTGTTCCATGCGCTTGGATATTCTATATTTCATAGGCTACGATATCGACGAGGAGCTGCCATGGCATTCTACCATAAGCCGTACCCGCCAACTGTTCTCCGAGTCGGTATTCGAGGAAGTGTTCACGAATGTTTTAGAGTTGTGTGTTGAAAAGGGAATGGTCAGCGGTGATACCCAGGCAATCGACAGTGCGCCCGTGAAAGCGAACGCTTCTATGGATACCTTGGAGCTCAAGGTACCGGAAGATGAACTTGACGAGCACCTTAGAAAGGTACGTGCCCTTAGTTCGATGGATAAAGAAGCGCCCCACCGTAAGAGTAAAGACGATAAGTCGGATAAAGGACAACGAAGTGTTACCGCCAACGATAATGGGCTCTCCGTGATAAAGGGCCGTAACAGGAAATGGGCGAAGGACCAGGACCAAAGGCCTTGTGCCGGCAACAAGGGAGCCAAGTATACCAGTAACAAAACACATTATAGCCCAACGGATCCCGATGCCAGGATAAGTGTAAAACCCGGTAAGGCCAGAAAGCTGAACTACCTTTCACAATTGAGTGTAGATACGACACATCATGTGATAACGGATATTAAAGCGTACCATGCCGATGGCAAAGACAACCAGCAATTACAAGATATAGTACAACGCTTACAAAGGAGATTATGGAAACAAGGTTTAGTGTTTGAAAACTGCGTAGCCGATACAGGTTATAGTAGCGGGGAGAATTATGCATTTTTAGAAAACCAGGGGTTAAAGAGTTTCATTCCTCCCCACGGTACTTACAAAGGCGGGCCAACGGACTTCATTTATAATGAAACAGCAGATCATTATATATGCCCAAAGGGTAAGGTTATCCCCTTTACCAAGGAATTTTTAGATTACCGCACTAAGACTAAGAAGAAAGAGTATCGTGCTAGAAAACAGGTTTGTATCGATTTCCCAATGCGTAGCAGTTGCTTAGGTAAAAGCGCACAAGAGAAGAAGTTTAGTGTTACGTATTATAGAGCTGAGTATCAGAGAAACATAGTCAGGGTCAACAGTAAACAAGGCAGGTATATGAAGGGCAAACGCCAGAGCACGGTAGAACCGGTATTTGGCACCTTGACCCAGTTCATGGGCATGCGCAAGATAAATACCATCGGGATCAAACAGGCGAACAAGGTAATGCACCTATCGGCCATTGCCTATAATATGAAAAAGTACCTGAAATTCGACCAAAAACTTGTGGAAAGTGGGGTAGGAACATTCGCTTTTGCAACACTTGTCAAAAGTGCCTTTGAATTACTGTTCGGTCCTTCCTTAAAGCGTCCAAAATTAACTTTCCCTTTCTGAGCGAAAAAAAAAGCCCCGTAAAGATGCTTGTATAAATCCGTTTTTTTAGGGATTAATGACTTGTGCAACGGTTACTGTTGTTGTAGCCAGTATTAATTTTTTATTTTATGCTTATCTTGATCTTTAGGTATGTTAACACCATCAGTTAAATGTAACATCTGAGTAGGAAATGCAAACTCAATTCCCGATTCATTCAATTCTTGAATGATCTTAATAATAATATATTGTGCATGCTCCATATACTCCCAATGATTAGGTGGAAAATGCCAATATAGTATGAAGATATTAAAGGAATCTTCATTGATGTTATTAAAAAATACCTTGGGTGGATAATCAGGATCATTAATAGCTTGATTAGGATGATTTTCTTCACTATCGGGAATTGATAATATATCTCGTATCATCCCAACAATTTTATCGACTTCTTCATATGGCGAATCATGTTTCAATCTGATATCAAAATCTCTTCTGATAAATCGTCTGGCTTGAATATTTTCAATTTCAACAGATGCCATTTTTTCATTTGGAATAGAGACTAATGGACCTGTAAGCAATCTTATTTGTGTAGACCTAATTCCAATAGATTCAATGGTGCCATTATAATTTAGAACCTTAACCCTATTGTAGGCTTCCCTAAAAATAGGACAGTTCATAATTCGAATTTACTAACTTTAAATTCAAACTGTCACGATGAAAAAC
>NZ_JAUOPN010000005.1 GCF_030547005.1 Maribacter sp. 1_MG-2023 | reverse complement strand
TCCGATTTTTATATCCACAATATATCTCAGGTAATCCTAAGCAAAAAGAACATTAGCGATGCCAAATTACTTACAACAACGATATAAAGCAACAAGTTACTTTACACCTAAATATTAAATAATATAGTAACATTCTAAAACGGCAGGGGAAGTAGTGTTTTAGAACCGACTAGAAAGGTAATATTTTTCTTCAATGTAGCATTACGGGTAACCGTAAAAGAGGTGAGAAAAAGGTACGAGGTATGAAGTACGAGGTACAAAGTATTAAGTAAATGGTTGCTTTTACTGCTTATAACTTAACTTCCAATTCACTGGCTACCATTCCTTTGCCGCCCGCCATTAGTCCGGTTATATGCTCATCTTCTACATGCAATTGAACTTCAATCTCACTTGATGATGGCGGACTCATGTATTTGCCTTGCTGAATTTTAAAAGTGGTTTTCTTTAGCTGCAAGACATCAAACAAATAACTTGCTAGCGGACCTGCAGCCATGCCTGTACCTGCTTCTTCTAAAATACCATAGCGTGGCGCGAACATTCTTGTTGTCGCATCTATTTCATGTGCTGTAGCATCTGTAGTGAATACATAGTATCCTATTAAATCATATGCCTCACTAATATTTTCTATGGCATCAAAATGTGGTGTAATAGCTTCTAACGTTTTTACATCTTTCACGGGAATCAATAGAAAAGAATTACCAGTATTGACTACTTGAATTGGTGCATTTGGCAGCAAATCTTCTTTGGTTAATCCTAATGATTTTAGAATTTCGTTTTCATCTTTAGACGGGTCTACAAAACTGGGCGCCAATTGCTCCATTAATGCCAATTCTCCCTGTATTTCTATTTTTCTATTTCCGTCTATCGTCTCTTTTGAAGATTTTTTACCTTTTAACAACCCCATTTGTTTCAAATATGAAAAAGTAGCAATGGTGGCATGCCCACAATGTGCTATTTGCTTTGTTGGCGTATAGAAATCTAATTTAAAATCTGCCGTATTAGAACTGGATACAAATGCGGTTTCTGAAAGTCCTACTTTCTTTGCGATCGCTAATTTATTTTCATGCGATAAGGCATCGGCATCTAAAACTACACCTGCAGGGTTTCCGCCTTTATCATTCTCGGTAAAGGCATTTAGTATTTGTACGGTTACTTTTTTTTGATCATCCATCATAACTTATTTAAGGTTTATAACAGATAGACGTGGTACATTAGAAAAAGACGTAGCTATTCTTCATTATTTTCAAAATCGAGCAATTTTCCTGTTTGGTCAGACGCCACATTTGGGCAATTGAGCAACTGTATTTTTAATATGTCCCTAGCTTTTTGAACTCTAGATTTTGTGCCCGAATACGAAATATTCAAATGCTTGGAAAGCTCTTTTTGCGAGTACTCTTGAAAAGTGGTCAACACAATGGCCTCTTTATGCTGGGCAGATAACTGTTCTATTTTTTGGTTAATGCAATTGGTCAGTTTTGAATAGTCAAAATCGCCCGACTGCTCTTCTGGCAAATCAAAATCAGTAATGGCAACGGTGTTAGAATTTGGCTTGCGAAAATGGTCGATTATGGTATTTCTTGTAATCTGATACACCCAAGAGGTTAACTTAGAAGTATGTTGCAGCTGATGGATCTTGGTCTGTATTTTCAAGAACACCTCTTGATGAATATCTTTTGCTACCTGCTCGTCTTTGATCTTCCCTAAAATAAAATGATACAATTCTTCATTGAGGTCTAGCCAAATGGTATGTATTTCATTTTTCATAATACCTCTTTTTGTTATAACTCGTTTTCATGAGCAATTAAAGCCCGCCAAATAGCAATGAATTCTTGTACGCTTTTCTTGTCTAGCTCTGTATTTACCAATAACAACTTTCCTGTTTTGGTCTTTTCATTGAAAAACATATGGGTAACTACACTTGGGTCTCCGCCTGTATGCCCAATTTGCCCTTTTGAAGATATACCCATAAACACGCCCATATTGTATTCGTCATTATATTCACTATCACTCCGGTCTTTATGGTTTTCGTCCGTTAACTGAGGTGTAAATAAGGCCTTATAGCTTTCTGCGGATAACATAGTTCCGTTCCCTACATAGCCTTTAATAATCTCAGATAGGTATTTTGCCATATCATGAGAAGAGGAAATGAGTCCGCCATCTGGGTAATTCACCAATTTGTAAAATGCCAGTTCAGTATCTGCATCCGCATACAGTTTTGAATGCATAGAGAAATCTATGGCATCAAAAGACCAACCTGAACTTGTCATTTCTAAAGGGTCAAAAATATACTTCTGGGTAAATTCTGGAAAGGATTCTCCCGTTGCTTGTTCCAGAACCAGTGCCGCCAACCCTGCCCCAATATTAGAATAGTTAAACATGCCGCCGGGGGAATACTTCGAAAATGTTTTCTTTTTATACCACTTACCATCTTCGCTCAAAATGGCTTTAAGATATTCGCCCAACGACATCATTTCAGTTGGAGGCAAGAAATTACCATTTACCTTGGCAGTACCATTTTCAGCTTCTTTAAGTATATACCCTTTGCTCTCATATTCTGCAGGATCTTTAATACCTGAGGTATGACTTGCCAATTGCCGAATGGAAATAGGTGTACTCTTAAATTTAGGATGCACTACCTTAAAGGGTAGGTAGTCATTAATGTTATCATCTAAATTGAGCTTACCCAGTTCTTGTGCTTTTAACAAAGCCACCCCAATGAACGTCTTAGATATGGAACCTATATTCTGTAATGTATTCGCTGTATATTTTTGGTCGGCTTTTTGGTCGGCAAATCCGAATCCGTTTTCATAAAGCGTACCTTCTTCATTGACGATGGCTACTGAGAAACCAACTAATGAGCCATCTGTAGAAATCTTTTTTAATTCACTGGTAAGTTGTTCAGCGATGGAATCATAGGTCTGTGCGTAGGTTGTACCTACGAGCATTGCAAACAGAATAAATTGACTGATTTTTTTTACTATCATGATTGTAAACGATTTGATTGATTGATGAATAACAAGTCCTAATTTAACCATTATAAATCAGATACTTAATTTAGGGTATCAAACGATATCTTTCATTTCATATAACACGACCAATAGTTTAGAAACAAAAAAGCTCCCAAAATGGAAGCTTTATGTAGAGAATACCGGATTCGAACCGGTGACCTTCCCGAATGCTTTCGGGACGCTCAGCCCATTACTTTATAGTGGAATTAACTACTTGAATTAATCTCTGAAATAGCAACAAATAAAAAAAGGCTCCCATAACTGGAAGCCTTTTCTAAAACTTATTATTTTTTAGAAACGATTTTTTTAATTTCCTACATAAACTACATTATCACCAGAGTAATTAGAAAAATATAATAATCCATCTTGATCTATCTGAACTACTAGACCTTCTGAATTAGTTTGGTAAACTGGATAATTATCTGGACTAGGTTCTATAGTAACCAATTCTAAATAACCATTTTCTTGTAATTTAAAATGTAATTGATATGCTATACCTCCATACGTTTCATATGAAGTGGCAGTAAACTCTTTGTTGATGGATAAAAACACTTTATCTGTTCTTTCATCATTATCATTGTTAATTTGCGCATAAGACAGAAAAGACCAATTGCCAACTAACCTTCTATTGTCTTTCATGTACACCGCAGAATAAAACTCATTGGTGTTTGCAGTATAAAACTTTATAATATTAGAAGTGTCAACATCTAAATCTGTTACTTGCCAATTACTTAACACTTTATCTTCTGTAAAAATATCTACATAGTAACTCTTTTCCTCTAAATTTTCTGAAATTGAAATTTTACCACTAGCGTCTATACTTCCCGAAAACACAGCGTTTACTTCATTGAAATAATCTTCTTTAGAACCGTATACCGCTACCCTGAAATCTGTATAGTTATAGGCATCTGAGTATTCATCTACTTGATCTAAATCTAATTGAATATTTATAAAGTTTAATTGTTCTTCAGAATCATTTTGTGAGCAACTGAATAAACAAATAATAGATAGATAAGTGAAAATAATTTTCTTCATTTTAATGATTTTCTTTTGGGGGTTGTATGTATCATCAATAATCTTGTTACATAAACATTTTAATGATCATGATATTGTATATCTGAAGAAATTAGAACGACAACTTCAATAGTGAGTTAGGCGGAAAATAGTATTATTTCTTAAGTACTAAGTAAAAGGATGTTCTTTTTATAGAAAAGCGGCATTGGAAGTTTTCTCTTAGTTCCAAAAAGTTAGCAACTCGCTCGCCTTTGATAGGGAACTAGGTGGTTATAGTCTTTTAATCTCTTTCCTTTTTAAGAATAGATAAATTAACCCTCCCAACAAAAATGAATCTATAAAATAGGCATGGGTCAATTGAAAGATCTCTAAATAGGTCAAAAAAGTGATACCAGAACTTAAAACCCAACTAATTAGAGCTGCAGGTTCCCAATCTGTAATTTCGTTCAGCTCGTACCGTTGGTTTTTTACCCAGAAAAAATTGATGATATAAATTGCTGAAATCGATGGGGCAAGAACACCTAACAAATTTAGAAAATCGAAAAGGTATTGCGAGAATTCTAGCAATGCTAAGCCAATACCCAAAACACTTGCAATAATTACTATTTTTTTAAATGACCACTCTGTCTTTATCGTAGAAAATGTCAATACCGTTGAGTACAGATTACTAGCATTACCGACCCAAGTAGATACCAGTAAAAGAGCGAATGCAGGTAAAATTAAGCCGAATTGCTGCATCACCTTAATAATATCAACTTCACCTGTTTGTATAGATGGTATGGCACTAAATGTCAAAGCCAACGGAAACCCAATGGTAATACCTAAAACAGCAATCATACTTTGCTTGTCATTATAGATAAATCTAGAAAAGTCTGCCATCATTACAGGAAAAAGTATAGAAGAGCCTATCAATATAGAAATAGCTTCGAACAGCGTCATCTTCGGATTTTCTGGCACCCAATCTAAGAGCTCTTGAAAAGACATTCCGTTTTCAAATGAAACGTAAATCACGTAGCATAAAAAAAGCGTCAAAAATGGCACGGCTATATTCGCTAGTTTTTCTAGACTTTTAATACCAAAGAAAGTGGTCACCGTTATTAAGGCACCCATAACAATTACAATTGGCCATTTTGGTAATTGTAGTGATAGGGTATTGAGGGCAGTATCTACTACGGCAACAGATAAAAGTTCTAGCGCTACCGAAAACCAACCCAAAAGGGTAATACCAAAAATAAAATTTATGATTTTTGCCCCTTGTTTTCCAAAACTAAAATGGAGAATCATGTATGTAGACAGTCGCGAACGATTACCAATTTTGGTGGTAATTAAACACATAATGGTCAGCACCAAAGTTGAAAGTCCGAATGCCCAAAGAGCATTCTTAAACCCCACACTCAAAGCTACCTCAGAACCTAAATATAAAATAGGTAATGTTAGCCCTGTACCTGCAATAATAACAGCAATTAACCACCCAGATGTAAAGTCTTTCGACTGTACTTTTGTGTTGGTATATTGGTTATCTGCCATTGTATTTATGTATTAAAACAAATTATAAGTTCTTTAATATTTCGGTTAGAAAATTCCAGAATTTTTGTGTTGAACTAATTTGCAAACGTTCTTCTGGTGAATGGGCTCCTAGAATATTAGGACCAAAAGATATCATTTCCATATCAGGATATGTGCCAGATAATATACCGGTTTCTAAGCCTGCATGTATAGACTTAACTGCGGGTTTTGCTCCATTTAATTTTTCGTAAATAGCTACTGCAGCATGTAAAAGCTCACTATCAGGGCGAGGTTCCCAACCAGGGTAAGGTCCTATTTCAAGTACGTCACTTTCATTGAAAATACCTGTAATGGTTTCTATAATTTCTAAACGCTCTTTATCTACCGAGCTTCTCGCATGACAGGCAATTGTATACCTACCTCCTTCTAATTTAATAATAGAAATACTGTTAGAGGTCTGTACCAAATCTGGCATTTTAGGGGTAACTCTATATACCCCGTTCGGTATCGATAGTAAACCGTAAAGCAAATAGTCATGTGCATCTTTGCTCATTACAGATAGCGTAGTTGCCGTTTTTGTAGTCGTAATCGTCAATGCCGAATCTGTTGCAGCATACTGCTGTCTCCTCTTACTTTCTAAGACTTTCAGTTCACTTATAAACTCATCTAATTCTGTGGTTGGTATCGCAATTACAGCGCTACAATCTCTAGGTATTACGTTGGTTAACGTACCACCATGTATAGACTGTATTCTACATTGGAACTTAGCAGTAAGTTCTTGTAGGCATTCTGCCATTACTTTAATAGCGTTGGCGCGATTAAGGTGAATATCTACACCAGAATGACCACCTGTTAAATTACCTACAGTAATGGTTTGCATTTCATAGGCAGCAGCGTTTAAAGTTTCTGTAGCGTAAGTTCCCTTAATTTCTACATCGGCACCGCCAGCGCAACCTATGGTTATTTCATTATCTTCTTCAGAATCAAGATTCAGTAGTATTTTACCCTTTAATTGTTTGTTGGTCAATGCCATGGCACCTGTCATTCCCATTTCTTCATCTATGGTAAAAAGTGCTTCTATCGGCGGATGAACCAAATCGTTTGAAGATAATACGGCCATTATTGCAGCAGAACCTATACCATTATCTGCACCTAATGTGGTTTCTTTGGCCTTTACCCAATCTCCATCTATGTACATTTCAATACCTTGGGTAGCAAAATCAAATTTAGATCCAGCTTCCTTTTGGTGTACCATATCTAAGTGACCTTGTAATACAACAGTTTTATGATTTTCTTTTCCTGCGGATGCTGGCTTTTTAATTATGACGTTGCCTATATCATCCACTATGGTTTCCAAACCCAATGAGTTCCCAAAGGCAATCATGAATTGAATGATCTCTTCTTCTTTGGTAGATGCCCTCGGAATTGAGTTAATTGACTCGAAGTGTTGCCAAATGGCATTAGGATTTAAATCGTTAAGAACCATTTACTTTATTATTTTTTTAAGGATAAGATATAAGATGAAAGCCACTAAAAAGGAATCGAAAAATGAAATGGTAGTTAATGTCATATAATCGTATGCACCTAAATAGGCTACAATACAGGCTACGATCCAACTAATACCTGCTGCTAAGTCAAAATTAGGAAGGCTGTCAAAATCTTTTAAATCATAATTTTGCTTCTTCACAAAAAAGAAATCTGCAATAAAAATAGCCGATACTGGCGGAATGAAAATACTCGAAATATTAAGAAAATCGATAAAATAGCCGGTAACTCCTGCAATTGCTAAAATAGTACCGATAGCACTTGCTACAAGCCCTATACGCCAATTACCCTGTTTTGTAAAAATTGTGGAAAAGGTAAGTACTGTAGAATATAGATTTGCAGAATTGGTTGTCCAAGTCGAGAATATTAAAATAAGTAAGGCTGGTAGCGTTAAGCTTAAGCCTATCATAATTTTCATAATATCGATCTCACCAGTAGTCAAACTTGGTATACCACCTGCCAATAATACAATTGGGAACCCAATGGCCAAACCCAAAACTGCCAATAAACTATCTTTATCTGTTCTTGCGAATCGAGAATAATCTGGCATTAAAACAGGAGTCAATATCGCCATACCTACCACGGCAGAAATGGCCTCTCGAATTCCGATTCCGCCAGAACCTTCAAATGCAATTATAACATCCCACTCGCTTCCTCCTAAAGAGGTAAACAGTACAAACACCATAAATATGAGTAGTAACGGTACCGAGATATTAGATAACTTTTCCATTGCCTTAATACCGTAAAGTGCCGTCAATGTCATTAAAGCACTGCCGATTAAAATACTTATCCAGGCGGGAAAATTCCATCCTAATAACTGTGTAAAGGCATCGTTTAATGAGGTTCCGAAGATTTCAATAGTTACTGCATACCAGCCTAATAGTGTTACACCTACAATGACATTTATGAGTTTTGCACCCATTTTACCAAAAGGAAAATGCAACAGCATATAGGTAGATAAGCGTGTACGGTTACCAATTACAGCGGTAATACCACATAGCACACTAAGCACAAGACAGACACCTACAAAAATCCAAATAGCGGTACTCATACCTACAGATTGGGTTACTTCTGCACCTAAAAACAGTACGGGAAGCGTAATACCAATACCAACGATAATACCAGCGATACGAAGACCATGAACGGTCTTTTCTTCGGGTACTTTCGTTCTGGAGTAATCGTCGTTTCCCTGTTCTGCTTCAGTTGACATAGTTATGCGCCTATTAGTTTCTCTGCTAAAGGTTTTAAATCTGGATGCGTATATACGCCATCTTCAACAATTTGTACATCATCTAGGTAAATACTTACTTTACCCACAATACCATCAAAATGAGATTTAGCTACTTGACCTAACGGAGGCATATCCATAGGACTTGTATGACCGAAGCCAAAATCTACGCCACCCCACACACGTTCGTCTTCTACAACCTCTCCTCGCAGTTTACGAATACTAGGATTTAGACCAAACATATTGTGCGATATTTTGTACATATTAGGATCGTTGAATGATGCAAGGTACTCCTTAAATTTCTCTGCCTCTGCGGGCGTTCCCTTTACATCAGCAATCTTACTATCTTTCATTACAAATTCTATTCGGTTATCGGTACCGTAAACATTTGCATTCATTAAAAGATCAAAAACAATGGTGCCATTCATGCTTTCTATTTTAGGAACCATGTTTACATACCCAGGAGCAGTACCAAATTTAGGCATCGAGAAGTCACCATCGTCAATATCAAACGTATAATTCAGGTCAATGTCATAAGATACATCTGTACCATTATCGCTAGTAATGCGAATTGTTTTACACTTCAAAACCATGTCGCGTACTTTATTAAGCATCTTGCCCAAATCTGGTACATTGTATCCTGTAAAAGTTCTTAAAAGGGATTGCACACTAGAGTCGGCAATAATCAAATAACGTAACCTTTTGTTATTTTTAAAAGCATTCTCCCAAATATCAGAATATAAAAGGATGGTAGAATTACATTCTAACCAAACATCGACATTACTCAATGCCGCGGTCAACGCTTCTGCAGGCCAATCTTTCATACCTGCCTGCCCATCTTGCTCTGCTTTTGGGGTCCATATTAACAACGGTTTACCGCCTATGGCATATACTGCCGCCGCAAAAGCATTCATTAAGTCTATATCGTTACCAGAGTCTGCAGTAATAGCTACAGATTCACCTGGTTGTACTTTAAACATGTCTTGCATGATAACCTTTGCTACCAAGGCACGCTCCATATGATAATTTGTATTGTTTTTCATTGTATGCAATTTTGTTGATTTAAAAAGGAGAAACCATCAAGAGATAAATTCCTCCTTCTTCACTAAACTATTTCAAAAACTAAATTAAAAACTAACGGCAAAAGACGCACCGTAGGTAGCTGGGCGACCTCTCCATCCGAAGTCATCAAAACCGCCGAACAACGAACCGGGGATATACTCGGTATAGTATTGTTTATCAAGAATGTTATTACCCCAAATAGTCACTTTTATATTATCAAAAGATACTGAGGCACGGGCATCTAATAACTGATATGCGTCTGTAGTAAAGCCATCTTGATTCAATTCGTCCCAATAAGTCTTACCTGTACTGTTCAAGTTTACATTGGCATTAAAATCTACAGTTTCGGTCAATGCAATATTAGATTCAAGACCGATATTGAAATTGTTTACCGGTACGAAAGGAGTTTTCTTTCCGTTGAAAGCACTCAAATCTGTAGCAGTACCATCTGCACCACCAGTTGTACCACCATCGGTAATCTCAGAATCTACAAAACCATAATTAGCCAGTACATCTAAAAACTTAGATAGTCGAAGTTTTGCATCAAATTCAAAACCGATAATTTTACTTTTATCGTAATTGTAATTACCTGCATAGAAGGTATTCAGGTCAAAAATATATTGCTGTTGGTTCGTGAAATCTGTGTAAAATGCAGAACCGTTCAAAATAAATCGGTTGTCCCACATAGATGTTTTAAAACCTAATTCAAAATTGTCTGTAAGTTCATCTTCAAAACTTCTGTTGAAACGATCGGTAGCTGCAGGGTTGAAACCACCTGTTCTATAACCACGACCGTAATTGGCATAAATTAAAGCATTTTCTGTCGCTTGATATGAAAGTGATGCTTTTGGCTGTACAATATTATTTGAACGTTCTGAAGTTTCTTCGAACAAGTTATCTTGTTGTTTAAAGGTATCATTGTCATAACGGAAACCTACCGCTGCCGTTAATTTGTCTGTCAATTTATAATCAACAAAACCAAAAAACGCGAATGTAGTAGTCGTATTTACCACATCGGCAGCTACACCATAAAACAATTCATTCAAATCAAAATCACGACTCAACCCATCTTGAAAGAAAGGCTTTTCTATGTCTTGATAAAAACCACCAGCACTCCAATTTACTTTTCCGTTAGAGCCTACATTATTTAATCGTAATTCTTGATTGAAGGTTTTAGTCTCGGCAGTTTCGCCTTGGGTAAAATCATCAAATGGTGTAAAATCTAAATCACCACTCAAAGACCTATCTACATAATTATATGAAGTTATACTTTGAATTTTAACCTTGCCTGGTGTATACTCCATACTCAGGTTTCCGAAAGCATTGCTAACATCAGATTTTCCTGGCTCATCATGATTTATGACATTATTTCCTTTTTCAGGATTAGGGTTTAATACCCCCCCCGGAAAACCATCTACAAATATATTACCAGTAGGGTTCACCGAATAACGTGCGGCACCTGCTGCAACATCTATAAATTGAAGTGTAGCACTTGCTTTAAATTTCGGAGAAAACCGTGCAATTAACTGACCTCTTATATTAAAATTTCTTTCGAAATCTACTTTTTCATTGTCGAACTCATTGGTCAACAAGCCATCAAAATTTCTAAATTGTGTTGACAACCTATAGAAAAGCTTGTCTTTTTTAAGTGCACCAGAAGAAACAAATTGTGTTAATAAAGCATTTGCATTACCGTAGCCTAAAGTAAGTGTGTTCTTTTGAGTATTTACTGGTTCTTTAGAATAAATGTTAATGGCTCCGCCAATTGCATTCTTTCCATAAAGTGCTCCTTGCGGACCTTTTACGACTTCAATTAAAGCTAAATCGAAAAGTTCTTGATTTAATAAACTCGGATCAGGTATCGTAACTCCGTCGATTACAAACGCTACTGGAGCATCGGCATTACGAATTTGAGGAATACCACGAACGGTTAAAAAGTTAACACCCGCTGATTGCGAACTGTTTAGCTTCATATTCGGTACCAGCTTCGCAAAATTCGTAACATTATTTATACCATTATTCTCAATACCTTCTGCATTTAATGCGGTAATAGACTCAGGAATAGATTGTACCGATTCGGTTCTTTTTCTTGCTCGACCAACAACCCCAGCAAATCCGGTAACTTCTACCCCCTCAAGTTGCTGTGTATTTTCTTCCATGGCAATATTAATGGTAGATTCATTGCCAACTGTGATTTCTTGCATTTTGAAACCGATGTATGAAAATTCTAAAATAGCAGTAGATGCGACTACAATTTCGTAATTACCATTGAAATCTGTAGTAACCCCATTTGTGGTTCCTTTTTCAATAATGTTCACCCCAGGAAGTGGATCGCTACCATCAGTTACAACACCCCTTACGGTTTTATTCTGACCCCATGTTAACATAGGAATCAATAAAAGAGTTAAAATTAGTTTTTTCATGAGTTTGGTTTTAATGAGTACTCCGTTAGTTATGAATAGTTTATAAATTTAATTCACAATACTTATTTTTACTTCTTTCTAATTATTAAAATATTTTTTAATAATTTTATGACTCAAAATAGGAATTCATGAATAAACAGGAAGTTCAATCATTATCTCTCACCTCTGAATATTTTGAATTGCTACTAAAAGCCCTAGAAAAAACTTTTAAAAAAAAGCATTCACTTAAGAGGCTGCCTAAATCAATGCAGTATTTTGGTTATGGAAACTACAATTCGTTAAAACCAAATTTAAAAAGTGACTTAGAACAAATTGGCAGCGATTTTATAAACGGCAAGTACCTGTATGATAAAGTACGCGAATTTCATAAGGGTAAATCTGTTATTAAACTTAACCAATACTATAAATCTATTGTTCTGCTCTACCTAGGTTTTGAAAATGTTGAACAATTTCTAGAGAAAAATAGAATAAATGGTGAGGCAGAAAAATCGCAACTCTCTTTACTTTACGGAGAAAATGACCTTAAAACCTATTATTACTTAAATTATTATTTTGGTGAAGACGGCGTTATACAAAAAGGTAAAACCATAATTTCTAATAATTGGAAAAAAATAAAAAACACCTATAGATACCCAGACAAAGATGGTAATTACAAAGAATTTAATGACTTTGGTAATATCATTATTAGGGAAGACGCCATTTTTATCAGAAACAAAACCATGTTGAACGGTAAATTGGTTGAAGGTGCTAGTGAGATAATATATATAGGTCAAAATAACCCTGCGCACCTTAAATACCTTATTGGTTGTTATAGCACATTTGATATTTATAATAATTCTGTCGCAGGCAGATTTATTCTCGAAAAATTCGAGTCTGAAGAAGATATGGAAACTCAATTCGATTCTTCTGATATACCACCATATATTGCTATGGAAATTAGAAACCAAAGAATTGTTAATAAATCAGTAGTACCGAAACACTTTCTAGAAATATCTAAAAATAGTCCGTATGCCGCCATTTACAAAAGTATTACGGGTACCTATGAACTGACTTTAAATCTACCCAGTGGCAGAACTGAAATATTTAAGTTTAAGATATTATCTGAAAATTATAAGATGATACCGCTAGATGAGAATGTATATTTTGAAAGAGACAATTTAGAACTATTAAATAAAGGTTCGGTCGTATACTTTAGTTTTGATCTTACAGGTGTAGTTGCCTTTGACCGTTTAGATATGTATTTTAAAACCTATTATTTAAAAGAAGGAAACTTATTTCAAGACGGAGTCTATAGTGGTGTTGATAATGAAAATAGATTAGTAAGCGGAGAAGTTAGGCTTAGTTTTGACAATAAGTAATTACAAAGCTTTTCATAATAAGCATAAAAAAGGCTCCCAAAATGGAAGCCTTTTTAAGTGGAGAATACCGGATTCGAACCGGTGACCTCTTGCCTGCCAGGCAAGCGCTCTAGCCAACTGAGCTAATCCCCCTTCATTACCTTATTCACTCAAAAAAACAGAAACGACCTTCCAGAATGCTTTCGGGACGCTCTAGCCAACTGAGCTAATCCCCCTTCATTACCTTATTCACTCAAAAAAAACAGAAGCGACCTTCCCGAATACTTTCGGGACGCACTAGAATACTATGCAAATTCCCAGTTTTCAAGAGCATCAAAGAAAATACATTTTAGTATGCCAACAAAGTACTACTTAATCTTTCTTTACACTTAATACCAATACCGGTACAGGGGCATAAAACTCCGATTTTGAAATAGTGCTCTTTTCCCATAATTTCTTGAAAAAACCACGTTTTCTTCTAAAAACACACAATAAATCGGGTTGTTTTGCTTGAAAATGCTCTAAAACGCCATGATATGTTGTTGAGTTTTCTGTAAAGGTCAACTGAGAAGAAATGTCCATCAATGCCGTATTAATCTTTAAATCGTCATCTGAATATCCTGGTGTTTTCACCATCAGTAAATTTACATTGGCGTTATGCTTATTCTTCATCTCAATTAACGGATCAAGAATTCTCTTTCTTTTTAGAATACCAGATTTAAAGGCAACTAATATATTTTTAAACGACTTATACGCTGTTCCTTTTGGTACAATCAATGTTGGTATGTTCGTTCTTTTAATAATGGCTCCTGAAGTCTGTCCTAAATAATTCTCTTCTTTAATGTCATTACTTCTAGGTGCCAGTATAATTAGGTCAATACCAATACCCTTATCAATTTCTTTTAGTCCGTCTTTTAGCTCACCATTAAAGCTTGCAATTTTTATAGAGACGTCTTTTGTATCTACTGTTCCTATAATTTCTTTTAATCTTTCCTTTGAATTATCGGCTACCTTTTGTGTTATATTGGCAAGCGTTCCTGTTTTTCCGCTGACATTAAAAACTTCCATTACATATATTTCTGCACCAAAGTCTTTTGCAAAATCTACTGCATATTGTAATGTTTGATTCGCATTTGAGGAGGTCCCGATCGGAACAAGAATATTCATCATGATAAAAAGTGTTGATTATAACTCTAAATTTACAATTTAATTAAATTCATTTTATGATAGCATCGGCAAAGATATCGGAAATACCCGAAATTCTTATCATGACAGACGCTTGTAGAATTGCAATGGAAGCCAATGGTATTTACCAATGGACTACCGAATATCCTTCTAAACAGGCATTTGAAAATGATATAGAACGCAATGAACTTTTTGTACTACACCTTGATAACGAAATAGTAGGTTGTATTGTTGTTTCCCTTTTTATAGACGAAGATTATAAATCTGTTAAATGGTTAACGGAAAATGCAAATAACTACTATATTCATCGCCTAGCAGTACACCCTAGCTATCAAGGTAAAGGTTTTGCCCAACGGTTAATGGACTTCGGCGAAAACTTTGCCAGAGAAAACAATGCCGTATCCGTTAGGTTAGATACCTTTAGCCAGAACAAAAGAAATCAGAAATTTTACGAGCAACGTGGTTATACCAAATTAGGAAATATCTTTTTCCCAAAGCAAAGCGAACATCCTTTTCATTGCTACGAACTTGTACTATAGAAACCATATTTTTTGAAGACTTCCGTTAATTTTAAATCTATAAATGCCTTGGCTATCCCTGCAACTATTGCGGGTATTGCAGAACCGCTATTGTCTATAACAGATACGGCTATTGTGGGTAATATTCCGGTGGACGGACTAGAGTCTCTTGCCGCAGCAGGTATTGTAGGTTCTTTTCTTTCAATGCTCATCTGGATTCTTGGGCAAACGCGTAGTGCTATTTCTTCTATTATTTCACAGTATTTAGGTGCCGGTAAATTAGAGGCTGTTAAAACGCTGCCCGCTCAGGCTATTTACCTCAACATTGCTTTGAGTATTCTGGTTTTGCTATCTACCATTTTTGTTGTTCAAGAAATCTTTGAACTTTTAAATGCTAAAGGAAAAATATTACAATACTGCATTAGCTACTACTCCATTCGAGTATGGGGTTTTCCATTAACCTTATTCGTTTTCGCTGTGATGGGTATTTTCCGCGGATTACAGAATACCTATTGGCCCATGGTCATTGCTATCACCGGAGCGGTCTTGAACGTTATTCTAGATTTTGCTTTTGTATATGGTATTGAAGGATTCATCCCTGCCATGTATTTAGAAGGTGCCGCCTATGCCAGTTTATTGGCGCAAGCGATTATGGCAATCATGGCATTTTATTTACTTTTAACGAAAACCGATATTAGCCTAAAACTAAAATTACCTGTTCACCAAGAGCTTGGTCGATTGGTAGTTATGAGCTTAAATTTATTTGTTCGTGCCATTGCCTTGAACACTGCGCTTATTCTTGCCGTTAGAGAAGCTACAGCGCTTGGCGATAAATATATTGGTGCACATACCATTGCTATTAACCTCTGGCTATTTTCTGCATTTTTTATTGATGGCTACGGTGCTGCCGGTAATATTATGGGCGGTCGATTATTGGGAGAACGTAATTATGACGGACTCTGGTTATTGGCTAAAAAGATTACGAAATACGGACTCATAGTTAGCCTAGTAATTATGGCATTGGCTACTATTTTCTACAAACCTTTAGGCAGCTTATTCTCTAATGAACCTTTGGTGCTCTCTGCTTTTTACGGTATTTTCTATATTATTATTCTGGGGCTTCCTTTTAATAGCACCGCCTTCGTTTTAGACGGGGTTTTTAAAGGTTTAGGTGAGATGAAATATTTACGAAACACCTTGCTCGTAGCTACCTTTTTAGGGTTTGTGCCAATGCTGTTCTTAGGTAAATATCTTCACTGGGGATTAACAGGAATATGGCTTGCCTTCACCGTTTGGATGTTTATTAGAGGTGGCGCACTGGTATGGAAATTCAGAAACAAATTCAAACCTTTATTGCAAAATCCGTAATTTTGTAACAGCTACTTCAATACAAATCTCTAAGTAGGTAATCTCGATTATCGAGTAAAATAAAATGCTATGGTCACTTCAAGAAAAAATGGAAGTTTATATACACGAATAGATGGTAAGGTTGCTCATGTAGAGTTTGGGCATCCTGCTAGTAATTCATTCGTTTCTGAACTTCTAGAACGCTTAACAGATACTATTAATGAACTTTCTGAAGATAAAGTCATATCTGTTATTCTATTAAAATCTGAAGGAGAAAAAGCTTTTTGTGCTGGTGCTTCTTTTGATGAGTTACTTGAAGTTTCTAACCTTGAAGAAGGTAAAGCATTCTTTAGCGGTTTTGCCCATGTCATCAATGCCATGCGCAAATGTAAAAAGGTAATTGTAGGTCGTGTTCATGGTAAAACTGTTGGTGGTGGCGTAGGTCTTGCCGCTGCTTGCGATTATGTATATTCTAATGTAAATGCATCAATCAAACTTTCCGAGCTTAGTATTGGTATTGCGCCTTTAGTAATCGCACCTGCCGTAGCGCGTAAAATAGGTACTGCCGCTATGGGTGAAATGTCTTTAGCCCCTACAGAATGGAAAAATGCTTATTGGGCTCAAGAGAAGGGCTTGTTCAATAAAGTATATGACTCTGCACAAGAAATGGATAAGGAACTTGACTTCTTCATTCATAAATTGGCAAGCTATAATGCAGAAGCTTTAACCGAATGGAAGAAAGTTTTATGGGAAGGTACCGACCATTGGGATACCTTATTGACAGACCGCGCAGCTATCACCGGAAAATTAGCCCTTTCTGATTTTACGAGAAATGCACTGTCAAAATTTAAAAAATAAACAATAACTGAAACAGCACTTCGTTCTGTTTCTAAATAATTAGTATGGATTTCTTTCAATTTTTAAACGGTAACCTAGTATTTCCAGTTCTTGCCCTGTCTGTTTTGATCATTTATTTCGTAAACAAAATGCGCGCAAAAAAGAAATACAAGAGGTAGTTCAAGTCTCTACGCAACTAATCTATATTTGAACATCTTTTAATAAAATCCTTTTTATGTTCACAAAAATCATAGTCGCATTTCTTTCTATTTTTCTTGTTGCTTGTAACGACAAAGACAATGCTGATCAGCAAGACTGTTCTGAAACCGCTTGTACACTTAATTTTGTAACCATAACCGTTAGCGTAAAAGACGCATCGGGTGAAGCTATTGCACTAGATAGTTATGAGGTCATAGATACTGAAACAGGTAAAAACATAGCTGAAGAATTTAAAGGCGAAGAATATAAATACCTAAAAGAACAAGGTTTCTACCCTATTCTTAGTGACGCCAATCGAGTTCAATACCAAAATTCGACCGCTACACTGACTTTTAAAGGTGTTATTGACAATGAAGAGGTCATAAACGAAACCTATGAAGTTGGCGCAGACTGTTGCCACGTTAGCTTAATCACGGGAAATACCGAGATTGTTTTAGAATGATTTCTTCCTATAAATGCTTTTAAAGATTCCCTACCTTTGCCTTATAATTATAGGTCATGAGCAATATTCGTATTACTAAACAATTCAATTTTGAAACCGGACACGCACTTTACGGTTATGACGGTAAATGTAGAAATGTACATGGCCATAGCTATAAATTATCTGTAACCGTTATTGGTAGGCCTATTACCGATACCAGCCACGTTAAATTAGGTATGGTAATTGATTTCGGAGATCTTAAAAAAATAGTGAAAGAAGATATAGTTGATATTTTTGATCACGCTACCGTATTCAATAAAAATACGCCACACGTAGAACTTGCCAAAGAATTGACGGACAGAGGGCATAACGTTATCTTAGCAAATTACCAACCTACTAGTGAGAACATGGTAATCGATTTTGCCGCAAAAATTAAATCTCGCCTTCCTGAAAACATTTCTTTATTCTCTCTAAAACTGCAAGAGACCGATACTTCGTTTGCAGAGTGGTATGCCAGTGACAATTAAGTTCAACAAAACTTAACCTTTTACTTTCTTTAGAAGCTTTAAAATTGTTTTATTTTTAAGGCAACTCCTTAATATATAACAACATGACCAAGCATCATATTTACTGGTGGAATCTTGAAAACCTTTTCGATGTAGAAAATTCGCCTAGACGAAGTGAATTTTTAAACAATCATTTGGGTAAAGAACTTGACGGATGGAATACTACTATTCTCGATCAGAAAATTGCCAATCTAACTGCAGTCATATCAAAATTCAATAATGGTGAAGGTCCTGATTTATTAGGGGTTTGTGAGGTAGAAAATGAATATGTTATCGAGTTACTTATTGATGCCATGAGCACTGCCTTAAATAAGAACTACGGCTTTGTAATTTCTGAAGGTGATGATAAAAGAGGTATTGACACTGCCCTTATTTATGATAAAACCAAATACGGACCAGAACAGCAAACGTTTAGTCTACGTATTATAAAACGAAATACCACCAGAGATTTGTTTCAAGTTCATATCAATACTGCTAATGGCAATAAGCTGGTATGCGTACTTAACCATTGGCCATCTAGATCTGGTGGTGAACTCGAAAGCGAACCATTTAGAATTATGGTAGCAGAAAATTTATCGTACTGGATCGAGAGAATTTACGAAGAGCAAGGTGATGACGCCAATATCATATTAATGGGCGATTTTAATGACAACCCTTATAACAAGAGTATTACAGAGTATTTAAAAGCTATCAATAACAAAGCCTTGGTAAAGAGTAATAGAGTGCGCCTAAAGTACTTTTATAATGTAATGCATCGGTTTTTAGATGCTCAAATAGGCACCTTCGTATTCGGTAATGAGTATAATATGTTGGATCAGTTTATGATTTCTAAAAGTATTTTATCAGAGAAGTCAGAATTACCTTTTAAACTAAGTATCGTAGAAATCATTGCCTACCCTGAACTTACTTCTGGCTCGTACCAGAAACCTGTAAAATTTGGTAGACCTAATTCTTCAACATTCAATGAAAAAGGGTTTAGTGATCACTTACCCATAAAAATGGTGCTGAACGAAAAAGATGCTGTTGTATAATTATACATCTAAAAACTAGCATTCTCTTATTTTGACCTGTGTATTCACTCGGTACGCAAAACAGTTATTATATTTACATTCTGATGACGAACATTGAACTTCCCGCAGGAAAAAAAGTATATTTTGCTAGTGATAACCACTTAGGCGCACCTACTATGGAAGCAAGTAGGGAGAGAGAACTGAAATTTATTCGTTGGTTAGATACAATCAAGTCGGATGCAGGAGTCATTTTCTTAATGGGTGATTTGTTCGATTTTTGGTTTGAATACACAACCGTTATCCCAAAAGGATTTACTAGAACCCTAGGAAAACTTGCAGAACTGTCTGATGCCGGAATCTCAATACACTACTTTGTTGGTAATCATGATCTTTGGATGAACGGTTACTTTGAAGAAGAACTAAATATACCTGTTTACCATAAACCTCAGCAATATTCCATTAACGGAGCTTCTTTCTTTATAGGTCATGGTGACGGATTAGGACCAGATGATAAGGGTTTCAAAAGAATGAAGAAGGTATTTACCAACCCGGTAGCTAAATGGTTCTTTAGATGGCTACACCCCGATATTGGTGTTCGTTTGGCAAAACATTTATCTGTTAGCAATAAGTTGATTAGTGGAGATGATGATGCCAAGTTTTTAGGTGAAGACAAAGAATGGTTGGTGTTATATGCCAAACGAAAGTTAGAAACTCAACATTATGACCATTTCATTTTTGGTCATAGACATCTTCCTTTAGAAATAGAATTAAAAGAAAATTCAAAATATACCAATCTAGGTGATTGGATCGGTTACTACACCTATGCCGAGTTTGACGGCCAGCAACTTTCGTTGAAAGAATTCAGCTAAATTTCATCAAAAACATCGACGAAATACATATATTTAATTGTAATCTTTTTCTTATAATAAGAATTGAACAGTTCACAACAATAGTTTTATAAAACTAGTTCTTGATTATATTTTTACAGTGTTATTAGGTTTGAGTGTTGACCCAAATCTTCACATTACCTAAAAGTTTCCCCAGCTTAAAACCCAAATTTTAAGTGTACCTACTTTAAAGAACAGCCCCTATTTTAGGGGTTTTTTTATGATATAAATCTTAGTAAATTAACTCTCGTGTTCTTCCACATCTTTCTGCAGGTCTAATTTTCTAAATTTTGGGGAAACAATTGCCGTAAGACCTACGGTCAATAAAGTCATGGTCCCGCCAAAAACAACTGCGGTTACTGTACCCATTAATTTTGCTGTTACCCCACTCTCAAAAGCACCCAATTCATTAGACGAACCTACAAACATAGAATTTACAGAAGCTACACGCCCACGCATATTATCGGGAGTCTTTAATTGTAATATGGTTTGTCTTATAATCATTGATACGCCATCAACCGCACCACTTAAAAATAATGCTATAACCGATAACCAGAAATAGGTAGATAGCCCGAATACAATCATACAAATTCCGAATCCAAATACAGCGAGTAATAGTTTTTTACCCGCATTCTTATGTAACGGAAATCTCGTAGACCCCAACATCGTTATGGCAGCGCCAACAGCAGGTGCTGCTCTTAGCACACCAAAACCTTCTGAACCTACATGTAATATATCTTGCGCAAATATGGGTAATAAAGCTACGGCTCCACCAAATAAAACAGCAATCATATCTAAGGTCAATGCGCCTAATACCGCTCTGGTCTTAAATACAAATGTTAGTCCCTCTTTTAAACTTTGAAAAACGGGCTCCCCTATCTTCGGATTAAGAATTGGTTTTTTAGAAATATTGAAAAGTGCCGTTAATGCCAGTAACGAAAAGCCAAAAATGACACACATGGACCAGTGCACCCCAATTAAACTAATAGAAAATCCTGCTAATGCCGGACCAAGTACAGATGCCATTTGCCAAGTAGTACTGCTCCATGTAGCAGCATTGGGGTATATTTTTTTTGGTACAATTAAAGCTATTAATGAAAATATAGTAGGACCTAGAAAGGCACGAACTAATCCGCCACAGAAAACCAAGGCATAGATACCATATAAAATTACTTTAGTTTCATACGTCTCTAGAACTGAAGGCATACTCAACATAAAAAGCCCAAAACTAATGACAGAGAACCCGAATATGCATTTTATTAAAAGATTTCTTTTCTCTTTTTGATCCACGATATGACCCGCAAAAAGTGCCATACCTACTGCAGGTATTACTTCCATCAAACCAATAATACCTAATGACAATGGGTCTTTGGTCATAGAATATACTTGCCATTCTATGACTATAAATTGCATTGACCAGGCAAAAACCATGGCAAAACGAACTAGAAGAAAAATATTGAATTCCTTATATCTTAAGGCTGCATATGGATCATTAACGCTCATAAGGCAATCGCTAAATAGGGTCTAAAGATATTTAATAAATAACAGGGCATATAAATAATAGCGAACTAATTAATCGACAGCAACAGTACAAGTTTCATTGCACACTAATCAATGCCTAATTCGCCAAAAAAAGTATCTAACTCTAGTTTAAATAATGTGCCATTTATTAAATCTCTTACCTCTACAGCTTCTTGATAACTTACCGCAAAGGTTACTTGATGTGCAGGAGTGCTCAACAATAGAGACCTGCAAGTCTCTTTTGTTTTACAATCTCCACAAAGATGATCTTTACCATTTTCAACAGTATCTGCAATGCATTTAGAAAAATGGCGCAATTCACTTTGGGTAAGTAATAAACCTATATCCCTGAAAATCACTTGAACTTTATTGGCTTGGCTAGCTTTATTTTTTTTCCATTGGAAGGCTATTCCAAAATCATTCTGGTAAATAGGATATATATCGTTCATAAGAATCTACATATTTAGTATAAATATATGCATCTTATTTAGAACTATTATAAATAGTATTGTTAAATGGTGATTTCTATCTGATTACCTTCCGGGTCTAGTACAACACTTTCATAGTAACCATCGCCGGTAGTCCTAGGTTCGCCGGCAATTGTAAATCCGTCTTCTCTCAACTTTTCAGTTAAAACATTTACTTGCTTTTTTGAGCCTACGGACATGGCAAAATGTATGAATCCGGTATTTACTTCATTATCTGTAGATGCAGGAATACTTGGTTTATGCATAAGTTCTAACCTTGCACCATCAGTAAAACTTAAAAAGTAAGATGTGAATTCTTTCGTAGGGTTATGATATTTTTCTCCTGCTATGGCATTGAAATACGTTTCATAAAATGTACGCATTGCTTCTAAATCAATAACCCAAATAGCGATATGCTCTATTCTCATTTAATATCCTTTAATTTCAATTGCAAATTCACATTACCTTGCCATTCATTTTCATCAATAGAGAAAACGGCGCTAAAAGGTTTTCTACCCGTTACTAATGATAGTTTATCGCCCTTATTAAAGCCAATACCATCAATTTTATGACTGTCTTGCTGTACCACCGAAACTTTTAAATGTGCTTCTTCTTTACCAACACCTTTTGCATAACCCGTATCTTTTAAGTCTTCTGCCATAAATATCGGAGACATATTACCGGGACCGAAAGGAGCAAACTGCTTTAGAATTCGCATTAATTTTGCATTGATATCTTTCAACTCAATAACCGTATCTATTGTAATTTCTGGTATTAACATTTGCGGGTCGATACTCTCTTTCACCACTTTCTCAAACTGATGTTTGAAGTTGTTATACTGTTCTTCTAACATCGTTAAACCCGCTGCATATTTATGACCACCAAACTGTTCTATGTAATCTGCACAACCTTCTAAAGCATTGTACACATCAAAACCTCTAACTGATCTTGCCGATGCTGCCAACTTATCACCACTTTTTGTAAAAACCAGCGTTGGTCTATAGTAGGTTTCCGTTAATCTTGATGCTACAATACCGATAACTCCTTTATGCCAAGTATCTTTATAAACTACAGAAGTAAAACCTTCTTCCTCTTGATTTTCTTGAATTTGCCCTAGTGCCTCAATCGTAATTTCTTGATCTAGCCCTCTTCTATCGGTATTGAATTTTTCGATTTCAGAAGCAAATTGTATGGCTTGATTCATATTGGTTTCTGTCAATAAGTTTACTGCATATTGACCATGTTTCATTCTACCGGCTGCATTAATTCTAGGTGCAATAATGAAAACTACGTCGGTAATGGTAAGTTCTTTTTTATTGATTTGATCAATAATAGCTTTAAAACCGATTCTAGGCTGCTGATTGATAACTTGCAAGCCATAAAAAGCCAGTATTCGATTTTCTCCAGTTATCGGTACAATATCCGCTCCAATTGCAGTTGCCACTAAATCAAGGTAATAGATAACATCGTCAATAGTTTCTCCTCTACGGGAACCTAATGCCTGAATCAATTTAAAACCAACTCCACAACCACATAACTCATCATACGGATATGAACAATCTTCTCTTTTTGGGTCTAAAACTGCTATTGCACTTGGTAATTTTGTGCCAGGCCTATGGTGGTCACATATGATAAAATCGATTCCCTTTTCTTTGGCATACGCTACTTTGTCAATTGCCTTCACTCCACAGTCCAACGCAACGATCAATGTAAACCCATTATCCTCTGCAAAATCAATTCCTTTATACGACACTCCGTATCCCTCATCATACCGATCGGGAATGTAGGTCGCCACATTCGGGTAATAACTCAACAGGTACGATGACATTAAAGCAACCGCCGTAGTACCATCTACATCATAATCACCATACACCAAAATATTCTCTCCGTTGGCAATGGCTTCCTCAATCCTGTTTACGGCAATATCCATGTCCTTCATAAGAAAAGGATCATGCAAATCTTCTAACTGTGGACGAAAGAAATTCTTCGCCTCTTCATAGCTAGAAATACCTCTTTGCAACAATAGCTGTGCTACCAAAGCATCGACACTTAGCGCATCGGCTAAAGCATCGATGTCTTCTTGTTTCGGTTTTGGTATAATTGTCCAGCGCATTCTATTCAAATTAAAGTTCAAGTTCAAAAATCAAGTTCAAGTTCAAAACCCTTAATAGAATCTTTACAACTCCTTAATAAATTCGAATTTAGTTTACTTTTTATTTTTAATGATTGTTGCTATAATTCGTATTAATTGTTCTAATTCGTCTAATATTTCAACTCTTTTAGATGCATTTCCATATTCTACTTTAGTCAAAATCTTAAGATTGACCCTAGACTCCTTCAATTCTTTTAAAGATATAGAAGCTTTATTAATATAATCTTTAACTGTATTTGTTCCTTGCGCTTCACCAAAATTAAGCGCAGAACTTCCTGCTGATCTTAGCAATTGATTACCATAATACTGACCGGTCATATCAGACGGCAAGTCTTTACAAAAAAGTACAATATTAGCTGCAAAATCAACCAATCTATCTTCAAGATCAAACTTTTTATCCGGCATCATATTTTATTTGAACTTGAACTTGTAAATTTATTTTTTGTGAAAAACAGTCTTAATATCAAGCTCGGCAAATTGTCTGAACATCTCCATTACTCCGCAATATTTTTCGACGGATAAGTCTACTGCTCTTTGTAATTTTTTCTCGGCTAAATTTGCGCCATGAAAATGATATTCTATAATTACTTTGTCATAAAACTTAGGATGCTCATCTGTTAAGTTTGCAATTGTTTCTATGTGAAACTCATCTACTTCTAACTTCATCTTCTTGAACATTGCAGCTACATCTAAGCCAGAGCAACCAGCTAATGAAGACAACATTAATGCTTTTGGTCTTAAACCACTACCATCGCCACCATCTTCTTTTGCAATATCCATTCGTAAAGAATGCCCTGAAGGATTATTACTTTCAAAGGACATGTTGCCCAACCACTTTGTGCTAATATGATTTGTTGTACTCATAATTTTATGTTTTTTGTAGGCTACAAAAATACAACAATATAGGCTGGGATGTTGTTTGGTAGATGGATGAAAAGAGCTAATGATTTAGGTGTTGGCTGTTGGCTGTTGGCTGTTGGCTGTTGGCTGTTGGCTGTTGGCTGTTGGCTGTTGGCTGTTGGCAAAATAAAAATCTGTCTTTGGAAGTGCAAGACAAACTGTTTATTTCAAAACTTATTTTTCCAGTTGTCTCTATTGTCAGTTCAAGTGGTTTTTATTTCAATTTTTCATTGAATTAAAAAATGTATTGAGAACCCTTCGGCTGTGCTCAGGACATCGCCTTTAGAACATGATTGCTTCTCGATACTAATTTTCACGTGCCTTCAAAATTTACTCGAAGTGATATTAAAAAGACTAATTAAATATCCTCCTTCGTAGCAATTAGCTATCGGAATCGCAACAAAGTCAACCCTACTCTAAAATCTTAGCCACTAATTCCTGCAACTCCCCAACAACCTCATCTTCGAACCATGGATTCTTTCCTCGCCAAAAATGATTTACTGGTGATGGATGTGGTAAGAGAAAAAACTTTGGCAGGTATTCTTTATAGTGCAATACATTCTCGGTCAAGTTCTTTTTGGCTTGCTTACCTAAGTATTGATCTTGAGAGTATTTACCGATCAGTAAAATTAGCTGTACATTTTTGAATTGGTCCCAAACCTGAGAATGCCACAAGGGGGCACATTCTTTTCTGGGTGGTAAATCGCCGGTCTTTCCCTTTCCCGGATAACAAAAACCCATGGGTAACACTGCAAAATTATCAGGGTTATAAAATACCTCTTCATTAACACCAAGCCACTCTCTAAGCTTTTTACCACTTGGGTCATCCCAAGCTTTGTTTTCAACATGGGCTTTTCTGCCTGGAGCCTGACTTACCAATATAATTTTAGAATTGTTAGTACCCGCAACAATAGGTCTTGGTTCTAATGGCAAATGTGCCTTGCAAACCTCGCAACCTCTTATTTCAGCTAATAATTCTTGCACGTTATCTTTCTATTGAATTGATTGTTTAATATAAATACTAACGAATTACCTTTTAGCAATGATAAATTAGATTGCCTTTAAAGCAACTTCAATGCTTCACTATCAAAAGACAATCCTTCAAAACCTGTTTCTATAAAGTTTCTAATATTTTGATGTGAGGTTCCTTTAAGATCCAACAATACCTCATCAAAATAATATTGACCAAAACAGGCCAAAGTTTCCTTTTTTGAAAGTCCTTCTTTTATGGCGAAAGAGAATAATTTACAAGACCCAGAATTCTGACCAACCTCATTTCTAACTTCACCATTGGTATAAGCGGTTGGCGTAAATGCATATTTAGAATCGATAGCCACCATAGTATCTGAAAAGGAAATCTCTTTAGGACTAGTAGCTAATTTTTTCTTGAATTCTTCTAAGGTCATGGTTAGTTATTTAGTTTTGAAAATAATCATCAATTAAATATTGATGTTCAAATATAACGAAACCCTATTTTTTACTTCAACTTTTCCTTCGTTCAAGTACTTAAATATATTTTACTTATTCCCTCCAACAATAATAACAATTTCTCCTTTTGGTGGTTTTTCGGTAAAATGCTTTAGAACTTCTTCGGCAGTACCACGAACAGTTTCTTCATAAAGTTTGGTCAACTCTCTAGAAACAGAGATAGGTCTTTCTGCTCCGAAATATTCCACAAAATGCGCTAATGTCTTTAGCAGCTTATGCGGAGATTCATAAAAAATAATGGTACGTGGTTCTTCTGCTAATAATTTCAACCTTGTCTGTCTTCCTTTTTTTACGGGTAAAAAACCCTCAAAAACAAACTTATCATTCGGCAAACCACTATTGACCAAAGCTGGTACAAAAGCCGTTGCACCTGGTAAACATTCTACCTCAACACCTGCTTCTACACAAGCGCGTGTTAAAAGAAATCCAGGGTCAGAAATTGCCGGGGTTCCTGCATCTGAAATTAGTGCAATATTCTCACCTCCTTTTAGCTTACCTACTAGATAGTCGACCATATTATGCTCGTTGTGCATATGATGACTTTTCATCTGCGTACCAATCTCAAAATGATGTAATAATTTTCCGCTGGTACGTGTGTCTTCCGCAAGTATTAAATCTACTTCTTTAAGAATACGAATCGCCCTTAAGGTCATGTCCTCTAGATTCCCGATAGGTGTAGGCACTAAATAAAGCTTTCCCATGTATTTTAAAGTGAAAAACCTCAAGGCATGCCCTCGAAGAATTGAATTGAAAATTTAATTTAGATTTCGGCGCAAATGTAAGAGCTTTTAAATCTCTATTATCGTGTAAAAAACCCAACACAGGTGCTGGGTTGCTGATACATATATTGTATTAACTAAGAGAATCTACGCGATACCAATTCTATAAAACGCTCTTCATATGGTTCTTTACCAGCCCAGTTATTATAATCTGGTTTTACCATATTTTTTATAAAAGATATCGAACGCTCTTCTGTATCAATAGTATTTAACTGAGATAGCACACGGTTATAATCTTCCATACTATTATTAAACAAATGTTTTACAAATGCTAAACGATCATTCAAATCTACTTTTACATTACTTTTTGCCAAACGGTCATTTAATGATTTTGGCGCAGCATCCGTTTTCTTTAAGTCTTCTTTAGATGGTGTAAAAAGCTCCATGTCATTTTTCATTAAATTAGGCTTTGACATAAATTCTGCCAAAACATCTTCTAACTGATCATTATCTGGCATTTCAGAAATAAAACCCTTAATAGTTTCCATGCCTGGGTGCTTCACTATATCCTCTTCATGCGGATTACTTTCCGGCACTCCTGTATTTCCTTTCATTACGGCATTCGCCATTTCTTCGAATTTTGCCGCAATAGCATTTTTAGAAACATCAACTTCCATATCATTGAGTTCTACCTCAATAAATTTAAGCACAGCGAGTTTCTCATATAGGCTTTTAGAAACCTCATACAATTTTGTAACATCATCTAAGTTCTCTGCAGTTAAAATTTCTGTAGATAACTTTCTCAATTCCAGTTTCAACTTATTTTTCATCTCACAATTTTTACGGTAAAGACCTAAATAGTGGGTTTTTTAAATACCTTTATCATCTTTAAAGAATAAACGAAAAACCCATTATTTTCGTCTAAAATTACAAAATGTTTCTTGAAAACACAGTTAATCATAAAGAACAATTCGGCTGGATAGAAGTCATTGCCGGGTCGATGTTTTCTGGAAAGACAGAAGAATTGATCCGTAGACTTAAAAGAGCACAGTTTGCCAAATTAAAGGTTGAAATCTTTAAACCTATGGTAGATACCCGTTATGATGATGAAATGGTGGTGTCGCATGATGCCAATGAAATTCGTTCTACTCCGGTACCCGCAGCTGCCAATATTCGTATTCTTGCAGATACTTGCGATGTCATCGGCATTGATGAAGCCCAATTTTTTGATGATGAAATAGTTACCGTTTGCAATGACCTAGCAAATAAAGGGGTTAGGGTAATTGTCGCGGGACTAGATATGGATTTTAAAGGAAAACCCTTCGGACCCATGCCTGCTCTTATGGCTACCGCAGAATATGTTACTAAAGTTCATGCTATTTGCACCCGTACAGGCAATTTGGCAAATTATAGTTATAGAAAATCTAGCAACGATAATTTGGTGATGTTAGGTGAAGTAAATGAATATGAACCTTTAAGCAGAGGTGCATATTACAAGGCTATGCTAAAAGAAAAGGTAAAAACGATGGATGTAAAATCTGAAGAAATCGATACCCTTAAAAAGAAGCAAAATGGCTAAGGCAGAAGAGACCGTTTTAGAAATTGACCTAAAGGCACTTGGTCATAACTACTCTTATTTGCGATCTAAAATAAAGCCGGAAACTAAATTTATGGCTGTGGTAAAAGCATATGCCTATGGTAGTGATTCTGTAGCTATTGCCAAACATCTTCAAGATTTAGGTGCCGATTATTTTGCCGTAGCTTATGTAGATGAAGGTGTAACACTTAGAGAAGGTGGTATTACCGCTCCTATTTTAGTGCTTCACCCACAGAAAACTCATTTTAAAATGCTCATCGAAAACAATCTTGAGCCTAGCATATATTCCAAAACTATTCTATCTGATTTTATAGCAACTGCCGAAGAAATGGGTAAGACGGATTATCCTATTCACTTAAAATTTAATACGGGACTTAATAGATTAGGTTTTTCTGCGGATGACTTACCTGAAATTTCTACTATTATTGATCAACAAAAAGCAGTTCAGGTAATTGCATTGTTATCACACTTGGCAGCAACGGAAGATTCTAACGAAACCGACTTTACCAACCTTCAATTAGAACGGTTTGATGCTATTTGCAAAAAGGCGGATGCACTGTTTAAAACCAAGACTTTAAAGCATGTGCTAAATACCTCGGGTATTATAAATTATGGGCAAGCACAATATGATATGGTTAGAAGTGGAATAGGACTTTATGGATATGGAAATGAACCCCATATAGATGAAGCATTGCAACCCGTAATGACTTTAAAAACAATTATTTCTCAAAAACATACCATCCCTACAGGGGAGTCTGTTGGTTATAATCGTAAATACAAATCTGATCATAAAACCGTAACCGCTACGTTGCCTTTGGGTCATGCAGACGGTATTGGCAGGGAATATGGACATGGAAAAACGTATGTACTTATACATGGCAAACCAGCTCCAATTATTGGTAATGTTTGTATGGATATGATCATGGTAGACGTCACCGATATCGAATGTGAAGAAGGGGATGAAGTAGAGATTTTTGGAAAAAACCTGTCTGCGAACAAATTTGCAGAAACAGCTAATACCATAACGTATGAAATACTTACGGGACTTTCTCAACGCATTAAGCGAATTATTAAAAATTGATTCGTTAACATTTCATTAAGGAATCGATTTTTTTAGTAAATTGCGATACCTTTTAAAATTAACCATTAATAAAAATTAAGTAAACATGTTAAAAGAATTCAAGAATTTTATTTTGACGGGTAACGTCATCGATTTTGCTGTAGCAGTTATTTTAGCCGGAGCAGTAGGATTAGTAGTAAACGGATTTGTTGCTGATATCATCATGCCAATCGTAGGTCACTTCGCAGGTGGAGTTGATTTTGCAGATTTGAAATTGATCTTAGATGAAGCAGTAGTTGGTGCAGATGGCGCAATTGCTAAGCCAGAAAATGCTATCCGTTGGGGTGCATGGATCAACACTATTGTTAACTTATTGATCGTTGGATTCGTAATGTTCTTAATCGTTAAAGCTTACAACAAAACTAAAACTCCTCCAGCTCCAGCTGCTCCAGCAGGACCAACTGCTGAAGAGTTATTAGCAGAAATAAGAGATGCTTTAAAAAAGTAATCTAAAATACACACCCTAAAATTTGGGGAACCGTTGCACTGCAACTCAAATTAATTAAAACCGTCAACTTTGTTACGCTAACATTGTTGACGGTTCTTTTTTTTAGCACATTTTCCAAATTACCTCCCAACAAACAATTGTTATAATTTAAACAATTTGTTATATTTTGATTATTCTTTTCTTTTTTACTTGCGCAAGTACCAGTATTACCTATTTTTGCTGCTTAATATAATTGTTTTACAAATGAAAGTAGCTGTAATTGGTGCCACAGGCATGGTTGGCGATGTAATGTTGAAAGTATTGGCTGAGCGTAATTTTCCGTTAACGGAATTATTATTAGTTGCCTCTGAACGTTCTGTTGGTAAAAAGATGACCTTTAAAGGTAAAGAGTATACGGTTATAGGTTTAGCAGATGCTGTAGCCGCAAGACCTAATATTGCCATATTCTCTGCAGGTGGTGACACCTCTTTAGAATGGGCTCCAAAATTTGCAGAAGTGGGTACTACCGTAGTAGATAACTCTTCTGCTTGGCGAATGGATCCAACCAAAAAATTGGTTGTTCCTGAGATCAACGCTCACGAACTTACCGCTGAAGATAAAATTATAGCAAACCCAAATTGCTCTACTATTCAGTTAGTAATGGCACTATACCCATTACACAAAAAATATAAAATGAAACGTGTTGTTGTTTCTACCTATCAGTCGGTTTCTGGTACTGGGGTAAAAGCAGTAAAACAATTGGAAAATGAAATTGCGGGGGTAAAAGGCGAAATGGCATATCCTTACCCAATTGGCAGAAATGCATTGCCTCACTGTGACGTTTTCATGGAAAACGGATACACTAAAGAAGAAATGAAATTGGCGCGCGAGCCACAGAAAATTCTAGATGACCGTACTTTCTCAATTAGCGCAACAGCAGTACGTATACCTACCGCTGGCGGACATTCAGAATCTGTAAATGTTGAGTTTGAAAATGATTTTGAGCTAAACGAAGTGCGTCGTTTGTTAAACGAGATGCCCGGTGTTACCGTTCAAGATAATCCAGACACCAATACCTACCCAATGCCAATATACGCTCATGATAAAGATGAAGTTTTTGTTGGTCGTATTCGTAGAGATGAAACCCAAAGAAACACCTTGAATATGTGGATTGTTGCCGATAACCTTAGAAAAGGTGCAGCAACAAACGCTGTTCAAATCTCAGAATACCTAGTAGAAAAAGGCTTAGTTTAATTTATACCCTTTACAACGTTAAAACCTTCAAAACTTCACTGTTTTGAAGGTTTTTTTATGGTATTTTAGTACAAACTGAACTACTAATGAAAAAAGTAATACCTGCGCACTTGTCTTTGCCCTAATCTCTTCCTGTAAAAACGAATCTAAACCTGAACCCATTATTGTGAATTATCCTGTTACCGCAAAAGTTGATACTTTAGATACTTATTTTGGAACCGAAGTTAAAGACCCCTATCGTTGGTTAGAAGATGATAGAAGCCCAGAAACCGAAGCTTGGGTTAAAGAACAGAACAAAACTACATTCGGTTATTTAGAACATATTCCTTTTAGAAATGATCTAAAAAATCGTCTTGAAAAACTATGGAACTACGAAAAACTAGGTTCACCGTTTAAAAAAGGCGACTATACCTATTTCTATAAAAATGATGGATTACAGAACCAATATGTGATATATAGAGCCAAAGGTGATGAGGAGCCAGAAGTATTTTTAGACCCAAATACATTTTCTGAAGATGGTACAACTTCTCTAGCAGGATTGAGCTTTACTAAAGATGGCTCATTAGCAGCCTATCAAATTTCTGAAGGTGGTAGCGATTGGCGAAAAGCAATTATTTTAAATGCCGAAACCAAAGAGATCGTTGAAGATACTTTGATTGATATTAAGTTCAGCGGACTCTCTTGGAAAGGAAAAGAAGGCTTTTACTAT
This sequence comes from Maribacter sp. 1_MG-2023, assembly GCF_030547005.1. Taxonomy (GTDB): domain Bacteria; phylum Bacteroidota; class Bacteroidia; order Flavobacteriales; family Flavobacteriaceae; genus Maribacter. The sequence goes on along the minus strand of NZ_JAUOPN010000005.1, from coordinate 218,771 downwards.
TCCAGCTATGATAAACCAAAAGGTAGTGAGCTATCGGCTAAAACCGATCAGCACAAAGTATATTATCATAAATTAGGTACTCCTCAAAAAGACGACGAACTTATATTTGGTGGTACTTCTTTAGAAAAGCATCGCTATATTGGAGCTAACGTTACCGAAGATAACAAGTACCTATTAATAAGTGCATCTGTTTCTACTTCTGGCAACAAATTGTTTATTCAAAATTTAGAAGACCCTAACGGATTACTTATCCCAATGGTCGAGGACACTGATTCTGATAATTACGTTATTGACAACATCGGTTCTAAACTGTATATCGTCACCAATAGAAATGCACCTAACAAGAAAATAGTTACGGTTGACGCTGCTAACCCAGAAGCAAAGAACTGGGAAGATTTCATCCCTGAAACAGAGAACGTATTGAGCCCGAATACTGGTGGCGGTTATTTCTTTACCGAATATATGGTAGATGCCATTTCTAAAGTGAATCAATATGACTATGATGGTAAACTAATTCGTGAAGTAGAGTTACCAGGTATAGGATCCGTTGGCGGATTTGGTGGTGAAAAAGAAGATAAAGAACTGTATTTTTCTTTCACCAATTACAACACACCCGGTTCTACTTATAAATACGACCCCGCAACCGGTGAATATGAATTGTACTGGAAACCAGAAATAGATTTCAATCCTGAAGATTATACTTCAGAACAAGTTTTCTACTCTTCAAAAGACGGCACTAAAATTCCAATGATCATCACCTATAGAAAAGGTACAGAATTGAATGGTAAGAACCCAACCATTCTTTACGCCTATGGCGGATTCAATGTTAGCTTAACCCCGTCTTTCAGTATCGGTAACGCGGTTTGGATGGAACAAGGCGGAATTTATGCTGTTCCCAATCTACGTGGTGGTGGCGAATATGGTAAAAAATGGCATGATGCTGGTATCAAAACTAAAAAGCAAAATGTATTCGATGACTTTATAGCTGCCGCTGAATATTTAATAGAAAATAAATACACTTCAAAAGAATACTTAGCTATACGCGGAGGTTCTAATGGCGGATTGCTAGTTGGCTCCACAATGACACAGAGACCAGATTTAATGCAAGTAGCGTTACCTGCAGTAGGTGTAATGGATATGTTACGCTATCATACATTTACGGCTGGTGCCGGATGGGCTTATGATTACGGTACCGCAGAAGACGATAATGAAATGTTTCAGTACTTGAAAGGATATTCACCTGTACATAATGTAAAAGCGGGTACAGCTTATCCTGCTACTTTAGTTACTACCGGTGATCATGATGACAGAGTAGTACCAGCACATAGTTTTAAGTTTGCTGCAGAATTACAAGAAAAACAAGAAGGCACAAACCCGACCTTAATACGAATTGAAACAAATGCCGGTCATGGTGCTGGTACTCCTGTTAGTAAAACTATAGAGCAATATGCAGATATTTTCGGCTTTACACTCTACAATATGGGCTATACAGAGCTACCGAATAAAAGTGTTTTAAAAGATTTTAAGGAGTAATTACCTTTTGAAATCAATAAATTATTGAAAAATCCGTTTCAAATTGGAACGGATTTTTCAATTTTGCATTCCTAAGAACAAAAACATGTTACGAGTAGAGAATCTATCATTTTCATATGATAAACTTCCAGTTTTAGAAGCTATCAATTTACGTATTCAACGTGGAGAGCATGTGGCTATTATTGGTGAAAGTGGATGCGGTAAAAGTACCTTGCTGAAACTTATGTATGGTTTAATGGATTTAGAAGAAGGAGAAATTTTCTGGGAAGATGAACAAATTTTAGGTCCGGCTTACAATTTGGTTCCAGGTATGCCTTTTATGAAATACTTGTCTCAAGATTTTGATCTAATGCCGTTCATTACCGTTTCTGAAAACATTAGCCAGTATCTTTCTGTTTTTTATCCTGATGAATTAAAAGAAAGAACAGAGGAGCTATTAGAGATGATAGAGATGATCGAATTTGCCAATAAAAAGGTAAAAACGTTAAGCGGTGGTCAGCAACAACGTGTAGCTTTAGCAAGAGTATTAGCACAAAAACCACAAGTGTTACTTTTAGATGAACCCTTTAGTCATATCGACAACTTTCTCAAAAACAGTTTACGTCGAAATATTTTCAATTACCTGAAAGAGAATCTAATTACAACTATTGTTGCAACCCACGATGTAAACGATGTTTTGCCTTTTGCCGATCGTGCCGTTGTTTTACGAGATAAAGGCATTATAGCTAGAGCAAGACCTATGGAGCTTTATAAAAATCCGAAAAATCTGTATGTCGCTTCACTTTTCGGTGAGGCAAGTATGATTTCTATAGATGTGCTTAAAACGTACGCAAATACTAAAAGAAAAATTATCGTTTATGCACATGAGTTTCGAGTTTCACCTTCACAAGGATTTCATGTTTCGGTAGAAAAAGCATACCCTATGGGTGCCTATTACTTGACTGAAAGTAAAAGCGATGAGAATGAAACTATCTTCTTCAATGCAGATAAATTATACCCAAAGGGGAAAGAATTGTTTTTGAATGTGGCCATTGAAACTATCAATCAACGCATACAAGAAGCAGCTGCTAATTAATTTAAAAGCGTGTTGTGAACCAAGAACAAATACTTACCGAGTTACAATTTAAAGCCATTAGAAGTAGTGGTCCTGGTGGTCAGCATGCCAACAAAGTTTCTTCTAAAGTAGAATTATCTTTCCATGTCGAATCTTCAGCCGGACTAACAGAGCGCCAGAAAAAGAGGGTGCTACTAAAATTAGAAAATAAACTTAGTAAAGAAGGACTTCTAATATTACAATGTGATGAATCTCGTAGTCAGCACAAAAACAAAGAATTGGTTATTAAACGATTCTTGAAACTTTTAGAAAAATCTTTGGTAGTACCTAAGGCAAGAAAGAAAAGCAGACCCACCAGATCATCTATTGAAAAAAGATTAAAAGGCAAGAAAATTGCTTCACTTAAAAAGCTGAATCGCGGTAAGCCAGACTACTAATAGCTATATGGTTTTATGCGAAAATGGAATAGAATACAAAAACGGTTATCGCACCTGTAAGACCAAGAACACCTGTACCTAAGCCGAAAAGACGATATCCTGTTTTTACGTTCATGCCGCTCATTTGTGTTACCACCCAAAAGAAGCTATCGTTCGCATGAGAAATAACTGCAGAACCCGCACCAATAACCACAACTACCAAAGCTTTCTGTATTTCAGTATCAAAACCAAGTGATGACATCATCGGCATGATTATAGATGCTGTTGTTACCAATGCTACAGTAGAAGAACCTTGCGCGGTTTTCAATGCTGCAGCTAAAACAAAAGGCAAGAAAATACCCATATTATAATCGGTCAATGTTTGCCCTAGTATATCGGCAATACCTGAGTTCTGTAATATTTTACCAAAAATGCCACCAGCACCTGTTATCAATAGTATAGAAGCCGCATCTTTAATTGCCTTGCCTACCCAACCTGCAGATGAGAGCATATCGTAATTTAATTTTTTAGGCAATAGTAGACATAAGAAAACCCCTATCAATAGTGATATTACCGGTTCACCCACAAAATTAATAAAATCTAATAGTCCGTTTTCTTGTCCGATATCCATGGAGTTTAAAACGGACTTCAAGACAATTAGAAAAATAGGAACCAGTATTGGTATAGATGCTTTTAATGCACTAGGCGAATCTTTAATTTCTTGTTCTGCCTCTAATGCATCTTCAACATCAGGTTCTATCATGGTTTTAGATGCATATTTCTTGGCGAATATGATTCCGACAATCAATGCAACAATACTTGTTGGAAATCCGAAAGCGATAACCAAACCTAAATCTGCCCCAAGAATACCTGCTGCAGCTATAGGACCAGGAGTTGGCGGCACCATCGTGTGCGATGCCATTAAGCCCAAACCTAATGCTATTGCCGGACCGGCAATTGAGATTTTCGCTTTTTTGGAAAGACTTTTATTCAAAGGATGCAGCAGCATAAAACCACTATCTGCAAATACCGGAATAGAAACAATATAACCGATGATTCCCATTGCCATCGTCACCCGTTTCTTCCCTATTACACCCAATACTTTTTCTGCAATTGCAAATGCACCACCGGTATGTTCTAAAAATGCACCGATAATAACTCCAAGCACTATAATCAACCCTATTTTACCAAGTGTACCACCAAAACCTTCATTGATAGAAACAATGATTTCAGCATAAGGCATGCCAGCAAAAATGCCATATAAAATTGAAATGATGAACAATGCCAAAAAAGCATGGATCTTAAGCTTTGTCGTCATTATAATTATGGCAATGACCGCGATTAGTAAATAGAATATTTCCATGATTGGTGGTTATAAAAGTGGTTAAGGGTATTTTTACTGGTTTAAGATAGCCAAATAAATATCAGGATGTATTTATTGAATACCAACTATAACCAACTCCTTACCATTAAAACTAAAAACATCCCCGACAGCTTTACCAAATACTAGTTTGCCGATAGGTGTTGCGGCAGAAATACAATAGACAGACCTAGGTTTACTTTTAAATTCCCCTGCCGATATGGCTATATAATAATTAAAAACATCTGTGATGACCAAACTACCCAAACCTACGGTTGGGGCATTTCTGTCTTTTGGCACTTTTGAAAGTAGTTGTTGGGTTTTTTCTAATTCTGCTAGTTGTTGACCTAGCTTTTCTCGCTCTAATTGTATCATGGCACGACCAGTCTCATGCTTGTCACCAGCGCTACTCTTAGTCTCTGAGGTTAATGCCGACTCCAATTCTTTAATTTGATTCTGTATTCTTGCCAACCTATCGTTTACAAAAAGAACACAAAAGTCGTAAGCGTCTTTTTTTAAAATATCAAGTGATTCAGTTTCCTTCAATGTGATACAGATCTGCTAGTTTATAGATCAAGTAATTTACGATTTGATTATCACTTTCACCACCACTTATCATCTTTTGAATCTCGATTTTATTTTCAGCTTTAAAATAGTCCAAATCACCAGACCGATCATCACTAAAAATATTCCACGATTTAAGTCCGTTTAGCATTGCTTTATGTGCTTCATACCGGTTTGTAATTGCTTGAACTCTCTTCTTATCAATTTTTACCACTGACTCGTTTTCGTCTAGCAACTCATAATCGGCCGTAATTTGTGCATCTGCTTTTTCTGCTTCGGTTATAATTTTAAAATAAGCTCTAGATACTAAAGATTCATATTTAGAATAGAATCTAGATTCCACGATATCATCATCAGCTAATGGCACTTCAGCATCTGTACTAGCATATAAGTCATCTTGGTTATATGAGTTATCAGCAATCAGCGATTGTTTCCAAGCCTCGCTCTTAATATGTTCTTTCCAGACTTTTGCATATTCTCGTTGGTAGTCAGTTTTCGACAATGCACAACTGTTAAGACAAAATGCTGTAATTACAACTGTTAGCACAGCTGAAGTATTTCTTTTAAAAAATGTTTTCATATAGTATAATGCTATTACAAACCATCTTATAAGTCTACTGTTCTAGATAAACTGATAGGTGCACTTTTGGGTAATAGATAATCAGAGGGGACGTACAATTTAAAAATAAAAACAAGAGTACAGTTGCCTTTTGGATAAGATTTAAAAAAACTGGTTAAACGGGGCAAACATTAGTTCATCAAATTAGCCAATCTCTTACCAGTTGTACTACCTATGGCAATGCCCATACCGCCTAGTCGGACTCCGCATCCCACATTGTTAGACACTTGTTTTACTATTGGTTTCTTTTGTTGACCAACACCCATAATCCCACTCCAGCTGTAATCGATTTCAAAGGCGGTATTTGGTAAAATGACTGTATTTAATAGTTGCTTTAGTTTGTTTTCGACCAAGGTAGTAGTAGCAAAATCAGTAGTTTCTTCTGTTTTAAAGTCCAAATTACGCCCACCGCCCAACAAAATTCGATTATCAATATTTCTGAAATAGTAATAGCCTTCTTCTAAATGAAAGGTACCTTTAACATGCAGGTTTTTAATAGGTTTCGTAATCAACACCTGCGCACGTGCCGGTTTAACATTCTCAGATAATAATTGAGCTGCAAAACCATTTGTTGCTATCAGTAATTTTTGGGTCGTAAATTCTAGGTCATCTGTTCTGACTATTACTTCTGCACCTGCATCTTCAAAAGAATGTACTTCGGTTGAATTTATAATTGTGATGCCTTTTTGCTGTGCTAATTGCACTAAAGATATCATCATTTTACCGGTATCAATTTGCCCTTCAAAAACCTGAGATATATAGTTGCTATTGATTCCTTTGAAATTAAAACTATCTGATGTAATCTTAAAGGCATCCTCGTTAAAAATGGGTTGTAGTAGTTCATTTACCGACCTTAATTCCGTCAGACAACGCTCGTACAGCTCTAAATCTTTGCTTAAAAATAACTCGTGCCCACCATTGTTCTGATATCCAATTGCGTCATCACCTAAAAGATTTCGCAAAGAATGTATACCATCATATCTTTCTTGCACTAAGTTAATTACCTCTTGTTCTGAGTGTGTTTTTAAGTCGGATAAAATTTCTGAAATACTGCCAAAACAGGCAAATCCGGCATTTTTGGTACTGGCACCTTGGGGAAGTTTCCCTTTTTCCAAAATAAGAATACGTGCCTTCGGATGCATCCGTCTTAATTCTAAAGCACAATTTAAGCCTACAATACCACTACCAATAATTGTATAATCGATATTCAAAAACCACGATGTACGTTCCCAGTAACTTAAATTCATAGTAGTATGTTGATTGCGATAGAAGATAAAAAAATCAATCTAAAAAAAGGATAAAAAAAACTCCAACATTGCTGTTAGAGTTTTTTTGATTAATCTTCTTTAGGTGGATTCATTTTCCAACTATCCATAAAGGCTGTTGTATAATTACCAGCCAAATAATCTGGATGGTCCATTAATTGCCTGTGAAACGGAATAGTCGTCTTTATTCCTTCAATTACAAACTCATCTAAAGCACGCTTCATTTTATTGATTGCCTCTTCCCTAGTTTGGGCAGTAGTAATTAACTTAGCAATCATTGAATCGTAATTTGGAGGAATACTATACCCACTATATACGTGCGTATCCATTCTTACCCCATGACCACCTGGTGTATGTAAGGTTGTAATCTTACCTGGCGATGGTCTAAAATTGTTATATGGGTCTTCCGCATTAATTCTACACTCGATAGAATGTAATTTTGGAAGATAGTTTTTACCTGAAATTGGCACACCTGCAGCTACAAGAATTTGCTCACGAATTAAATCATAATCAATAACCTGCTCTGTAATTGGGTGCTCAACTTGAATACGGGTATTCATTTCCATAAAATAGAATTTACGGTGCTTATCTACCAAAAATTCGATAGTACCGGCGCCTTCATATTTTATAAATTCGGCAGCCTTAACAGCAGCTTCACCCATTGCTTCTCTTAACTTGTCCGTCATGAAAGGTGACGGAGTCTCCTCTGTCAACTTTTGGTGACGACGTTGAATAGAGCAATCTCTTTCTGATAAGTGACATGCTTTACCGAATTGATCACCTACAATTTGAATTTCAATATGTCTTGGTTCTTCAATCAACTTTTCCATATACATACCACCATTACCAAAAGCAGCAGTTGCTTCGTTAACGGCACTATCGAAAAGCTCTTCCATTTTGTCTTCAGAGAACACAGCGCGCATACCCTTACCACCACCACCAGCAGTAGCTTTAATCATTACAGGGTAGCCCATTTTCTTGGCTATTTTCTTGGCATCTGCAACATCTTTCAATAGACCTTCTGAACCAGGCACACATGGTACACCAGCTTCTTTCATGGTTTCTTTGGCTGTAGCCTTATCCCCCATTTTGTCTATTTGGTCACCAGAAGCACCAATAAATTTTATATCATGTTCTGCACATATACGTGAGAACTTTGAGTTTTCTGAAAGAAAACCATATCCTGGGTGAATAGCATCTGCATTTGTAATCTCTGCAGCCGCAATTATGTTAGGGATCTTTAAATAGGATTCGCTACTAGCAGCAGGACCAATACATACAGCTTCATCTGCAAAACGCACATGTAAACTTTCCTCGTCTGCCTTACTATATACAGCTACCGTTTTAATACCCATTTCTTTACAGGTACGAATAACACGCAAAGCGATTTCTCCCCTATTGGCAATCAGTATTTTTTTAAACATCTTTTAAATTTTAAGTTCTTGGTTCCATAACATTCTTAAACATCGTTTAGCAACGGCATCTAACAATAACTACTCAAAATTTAGTTAAGACGGATCTACCAAGAATAATGGTTGATCAAACTCTACTGGTGAAGAATCATCTACCAATATCTTAACGATAGTACCAGAAACTTCAGATTCTATGTCGTTGAACAATTTCATTGCCTCAATAACACATAGTACATCTCCAATACCAATAGTTTGTCCTACCTCAACAAAAACAGGTTTGTCAGGAGAAGGTTTTCTATAAAAAGTACCAATAATCGGAGACTTTATAGTGATGTATTTATCATCTTCAGCTTTTTGCTTTTCAGCTTCTGTAGCTCCGGCTGCTGCTGGAACTTCTACTGGTGCAGGAGCTGCTGGCATAGCTTGTTGAGCCATAGGCATCGTATGCACATAAGTTGGCTCAGAATTAGCTGATAAGCTTCCGGTACGAATGGTGATCTTAATATCATCCGTTTCCAGTTTTACCTCGCTAGCGCCAGACTTGGCAACAAACTTGATAAGGCTTTGAATTTCTTTAATATCCATATTTTCTAAGTTATAATTGGTAGTTGTTGTTAGTTAATAAGCCCATTTCAAGTAGATAGAACCCCAAGTAAAGCCGCCACCGAAGGCTGCAAATACCAGATTATCTCCCTTTTTAAGCTGTTTTTCGTAATCGAATAATAATAATGGTAAGGTTGCTGAAGTGGTATTACCGTAACGTTGAATATTCATCAACACTTTTGATTCGCCTACACCCATTCTTTTAGCAGTGGCATCAATTATACGTTTATTAGCTTGATGCGGCACTAGCCAGTCTACATCCTCTTCAGTAAGATCATTTCTATCCATGATCTTCGCTGCCACATCTGCCATATTAGATACCGCAAATTTGAACACCGTTTTTCCTTCTTGAAAAATGTAGTGTTTTTTATTGGTCACGCTTTCTATAGTAGCCGGCATTAATGATCCGCCACCTTCCATGCCCAAAAATTGTCTTCCGCTACCGTCTGCTCTCAAATACTCATCTTGTAGACCAAGACCTTCTGTATTTGGCTCAAAAAGCACGGCCCCGGCACCATCTCCAAAAATGATACATGTGGTACGGTCGGTATAATCAATAATAGATGACATTTTATCTGCCCCTATAAGTAGTACTTTTTTATATCTACCGGTTTCGATATGACCGGCAACTGTTGACATGCCAAAAAGAAAACTTGAACATGCAGCTAATAAATCGTAGGCAAAAGCATTAACGGCTCCAATTTCTGAAGCAACAAAAGCAGCTGTAGAAGCTACCATACTATCGGGTGTTGCCGTAGCAACTATTACAAGGTCTATTTCTGAAGCATCTAGCCCCTTCTTCTCCATTAGGTCTTGTGCCGCTTTAATGGCTAAATACGACGTCCCTTCTCCTTCTTCCTTTTTTAGTACCCTTCTTTCTTTAATGCCTGTTCTGGTAGTGATCCATTCGTCATTGGTTTCAACCAAATCTTCAAGCATTTTGTTGGTCATTACAAACTGGGGAACATAACCTCCTACCGCGGTAATAGCTGCTGTAATTTTAGTCATACTTTATTTGCTTTCTTGTAAAAAACTTAAAAAACCTGTCAAAAGTCATGAAAATTAGTGATTTTCAACGACTTTTTGGGTAAAGTTATCGGGTTTTTGAAAAATTGCAATTAATAGCCATATCCGTTTAAGCCCTTAGATTATCTGAATAACAAGGTGCTAAAAAACAAATTGGACTAAAAAAAACTCCCTCCTTCAAATGAAGTGGGAGTCTAGTATAATATAAAAGGGGCTTAAGCTTCTGCTTCTTCAGTTTTGTCAACCAAAACTTGACCTCTATAATGTAATTTTCCTTCGTGCCAGTGAGCTCTGTGAAATAGGTGAGTCTCGCCAGTTGTAGAATCTGTAGCCAAAGTAGGAGCTACTGCCTTATAATGTGTTCTTCTTTTGTCTCTCCTTGTTTTGGAAATTTTTCTCTTAGGATGTGCCATTTAAACCTTATTTATCCGTTAATAGTTTCTTTAATTCGTCCCAACGGGGATCGTTTTCTTCTTTTTCTGATCTTTTCTCTTTTGGTTGAAGCTCGTTTAACCTGTCTAACACTTCAGATTCTAAAGTGCCATCTTCAATACCAGGATGAATTCTTTTTTGTGGAACTGCCAATACTAGCATTTCATACACATACTGATCAATGTTCAATTGGTGTTCGTTATGCGGAAGAATTAATATTTCATCATTCTCATCATTATACTCTTCACCAAACTTAACTACCAAATGCAAATCTCCGCTTATAGCTTGATCATACGGCTCGCTAGTTATGTCACAATCAACATTCACTGTTCCTGATGCTTCCAAATCAACCTCCATCATTGTACTTGTTTTATGAAGTACTACATCTAAATTGATGTTGGTAGCATTGAATTCATCGTATCCAAAAGAATCAAAGAACGTATTTTCAATCTGGTAATTAAAGTTGTGTTTCCCTTGCTTCAATCCTGAGAAAGGAATATTGAACTCCTTTTGCTTCATCTCGTACACACTTAAATTAACACTAATCGCCCACAAAAGGCGGGTGCAAAGATACTATAATTTTGATAAAAGACAATAGTTATCAACTATTTATCTTTATAACTTTTTAATTGAACCAAAAATTAACGTTCCCGCTTTAAACGCTGCTTTTTTAACACGTCTTTTGTTAGCTCTTCGTACTCGGTTCTATTCTTAAATATCTTCAGCGCCATGAAGACCGCTTCTTCGAACGAACTCGAATCAGCCACCCCTTTTCCAGCTATTTCATAGGCAGTACCGTGATCCGGCGATGTTCTCACTTTACTTAACCCTGCCGTGAAATTTACACCTTGACCAAATGCTATTGTTTTAAACGGAATTAATCCTTGGTCATGATATGCCGCTAAAATTGCATCGAACTTTTTATAGCCATCAGATCCAAAAAAGCTATCTGCTGAATATGGTCCATATACTAAGTGACCCATATTTGACATTTCTTTTATCACCGGCTTCATTACCTCATCGTCTTCTTTGCCAATTACGCCATTATCTCCGCTATGCGGATTTATACCTAACAAAGCGATTTTTGGTTTACGAATACCAAAATCCATCATCAACGACTTTTCTATGGTATTGATCTTATCGCGTATTAATCTAGGAATTATTGCTGCTGAAACATCTTTTACCGCAACATGATCGGTTAGTAAACCAACCTTTAAGGTATCTGTCACCATAAACATTAAACTTTCGCCTTCTAGTTCTTGCGCTAAAAAGTCCGTATGCCCTGGGAATTTAAATTCTTCTGACTGAATATTGTTCTTATTGATCGGTGCCGTTACCAACACATCTATATCTCCCTTTTTTAATGCGTCTACTGCAGCTCGCAATGATTTAATGGCATATTCACCACCTTCTTTAGTTGCCTGCCCAAAATCAATTCTAGGCATTTCTTTCCAAACATTTACAATGTTAATCTTATTGTCTATGGCTTTCGAAGCTTCTGGTATACCATTAAAAACAATATTGAGCTTCAATTGTTTCATTTGAAAGGAAACCGTCTTATTAGAGGCAAATATAACGGGAGTACAAAAATCTAACATTCTGCTGTCTTCGAATGTTTTTAATGCTACCTCACAACCTATTCCGTTCAAGTCTCCTATAGAGATGCCTAACCTAATTTTCCTGTTTTCCTCCATGATAATCTGTACCTTTGTACTCAATTTTGAATATTCAAAATTACTTAAATTAAACGACACATGTTTACGGGAATTATTGAAACATTAGGTAAGGTTACTTCTCTTGAAGCTAAAGGCGGTAACTTAGATATAACTATAGAATCTAGTTTAACACCTGAACTGAAAATAGATCAAAGTGTAGCTCATAACGGCGTTTGTTTAACCGTTGTTAGCTTAACGGATACTACCTACACAGTAACTGCTATTGCTGAAACATTAAGCAAAACCAATCTTGATAGTTTAAAAACAAACGATACCGTAAACTTAGAACGCGCTATGATTTTAGGATCTCGGTTAGACGGACATATTGTTCAAGGTCATGTAGACCAAACGGGCGAATGTACTAGCGTAAAAGAAGATAATGGAAGTTGGATTTTTTCATTTACCTACGATTCGAAAACTGGAAACCCAACTATTGAAAAGGGGTCTATTACCATTGACGGTACGAGTTTAACGGTAGTGAATTCTGGCAAGAATACTTTTGAAGTAGCGATTATACCCTACACCTACGAGCATACTAGATTTAATACTTACAAACCGGGTACTATTGTAAATCTGGAGTTTGATGTTATTGGGAAGTATGTTGCAAAGTTGATGGCGAAATAACCCGCTATACCTTAATAAATATCTTTTTCTGATATAGAATATAGCCCAAAAGGCTATAAAACAGCACTACACTTAACCCGTACAAAAGGGATGATGTTTCTAGTGCCAGAAAATCATGGACATATACTGTTTGAAATAACCACCCATGTAAAGAGGTGTCACCAATTTTTATTTGCCCCATTACCTTACTGATAAAACTTGACAAGAAATAAATAACAATAGCATTTGCCCCTGCATACCTGAAGACGGAGCCGAATTCTATTTTCTTGACATCTGTTAAATAATAAATCAACGCCAGTATAAGATTTGCCCAACCTGCGGTTACCAACACAAAACTGCTTGTCCAAAGGGCTTTATTGATTGGAAAAATAATATCCCAAATATGCCCTATAATAAGAAGACTGCCGCCCAATCCCATTAATATAGTTGCTTTCTTTTCTTGCTTGCTGGTTAAAATGAGACCTGTGAACACTCCTAATAAGGAGCTTGCGATTGAGGGTATGGTGCTTAACAATCCTTCTGGGTCATAATCTGGCTTGTAATTATGTGAACCGAAGATTTTTACATCTATCCAATTGGCTAAATTATTTGGTGCCCTTTCTAATGTTGATGTCACTCCGTCTACAGGAACAAAAGTCATCAACAACCAATATCCTATTAATAATATCACTGTTACCCAAATCAACTGTTTCCAATTCAGGTTGATGAATAACAATGCGCCAAAAAAGAACACGACACCGATTCGTTGCAACACTCCCGGAAAACGAATATCACTGAAGCTTTTAAAGAACGGAAAGTGAATAAGAAACGCACCTAAGAAGAGTCCCAATGCAATTAACTTCAATGCTCTTATCGCAATCTTCTTATAAGCTTTAGCATCTACGGTTCTATTTTTATAAGAGAATGCTATTGATGTGCCCACGATAAATAAGAAGAAAGGAAAAACTAAATCAGTCGGCGTATAGCCATGCCAATCAGCATGGAGGAAAGGGGCGTATACATTAGACCATGTACCTGGTGTATTTACCAAGACCATTAGTAATATGGTAGCTCCCCTAAAAATATCGACCGATAAAATTCTGTCTTTTATCATCCTATTACTATAAGATATTACCTTTTAAGCGGTTCCAAGCTTTTACCAACAACACTCCTGCAATTGCTGATACTACGGTTAAAACAATAGCTTGTGTTGTTCTGCCATAGATCCAATACCCTGTAGCGAACATTATAGAATAAATTAGAATAACCCCTAACAACATTGCCGTTATACCTGCGGGTACACTCCACTTTTCTTTATCTTTTACAATCTCTACTGCATCGGTTTTTGCATCGGCGACTACTTTATACCAACCTGGTCCACCCGGTTGAATCTTCTTATAGAAACTTCTTAAGGTATCGTTAGATTCTGGTTGTGTCATAAATGTCGCTATCAACCAAATCGCCGTAGTCAACACTACAATAAATATGTATTCTGACCAGTCTGGCAAAACGCCTGTTTCCGTAGCAAAAAGATATGCACCTACGGGAGTCAGTTTTAATATGATAGAAATAATACCCGATGCGAACATCGCAGTAATCTCACTCCATGCATTAATTCTCCACCAGAACCATCTTAGTATAAATATAAGTCCGGTACCGGCACCAAATGCTAATAATATATCAAATAACTGAAGTGCATTTTGAAGCAACAATGCCAATGCAGCACTAAATAGCATTAAAACAACTGTTGAAATTCTACCTACTGCTACCAATCTCTTTTCAGATGCATTAGGATTTATCTGTTGCTTATAAAAATCAAAAACGATATACGAAGATCCCCAGTTTAACTGTGTACTTATCGTACTCATATATGCTGCGACTAAGGATGCTAAAACAACACCCAACAATCCGCTAGGTAGTTTGGTCAACATTGCTGAATATGCTAAATCATGACCTAATTTATCTGGAGTTACATTTGGGAAAGCTTCTTGTATACTCGCCAAATCTGGATATACTACTATAGAAGCTAATGCCACCAAAATCCATGGCCACGGTCTTAATGCATAGTGCATGATATTAAAGAAGAATGTTGCACCAATTGCATGATTTTCATCTTTTGCCGCTAACATACGTTGTGCAATATAACCACCGCCACCTGGCTCTGCACCTGGGTACCAAGAACTCCACCATTGCACGGCTAGGGGAATTATAAATAAGGTAATCAATGCCTTCTTATTACTGAAATCTGGCAATATGTTCAATTTTGAAGCTACATTTTCATTCGCCATTAAGGCTTCGATACCGCCAACCTCGGGAATATTCACTAAGTAATATGCTGCACCTATTGCCCCTGCCATTGCTACAAAGAACAAAAGGAAATCGGTATAAACAACACCTTTGAATCCGCCAAGGGCGCTAAAAGTTACTGTAATTAATCCTGCACTTACAACAGTCTGCCAAGGCTCTAAGCCTAACATAATGCTTCCTATCTTAATCGCTGCCAAAGTAACGGCAGACATGGTAATTACATTAAAAATAACCCCTAAGTAAATAGCTCTAAACTTTCTTAAAAAGCTAGCAGGTTTTCCGCCATAGCGCATTTCATAAAATTCTAAATCTGTATTTACATTCGACTTACGCCATAGTTTTGCATAAACGAAAACCGTTAACATACCTGTTATTAAAAAACACCACCAAACCCAGTTCCCTGAAACTCCGTTGGTACGTACGATATCTGTTACCAAATTGGGTGTATCTGTTGAAAAAGTAGTTGCTACCATTGAAAGCCCTAAAAGCCACCAAGGCATTGTACGTCCTGAAAGAAAAAATTCCGAAGAACTTTTACCAGATGTTTTAGATACATAAAACCCTATGCCTAAGACAAGGGAAAAGAAAACTATAATAAAAGTATAGTCTAGCGTACTGAGTTCCATAAGTTGGTTTTAGGTTGATTGTTAAAGATATATTATTTTAGGACATTCTTATACCTAATACGCTAAACGTACCACGTGCTTCTATCAATAACTACAGAAATTACCCCAACCGCTTGGATCTTGGCATCAATTGCGACCTTTATCATAGGGTTATCTAAGGCAGGCATTAAAGGTATTGCTGTTTTAAACGTTACCATAATGGCTTTGGCATTTGGCGCAAGACAGTCTACAGGCATGGTGGTACCTCTTTTAGTTCTTGCTGATATTTTTTCCGTTATCTACTATAATAAATATACACAGTGGAAATATGTTTTTAAAGTATTACCGTGGATGCTCGTTGGTTTATTAATAGGTGTATTCATAGGAAACGAACTGCCCGAAAAGTTCTTTAAAATAGCCATGGCAACCATAATTATCATCACCGTTGGTATGATGTTTTATTGGGATCGCAAAAAGGACAAGAACGTACCTTCTCACTGGACATTTGCCGGAGCCATTGGCACCATAGCAGGTATTACTACCATGGTAGGTAATTTAGCGGGAGCTTTCTCTAACATTTACTTTTTAGCCATGCGCTTGCCAAAAAATCAATTTATAGGTACGGCAGCTTGGTTATTTTTAATTGTAAATATCATTAAACTTCCATTTCATTTTTTCGTCTGGAAAACCATATCTATTGAAACTTTACAATTGAACTTGATGCTTTTACCTGGTATTCTTTTAGGGTTTTTCGTTGGAGTCCGATTTATAAAACACATTAAAGAAGCTTTCTTTAGAAAGATGATCTTAGTATTGACAGCTGTTGGTGCTGTGCTTATTATGCTTAGTTAGTACTTTGTTTTAAGTTTGAGTTATTTTGGTGTGAAAATCAATTTTAAAGACCTTTTCCGATACTAGATGAAAAATTACATTTTAATACTTTCAATTTTTTCTGTCTTAAATATATTCGGTCAAGATTCGATGACTGCAAGTTTAGTTGAAAGTGTTATTGATCATGATTTCCCGAAAGACTTTGAGCACTATTTGTTATTTAAAGAAGGTTTAGAAGAACCTATTATTAACGATTCGCTTCAAAAATTTCAAATACGAGAATTAAAATTGATAGCCAATAATTTTCCTTTAGACTTGATATATAAATCAAATGAGGAAACTATAGACTGGACAAACTACTCTTTAAAAAATGTAAAAAATCTGTCTAGTAAAAAGTATAAAAGATTTTCTCCACCTCTAGCAAAGAGTATCATTTTTGTAAAATATAATATTAGTCCCGGGAAATACGATAGTATTTTAAGAAATAAAAAACGCCATTCTATAGTTGTAAAGAAAAAACTTCTTTGGAATAAAAATAAGATTTGGGCAAATAAAAAACTTAACGAAGAACTGGTTAAAGCTTGGGAAATTGACGAGGAAATTAATGAAGAAGAGAATATATACTTTCAAATTTCTAAGCCTATATTTTCAAAAGACCATAAATATGCTAAAATTTCTATTTTTGAAAACCACCGTTGTAAAGGTGAAGGTTACACCCTACTTTATAGAAACCACAATGAAACTTGGGAAATGCTATTGAGATACAATTTTGTGTCATCTAAGATTTGGACATCGCATGCAAAATGTGGCAATATTCAAATAGTAGGCAAATAATATATTACCAAAGAAACAAATCTAATTAATAGGATTATTTTGGTGTTGATTTCTGTGGGAGCTGTGCTTATTTTGCTTAGTTAAAGATTGGATTTTTAAGTTTAGATTAATTATTCTCAACACGCTTGTAAATGAAACCAGAAGAATTTAAAAAATTATGGACTTCAAATGAAGAAAAACTTAACCCTATTAGTACAAATAGGTTAAATGAACTTGGATTACGTGATGCCTCTATCCAATTTCTAAACACAGTTGGACTTCCAGAAAGTGCTGCTCCATTTCTTAGTTTCGTTACGGATTCAGATGATTTATACAAGGGAATCCATAAACTGACAAAAATTTATGAGTTCTTAGAGCCTGAATTTGACAAGTACATAGTTATTGGAAGTTGCAGTGATGGAGACCCCATTGTCGTAAATACAGAATCAGAGGATCGAATAGAATATCTTGATCATGAAGATTATTTCTCCCCCAAACCTTTCAACTCAAATTTTAGCTCATTGACTGACTCCTTAATTGCTTACAAAAAATTCATTGATAGAGTTCTAAAAGAAAACGGAGAAGACGCAATTATGAATTCTAATTTTTCTGATGAACAATTTGAAGCCCTAAAATTGGAACTATTATTAGCAGATTCTAAAATTATAAAACAAGATGGGTTTTGGTTGGAGCAAATAGAAATGGAATTGGAAATGAGAAAAGATTTTCGAAACGAATAAGCTTTCTATAAATACATATAAAATGAAATATTAAATTTTAACATCAACCCAAAACCATTAACCCAATAAAGTCCACATATTTCAGATTAGGGTTAATCTTTACCTCACGTAACCAGTAATTTAGCAATACTAACCTAAATACCGTTACATATGAATATCATAGGAAATTTTATAAAAGGAGTTATCGATATTACCGACAAAATTACTGGTGATGATAACCCTATTGCAGATCAAAAAGCTGTTCTTCAAAACCTTTTAGAAACTGCAAAAGATACTTCTTTTGGTAAAGCCTATGACTTCAATAATATTCTAGAAAATGATCATCCGCAGCAAGCATTTCGTGATGCCGTGCCTTTTTTCGACTATAATCAAATCAATGAAAAATGGTGGCATAAATTGCACGAAGACCAGACCGATGTAACGTGGCCCGGTAGTCCAGATTATTTTGCGCTGAGTTCTGGCACTACAGGTAAAACTAGTAAGCGCATTCCGGTGACCGATGCTATGATAGATGCTATTAGACAAGCGGGTATTAAGCAAGTGTTGGCAATTTCGAATTTCGATCTTCCGGCAGATTTCTTTGAAACGGGAATTTTAATGCTGGGCAGTTCTACTGATTTAATAGAAAATGATGATCACCTAGAGGGCGAAATCAGCGGTATTAGCGCAAGCAATATACCATCTTGGTTTAGTGGATATTACAAACCCGGAAAAGAAATTGCCAAAATTGATGACTGGGATGAACGTGTTGCTAAAATTGCTGAAAAAGCTGCAGATTGGGATATTGGCGCACTGAGCGGAATCCCTTCTTGGATCGAGTTAATGCTGAAAGAAGTCATTAAAAAACACAACCTCAACAACATTCACGAGATTTGGCCTAACCTGCAGGTGTACACTTCTGGCGGAGTTGCATTTGGACCTTACGAAAAAAGTTTTAATGCCTTAATGGGGAAACCTGTAACGGTAATTGACACCTATTTAGCATCTGAAGGATTTATTGCCTTTCAAGCTAGACCAGAAACTGATGCGATGAAATTGGTGACGGATAACGGAATTTACTTTGAATTTGTTCCTTTCAATCCCGATTATATTTTAGAAGATGGTTCTCTTTCACAAGATGCTCCTTCACTAACATTATCTGAGGTTGAAACCGGTCAGAATTATGTACTTATTATTAGTACGGTTAGTGGTGCTTGGCGTTACCTTATTGGTGATACTATTGAGTTTACCGATGTGGAACGTGCCGAAATTAAAATTACGGGGCGTACCAAGTTCTTTTTGAATACTGTCGGCTCACAATTATCGGTCAATAAACTGGATGATGCCCTACAAGACATCATGGAAACTTTTGATATTGAAATACCCGAATACACACTTTGTGCGAAAAAGTACGAAGACGGATTTTACCATACCTGGTATTTAGGAACTAACGCTACCCAAGACCCAAAAGAAATAGCTAAAAAGCTAGATGAGTCTTTAAAAGCTGCCAATAAAAACTACAAAGTTGCAAGGTCTAAAGCTCTAAAAGGAGTGAAGGTTTTTACTATTAATCCTGATGTGTTTTACGATTGGAACGATAGCAACAAAAAGAAAGGCGGACAAGTAAAAATGGAGCGAGTAATGAAAGAAGAAAAGTTTGCCGAATGGGAAGCTTTTGTAAATGAGCACAATTAAGCCCCTATTTACCTTGACTTAACGCATCTCTCTCTTCAACCAATAACATAATTTCTTCTGGAGATAGGTACAGGTTTTTAATACGGTCTACATATTCTTTTGTTAATCCTGCTTTCTTTAAAATAAATTCTTTGGTGGCAAGAATATAAGTTTCCATACCATGTGTAACGGCAAAAGAATCTGCACGACGCTCTGCCTCTCGTATATAATTTTCAGAGGTTACATATTTAAATCCGAAGCCTATTAAATTAAAACCGCTTCGCTGCTGGTAATCCATTACATGACCAAGTTCATGGCCCAACCACCCTATCATAATTTCTGAAGGTATGTCTTTGGTATAGTACACCGAATCGGCAATCTTTATCCTTTCGCTAATCAAAATATTATAAGACCTATTTTTCTTAGACTTAAATACACTCCAAAATGAGGGCTGTGCCTGCATTGTTGACTTTTTGATTTCCTTTTTAAACTTAAATTCAATTTTAGTATTCGCAAGCTCAGGATAGTGAGACAGCGCAATTTTTGCTTCTTCAGTTATTTCATTGGGTATTGTATGTTGTGCAGATGCAACCATAGTGTAACTTAATAGTATTAAGATTAAATAATTCAATTTGTATTTATATAAGGGTTTTATCAAAGTAGGGGACTAAAGAATTTGGCAAGACCTTCTAAAAACTTACTGAACGGCGATCTCTTTTTAAATTTTTCTAAATCTACCTTCGCCTCATCGGTACAATGTTTTGAAAATAGCTCTTCTATTTCAGAAGCTTTTTCTTTATCATACAAAATAGCATTGGTTTCAAAGTTGTGCTCAAAGCTTCTATAATCAAAATTACCTGAGCCTACAGAAACTATTTCTCCATCGATAATGATAACCTTACTATGAGAAAAATCTGGTCTTAAATAAATATTAGCTCCTACTTCTAACAAAGCTTCAAAAGTGGAAAACATACTATATTGAGCCAATAAAGAATCTGATATTTTAGGGGTAAGCAAAGTAACTTCTACTCCGCTTAGTGCCGCTATTCTAATTGCTTCTAAAACCGGCTCTCCAGGTATAAAATACGGATTAGCGATACAAATACGTTTTGTTGCAATATTGATCATTGCCAAGTATTGCTGCATAATTGCAGGATATTTAGAATCTGGTCCGCTTGAAATTATCTGTGTAACCGTATTACCAACAGGTTCTACTTTTGGAAAATACTTGTCTTGCAACAACAATTCTTCTTTACCTGCAAAATG
This sequence comes from Maribacter sp. 1_MG-2023, assembly GCF_030547005.1. Taxonomy (GTDB): domain Bacteria; phylum Bacteroidota; class Bacteroidia; order Flavobacteriales; family Flavobacteriaceae; genus Maribacter. Next base: position 197,954 of record NZ_JAUOPN010000005.1, on the reverse strand, counting down.
ATAATCTTTTACAAAAACTCGTTGTAAACTATTTACTGCAGGACCTTCTATTTTTAAATGTAAATCTTGCCACACACCAAGTTCAGATACTGGTTTCATGTATTTATCAGACACATTGAATCCGCCAGTGAAACCAACTTTGCCATCAATGATTATTATTTTTCTGTGATTTCTATAATTAAGGGTGAACAATAGATTTCCGAAACGAATTGGCATCGTCGGATATGCTTTTACCCCAATATCTATAAACCGTTTTACCCTCTTGCCTCGCATAGAATTGCTACCAAAAGAATCATATAACATTCTAATTTCAACACCTTCTTTTATCTTCTTTTGAAACAGTTCGTGAAATCTGTCTAACAACATGCCTTCTGCTAAAATATAGTATTGAAGGTGTATGAAATCTTTAGCCTCTTCTATGGCTTTAAATATAGACCCAAACGCTTCTTCTCCACTATTTAACAAAGTTACCTCATTACCTTCATAGGGCGCGAAATAGCTGTTTTTTCGAATAAGTGAGGCTAATTTTTCTGGCTTATAGTCGTCGAACCTATGCACACTTTGTTCACCACCCTCAAGCTCTTTATGGGTTTCTGAATACAGTCTTCGTTTTTCGGTCTGCTTTAGTTTAAACAGCTTAAATTTTCTTCTGTTAATACCAAATAGGTAATATAAAAGCGGACCCAAAAAGGGGAAAATTATTACAGATAAAGACCAACTAACCATCTTAGTTGCCTTAGATCCATTAAATATAATATTGACTATACTCCATAAAGTTACCGCTATGTATGCAAGCCAAAAAACAGTATTCATTATTAATTATTTTGTTCCATAACAAGATACTATAATTTGCTTAAGCCCTAGTTTGATTAAACCTATTAAGATACTTTTAATTTTAAACGAGTTAATTACTACCTCTAGATGTGAGTACTTTTAAAAAAAAGTAATGGGAGTGATCGCTATGGACATAAAACAAATAACCTTATATTATAGTTCGCAAAATTCTATAGGCAAGCAATTGAATGCCTATGTTGAATCTTCAGGTAAAGATCATTTAACTATAGATATTTCTAAGACGAACGTGACAGGTACCCAATGGGCAGAATTAGCTGATGGGCTAACTAAAAACATTTCTGACTTGGTGAATACCGAGCACCCAGATTTTAAAGAAGCATATGGCGAAACATCTGTTGATCTTGATGATGACGGTTGGTTGAAAATTTTAAACAAGAATCCTAGTTTTTTAAAAAACGCCATCGTTATAAAAGGTGAAGATTTTATTGAGCTTACAAGTGCATCTGACTTTAAGAAATATATGGACCCAGATAGTACAGGTTTTGAAAAGCCTTATAAGTAGTAGCGATTTCAAAAACGCAACGCTTACACTGATACATAGGGTTTGCCAAACTTCTAAACAAATTGCTTTTAAAGATACCTTATGTCCAAAATTTTAAAATGGCTTGTTTTACTTCTTATTTTCTGCGTTGGTGGCTATTTGCTTGCCAAATGGAAAATGAAAAAAGAGGTTGTTAGCTTTTTAGAAAGAAAGGTACCGGATCATATAGATTTTTCATACGAACAATTGAACATCAGCCTTATAAAAGGCAATATAGCATTTAAAGACGTTGCCGTAATTAGCTTAGGTAAGCAGACTTCTTCTTGCGAAATTAAGGTGGATGCTGAAATGCTTTCAATTAGCGGATTTGACTATTGGAAAATACTATTTCAAAAGTCCATTTTTATTAAGTCTCTAACCCTTACCAAACCTCATCTAAATTTTAAAACTTGCCCTGAAAATGTTGACAATGAAGTTGCCAGCAAAAGCAACCCCATCAAATTATTAAAAGAAATATTTATTGAAGAAATCATATTCGATGCCGGTAGGGTAGAAATTTGGGATTCTAACGAGGAAGTAGCACTTATAGCTGTCGACCAAATAAATCTTACGTTAAAAGAAGTAGCTACCGATCCCGATATTATAACAAAATATGTTCCGTTCACATTTACAGATTACAACATCGAAATTCAAAACTTCAATGCGCCTTTAGGTAAATTCGAAAAGCTTGAAATGCAGTCGATGGTGATAAACAATTCCACTGTTGATATTACCGATATTGTACTTTCTACTGTCTATTCTAAAGCTGAATTAAGTAGAGAATTCACCTATCAAAGAGATTATGTTCATTTATCTATTCCCTTAATAAAAGTTGAAGACCACAACTATTTGGTCAGTAATGATTCGCTACATGTAAACCTCAAAGAACTTTTACTTTCACAACCTAAACTAGAAGTATACCGCGATAAATCCAAATTAGAAGATTTTAGAAATAAGCCTCTTTACGGTAGATTACTGCAAAAACTACCCTTTAAAGTGGCAATTGACTCTATTTTTATCAAAAAAGGAGCAATTGTCTATGAAGAGAATATTCCGAATAATGTAAAAGCCGGTGCATTGAGTTTTGAAAATTTAGATGCAGTAATCAGTAATTTATCAAATAAAAAAAATATTGAAGACCCTGTTCAAATTCAACTAAATGCCGATTTAATGGGAACAGGAAAATTTCATCTTAATTGGCAATTTGATGTTTATGATTCCCGGAGTACTTTTCTGATTTCTGGCGGATTAGCTAATTTCAATACTTCTAGTTTAAATGATTTTCTGGTGCCCAATTTAAGAACCCAAACTACAGGAACTATCGACCAGCTTTACTTTACTATTTCTGGAGACGAGTATGCTGCTGCAGGAGATATTAAAATGAGGTACGAAGATTTTAAATTTCAAGTACTCAACAAAGAAAGAAACGGAGTAAAAAAAGTACTTTCATTTATTGGTAATCTATTTATAAACGATGGGTCAAAAACAGATGAAAATGGATATAGATTTGGTGATATAGAAACTGAGCGAATAAAGAATAAATCTTTCTTTAATTATCTATGGATCAATTTAGAAGATGGTCTTTTAGATATACTAACAGGTAACGGAAGGAAAGATTAAACTAGACCGCTTAAAATTATTTTACTACTTTTCGCATTATATATAACATACCAAATTTCTTGGCAGCCGAGAATGCGGTCGATACCCAGTTATACGGACTCAAATCTTCTTGTACATCTTGTTTCAATCCTTTAAGCTCTTCTAAAGCAATTTCGCGCTCTAGTTTTAAGCGTTTTAAATTGAACTCTATTTCCTCAAAATTTTTGTACATATCTTCTTAATTAAAGAATTTAACAGACAGCTTTTTTACTAGCATATTATCAATTTTACCTCTAAAAACATAAGCTAAAATTAATAACGCTATAAATAAAGCTCCGGCAATTAAACATGCGCCAACCATACTCTCAAGAATGTTCGCCAAGAAAACGACACCAGCTACAGTTATAAATATAAGTGCCAAAAAAGCAAGACCACCTATAACTGCCATTTTTAGCAGCATACCGGTGGTCATTGTTAATTGTTGAAACACTTTTAGCCTGTAGTATTCTTGGGTTTTCTTATAGTAAACCTCTCCTACATCAATTGCCTTATTAGACGTTTCGTTAAGTGATTCAATTACTCCCATTTATACTGTTTTCTGCAGTTTCTTATTTTTTGTCTTCAACTCAGACAATTTCTTCTCTAAGGTTGAAATCACATCTTCTGTTTTGTAACTTAAATCAGATACTAAAGATTCTACTCTTGTATCTAAGGTTTCTCTCTCGTCAGACATTTTAGAGGCAACCCTGTTTTTAAGATCCACTGCACTATCTGCAAAATTATCTCTTGTAGCAGCTGCTTGGTCAGCAATTAATCTTCTTGTATTCTCACCTTTATCTGGTGCGTAAAGAATTCCTAAAGCTGCACCTATGGCAGATCCTGCGATAATTGCTAATAATGTATTTCCACTATTGTTCATATTATATATTTTAGATTAAACGTTTTTTTGTACCTGATAAAATATTTATTATCCTGCTTTACAAATGTCTCAAATAAAGATACAACTACTTAACTCAAAACCTTTTAATATTGACGTTAACAATAGCTAAAAGGGTTAAGAATTTTATGGAACGAATTAATGCATCAAACTGTTTAACTCTAAATTTGTAACATGAAAGAATATCAAACTAAAAATCCGTACAACGGTGAGGTTGTAAATACATATACACAAGACAGCACTGCCTATATAAAAGAAAAAATAAATAAAGCTTTAGCTATAGAAGCCTCTTGGGCAGCTATGGAAATTGAAGATAGGTGCGAACTTCTCACTAACGTAGCAGAACTGCTAATAGAACGTAAAGAGCAATATGCAGAACTCATGACACAAGAAATGGGAAAACCTTATTCGCAAGGTATTTCTGAAATTGAAAAATGTGCTTGGGCATGTGATTTCTATGCACATAACGCTGAAGACCTTTTGGCTGATGAGGTCATAGAAACAGACGCTGACGAAAGTTTTATAAGTCATGATCCCTTAGGTTGCATTCTTGCCGTAATGCCATGGAATTATCCTTTTTGGCAAGTACTTCGTTTTGCAGCACCTACATTAACCGCAGGTAATACTGCATTACTTAAACATGCGCAAAATGTAACTGGTTGTTCTATGGCTATTGAAAAACTATTCTTAGATGCGGGTTATCCTGAAGGATGTTTTCAAAGTTTAAAAGCGGGACATGAAGAAATTGAAAAACTTATTGCCAATGACGGAATCAAAGCAGTAACCTTAACCGGAAGCGAAAAAGCTGGTAAGTCAATAGCAGGTACAGCAGGGAAAAATTTGAAGAAATCTGTTCTTGAACTTGGTGGAAACAATGCTTGTGTTGTTTGGGAAGATGCCGATTTAGATCAACATATAGATACTATGGTGACCGCACGTATGCAGAATACCGGTCAAAGCTGTATTGCTGCAAAACGCTTTATAGTTTGTGAGGGTATTTATGATGTTTTTCTAGAAAAATTTACTGCAAAGATAAAGTCACTTCAAGGTGGCGACCCTATGAAAAAAGATACGTTTATTGGTGTAATGGCTCGCGAAGACTTAGCCAAAGAACTTCAAAAACAAGTGAACGACTCTATAAAACAAGGTGCTAAAGTTGTGTTAGGTAATATGCGAAATAATGCTTATTTCTCACCTACCATACTAACCGATGTTACTGTAGACATGCCGGTATTTAAAGAGGAAACATTTGGACCTGTTGCTGCCATCACCAAAGCAAAAAATAGAGAAGAAGCTATTGCCTTAGCGGCAAATTCTAGATTAGGACTTGGTAGTATGTTATTCACTGAAGATATAGATGCCGCAATGGATGTTATATCTAATATACCTGATGGCGCATTCTTTATAAACGATATGGTCAAATCTGATCCACGATTGCCTTTTGGTGGTACAAAAGCATCTGGCTATGGTAGAGAACTATCTAGAGAAGGCATCTTAGAATTCGTAAACAAGAAAACCGTTTACATCAAAAAATAGAATTATGACACAAGAGACGAAATTTATAAAAGAATCAGAAGAAGAAACACAACAATATATTCTACAAAAAAATAAAAAGACTAAAGTTGGCGTAACCATACTAGTAGTCTTTTTGGTACTTCTTATTGTTGGTGTCGTAATTTCAAACGTATTTTTTACAAACTAAAGAACAGGACCAACATATAAAAAGGTGAGCATAATTTATTCTCACCTTTTTTTAGTCCTATCTAACTCAAACCTTATGTGCTAAGGTTTATCGATTCTTACTTTCAATGAAGATGAATTCACGAAGGTTTCGAATTATCCACTAAAAGCAAGAGAATTATTTTTGTACTTTTCTAAAGTATTATAAAACTATCATGTCTATACTAGTTTCTACAGCCGAAGAATTTGCCACTAATCAATTAACAGGCAATACTGATCCAAAATTTTTGTATCATAATCTTAGGCATACACAACGTGTTGCAGATAGCACTAAAGAACTAATTGAAGGCGAAAAAATTGGCGATGAAGAGAGCGAATTACTTTTAGTTGCAGCTTGGTTTCATGACCTTGGTTACACTGTTTCTTATGAGAACCATGAAGAGCATGGCTGCCAATTATCTAGAGATTTTTTAACCAAGCATAATTGTACTCCAACTTTTATCACCAATGTTTGCAATCTAATTCTAGCGACGAAAAAGGGATACGAACCAAAAAATGAACTAGAAAAAATAATTCGCGATGCAGATTCTTCTCATTTTCATGTCAAGAATTTTATGGCAACGACCGAGTTACTAAGAGAAGAGCTTGCTTTAGTTGGTAAAGAAAGTAACACTTCTGCAGACTGGCTAGAAGAAAATATTATCCTATTACGAGCTAAGCACCATTTTTATACCAAATATGCCATAACTAATTTGCAAGAAGGAAAAGACAAGAATATTAAGAGGCTCATCAAAGCAAAAAAGAAGAATAAAGAGCTCATTAAAAAGGAAAGTTTAAAAGCTAAATTTAAAGGAGAATTACCAGACCGCGGAATACAAACATTATACAGAGTTACACTAAGCAATCACTTAAAACTGAGTGATATTGCCGATACAAAGGCGAATATTTTACTTTCTGTAAATGCTATTATCGTTTCTATGGCATTGGCCAATTTGGTGCCTAAATTAGATAACCCTTCTAATGACTATCTATTTTACCCAACGTTTTTGTTTATAATTTTTAGTGTTGTATCTATGGTGATGTCCATTTTAGCGACCAAACCGAACGTAACCTCTGGTCAGTTTACAGAAGAAGAAGTAACTAGTAAAAAAGTGAATCTATTGTTCTTCGGTAATTTTCATAAAATGAAACTAGAGCAATATAATTGGGCAATGTCTGAACTTATTAAAGATAAAGAATACATCTATAGTTCATTGACTAAAGACCTTTATTTTCTGGGGCTTGTTTTAGAGAGGAAATATCGAATTTTACGGTGGACGTATACCGTTTTTATGATTGGTATGATAATTTCAGTAATTGTATTTGGTATAGCGCTGAAGTACTACGGTCCAGAACGAATATTAGAACTACCCGTGATGCAGCCCTAATTAAAGCGGCTATTCTAAATTTAGAAACAATAAGCTAATTGCATTAATCACACTCCGAAAGTCATTAAAAGTATACACAACAAAATGCCGATTGCAGCAATTACAATAGTGAACTTTAAAGCTTGTGCCAATGCTGGTTCTTTTGTTTGATTATTTACATTTACCCTGGTCATGAGCGGTTATTTAGAATTATACCACAAATTTATGCCGAAACATTCTAGAGTTTTAACTTCATAAATGAATTTCTTGTCTTCATTGCATTCTATCTAACTCATTGACATCGTGTAAAGTAAAATTAACGGACAGTTACCTTTAACTCATTTGTATCATTGCTTCCTTAAATGTAGCTTTTGGAGCCGAACACATTGGGCACTCATACGAGTCATCTATATCTTCAAATTTGGTGCCTGCGGCAATATTAAATTCTTCATCACCAAAAGTCGCATCATAAACCGTTAAACAGTCTTGGCATTGATATAGCGATTGTGTTGCTTCGATAACTTCAACTCTAGTCGTTTCTTCATCATCTTCAGCGCGACCTAACTGATCAAAATACATTTTACTTAATTCCATTAACAACCCTGGCAATTCTATTTTATCTATGTCTTGAGCATAGGTAATGTACTTTTGGCTGTTAGGGTCAAAATGCTCAAAATGTAACACGTTATATGTGGGGCGCACTTCAAATTCTTTAACAATGGTGGGCAAACTATTCTTTTCAATAATCACCGAGGCAAAGTGCGAACGTTTACCCACCTCATTGCTAATGCCAAAAGTAAGACCGTAGGTACTAATATCATTTTGATCAAAACTTCTTACTAAATACTTCTTTAATTCTAAGGCCTCGCCATCATCAATAGGCACATGCCAATTCATCTCTAATTGAGAATGTCTTACATTGATTCCTCTTTTACCTAAAAAGCGCTCTAAGGCAGGTCTGCTAGATTTCTTAATACCTTTTACAACAAAAGATTTCCATGGGGTAATACAGATTTTACCAATACTGTTATCTAAACAAAAGCCGCAGAATTCTTTTAAGAAGGATAGGTCATATTTATTATTTCTCCAATAAAGACCAAGCCAATACATATCTGAACCCAAACGGTTCATACCTTCATAATACGGAAAGGTCTGAAAAGGAACTTTCAGTTCCTTTTCCATGGTTTTATTATTCGTTTCTAGGTTCTTGTTCATCACAAAGAACAACTCATCTATATCGGTAATATCTTCATAAATTTCTTCGATCTGTTTTGAGATAGAATTGATATCCCAACTATAGATAAGCACCGGATAAAAAGCAGATGATTTCCAGTGTGGTAATTTAATATTCAAATACCAATAATCTTCTTGTTCAGATGCTATAAAGTTGAGGTTACCACTAAAAATGGGAACTAAGCGTTGTTTTGGATCGGTAATATTGATTTTCAACTTCGGTAAAAAATCAAATCCTTCTAGAATATAGAGATAAGTAGAACCCTTAAGCCAATGGGTCATATCAAAAATATCTGCCGACACATAAGAACTGACGATGTTCTGATACGTGCGATTGGCAATAATATCGGTATTAAACTTAGAAATACTTTCTAGCTGCTCTTCTTTAGCTTCCTTTAGCGGAAACAAAATATCTTGTCGAGACCCAAAATTCACACTTGTGAGTCCGGCAGATTCCAGCATGGTAATAATATCTTTCAATTCACCAGGAGATGTAACACCACCTTTTATCAGTATTCTATGAAGATCATCGTTCATGTCTCGCTATTTTAATTTGCTAATACCAGTTGTTTCTTTAATAAATCTTTAATCTCGGGCTTACAACTTCCGCAGCCCAAACCGGCACCCGTTTCTGAGCATAATTTGTTGAAATCTGAGCATCCGCCATTGATGGCATCTACTACATTACCTTCACCAACCTGACTACAAGAACAAACCAATTTACCTTTTAGTGGTACAGAGGTCGAAGCTCCGCGCAGTAACTCATTCCGTTTTTCAGATAGTTCGATCTCTTCTTCTATCAGTCTTTTAAATTCTGCAAACTCATTTTTATCACCCAATAAAATGGCTCCTTTAAGCGTATCATCTTTTACAATACACTTCTTATAAAAGCGCTTGCTCACATCCATTAAAATAATTTCTTCATAAGAAGAATCTCCAATGGGTGAATTCACCATACCAATACTACAGAGATCAAGGTTTTCGAACTTTAAAATGTTCATTAAAACCGAACCGTTGTAAATACTACTAAAGTCTCCTAGAATAAAATTGGCTGCAATATCTGCTTGCTGTTCGGCTGCTGAGGTAATACCGAAAAGTGAATTTTTAAACTCAGCAATTTCTCCCAAAGCAAATATCGATGGGTCACTACTTTGTAAGTATGAATTTACCACCACACCTCTTCGAGTTTTAATCCCCGTAGGTTTTGCCAATTCTATATTTGGTCTTGTACCAATTGCATAAACTATAGCATTGCACTGAATAGAACGTCCTGTTTTTAGGTTTACAGATAGGCTATGTTTTTGATCTTTATCTTCAAAAACAGTACTCACTTCATTATCGAAATACAGATTTATACCTCGTTCTACGACATCTTCTGCCAATAGACGACTGGCAACATTATCTAACTGACGCTCCATTAATCGTGGTGCGCGTTGAATAATACTTATATTAATATATATTTTCTTAAGGGCGGCAGCGAGTTCTAAACCTAAAAGTCCGCCACCAACTATAACCACATTTTGGTCTTTAGCCTGCAGTCCGGTTTCTGCGAGGTATTTTCTTAATTTATCGGCATCACCTCTTTCACGCATCGTAAAACGACCAGGTAACTGTATCTGTACATCGCTAGGTATAAATGCCCTACTACCTGTTGCCATGATCAACAAATCATAGGTGTGTTCTTTTCCGTCAGAATCTAAAACCGTTTTATTCTCCGCATCAATATTGTCGATACCAATACCTTTATGTAAAGAGACCTCTAGCTTTTGTAGCTCGCCATCTTTTAACTTCTCTAAGGCTTCCCAAGAAAGCTCATCACTTACATACTCAGGTAGCAATACACGATTATAAAAAGGATCTTTCTCTTTTGAAAATACGTGTAACTCGTCTATACTATTTTTCTCTCTGTACGATTGTATAAAACGGTATGCCGCAGCACCTGCCCCAATAACAACAACCTTCTGTTTTTCTTTTACAAACTTGGTAACCTCAACGGCACAGTACTTAAAATCTGGCTCTTTAGATACGGGATCAACCAAATCGTTTGTTAAGTTATTTGCCCTACCAAAATCATTATTTAATACTTTACCCCAATGCATGGGCAAGAAAACAACAGACTCTCTTATGTCATAATTGAGCTGCACTTTTACTTGTACTTGCCCTCTTCTACTTTTTACTACTGCAATATCACCTTCCTTAATTTTTCTCAAATAGGCGTCTACCGCATTCATTTCTAAATAAGGCTGCGGTATATGGGTCAATAATCTTTTTACCTTACCCGTTTTGGTTCGGGTGTGCCATTGATCACGAACGCGCCCTGAATTCAATATTAGCGGATAGTTATTATCTGTTTCTTCAGACTTATTATACAGTGTCGACGGAGCATTAAAATGTGCTTTCTTATCATTGGTAAAGAACTGACGATCTGTAAATAATCTTGGTGTGCCTTTATGTGTTTTATGTGGTACCGGCCACTGAAAACTTCCTTCAGTGATTAAGCGTTCATATGACAAGCCTGAGATGTCTATTTCAGTGCCTTTTGTCAATAAACAGTGTTCGTCATAAACCTCGCTACTATTTTTATAATCGAAACCTTTATAGCCCATTGCCTGTGCAAAGCGCCATATGATTTCTGCGTCTGGTAATGCTTCACCTGGTGCATCTATTACTTTTGACAAATGACTAATTCGTCTTTCTGAATTGGTCATTGTACCTTCTTTCTCTAACCAACCTGCTGCAGGTAATAATAGATCGGCAAATTTTGTTGTTTCAGAATTATGAGAAATATCTTGAACTACTACGAACTTTGCCTTTTTTAAAGCTCTTTCTACTTTGTTCGAATTAGGCATACTTACAGCAGGGTTGGTACAGACAATCCAAACTGCTTTTAACTTTCCTTCATCGAGGGCATCGAACATTTCTGTTGCTGTGTACCCTGGCTCTGCTTGTATTTCACCACCTCCCCAAAAGTCTGACACTTCTTTTCTATGTGCCGCATTCCCTAAATTTTTATGTGCCGCCAATAAACTTGCCATACCACCAACTTCTCTACCACCCATGGCATTTGGCTGACCTGTTAATGAAAACGGGCCAGCACCTGGTTTGCCTATTTGTCCTGTTAATAATGATAGATTTAATAATGATACGTTTTTAGCTACACCAATAACACTTTGGTTCAAGCCCATAGTCCACATGCTTATGAACTTCTTTGCATTACCGATATATTCGGCAGCTTTACGAATATCACCTACAGGAATACCACATTTTTTTGCGGCTTCTTTAAGGGTTAAGGTAAACGCCATTTCTTTAACTGCCTCATAATTCGCGGTGTGCTTTTTTATGAAGGTGGAATCTATTTTTCTTTTATCGATTAACCTACGTGCAATGGCATTGAAAAGAATTACATCGGTGCCCGGTAAAATCTGTAAATGTAAATCTGCTCCTGCACAAGTCTGTGTTTTACGGGGATCTACGACAATTATTTTTACCTGCGGATTCTCCTCTTTGTGTTTTTCTAACCTTCTATATAAAATAGGATGACACCATGCCGGGTTAGCCCCAGCAATTAGAAAACAATCAGCCAACTCAATATCTTCATATGAAATAGGCACAGAATCTTCACCTAAGGTTTTTTTATAACCTACCACGGCAGAACTCATGCAAAGTCTAGAATTGGTGTCTATATTATTGGTGCCAATAAACCCTTTTGTTAGCTTATTGATAAGGTAATACTCTTCTGTTAAACACTGACCAGATACATAAAAACCTACACTATCAGGACCATGCTTGGCAATAATACTTTTGAATACCGCAGCGGCACGTTCAAAAGCAGCATCCCAAGAAACACGTTGCAAGGGGTGATTTCTACTCCACTTCATTTCTGGATACAGAATTCGATCTCTAGTATCTTGAGCTACGTAGTTAAGATTTCGTCCTTTAGAACACAGCATGCCTTTGTTAGATGGATAATCGGGATTACCATCTACAGAAATAGTTCCTTTTGCGTCAACATCTACAAGTATACCGCAGCCGACACCGCAATAGGAACATATTGTTTTATGAGTTTTATTACTATTCATTTTATCACTGATAAAGAATGGTTCAGAAGTATACTGCAAATTATAAAAAGTACGTATAAATACGTACTTTTTTATCGTAAATGTTCTGCGTATAATCGAGTGATCCGCAATTATTCTGCCTTAAGACTGAGAATGGATCAATAAATAGGAAAGTGAGGTGTTGAAATGTTAAAGTGAAAGAACGTGATGTAAATTGATTAATTCTTTAATTATAATAGAAAGTTGATTCTAAATATAGTACAGAGACATAAAGATTTTTGTTTTCGTGTACCTCTTAAGGTTATGCCGGCTGTTTAGTTTATTGAGTTACCAAGATGGTATAAATTCCATTTTCCTCATTCAATTCAAATTCAGCATTTTCAATTCTAATGTCATTATATCTCGTGAACTCGCAGCAATCTTCAGTAGTTCGTTCGGCGTCCACTATTAAATTTAAAATATCAATGCCAGACACATTTATTAATACATCTACCTTTTCAGACTCCCAGCCTATTGAGTTTAATTGAATCAAGTTAACATTATTCTCATCGATAAAATCAAATTCTAAATTCGAATTGTCGGCAAGGTTTGTCACACTAATTTCATTGGAATTAAAGGTCTCGTTGGTAAATAGATTTTCGTTTGTTGTTTTATCAACCAATTCAAAGGTGAATCCATTTGGCGGTGTAAAACAAGCTTTATCCTTACATTCATCGCAAGAGTTAAAAATCATGACAAATGTAACAAAGGCTATTAAGACGCTCCTTTTCATTTAAAGTATTTTCTTACAATATTATAAAAAAATCTCTAAATCAAATTGTGCTTCTGCGATTTTTTAGAAAGATCAATAAGATTTTTTACGTCCATCTTACGCATTAAATTAAAACGGTGCGTTTCAATAGTACGTTTGCTATTTTGTAGCTTCTCTGATATTTGTTGATTGGTTAAACCTGATAATACTAACTCCAATACCTTTAATTCTTTATTGGTCAAATCAAAGACATTATCTCCCGTTTTGCGAGGCGCTTCTTCTTTTACTTCTTCTTTTTTGGCACCTAATAAGTTATTTACTAAAACATTACTTATATCTCCACTAAAGTATTTACCGCCTTCTCTTACCGTATGTATTGCCTTAATGAATTCTGACTTGTCGGTGTCTTTTAATAGATACCCATTAGCGCCAGAGCTAATAGATTTTAAGATGTATTCTTCTGAGTCGTGCATGGAAAGAATAATGGTCTTCACTTGCGAATTGCTTTTGGTTAGTTCAGCTACGGCATCAATACCGTTCATGACGGGCATTCTAATATCAATGATTAAAAGATCAGGATCTACCTTCGCCACCAATTCAATAGCTTCTTTACCATTCGATGCTTCACCGATTACTTCCAAATCAGATTCAGATTCCAACAAAGAACGGATTCCGTCCCTAACCAAAGCGTGATCATCTGCCAATACTATCCTCGTTGTTTCACTCAAAATATAGGTAATTATACGTACCCTGCTAAATTACATATTTTAAAAACAACAATACGGCCTACACAACCAAGGCTGTATAGACCGCATAACTAACTACTTACTTTTATAAAACTACTCTTTCTTTGTGTTCAAAAATTGAGGTTTAATCGTTAATTGAACCCAAGCCCAATTTTGACTGCTAGCCGCCAAATCTTCTGTAACCCCTTTAAGTTCATACATACCATCTGCAGCAAACATTTGAGAGTAGCCAATTGCAAGACCATAACCATTGAACTTTTTGGCAAATACCATATCAATTTCTGTACCTAATGATTTTTCTCCGCTCGGTAACTCTTGCTCTCCACTAAAGTTCAATACTTTAACCAATAAACTAGATTTCTTTCCTAAATCGAATTTTGCACTGGCGTGAATATCAAATAGCCCTACAGAATTTGCGTGGTTACCTACATAGAAATAATCCATAAATCCGTTGAACTTATGATTGGTTCCGTATAACGGAAAAAATGCCTCTGTTTTGTCTGTGGTATCAGCTTTGTTTCCGCTGATTACTTCTGTACCTAAACCTAAAGACACTTTATCGCTAGCCTTATACCCAAGCTCTAAACCTAGCAAATAGGCACCCCCAACTTTAACTTCGTTCTGTCTTTCACCGGTTTGGATAAATGCATTTGCCTCTGCATTAAATTTACCTGCTTTATAACCCAAATGAGTACCTATAGTTTGTAAACTGCTTACCCCATCTGCATCGCCTTCAGTATCAAAATTCTGGAAACCATTATTTAATGCCAATATGCTACCGGAGAATTTATCCCATTGTTGTTTTGCATATAAATATTGCATGGTTTTATAGGTGAAAAACCCAGATGTGTTATACGCTGTACCTACAGATTGAAATCCTGTTGGGTTATCAAAATCTTGACTAAAAGCAAGACCTACATCCAACATAAATTTATCTTTCTTATACTTTAAAAGTCCCGCGTCATGGTTTCTACCTTGTTGCGCCCAATCGAGTCCGCCGAAAATACGTTGGTCGTCATATGAAATAACTTGTCTACCTAACTTAGTAGACCAGCCTTTGCCTAAATTAATGTTTGCCCATGCTTCAAATACTGAAAAAGAATCGTTTTGGTCAGCTGGTAGAATTTGTCTGTTCTCACCCCAAACCATCACATCTTGTATACTTAAATAAAATTGATATGCTTCCGATTCATACTTTGCATTTAAACGTCCACGTGTAGAGATTGCGAAACCGGCATCTGCAGCATCAGGAATTATACTTCCGAAACCATTTCTATATTCTGTTCTTGGTCTAAACTGCCCGTCTAATGTAAATTGGGCATAAATTGAATTTGCCGCCAGAAACAATAAGGTGATGAGTAAATATTGCTTTTTCATAATAATAAAATTTAATAATTGAGTTTGTTATTTGTTAGTGTTCTAAAAAGTCTATTAGGTGTTTTCTATACGTGTAATAATCATCGTTCTCCAAAACCGATTTACGAGTTCGTGGCCTTTCAAAATCTATAGAAAGGATATCTCCGATTTTAGCACTTGGTCCACTGGTCATCATCACCACACGATCTGCTAAAAAGATGGCTTCATCTACATCATGTGTAATCATGACCGCAGTAATTTTTTCTTTGTTCCAAATTTCTATGAGAATATCTTGAAGTTCTCCCCTGGTCAAAGAATCTAGCATTCCGAATGGCTCGTCTAGCAAGAGTACTTTTGGCTTTATGGCAAATGCTCTGGCAATACCAACACGCTGTTGCATACCTTGAGATAATTCTGATGCCTTTTTATGGAATGCATTCTCTAAACCTACTTTATGCAAATAATACTTTGCAATGTCTTGGCGCTGCCCTTTGGTTGCATGCGGAAAAACTTGGTTTACCCCTAACAATACATTTTGCAAAGCGGTCATCCACGGCATTAAACTTGGAGATTGAAATATGACCCCTCTATCTGGACCCGGACCTTTTACCGGATTTCCCAGTACTGAGATATTACCGCCAGAGATTGGGTTCAGCCCTGCAATCATAGAAAGCATGGTTGTTTTACCACAACCTGAGTGCCCTATTATCGTTACAAATTCTTCTTTTAAAATTTGTAAGTTCAAATCTTCGAGCACTACGTAATCTCCCTTTGGCGTTGGGTATACCTTTTTTAATTTAGAAAGGTCAAGCATTACATTATCAGGGTAGACAATGCCATTTTCTGAATATACTTCGTTAGATTGTTGTGTTGTGTTCATTTACTATTTCTTTAGGCTACAAAGCTTTTAGGCGTTAGCTCTGGTAATTTATATTCTACCTCTGATATTGTTTTTCTCTCATCGCCGATATCCATTAGATATTCTATAATGGCATTTCTGGTTTTCTTATATTCAGGATTATCGTTCATTGCCGTTTTATCCCTTGGTCTTTCAATGTCTATTTTAAACTCCGGTCCCAACGTTGCATTTGGCCCTGGCTTTAGAGGAATAATTCTATCTGCCATATAAATACCTTCGTCAACATCGTTAGTAATCAACAATGCCGTACGCTTGTCTTGACTCCAGATATTTAAAATTTCATCTTGTAGATTTCCTCGGGTCAAAGCATCTAAAGCTCCTAAAGGTTCATCCATAATGATCATTTCTGGATTCATGGCCAACGCACGGGCTACCGCTACTCTTTGACGCATACCACCAGATAATTCTTTTGGTCTCTTATTAATTGCAGGACTAAGGTTTACCATACCTACATACTCTTTTACCCTTTCCATCAGTACTTTTTTAGACTCTTTTGGAAAGGCTTCTTTTACTGCCATGTAAACATTTTGTCCTACCGTCAACCATGGTAAAAGCGAATAGTTTTGAAATATTACACCGCGCTCATGACTGGTATCGGTAACGGGAACTCCTTTAAAAAGCACCTCACCGCTAGTTGGTTGTAACAAGCCGTTTATAAGATTGACCAAAGTGGTTTTTCCACTTCCGGTAAAGCCTACAATAGCTACAAACTCTCCTTCTTCCATAGTAAGGTTGATATTAGAAAGTACCTCTGTACTATTCTCTCCCTCACCATAGGTTTTGTATATATTATTTAGTTCTAAGTATGCCATGTTCTATCTTTTAAAAACGTTATGCCATTTCATTTTTATTGAAAGAAACCATATTCTGCACGGCCAGCATCAGTCTGTCTAACAAGAAACCAATAATACCAATGACAAACATTGCCACAATGATTTTTGAGTTAGAATCATTAGCCCCGTTCTGAAACTCTTCCCAAACGAAAAGCCCTAATCCCTGACTTTGTGCTAAAAGTTCAATAGCGATCAATACCATCCAAGCCACAGAAAGTGTAATACGTAGTCCTGTAAAAATCAATGGTAAAGAAGAAGGTAAAATCACCTTGAACACTTTTTGAAAAGTGCCCAGCTTTAATACTTTGGCAACATTGATATAATCTTTATCTACTGATGCAACACCCATTGCCGTGTTGACCAAGGTAGCCCACATGGCACAAAGACCAACACTAATAAATGAGATAACAAATGCATTATCAGAACTGTCACCGATATACAATGTCTTTACGATCATAAAAACCAACAGGTACCATACAACTGGCGATACCGGTTTAAAAATTTGAATGAACCAGTTGAAGGCACTTCTTAATGACGGACTAAGACCTATAATTATGCCAATAGGTACTGCGATAAACATTGCTAAAAGAAAACCGGCAAATACTGTTTTTATACTTGTTAAGACTATATCTACAAACGAGGCTCTACCTGTATATACAATTGGATCTTTACCCTGAGAAATCATTTTCTCATTAGTGACCGCCATTTTCTCTGCAAATGCAGCTTTATCGGCACGAATGACCTGGTGGTCTGCGACTAAAGATTTTAATGATGCCCATACTTGAGAAGGCGATGGCAATGTATTTGGTTGACAACTACTATCACCAGATTCAATACACACACGTTCTGCAACAGCAGCCTCTTCGCCTCTTTCCGTTAGTGCTTTTTCAATTCTGTAATCTGCTTCTTTGTTGTAAAGTGCCTTAGAGCCCATTTGCCATAAACCAATAAACAATAAGATGGATAGAAAAGTTATACCAGTATTTTTTAAGGATTTTATAATACCATCTTTTTTAATACTTGGCGTAAGTTTCAAAAGCATTTGCTTCAAGCTAGAAAACAAACTATTCTCGTTTTTTAAGACCATTTCTTGTTCCATACTATTTAATTTAAGGTCAATGAATTACTTTAATTATTTCTTGTCTTTGTTTCCAATCGAGAAACTATTGATATACCCAATTGGATCTTTGGCATCATAGCTCGTTCCATCTATAAAATCTGAAGTCGCTGCTTTGTAACCATCAGTATCTGGAACATCTGCTGCTGGTATTTGACCCTCTGCAACCAAAAGATCTGCTGCTTTTTTCCAAATATCCGGTCTGTAGATATCTTTTATTGTACTTGCGTACCAATCGGAAGATTTTGATTCAGGAATTTGACCCCATCTACGCATTTGTGTCAAGAACCATATTCCGTCAGAATAGAATGGATATGTTGCGTTGTACTTATAGAAAACATTAAAATCTGGCATTTCACGCTTATCGCCTTTTTCAAATTCAAATGTACCTGTCATAGAGTTTGCCAACACTTCTTTTGGCGCACCAACGTATTGTGACATTGAAAGTATTTCTACCGCTTCGGCTCTATTAGTTGGTTCATCTAACCACTTACCAGCTCTGATCAATGCTTTAGTAACCGCTATGGCAGTATTCGGATTTTGCTCTACGAATTCCTTCGTCATTACAAATACTTTCTCTGGATTATTTTTCCAGATATCATAGTTTGTTGTAACCGGTACACCGATACCTTTAAAAACAGCTTGTTGGTTCCAAGGCTCACCTACACAGTATCCGTAAATAGTACCTGACTCTAATGTAGCTGGCATTTGTGGCGGAGGCGTAACTGAAAGTAAAACCTCGGCATCTATTTGACCTTGTACATTATCTGCAGTATACATACCTGGGTGAATACCAGCAGCAGCTAACCAATAACGCAATTCATAGTTGTGTGTAGATACTGGGAAAACCATTCCCATTTTAAATGGTTTCCCTTCATTTTTATACGAAGTAATCACCGGCTTTAAAGCATCTGCCTTTATTGGGTGAATTGGCTTACCATCTGAATCTGCAGGTACATTTGGCTTCATTTTAGACCAAACATCATTAGATACCGTAATTCCGTTACCATTTAAATCCATTGAAAATGGAGTAACCAATTCTGCTTGTCTACCAAAACCTGCTCCTGCAGCAATTGGCTGACCTGCCAACATATGTGATCCGTCTAATTGACCATCGATTACACGGTCTAAAACATTTTTCCAGTTAGATTGTGCTTCTACCGAAACGAAAAGTCCTTCTTCTTCAAAAAAGCCTTTTTCTTTTGCAATGGCCAAAGGCGCCATATCGGTAAGTTTTATAAAACCAAAAGTTAACTGCGGCTTTTCAATATCTAGCATTTTAGTTTTTGAGGCTACCGCTTCTTCTGCAATAGCTTCAGCTTTCTTACTCTTTGTATCTCCACAAGCCGTAAATACCAAGGCGAGGGAAAGAGTTAAAATAGATGAGGTAAAAATGTTTTTCATAATCTTATAATTTAGTGTTCTACGTATTAATACTTATTTCTACAAATATATACGTAATGATGTTTTTCATAAATGACATTAGGAATGTTCAAACGTCTTTTTGCACCATATTTTAATATGACCAATAACCATATCATAATATGCGAAAAAGCAGCTTTTATTTATAAAATGCTATTTAACAGCAACTTATTAAGTAAGAAACAGGAGAATTTAACTACGTAAGTACCGGGTTTGAGGAAGTACGTATTATTAACTATCTAAGTAGAAGTTGTGTTCTGAGATTTCTTTTTTAAGTAAATCAATATCAGAAATACCTACTCTTTTACCTTTAGTAATTAATAAGCCTTCTTTTTTAAGAATAGAAAACATTCTTATGACCTGTTCTTCTGTAGTACCAGCGTAGTCTGCGTACTCCCGTCTACTTAATAACAAGGAAGAAAATCCGTTGGTTTGCCCAAACTTACGATTGATATATAATAAGGTATCTATGACACGTTCTCTAACCGTCATTTGAGATAGCGATTTTACTCGAATTTCACTGCGATTAAGTTCGTTCGCATAAAACAACATGAAATCATATGTTAGGGTAGGTGTTTCTCTTAATGTTTTCTGTAATACTTCTTTTGAAAAATAGCAGAGTGTACAATCTACCAATGCAATAGCACTTATGGGGTAGGTTTCTTCTGTGCCAAAACCTCTATGCCCAATAATTTCACCCGGAGTTGCAAAGCGTACAATTTGTTCTTTACCATGAAGACCGGTTCTTAATACCTTGACCTTGCCACTTAGTAGAAAAAATAGTCCGGTAACAGAAGCACCTTCCATGATAAACTGCTGCCCCTTTTTACATTTAATTTCTTTTCTTGCTTGTACTAATTCGTCAATATTAGAAGAATGAATATTCTTTTGAATTAGGCATTTCTTATTGGTACAAATACCACAGGCACTATCAAGTAGTTCCGAATTATCGGAAGAGAACTTTGATATGTTTGTTGTGCCTGTACGCATAGTTAATCTTATTTATATAGTACTTGGAGATAAATCAATTACTGGCTTGCTAACTTTATTCAATTCTTCTTTTACTTGTTTTTCATCTTCTACAGAGAATTTAATAGCAAGTGTTGTCAAGGCCGTAACTACTACAAAACCACCAATTATGAAATAACCGCTTGACACTGCACCTGAAGCAGCAGCAGCCTGTGCCGCTTTCATGGCTTCTTCACCTAAATTTGAATTCGCCGCTAAGGCATTTGTTTCTGCCATTGCCGATTTCGATTTAAGTAATAATGCCGCTAAAAATGCACCAACATTACCACCTGCACCTACAATACCAGATATAGAACCAATTGCTTTTTTGTTTATAAATGGTACTACCGAGAAGGTTGCACCTTCTGCCATTTGTACCGTAACACTAAAAGCAATTAAGAATATAATACCCATGGTAAAACTTGTAGCTAAAGAAAATGTTGAAAGCATAACACCTTCAAGCGCTAGTATTACTGTCAAGAAAAGTACCCTACCTCTCAAACCTTTTAATCTACCAAAGCGATCACCGAAAAAGCCACCTAAGGTTCTTGCAAATATGTTCATTAATGCAAAAGAAAGTACCAAATTACCAGCCGTAGACCTTGTTAGTCCGAAGGTGTTTTGCAAGTAATCATCCATTGTACCATACACGGTAAGTTCCATACCAAAAGATGCTGCATAAACTATGAAAAGTATCCACACTCTATAATCTTTCAATACACTTACAAATGATTCTTCATCTTTTTTAAGCTTCGGCATTTTGCCAGCTTCTTTCAATTCTTTAAAATTGCCTTCGGGAGTATCTTGCGTAAAAAAGTAATACACAACACCCATTAACATCGCAATTACACCAGCGATGATCATTGAATATCTCCAAGCAATTTCATCGGCAACTCCAAAACTCACCACTGCAGCAGCAATTAATGGCATACCAAGACGATTGGCACCACCACCTAAATTACCCCAGCCAGCTGAGGTAGCATTGGCAGTACCCACAATATTGGGGGCAAACATAATAGAAGTATGAAACTGAGTAATTACAAATGATGCTCCAATAAACCCTATAAACAATCTACATATTAAGAATTGCGTTGGTGTTTGAACAAAGCCAATTAGTATTACTGGTATGGCTCCTAATATTAATAAATAGGTATAACATAATCTAGGTCCGTATTTATCACAAAGCTTACCAATTAACAGTCTAGCAAAAACGGTACCTGTAACCGCTAATATTATAGAGTTCCATTTTTGATCGGGAGTCAACCCTAAATCCTTAACTACATCTGGCATAAATGGTACAATACCAAACCAAGCAAAGAAGCATATAAAGAATGCTATTGATGTAATCCAAAAAGTACGTATTGGCATACTTTTCAAATCAGTTAACTTTAAGGTTGTGGATTTTTTAGATTGATTTTCCATAATAGTAAAAGTTTCGTTTATAACTCAGTACAAACCTACTATATTTAATACGTAATTATACGTAGTTTTAAATAATTTGATCATTTACTACGTATAATTGCACAATTTTAATTATTACGGCTGGTCAATTATCACATTCGGAATTTCAATAAGATGAAAATCAATTATTCGGAATTTCAGATTTAAAACAAGAAGTTATTTTCTAAAATTGCTACGTAGAAAGTAGTGTTTAAAGGAAGAGATATGCTTTAAATAGCATCATGTAATATACGCTGTACTTCTTCTTCAAAAAAAGATGGATGATCGGCTACTACATCACCTATTACTATAATTCCATGCATATTTGTATCTATGGATGATTGGTGTTGATGAATACTATCTAAGGTAGCCACAACGCAGCTTTCATTTTCTGTGGTTCCGTTTTGTATTACAGCTATAGGTGTCATTCTACCCCTATATTTACTAACCTCATCTACAATTTCATTAAGCTTTCTTATCCCCATTAATATGACCATTGTGGTAGATGATTTTGCGGCATATTGCAAATCTTGTGAAAATGTACCATCTTTTTTAGTGGCGGTCATCACCCAAAAACTACTGCTTACCCCTCTTTTGGTCATAGGTATTCCTTGACTAGATGGTACGGCAATTGAACTTGAAATACCCGGTATAATACTTACAGGTATACCAAAAGCCTCTACATATTCTATCTCTTCATTAGCTCTACCAAAAACAAATGGATCTCCGCCTTTTAATCTCACTACATGTCCAAACTCAAATGCGTATTTTACTATAAGTTCATTGATTTCATTTTGGGTATGAGAATGTTTACCACATCTTTTTCCTGTATATATCTTAGGTATATCGGTACGTAGTTCAGATAATAATTCATCGCTAATTAATGCATCGTATAATATAACATCCGCTTCGTTCAACACCTTCAAACCCCTTACTGTTATTAGATCTTTAGCTCCCGGACCCGCTCCTACTAAACTAACTTTTGCCGTTTTCTCTAATTCCATCTTCATAGTATTTAGCATTATTAATTATCGATTTAGCAACAAGAATACGTATTTATTTTGGTATAATTATAGAATATGTACGTATTTATACGTAATATTGCTATATAGCTAAATAAGTAAGCGTATGAAAACTATACTAGTTGTCGGTAATGGAATGGTAGGGTACAAATTTTGTGAGAAGTTTGTAGCTAAAGAAGAAAGCAAACAATTTAAACTTGTTGTTTTTGGAGAAGAGCCCAGACCTGCATATGATAGAGTTCACCTAAGTGAATTTTTTGAAAACCAAGATGCTAAAGCCCTAGAAATGGCTCCGGCAGAATGGTACGCAGAAAATGGTATAGAATTAATTGTAGATGAACGTGTTGCTGACATCCATAGAACCAATAAAACCATCACTACCGCAAAAGATAGGGAGTTCTCATATGACTATCTGGTTTTAGCCACAGGGTCATCTGCTTTCGTGCCACCTATTAAAGGTGTTGAGAAAGAAGGTGTTTTTGTATACAGAACTATAGAAGACTTAGAAGGCATGTTGGCTTATGCCGCTAAACTAAAGGCAAAAAACCCGAATGCAAAAGCTGCTGTTTTAGGTGGCGGGCTTTTGGGTCTAGAAGCTGGTAAAGCAGTAATGGATATGGGCTTAGAACCACACATTGTTGAGTTCGCCCCAAAATTAATGCCAAGACAATTAGACTCTAGAAGTAGTCAAGTACTACAATTGAAACTAGAATCTATTGGTTTAAACATACACCTTAGTAAAGCTACAAATCAAATTCTTGGGGATGATGGATACATTACAGGAATGGAATTTGGAGAAGATGATGTTTTAGATGTTGAAATGTTAGTAGTTTCTGCAGGTATTCGCCCAAGAGATGAATTAGGCAGAAGTTCCGGATTAGAAGTTGGTGTTCGTGGCGGTATTGTTGTCGATAACAAAATGCTAACATCTGATAACAATATATATGCGATAGGCGAGATTGCTCTTTATAATCAAATGATTTACGGGTTAGTTGCACCTGGCTACGATATGGCTGGTGTGGCAGTAGACCAAATTTTAGGCCATACAGAAACACTAATGCCTGCTGAGATAGACATGTCGACAAAACTAAAGTTAATTGGGGTTGATGTTGCTAGTTTTGGCGAGCCTTTTATGCCTGCAGCAAAGGGACACTCCATAATTTTTGAAAACAAAACACAACATTTATATAAGAGAATTAATGTTAGTCTCGATGGCAAAGAACTGCTAGGCGGTATTTTAGTTGGTGACGCATCTGATTATAGTATGCTACACCAAATTTACTTGAACGGAATGGCAATACCTGAAGATGCTTCTCAATTAATTCTACCTGCAAGCGAAGGTGGTTCTGCTTTTGGAAGTGCTTTAGATTTACCAGATGAAGCTCAAATTTGTTCTTGTGAGAATGTAACGAAAGGTGAAATTTGCAATTCAATTAAAGATGGTACTTGTGAAGATTTAGCTGGTGTTATCGGCTGCACCAAAGCAAGTACAAGTTGTGGTGGTTGTAAACCAATGGTAACGGATCTAGTAAATGAAACTTTAAAGTCTCTAGGTAAAACGGTTAAAAATGTTATCTGTGAGCATTTTGAATATAGCCGTCAAGAACTATACATCATTATAAAAACCAAGAAACTAACAAGTTTTAATGAAGTTTTAGATACTTGTGGTACCGGTCATGGTTGCGAGACTTGTAAGCCTTTAGTTTCTTCAATATTCGCAAGTTTATACAATGTTACCCCTAACGTAGAAGATGTTACTCAAGATACGAATGATAAGTTCTTGGCAAACATTCAACGTAATGGAACATACTCTGTAGTACCAAGAATCGCAGGTGGAGAAATCACACCTCAAGATTTGATTGTACTGGGTAAAATAGGTTCTAAATATAACCTGTACACCAAAATTACAGGTGGTGCACGTATCGATTTCTTCGGAGCGGAATTAAATGATTTACCTGCCATCTGGAAAGAATTAATTGATGCTGGTTTTGAAAGCGGACATGCTTACGGTAAATCTTTACGAACGGTAAAAAGTTGTGTAGGATCAACATGGTGCCGTTACGGCTTAGATGAAAGTATCTCTTTTGCAATAGAATTAGAAAATAGATATAAAGGGTTACGTTCACCACATAAATTAAAAGGCGGCGTATCTGGTTGTATACGTGAATGTGCTGAAGCACGTGGAAAAGATTTTGGCGTAATAGCAGTAGAGGGCGGTTGGAATTTATATGTTGGTGGTAATGGTGGTGCAACACCTAAACATGCCAAATTATTAGCCGAACAGATAGATAACGAAACTGTAATAAAATATTTAGACCGATATCTAATGTACTACATACAAACTGCTGCACCATTAATGCGAACAGCAGCTTGGTTAGATAAATTGGAAGGTGGTATTGAGGAGCTTAAAAAAGTAGTTATCGAAGACAGCCTAAACATCAATGCCGAGTTAGAGCAGCAAATGGCATTTTTGATCGATGCATATGAGTGCGAATGGAAACAGGCAATTGAAAATGAAGAAACAAAGAAACGTTTCAACCATTTTGTGAATTCTGATGATAGAGATGACAACTTAGTTTTTGTACCGTTGCGTGATCAGAAAATGCCAAAACATTGGGAAGCCAAACGCAAAAAGGCTGAAGAAGTACTATAAGCTATAAAAAAGGCATTGTTTTAAAAGATAAAATTATGAGCGAATTACTTTCAAAATATAAAACGGTAAAAGAAGAAGAAGTTAGCGTATGGTTTAAAGTTGCTCCTGTAAGCGCTTTTCCTAATGATGGTGGATCATGTGTAAAATATAAAGATTTACAGATTGCCGTTTTTAATTTCTCAAGACTTAACAAGTGGTATGCTTGCCAGAATTTATCGCCTGAGAAACTCGAAAATGTTTTGTCAAGAGGTATGCTTGGCGACCATAAGGGAATTCCGAAAATAGCTTGCCCATTACACAAAAGGACTTTCTCGTTAGAATCTGGCGAAAATTTAAATGGAGATTTGGACGCTATCGCCATTTACCCGGTAAAAATAGAGTCGGACTTTGTGTATGTTGGCTTTTCTGAATAGCTTTGAGTAAATAATTGACTTATGGCGACGACAGAAAAATTACTGGTAGCATTTCAACATTTTGACGAAGCCAACAAGCAAGATCCAAATACTGAAATTTTTGAAGGTACTACCTACCCTAAAGAAGTACTCTACGGTATTCGAATGACAGAACGCCTAAATGAGTTTGACCCAACTGCATCTGAAGCATTACGCCTTACAGCGCGTTGTCAACACATCTGCAGATGGGAAATACCTAGAGAGTCTTATGAAATGAACCGCGAGGGATATCTAAGATGGCGACAAGAACTAAAAAAATTCCATGGCAAGAAAGCTGCTTCTGTTTTAGAAGATGTTGGTTATGATGATAAAACCATTGACAAAGTCAAATTTCTTTTAGAGAAAAAACAGCTAAAGAAAAACGAAGAAACTCAATCTTTAGAAGATGTTATCTGTCTAGTATTCTTAGAGTTCTATTTTGAACCCTTTTCTCATAAACATCCTGAGGATAAGACTATAGACATCGTTCAGAAAACATGGAAAAAAATGTCTAAGAAAGGTCAAGAAGCGGCATTAAAATTACCGTTGTCTAAATATTCTTTAGATTTAATTACCAAGGCACTGCACGCCTAAGTATAATTTACTAATTACTTTTATGGCCAATAACGAGCACAATATACCATTGGATACGGCTACGTTTATACGTATACGTAAGTGGTATTTATTGGCATTGGCTGCCATTGCGCTTACCGTTATTATAGCCCAAGTACTTATTCAACTTCACCTAAAAGCACAATCTGGCGATTCTGAACTTATTAATGTAGCGGGTAGACAACGTGCCTTTAGCCAAAAACTGGTGAAAGAAACCTTGCTACTAAAAAATAGTAACGACCCTACAGATAAAAAATTAATATTATCTGAAATTGAGAAAACACTAAGCGTTTGGAAAGTATCGCACGACGGACTTCATTTAGGCGATGCTTCTTTTAACCTGCCTTACGAAGATGACCCCAAAGTACAGTCACTTTTCAAAGAATTAGAGCCGCACCATTCTGCCATGGTCACAGCTGTTGAAAACATTCTTGCAACTCACGAGCAAAATATCAACGCCAATGTTCAAGAAAATGACCTTAATACATTGTTGCATAATGAACGTCCGTTTTTAAGTATTATGGATCAAATCGTTAATGAATATGATGCCCGCAGTAATGAACAACTTCAGAAACTAAAAAGAAAAGAGTATTGGTTATTGGCATTCTCTTTGGCAATTCTTCTTCTAGAAATCTTTGTTATTTTCCGACCGTTATCCATTCAAATTAAAAATACCATCGGTCATTTAATGGGTAAAGATGAAGAGTCAAAAGATCAACTAGTAAAGATTCAAAGTTTATATGACGAGAAAGAACGCTCGCTCAAAGAGTTGCAAGAACTAAATTTTGTTATTGATAATGCTGCTCTTTTTGCCAGTATTCGAAAAGATGGTACCATCGTATTTATTAGTAAGAAATTCTTAGACTTATTAGGGCATGATACGGCACCTGTAAACAAACCTATTTCTGAAATACTCACTATTGAAGAAGGTCAGCAATCGTACCTTAAAGAGGTGCTGAAAATCAATAGAAAAAATGTAATGCGTAATGAAGAGCTGCAGGTAGTAACCACAAAAGGCGCTACGATTTGGTTAGATATGTCTATCGTACCCATGCATCAATCTACTTTAGAGCAAGACATTCTTATTCTATGCTCAGACATTACAGAACGTAAAGAAAATCAGCTTAAAGTACAGCAATTGACCAAGCAGAATTTTGAAGAACGCATGCAGCAAAAAAAAGTGCAGGCAAGTCAAATAGTTGAGGGTCAGGAAGAGGAACGCAAACGTATCGCCAAAGATATCCATGATGGAATCGGACAAATGTTGACCGCACTTAAATTCAATATTGAATCTATTGATATTGAAAACAAGGACAAGACGAGAGAGAAAATCGCCTATTTAAAATCTCTGACATCAGACTTAATAAAAGGTGTTAGAACAGCTACCTTTAATCTTACTCCACCAGAGTTAAGCGACCATGGTATATTCCCTGCAATTCATAAAATGACCACAGAGCTTTCTAAATTAACAGGTAAGACGGTTCTGTTTAAAAATAAGACCGATGCTAATATTAGGTTCGACTCGCTAGCTGAAACTAATATTTATCGCGTTACCCAAGAAGCGGTTAACAATGCCATAAAATATGCAGAAGCAAATTATATTTTGGTTACCTTAAATTACTCCTATCCTATTTTAAGTGTAGTCATAGATGATGATGGTAAAGGTTTTGATGATTCTATTTTAGGAAAATTACCAAAAAATAATAGTGAAGGCGGTATGGGTCTGTTTTTTATGAAAGAACGTATCGACTATATTAACGGTCGTTTATTCATAAACTCAGAACTTGGACAAGGTACACGTGTTACCATCAATTATAAAACAGAAGAAAACAAAATTGCAAATGGAACGGAATGAGCTTTACCCTGTATTTTTAAAAGTATCTAACCTTAAGATTTTAATTGTTGGCGGAGGCAATGTTGCCTTAGAAAAATTGACTTTCTTGTTAAAGTCAAGTCCGACCGCACAAGTTGAAATGGTGTCGCCAATGTTTAGGGAAGAAACTATTGCATTGGCCAACAGGTTCGACATAAAAATGAATGTAGCGCCCTATGAAGTATCATACTTAAAAGGAAAACATATTGCAATTGCGACTACAGACAATGTACCGGTAAATGAGCAGGTATATCATGATTGTAGAGAACGGCAAATATTAGTAAATGTAGCCGACAACCCTCCTTTTTGCGATTTCTACATGGGCGGCATCGTTACCAAGGGAAATGTAAAAGTGGCGATTTCGACCAACGGAAAATCACCTACCACCGCAAAAAGATTGCGTCAATTTTTTGAGGATGTTATTCCAGAAAATATAGACGATCTTGTAAAAAACCTTAACGAGTTTCGAAAAACCATCAAAGGAGATTTCGAAGAAAAAGTGGAAACCTTAAATGAGTTTACTAAAGGTTTAGTGAATAAGAAAGAGGAGTAATCTAGTTTTCAAAACTAAGATGGGCAACGTCATGGCTACAGCTATAATGCGCATTGTCTGCTGCATATACTGCTGAATCTGCAGACTCTTGTGCATCTCGCATAAGCCTTTGCGCTTTACGCATGTAAAACTGTAAGTTACCTAAGTTGTTTGCCTTTGCCGCATTTTTTACATTCTCATAAGCTTCGGTTGAAAAATCGCGAGAATCTATAGTATGTCTTTCGGCATCGATAGTATAGCTCATGGCGTCTTCTAAACCACATATTTGAGAATCGTATTGCGCTTCTGAAGCTAAAATTACAGCTTCATCGGTAGCATTAACTGCCTGTCCCATTAATAGCATTGCTGTTTTAGTATTTTTTCGCGCCGTACTTATAGAGGCGTCAAAAGAAGCAATCTCAACAGCGGTACTCAATGAATCTGAGAGCTGACTAAATTGCGACATGTACTGCTGTACATCGCTAATTTCACTTTTAAAAACTTCACATTGGGCATGAACATACGTTGATGTTAAAAACAGTACTGTAACTTTTAGGTAGGTTTTAAGCGTAATCATATTTGGGGGAAATTTGATAGGTTATGATACTAACTGCATTATTTTACAAATCGTATTATTATTAGGCCAACGGCATAAAATAAAGAAAATTCTTATTAATTAGGCTTTAATGCTCTCATAACCATTGCTCAAAAAAATGCCTAAGTTTCAATACCTTTAACCAATGAATCGTAGCGCTAAAACATGACTAAAGAATCCATCCGAAAAATACTTTCTGAATTCAACCTTAATGGAAGTTCTTTGCAATGGACACCCTTGACTAGCGGACTTATTAATGACACGTACTTGGTTACGGAGGATGATGACCAACAATATATACTTCAAAAGATAAATACACAGGTGTTTAAAAATGCTGGTATTCTGATGGATAATATTCAATTTGCTTTACCTGCCCTTAAAGCAGACTATTATAGCCAAATTACTTTTCTGAATACAATTGCTGGAACTAATCATTTAATTCTGGAGGATGATTTCTGGAGGATGATGACCTACATACCTAATAGTACCACCTATAATACAACAACCGAAACCTCAACTGCCTTTGAAGCGGGACGCATTATTGGCAAGTTTCATCAGCTCTTGCAATATTCAGATACGGCATTATTTAATGATACCCTACCCAAGTTTCATAATCTAGCTTTTAGAACTCTAGAGTTTCAAGAAGCACTGCAGAATGCTGATACGCAAAAAATAGAAATTGCCGACGGCGCCATTAAAAAGGCACAGTCACTTCTTAAAGAGCTTCAATATTTAAATACTAGTAATTTACCCACTAGAATTTGCCATAATGACACCAAGCTTAATAATATCTTATTCTCTAAATCGACAAAAAAAGCATTGTGCCTTATTGATCTTGATACTATTATGAAAGGCTATTTCTTCTATGATTTTGGTGATGCCATTAGAACTGTAGTTAACAATGCACCTGAAGATGAGCAGAACCACGAATTGATAAACTTTGATGAATCATTGTTTAAAGCTTTTGTTGATGGCTTAGCTGTTAATAGTTCATTTTTAACGACTGAAGATAAAGACAGCTTACCCTTAGGTGCCGTTTTTATGCCATTTATTCATGGTTTACGTGCATTGACCGACTACCTGAACAATAATAAGTATTTCAAAGTAATGTACGAGAATCAGAACTTAGACCGTTGCTTAAGCCTTTTTGATTTTGCGGAAAAAGCGTTAACCAAAAAAGATTTTATGGCGGCTTGTATTAAAAAACAACTTATCTATTCAGAATAATTTAAAACTAAATCATCTAACAGATTGCGTATTTTTTTACTGTTCCAATCTGCGGCACCTGTTTCTTTTATGATGATTTTTCCTGTAGCATCAATGACATAATTAGTGGGGATGCTATTTTCTTGTAACACTTCTGGAGCTTGCATTTGCGGAAAATAGATAGGTAATTCATATTCTTTTTTATCAATAAACCGCTGTACTTTATCTGGCTCTTCTTGGGTTAATAATATAAAATTGACTTTGTCTCCGTAGTCTTTATACAAATCTTGAATTCCTGGTAATTCTGCAATACAAGACGGACACCAAGTTGCCCAATAACTGATAAAAGTAACCTTGCCTTTACCTACAGAAATACTCTCGGTATCGCCTTGTAAATTAGTTACTGCATATTGAAATGGAGTTACTTGATCTTGGTCTTCTTCATCTTCAATACTGGGTGACCAAATTGCTACTTTCAGCTTATTGACGGCTACCTGAATTGGTGTTCTTGTCTGTGGAATTATCAACAACAAAATGAACACGACAAAAATGATATCACTGATTTTAAATTTTCGCTTTTTCATGTGATGTGTGAGTCGAAATACTTGGTGATTGTTTACGGAAATTTTAATTTCACAAACAAAACAACACTATTTTACCGCTTTAATGTATCATACAGCCTATAAAAAGTAATATTGTTCAACTTATAGTGTGATTATGAATTCTTTCGCTCCTTTAAATATCCATTCAAAATCACTCCAAATAAAGCAAACCAAATTAATCGATACATCCAAATATCCATTTCATAACCGAAGAATCGTCCTGTATCTCCCATACCCCAAAAGCTGTATGCGATGGTTATTAAAGCTAATATCATTCCAATAATTGACAGTGTTTTTCTCATAATATTTAATGTTATTTTCCTAATTAATTGCCTGAAAACTTAACGCTTATTTTCTGGAATCTAACTCCTTTTTCAGCGCATTCATATTCTTTACATTTAAGGGTATAATTGCTGATAACGCTAACGGAACTACCAATAACGGAGTAAATCCATCTTGAATAGAAACATAGATAAAAAAGAGTTAAACTCCAGTTAAACCTATCGCCAAAAGCCACACCATAGTTTTTGCTGCTGTATGCTTTTTTAGTAGTTCTTCGTTACTTAATTTAGAGAGTGATTCTTGATTCATATACGTTAAATTAAAATTTTATCACCAGTTTCCTTTCTCATATAAATCTAAGAAAGCTGCTGCTGAAACGCCAAGAAAATCCACTAAAAAGTGAGAAAATATTGTCCAACGTAAGCTGTTTGTCTTTTTATAAACCCATGCCCAAACGATACCCATGATCAAGGTAGAAATAACCAATTCAAATCCGCTATTGACTACAGAATTGACTCCGAATGCTGCATGATTAATTGCAAATAGTATTCCCGTAAACAACACAGAAGACCAATTAGACCACTTTTTGGTGTAATCTAACAATAGTCCGCGCCAGTAAAACTCTTCAATAAAGGGATTAAATACTGCAAGTAGAATCCAAGGTAACCAAATGGTCCAATGATTTAACAATTGGTAGTGCATTAGAAAAAGGGGTAACGGAATCAATCCGACCAATACCGCTACCAATTTCCAACCTAAAGCTCCTTTAGCTTTCTTTAACCAATTGGTAATCGATTCTTTTCCTCCGTATTTAACAATAAAGAACAACCAAAGAACCCAACCTATAAGAATCATGGGTATAAATGCCCATTTTCCCATAAATTCACCGAAGCCAAAAGCAACAGCAAAATTCACGGCAATTATCAAAAAAGGCGATACAATTACTAGCTCTCTTTTCTGAAATGCCATAGCATATATTTTTAGTTTAGGTTACAGTTATGTTGTGTAGTCTTGTTCTTCCATTGAATCCAATATTCCTGTAGTCCTTCAGTGGTCGTTTTTAGCTTACTGATATCTAAAGACTCGCCAGGCATTAAAAGAGAACTTAATTCCTTCTTTCTTCTGGGTAAAGATGGTGTATGATTCCAGCCACCAACATGATCAAAAGATGTATAGGCATCACATTTTGTAGCCACCGTAACAAACGGAATTTTCAGCTCATACCTCACCATACCAGAACCCATGCCCTTAGTAGACATCTCTATATTCTCAAAATCTACTTTTACGTATTTATCTTTAGACTAGAATTCCTTTAATTTATCCCCTACTTTACCTGACATGCTGTTAGAGAACTGATGAGCTACATCTGAACCATCTATAAATTCTTTGCCATAATAACTACCAAAACAACCATCGTCATTGCATTCAATATTGACTGTAATTTGTGTCTGAGTTTTTACTACTACTTTTTGAGAATAGGCAGCTTGAGACATCCAAGTAGAAATAAGAAATACTTGCATGTACTTTATAACTCTCATTTTTTATTAATTATAGCGAATGGATCTGCCAAAAGAAAATCTACTCTTCCACTTCTTCCTTGGACTTATTGTATTTGGTGAATTCTACCTTTTTGTCTTCCAAAATTTTGTAGAACCTACGGTGACTAATTTTAAGGTCTTTGGTTATTTGAGCTACCTTCTTCTTTTTCTTCTTGTACAGTTTTATCTCTGCCGTTACGGCTTTGTTGAAGTAATATTTGTGAAGAGCGTCTACTACCTCTAGTTCTGTTTTGCCGTTAGTACCAACTAACTGGTCAATTTCAGATTTTATTTCTTGTAAGCCTTTCATAGTATCACTTATTTTTCTGGAACAGCAGCTGAGAACTTGTTTATAAGATGGGCATACTTATCTAAATCTTCTAGAGAATGATTACCGTAATCATTGACGACATTAAATTTTATGTTGTTGTTTGCCAAGAAAGTGGCTACTCTTTCAAGCTCTTCGGGGGAACCTTTTATTTCAATTTTTGCCATTATTTACAAATGCATTTTATTAAGTGTTTGCCTAATTTAAGATTATTCTTTGAATTCTGTGCGGTAAAATACACCTCCAAGGCATATACCTTTTAAAGTTAATTGAATTTTTAGAATTTTCGCTGCTACACTGTCTATATAATAGATTTTGTTGAAAATGAGTTTTTGGTTTTTACTTGAATGAGGTAATTGGAGTGTAAGAAGTCTTGTCTCGAACGGACATCAACAAAAAAAGCCCAATAATAAATAGCTACACTAATAGATTCTGGGGGAACTTTAGTATACTAGTATTAAGGGCTGCCTCAATTTAATATTTTATTAGTAAATACAGAAATCAGTTTTTTAAATTTAATTGGACCAAATAGCATAAATATTACCTAAAAACCAAGAAAGCAGCCTTTTAAGGCTGCTTTTTATCATTCAAAAAATATCAATTTTCTAAGTTTTAACATCGGTTAGTATTTTTCAAATACATTATTCTGCCGCTCCTTCAAAAATGGAGTTGAATATAAGTTTATACGTTCCTCTTGGTTGCGCTCTAAATTGTGGTCTAAATGCAAATAACACAACTGATCCTTTGCCGTAAGTCGCTTTTACCATAGCTGGCTTTTTAGCAATGTATTTTTTCTCGCCCATTGCCCAACCGCTCATTAATAAATCTTTCTCTGCATAATTGGCAATAACCTCAACTTCTGGCACCGGCGCATCTTTAATCTCTTCTGTACCACCTTCTCCTTTTTTAGATTGCTTATCAATAACAAAAGCACGACTCTTATTAAATGAAACCGCTACCGTGTCTTGCATACCAAATGCTAACGGATGTGTGGTGTCAATTCCCGTTTTTATTAATGACCCGGGAATAAAGAATTCATTGCTATCCGTACCTTCGGTAGCATCTTTCAACGGCAAACCAAATTGCTCTATTACATAGTTACTAGCTTCATCGAAAGCCAATAATGTACCGCCATTTTTAACATAATTACTCAGTGCTAGCGATCCTTCTAGACCAATACCACCTGTAAATTTCTCTGGCATTTTTAAAGG
This sequence comes from Maribacter sp. 1_MG-2023, assembly GCF_030547005.1. Taxonomy (GTDB): domain Bacteria; phylum Bacteroidota; class Bacteroidia; order Flavobacteriales; family Flavobacteriaceae; genus Maribacter. The sequence continues at coordinate 163,189 of NZ_JAUOPN010000005.1, read as the reverse complement.
AGAATTACCATGTAATATGGACTTTGGTCGTTGCGATGGTATGATTAATACATCATACTGGGATAAATCTTTTGTTTGAATGTCAGTATCATGAAGCGTATCTGTTTCGAACGAATATTCATCCATTATAAAGCGAGTCCATCCTTCATCCATATTAGCAACCCATGATTTATACAAGCCAACTTTTGGCGCATGCACTTTAGTTAGTTCTATTTTTGGTTCTGCGGATAATCCTATTACTTCTAAGCCATATTCCGTAGCCAAATCTTCTACAGACGCACTACCGCCAGAAACAATATAAGCACCTGCCGGATATGTTGTTTTTCCTGATTTGAAGGATGCTTTTGTTTTATAAGCCGTCCCACCTGCTTTTAATACTTTATTAGTTACTATAACCGATGCATTACTGTTGGCGCTTAACAAATACCCGTAAGAAGCATTCCCTTTTACTTCACCTTCATAATATGTAGCTGAATCCAACACCTTTTCTGTAGCTACCTCAAAAGGTTCTGCTATTTTATCTACAGTGATCCCCATTTGCATTGGTAGTGTCCAACCTGCTAAATCATAAGGAGTATCTGGTGGTCCACCTGGGTATTGAAAACGTGTTGGGTAATTTTGTTTCTCTAAAAGATCCATCAAATACGGTCTAAACGCTTGTGCCGTGTAAATTACATAGGCACCTTTCTCGTATTTCTTACCGTTGATTTCAACGCTTTTAGTGGTTTTTTCTATTTCGATTCCACCTTTAAGCAACACATTTACCAAGTTTACAGACTCGAAAGCATCCCATTGATCTTTACCGATTACGTATGCAAACGGACCTTCTTCTTTCGACTTCTCGATTGCCGAAGCTCCCATTTTGTAAATGTTATATAAATAATTACTCTTACGATCGGCAGCCAAATCTAAGGTTGCCCAGGTAGCGGTCAACATATAATCTACCGCATCTCGAAAGTGAGACTCACCACCTTTCCATGGATCAGGGTACATAATATCTGTACCATCCGTCGGTGTACCACCAGCAACAGTTTTAGGTAATTTCTCTGGATCATAAAATCTTGGTGTTGGAGAAGTATGACCAACTTCTGTTAAAATACCGATCATATTATGGTAGTAAGGCACAGTACGCCCACCACCGTTCCAGAACATAGTATAAAAATTATCGGCAATAGCACCTGGCATATTCTCAAGTGAAAATCTTTTAGTCATTGCTGAACCAACCTCACTAACACCTGCAGTAATTGCTGGGTGAATTCTTGGGTTTACTGGATCTGCATATGGTGGTAATGATATTTTTGTCCAAGATGGAGAAGATTGATGGTGGTTATACACAATCTGCGGATACCACTCATTGTACAATATCTTCGTAACATTATACGTCTCTGGCATGGTATTCATGAACCAGTCACGGTTATTATCGTGCCCCATGTAGTAGTGATACAAAATTGGAGGTCTTGATGTTTCATAAGCAGTACCTAAGTTCTTCTTGTACCAGTCTACAACAATATCCAGCCCATCAGGATTCATTACAGGCATCAATATCGTAATAACATTCTCTCTAATTTTCTTTATTTCTGTAGTTTCAGAAGTAGCCAAAGTATATGCAAATTCAGAAGTCATTTGCCCATGCGCCAATTCAGTAGAGTGCATACCGCCATCAATCCAAACCACAGCTTTACCTTCTTCAGACAATTTCATGGCTTCATCATTAGAAACTTGTACTCGTGCAAGTTTGGTGCTAATGTCTTTCCACTTGTCTAAATCTTTAAGATTCTCTTCGCTAGAGATGAATAAGATATACATTTTTCTACCTAGTACGGTAGACCCAATCTCTACTTTTTTTACACGCTCGGAAGATGCATCTAGTTGAGAAAGGTAATCTTCAATTTGGCTGTAGTCTGCCAATTTGTAGTCGGTACCTACCTTAAAACCGTAGACATCTTCTGGTGAAGGTACGGTTTGCGCCATCGTCACAGATATGCACGAAATGGCTAGTACAAAGGTCAGCAACGCCGCCTTGTACTTAGAGTTTTTTGTGGTCATTTTCGAATTAGTTTGTTTGAACTAGTAAATTAAGAAATAGAACAGAGTTGGGTAAATCTAACTAAGAAAGATTGTGTTAAAAGAAATGTTAATTTCTGATTGCGTAATCTGATGGGGGTGTTGTTGAGAAATTGGTGGTTGGTTTTAAATAAATGATGTCTACTTAATTGTAGATATCATTTATTTTACTCTTCTCTTATCATTCGATTAACTTCTTTAAATAAGTTTTCTAATTGTTCAATAGTTTCGGTAGAATATTCAAATTTGTACTTGATTATCTTTATATTTTCAATTGCCAAAGTATTCTCTAAATATGAATATTTCTCAATGAAATAATCCAAAGGCTTAATTTTAAAATCATCTCCAATAATTTCCCAATATTCATTTAAAAATAAGTTCTCTATAAATTCAGTCTTACTTTTAAATCGCGAAATGCGCTGATTAAGCTTACCCTCAAAAATTGACAAAACAACGTCTTTGCTTAAATTTTTGATTTCAGGTAAATCCTCTGATACTCCAATTATACCCAACTGCGGACAATTTACTACTAAGTCATTCTCTTCAGTATAATAAAGTAGTTGTACTATGGCTTCAGCTTTTTTCATATTTACTTTCAAACTCAATTTTAATGTACACTATAAAATTAATCAAATGGTTTTCAATACTTGTATATAAATATTCATGAAATAACTTAACATAGAACTTGTTAATTATTGAATAGTGTAAAGCGGTATAACTCTAAAATAAAAAAACCTCTCAAAAACTGATGTTTTGAGAGGTTATATGTGGTCCCACCTGGACTCGAACCAGGGACCACCTGATTATGAGTCAGGTGCTCTAACCAGCTGAGCTATAGGACCGGTTATAATTTTGAAATACGTATTCTGTTTAAAATCAGTAAGACTGGTGCTCATACCAGCTGCATTACAAAACCCGCAAATTGCGGATGCAATATTACTACTTATTTTTAATCGACACAAGATTTTTATGCATAGTTCGTGGATTAGTTTATTTGGATTAAACTAGCAATTGTTAAATGCCCAAGAGAAACGTACTAACCCACTAGGCAATTCGACTGCGCTCAGTATGACATCTCAACATTATTTCAGCAAACTTAAGCACCTATGACAGTTCGAGTGAAATTCTATTTTCAGAATTTTGTATCGAGAACCATTCTCGTTCGAAAAATTAAATAAAGTGAATCTTTACTCTCTAATTTCTTGACACAACTCTACCAACACTCCATTTGCAGTCTTTGGGTGAACGAAGGCTACTAGCTTGTTATCAGCTCCTTTTTTGGGTTTTTCATTCAATAAAGTGAAGCCCTCTTTCTTTAGCCGTTTCATTTCTGCAACGATATCTTCTACTTCAAATGCAACATGATGTATGCCCTCACCTTTTTTTTCTAAGAATTTGGCAATGGGTCCGTCTGGTTCTGTGGCTGCCAAAAGCTCTATCTTATTAGGTCCGTTTTGAAAGAAAGAAGTCATTACGCCTTCAGACGCTACTTCTTCTTGTTTATAGGGAGCAACACCCAATAATTTCTCAAAAAGCGCATTAGAATCTTCCATGTTCTTCACCGCTATACCTAAATGTTCAATCTTTTTCATGCCTTATTTGCTTCAGTGTACATCATATAGGGGTTAAGATACAATTTCTATGTATTTTTGCAGTATGGAAACGCAAAGACAACGTAAAATAGCTGGGGTCATTCAGAAAGATATTGTAGATATTCTACAAAAGGCTGCCATTGATGGCGGACTACGTAATACCCTAATATCAGTGTCTAAAGTTGCTGTAACTACCGATTTATCTATCGCGAAAATTTACTTAAGTATTTTTCCAAACGATAAAGCAGGTGAATTAATGGAAGGTATTAAGTCGAACCAACCGCTTATTAAACATGAGCTTTCTCAACGTACACGTAACCAATTACGTAGAGTGCCCGAGTTACTTTTTTACCTAGATGATTCCTTAGATTATATTGAGAATATTGAGAAGTCGTTAAAACGCGAAGAGAACCCAATAGAAAATAGAGATTTGTTACCTAAACGTAAAAAGTCCTGATCGATTGAATTTTCCTCTCTATATAGCTAAAAGGTATGTGCGTTCTAAAAGCACACAGAACGCGGTCAACATCATTAATTTTATCACCTTTTTAGTTATAGTTATTGGCTCTGCAGCACTTTTTATTGTGCTTTCGGCTTTCGCCGGATTAAAAACCTTTAGCCTTTCGTTTACCGAATCTTTCGATCCTCAATTAAAGGCTTTACCAGCAACCGGAAAGATATTTACACTATCCCCAGAACAAGAACAACGTTTACAAGCAGTTGACGGACTCGCATTTTACGCTAAAGAACTAGAAGAAAAAGTCTCTCTTGAACACCGAGGCAAAAACCATATTGCTTACATAAAAGGTGTAGACAGCAACTATACCAAAGTAACTGGGGTAGATAGCACGCTCTATATCGGTGACTGGACAATTAACGATACACAGGTTGTATCTGGTTTGGGCATTGCCAATATTTTAGGCGTTACCATCAACCAGTTTCGTAGCCCTATGCAGATTTATGCTTTTAAACCCGGTAAAGGATCTATTTCACAACAAAGTATTTCATCGCTCTACAATCAACTACCCATGGTTATTGGTGGTGTATATGCCGTTGAGGCAGATTTAGATAATAAATACGTTTTTGCAGATTTACGTTTGACGCAAGCTTTACTTGAAAAAGACTCACTTACTGTATCTGGAATCAACTTTAAAATGGATGAAGGTATTGAACCTAGTGCTGTACGTTCAGAAATTCAGTCTATTCTTGGTGCTGGTGTTCAATTAAAAAACAGACAACAACTGAACAGTACGTTGTATAAAATGCTGAATACTGAAAATGTTGCTACATACCTCATCTTTACCTTGGTACTTATCATTGCGCTTTTTAATGTTGTTGGTGCTATTATTATGATGATTTTAGACAAACAACAGAATTCAAAAACACTATACAGTCTTGGTACAACTATTAAAGAATTACGCAGAATTTACTTTGTTCAGGGTATATTGGTAACAGGTTTTGGCGGCTTCATTGGTGTCTTAATCGGTGTGCTAATCGTATGGTCGCAACTTACTTTTAGCTGGTTGAAGATTACGCCGTCGTTGGCTTATCCTGTAAAATTTGAATTCATCAATATTGCTATTGTTCTTGCTACAATTATTGTACTAGGTATCATTGCATCTAAAATTGCAAGTAGCCGTATCAATAAAAAATTGGTTGATCTTTAGACCGTAGTAAACTTATGGTCCCCAAACTTCTCTAATACCTCATCAAAAGCTGCGAATACTGATGCAGAATCATCACTAGTCACCATCTTCATGCGATACTCCTTAAAATTAGGAATTCCCTTGAAATAGTTGGTATAATGTCTACGGGTTTCAAAAACACCTAATATTTCACCTTTCCAGTCTATAGACATCTGTAAATGACGACGTGCAGCTTCTACGCGTTCTTCCATCGTTGGTGGATCTAAATGAGTACCCGTTTCAAAGAAGTGTTTTATCTCTCTAAATATCCAAGGGTATCCAATACTTGCACGGCCTATCATGGCGCCATCTAATCCGTATTCATCACGCATTTTCATGGCTGTTTCCGGCGAATCTACATCACCATTACCAAATACAGGTATATGCATTCTAGGATTGTTCTTGACGTCTCTAATTGGGTTCCAATCGGCATTTCCCTTATACATTTGTGCGCGGGTTCTACCATGAATTGAAATTGCTGCACAACCTACATCTTGTAATCGCTCTGCAACCTCAACAATTCTTATAGAATCATCGTCCCAACCCAATCTTGTTTTCACGGTAATAGGCAAGCTGCTATGTTCTACCATTGCCTTGGTCAAAGAGACCATTAAATCTATATCCTTCAATATACCAGCCCCAGCTCCTTTAGAGACTACTTTTTTTACTGGGCAACCAAAATTAATATCAATGATATCTGGTTTAGATTTTTCTACAATCTCTACAGACTGCAGCATACTCTCTAAGTTAGCACCAAATATTTGAATACCTACTGGGCGCTCCTTTTCATAAATATCTAATTTCATGACGCTCTTTGCGGCATCACGAATTAATCCTTCCGAAGAAATGAATTCTGTGTATACCACATCGGCACCTTGCTCTTTACAAAGGGCGCGAAATGGCGGGTCGCTCACATCTTCCATCGGTGCTAAAAGCAACGGGAAATCAGGCAGTTGTATGTCTCCTATTTTGGGCACTGGCGTATTTTAATTTTGGGTTGCAAAGTTATATAAAAATACGGGAAGGTCATTACAACCATTTTTGTATAAATTGTGCCTTTTTGAAGTGGATTGCTGAGGTCTGAAATACATGTTTGTAGAAAGGGTGTAAATTAGTTACTAAATTAGGTCTTCGACTACGCTTAGACTGACATTTTATCACTTAATTTTCTTGCCAATTACTTTATGAACAATACACTTCTTATCGTCTCGCTTCCTTTTGAGCCTGTTGTATTTGGTGTAAAGTTAAATATGCATCTTATTCTAGAGTACCTGGCTTTCTTTATTGGATTTCGATACTATGTTTTTCTAAGAAAAAAGAGTACTGATGTCATTTCATCTAACAATCGGCTTTCTATTATAATAGGCGCCGTCTTTGGGGCTTTGTTTCTCTCTAGGGTAGTTGCCTTTTTTGAAAATCCTGTGGCTCATATTCATGAAGATTGGCTATACAATCTGAACAATAAAACCATAATGGGCGGTTTATTTGGCGGACTTTTAGGTGTGGAACTTGCCAAAAAGATTATTGTTGAGAAACACTCTTCAGGAGACCTGTTTACCCTACCTATTATCTTAGGGATTATTATTGGTAGAATCGGCTGCTTTTTAGCAGGTATTAAAGAGTTTACTTATGGGAAAGAAACAACATGGTTTACAGGAATGGACTTAGGTGATGGTATTCAAAGGCATCCTATTGCGTTGTATGAAGTTGTGTTTTTGACGGTACTTTTTATGGTCATCCGTAGACTTAAAAATTCGAATCATACTTTTAAAAATGGCGACATATTTAAGCTCTTTATGGTTTGTTACTTTTCCCTTCGTTTCTTTATCGAGTTTCTAAAACCTAACGGTTTTTATATCCTTGGTCTAAGCAGCATTCAAATATTATGTTTAATTTGTTTGATTTACTACTATAAATTCATCCTTCAGGGAATTACATATGTCCGAAAAAAACTATACGTATTATGACTTTACTTTAAGCCTTTGCCCAGAATGTTTACGACGGGTAGATGCCAAAATCGTTTTTGAAAACGACAAGGTTTACATGCTTAAAAATTGTAAAGAGCATGGTAAATCTAAAGTGCTTATAGCTGATGATATTGAGTATTACAAGAATATTAGAAACTATAATAAGGCTTCTGAATACCCTAAAACATTCAATACAGAAACGCATTATGGTTGCCCATATGATTGCGGACTTTGCCCTGACCATGAGCAGCATTCTTGTCTTACGGTTATAGAACTGACAGATCGTTGTAACCTTACTTGCCCTACCTGTTATGCTGGTTCTTCGCCTACTTATGGTAGACATAGATCACTAGAGGAAATAAAAAAAATGCTCGACGTCATTGTAAAAAATGAGAGTGAACCAGATGTGGTGCAGCTTAGTGGTGGTGAACCTACCATACACCCCGATTTTTTTGAAATACTAGATTACGCAAAATCACTTCCTATTCGGCATTTAATGTTGAATACCAACGGAATAAAAATTGCCAAAGATTTTGAATTCGCAAAACGATTGGCCACCTATGCTCCAGATTTTGAAGTGTATTTACAGTTTGATTCTTTGGATAACAAAGTGCTACGAACTTTAAGAGGCGCAGACCTTGCGGATGTTCGTTTACAAGCCCTTGAACATCTTAACAAATTAAATCTTTCTACCACTCTTGTTGTTGTTTTACAAAAAGAACTCAACGATCATGAAATGGGAAGCACCATTGACTTTGCCTTAAAACAAAAATGTGTGCGCGGAGTTACTTTTCAACCTACTCAAATAGCTGGGCGATTAGAGAACTTTGAAGTAGATGAAAATCGTATTACATTAACCGAGGTACGACGAAAAATATTAGAGCAATCTCCCATTTTTGAGTCTGATGATTTAATACCCGTGCCTTGTAACCCAGATGCTTTGGTAATGGCTTATGCTCTAAAACTGGGTGATGAGGTAAATCCGTTAACACGTTTTATAAATCCGGATGACTTATTGAATGAGGGTAAAAACACTATTATTTACGAACAAGATGAGCAGCTACATGGTAAAATGATCGAGCTTTTTAGCACAGGGAACTCCGTAGAAAAAGCTTCGGAAAACCTGAAGAGTATTATGTGCTGCCTACCAGAAATTGATGCCCCAGAATTGGGTTATGACAATCTCTTTAGAATTATAATCATGCAATTTATAGACGCTCATAACTTTGATGTACGTGCCATAAAGAAATCGTGCGTGCACATTGTAAACAAAGATTATAAGATTATTCCGTTTGAAACAATGAATCTCTTTTATAGAGATGATAAGATCGAACGATTAAAAGAACTACAAAACGAAATGCTATGATTTTAGAAGTTGGTAATCTAGACGGTCTTGCTACCTTATTGTTTCTAATCATGTTCGGTCCTGCAATCTTTTTCATTATTATTGGAGCAATTTTATTTTATTATAAGAAGAAAAAAGCGGGTAAAGTCTTTATGATTTTAGCTGGAGTGTATTGCCTAATAAGCCTTGGTGTCTGCGGTGTTATGTTATCTTAGCGAATGTTATAATCGCTTATTTTCGTCTGTATTCTTACTTTTAGAATTATCGCGAATTTTAGTGTTTCCGAATTTATATCTAAAACCGAATACAAATAATCGACTTTCGGGTCTTGTACTTGTAGTGTTATTTTGGTCAAGGTAGTTTCTTGTAGAAAAGGTATTTCCGTTATTAAAAATATCTTCTATTCCTATTGAAACACTAGCATCTTTATTCCAAAAAGTCTTTCTAAAATTTATACCTAATTTACTATATGCTCTATTACTAGCATTACCTTTAACATATGGAGAAATATAGGTGAATGCCATGTCTGCATACAACGATTCATCTTTTAATAATGTGAAATAGTTATTAGCTCGTATATATGTAGTCCAAATAGAATTCTCTATAGTTGCATCTGTTGCTATATCAATAAACTTATTTTGATTATAATATTGGCTTACCAAAAAATAAGAGTACCAGTATGAGGTAAGATATTTAGACACACTTACATCTGCACCAAAATTGTAATTGGTTTCTAAATTTAGATATTGTGCTTTAAGGATATTGGTCGCATTATCTTGAATAAACTGTTGTACTTGTTCGTCTGATTTTATACTGGTAAATAGGGCAAACTTAAAGTCTTTATCAAATACATAATCGACTTCTACGTAAGTATTATAAGCTGGTTTTAAATTAGGATTTCCTTCATAGATAGAATTTGCCGATAAATAATATTGAAAAGGGTTTATACTGCTATATCTGGCCCGGGTAATTCGCCTGTAGTATTTTACCATGAAAGCATTTTTGTCTTTCGTATAAGACATTGACAGGTTTGGGAACAAATCAAAATAAGAAGTCGTGTTCGCCAATGGTAAAACATCTAATTCACCCTTTGTATCTGTATATTCTGTTCGAAGACCGGCATTTAATTTCCATTTTTCCCAGCTGTTGCTAAAACTGATATAACCGGCATAAATTTGCTCATCATAATTAAAAATGCCAGATTCTGTAGGGTTAATTCCCTCAACAGTATCATCAAAACCAGTCTGTATAATACTTGCTTCTGAGTTAATGTTTGCAATTCTTAAACCTGTCTCCATAGTAGAGTGTTCAGATATTGGCAGGGTAAGGTCAGTTTGAACACTAAAAAGATTTATAATTTGATCGGAATCTGTGTTTAAAGTGTTCTCTGATGTATTCTCTGTAAAACCCTCAACTATTTCATTATTTAATTCTTGACTATCTTTAGAATCATAATATGTAAAATGTGCATTTGTTGATATTTCTGCTCCTTTATCATTCAACTTATGCACCCAATCTAAATAGTTAGACGAGTTATAAGTATCATCGTTTAGTATATTGAGACCTTTTAAACGCGCTATTAAATCTTCATTGGTATTTTCCAGATCAGTTGTGGAAGTATATATAGTATTTCTATTGGGTGAAAAACTTGAGGTAGAAGAAAGACTAATTGCATTTTTCTCATTTAATTCGACATCTAAAAATAGGTTTAGATTATGGCTTTTTACCTTAGTTATAGATTTTTGCTCTGCTGACCAAATCTCACTTTCTTGACCGTCTTCAAAAAATGTTGTAACATCAGAATATCTGGTCCAATCTCTATCATGACTAAAGCTGTAATTGGTTGAAAAATCAATTTTTTTACCTTTAAAGAAGTGATCTGTACCTAAAGTATGTTTTGGTAAAACACCTTGCGAATATCTATTAAAAACAGCGCCGTTATACCCTGAAACAAGGTGTTTTTTCATTTTAATATCAATCAACAAGCCGCCTTCGGCACTATATTTTGCAGGTGGACTCGTTATTACTTCTATAGACTGTACATTACTTGCAGAACTGCCGCTGAGTAAATTAATAATATCACTTTCTGGTAAGTTGACTAGTTTACCATTGATCATCACATTAACATTAGGACTACCATTAATGTACAATCGATTATTCATTACCATAACACCAGGAGTACGTTTAAGAACATCCCAGATATCACCATCTGAAAGTGCCGTGTTTTCAACACTAAAAATATGACGGTCTGCTAATTGTTCTAATACCGGCTTTTTTTGAGTGACAACAACCTCATCTAACTGTTGAGAACTTTGAAGAATTAATGGCTTAAGTTCCATATTTTCGGTCACTGAGATTTCAGAGCTCTCTACGGTATTTGCTATGTAACTAGCAACAATGCTATACGCACCAGCAGTAACAGCTTTAAACTCATAAAAACCCTGGTCATTAGTAACCATGCCCTTAATGAATTCACCTTCGCTAGTTAGTAAAATTACATTTGCTAAAACAACGGGGTTTTGATTGTCATCTACTACTACGCCATTAATAATAAAGTCTTGGGAAAACGCTAGGGAAAACGTAAGACAAAACAGTAGTGTAATATAAAAATTCCTAGTCATTTGGTGTTCGTATACCAACTAAATGTAGGAAAGTAATATTGAATTATCTTACAGTATTATTAAAATTTTCTTAATAAAATTTTAATCTATTGACAACTAAATAGTTATCATTACTTGAGGCGTTCACGCTCTATTTTATCTATACCGCGTTGGTTATCTTCTAAGCGAAAATTACCGAAGTTGTACGTGAAGCCAAATTTTACATATTGGGTTTCGGGAGTCGTTATATAACCATTGTCTTGATTTAAATATTTAGAAGACACATATCCATTATATTTACCCAATAGATCATTTGCGCTTACACTCAGTATAGCTCTATTATTTAAAAATGATTTTCTTAATCCTACGGTTAAATTTGTAGTCTCTTCTTGTATAAATGAACCTTGCAACCAGCCTGACATATATACTAAGCCTAATTCGCCTTTAAAACTACCATCTTTAGAAAGGGTGATATAATTTGTAAGGTCTACATACGCTCCATTAAAGTCATTGGTAAAAGAATACTCATCGCTTTGTAAAGCAAGAAAAGATTCCTCTTCATGAAAAAGTGAAATATAACTGTACAAATACCAATTGTTAGTGATGGACTTACCATATGAAAAATCAAACCCGTAGGAGGTACTTTCTAAAACATTTTGAGTAACATCTCTTAATACTAGATTATCGTTATCTTGAAAAGTAATGGTAGAAATATACTTGCCATTGTCTCGGTAATAGAAGTCAAAGAAATATTCTTGATTCAGCGTGTAATTCAAGTTGAAATTATGACTGAAACTAGGCGTTAAATTAGGATTGCCTTCAACAATAGTTCTTTCGTTAACATAGGTTCTAAACGGATTCAAATCTTCATACCTAGGGCGTTCTACCTTTCTAGAATAATCAAATGATAAACTATGATTCTTGTTAATGGTATGAAGAATATACAATGAAGGAAATAATTCAAAATAACTTAAGGCGTTAATGTTTGACACATTTACTGACACACCAGAACTCTCTGTATGCTCTGCTCTTAGCCCCGTTTTAATACTCCATTTTTCCCAATCTTTTGACATACTAAAATAACCTGCATAAACACTTTCATCATAGATATAATCATCAGATAAATTTGGTATAAACTCTGTACCATTGTTCTGTAAAAAAAAGTCTAACCTGCTTTCAGAATTTATGAACGCACCTTTAATCCCTGTTTCAAAAAATACACTACCAAAATAATCTGTGTAATCTAATTGAGCGGTTTGTATTTCTATCTGCTGATCTGCAATGGTCGAAAAACTAAAATCACGTATAAATGAACCGTTAGGCATAAAATAATTGGAGTTTACATTTTGATTACGACCCAAATCAAAATACGTATAATGTGCATTTACAGTTAAATTTGCTTGGTCTTTAAATTGATGTTTAAAAGTAAGGTCACCTGAAATATTGTTTTTCTTTTCATCTAAAAAACTGTTTGTCGTAAAAATGGAGTCTAACACTCCGACAGCATCTTTTATGGTCGTTTCCTGAAAAAAATCAGAATCTCTTTTTGGTTGAAATTGCCCGTTACTTGTAAAACTAAGAGTGTTTTTATCATTGAAGTCATAATCTACCACAAGACCGGCAGCATGTGTATTACTTCTAATTATTTGGTCAAAATCAGTATCCCAAATAGAAAGAACATCACCATCTTCGATAAAATTGGTTGTATTCAAGGTGTTTTTAAATTCCTTTTTTGGACTGTAATTATAATTCGCATTTACATTCAACTTTTTAGTTTTATAAAAATGCGATGTGCCAAAATTATATTTAGGGAACACACCTTGTGTATACCCTACATTTACATTGCCTTTATAACCTACAGACAGGTTTTTACTGGTGACAATATTCAAAATTGAGCCCCCTTCCGCATCATAACTTGCTGGTGGATTATGAATAACCTCAACCGATTTTATATTCTCGCCTTGGTAATTCTCTAATAGACTTCTAACCTCCTCAGATGACAGTTGAACTTTACGGTTATTGATATAAACTGTAGTAGTTCTATTACGCACTTTAAGATCATCGCCCATGATAATGACACCTGGGGTCTGACTAAGAATATCCCACGAACTGTTTTGAGAAATGACCGTATTTTCTACATTGAAAACAATGCGATCAACTTCTCTTTTAACTACAGGTTTATTGCTTGTAACGGTTACCTCATTAAGTTGTTCTGCCTGTTGCTCTATTATTAAAGCTCCAATCTTGGTATCCTTAATAATCTCAATCGCTAAATTTTCTGAGGTTTGACCTACATAAGATGCATTTAAAAAATAGAGACCCTCTGCAATATCAGAAAATAAAAAAGAGCCATTTTCATCAGCAGAACTTCCTTTTACCAAAACAGAATCTTTAACAGTAAGTAGAAATACAGAAGCAAATGCGACGGGTTCTTGGTATTGGTCTTTAACCTCGCCTTTTAATTCAAATGTTTGACTATGTGCAACAAATGGTAGGCCTATGGCAATAAATAAAATAATAAATAATTTTTTCAATGGCAATTGGGGGTTGAAATTCAAATCTAGTAAAAATTGTTGTAATCCTTTACAATATATGTAATCCAAACTAATCTTCACAACCATAAATAGATAAGCACACTCAAGCATAGCGCTATAAATTAGATTATATTTGCAATTGCTCTTTAATTCCGGGCTACAATCCTGGTATAAATTGGCTTTATTATTACTGTTACCGCTATGAAGAACATTAGAAATTTCTGCATTATTGCACATATTGACCATGGTAAAAGTACCCTGGCAGATAGACTGTTAGAATTTACCGGATCTGTTACCGATCGAGAGAAAAAGGAACAGTTGCTAGACAGTATGGATCTTGAAAGAGAACGTGGTATCACTATAAAAAGTCATGCCATACAAATGGAATACACCTACAAGGGTGAAGAATATATTTTAAACTTAATTGACACACCTGGTCACGTAGATTTCTCATACGAGGTTTCTAGATCAATTGCCGCATGTGAAGGTGCATTATTAGTGGTAGATGCTGCACAGAGCATTCAAGCACAGACTATTTCTAATTTATATTTAGCTTTAGAGAACGACCTTGAGATTATACCTGTTTTAAACAAGGTTGATTTACCAAGTGCCAACCCAGAAGAGGTTACCGATGATATTGTTGATCTTTTAGGTTGTAAGGCTGAGGAAGTTATACCTGCATCTGCAAAAACCGGTATTGGTATTGAAGAAATATTAAGCGCTATTATTGAGCGTATTCCTGCCCCAACGGGTAACCCAGATGAAGCGTTACAAGCTTTGGTTTTCGATTCTGTTTACAACCCGTTTAGAGGTGTTGAAACTTATTTTAGAGTTATAAACGGCGAAATTAAAAAGGGACAAAAAATAAAATTTGTAGCAACCGACAAAGACTATTATGCCGATGAGGTAGGTACTTTAAAGTTGACACAAGAGATTAAAAAGAGTGTTAAGGCTGGTGATGTTGGTTATTTAATTACTGGAATAAAAGATGCTCGTGAAGTTAAAGTAGGTGATACTATTACAGATGCGGTCAACCCAACCAAAAACGCAATTGGAGGATTTGAAGATGTAAAGCCAATGGTATTTGCGGGTATTTACCCTGTTGATACCGATGAATTTGAAGAGCTACGTGCTTCGATGGAAAAACTACAATTGAATGATGCTTCTCTTGTTTTTGCACCAGAAAGTAGTGCTGCACTTGGATTCGGATTTAGATGTGGATTCTTAGGAATGCTACACATGGAAATTATTCAAGAGCGTTTAGAACGAGAGTTCAATATGACGGTAATTACTACGGTACCTAACGTTAGTTACCACGCATTTACACGTAAAGATCCAGAAATACCGATTGTTGTAAACAACCCAACAGATTTACCTGACCCGTCAAGTATTGATCATGTTGAAGAGCCTTATATTAAAGCTACCATTATTACGAAAGCTGATTTCGTAGGTAACGTAATGTCTTTATGTATTGAAAAGCGTGGTGTAATTACAAATCAAACGTATTTGACCACTGAGCGTGTTGAGCTTAATTTCGACATGCCTTTGGCAGAAATCGTTTTTGATTTTTATGACCGTTTAAAAACGGTTTCTAAAGGGTATGCATCCTTCGATTACACGCCTATAGGTATGAGACCTTCTAAATTAGTGCGTGTAGATATTTTACTAAACGCACAGCCAGTTGATGCACTTTCTGCTTTATTACATGCTGATAATGCCGTAAATATTGGTAAAAAGATTTGTGCCAAGCTAAAAGAACTGATACCAAGACAACAGTTTGATATTCCAATTCAAGCTGCTATTGGTGCAAAAATCATCTCTAGAGAAACTACTAAAGCTTTACGTAAAGATGTAACTGCAAAATGTTATGGTGGTGATATCTCGCGTAAACGTAAACTTCTAGAAAAGCAGAAGAAAGGTAAAAAACGTATGCGTCAAGTAGGTAACGTAGAGGTTCCACAAGAGGCATTTATGGCAGTATTGAAGTTGAATGACTAATTTCACTCTAACCACTTTCTAAAACCTGAAGTACTTAAAATGATGGTCATAGCCTTTTCTGTATATCCTTTTATGGTGATAAGTAATCGGTTTTAAAGTGATATGTACCATTTGAAAGGTTTTCAAACACCTAAGCACCGTTATCATTGCTAATTACTCCGGTTACCGCTTCTTCTTTTCCTACTTCATATAGAATAATGTTGGAAAATAAAGCGGCGCTTTTGTTGTGTCGGTGATTATACCGTTGATGGTGTTTTGTGAAATAGAAGTTGCTGTGATGAAGAGCGCTACTACTAGAAAAGTTAATTTGAATTTCATGACTGATCGTTTTTTGATTGATACCGTAAAACTATAGTCAGTACGTGCTTAAATAAAGTAGATTCTGCCCAATTAGGATAAAAAAGGGATAAGTAGGGTGTATCTATCGTAAACGGTTATCACATAAAAAATAGGTTTAGATAGAAAAAAATACCTCACAGTATTTAATAAGGTTTGAATGTGTAATTATGAATTCTCATTGGCTTCTTCTTTATCTGGATCTTCAAGAGGGAACATTTTACCCAAGTATGCCAATTTGTAACCTTTCTGAATGTCTGTGAATTCTTTACTAAATGCAGTGATAATATGTATTTCTCCTTCTGGATCTAAGAGAAATAAGGGAACAATATCTGCATCGGCCTTTGTTATTTCTATTAAACCTTCGTAATGTTCTGTATCATGAAGTTCAATTTCATGTATGGCAGGAAACTTTCGTGCCGCTTCGGTTAATTTAATAAAGTCGTCGGTGTGAGAAAACAATCCTTCTTTAGGGTTATTCTCTGGATCAGACATTTCATCGGCATCTACTAATCTAAAAGAGCCATTTTCACCAAACGCATCTTGAAATTTATCTATGGCATACCTATTAATATCTGAATTTGCAGTCAATGCCATTAAATAACCAATATCGTTAAGTTCAATATTATCAGTTAAATTATCTGAGTAAATGTTGGCCGAAATAGCTTCTAAACCTAATTTATTTGCCTTTTCAATATTAGACTGGTTATTATCTATTAGCACTACATGCCTATCGTTTTTATGTAAATATTCCCCAATTAAGCGAGATACTTTCGATGCTCCAAGAATCAAAATTCCTTCAGACTTATTTAGAAATACACCAATTAGCTTCGCAAAAATTCTAGCCGTAGTAGCATTTAATAAAACCGTACCTAAAACTATCATGAACACTAAAGGGGTAATATACTCTGCCCCTGGTTCTCCCTTCGCTATTAATTTAGAACCAAATAAAGACGCAATACCAGCTGCAACAATACCTCTTGGACCTACCCAGCTAATAAAAAGCTTTTCATTAAACTTTAAATTAGAACCAATTGAACTTAAGAAAACACCAAGTGGTCGAATGATTAATACAATAGCTAAGAACAGTACTATGGTTTTCCAAGTATAAATTAATTCTAGATCTGAAATATCAATATTAGCAGCTAATAAAATGAATAATATAGAGATTAAAAGAATACTTAACGATTCTTTAAAATAGAGTAATTCTTTAATATTCGGTAAATTGGTATTACCCATTACCATACCCATAACAACAACCGCCAATAAGCCAGATTCATGTGCAAAAACATCTGACATGACGAAAACACCCAATACAACAGATAGCGATACTACATTCAATAAATAATGTGGAATAAGACTCTTTTTGATTAAGAATGTTAGTGCGTGTGCAAAAGTGAAACCAAAGGTAAAACCAAATAACAGAATTTTTCCGAACTCAACTAATGCAGTCATGGTATACGCTTGACCTTCACCAACACTTATAAACTCATAGACCAATACCGCTGCCAATGCACCAATAGGATCTATTAAAATTCCTTCCCATTTTAACATGGCAGAAACATCTTTTTTAAGTGGAATGTTCCTTAAAATCGGAGTGATTACCGTCGGACCCGTTACAATTATCAAAGCAGAAAACAAGAAAGACAGCTGCCATGAAAGTCCGAATAAAAAGTATGCCGCCAATGCTGCGCCAAAGAAAGTCGTTAAGCTACCAAGGGTGATTAGCTTGGTTATTACCGGACCAATATTTTTAATCTCAGAACGCTTAAGTGTTAGTCCGCCTTCGAATAAAATGATGCTTATTGCCAGCGAAACAAAGTAATACAAGCTATCTCCAGGAAAAAGACCCTTAGTTCCGTTCCAAATAGGCTCGATAATTTTAGAGCCATCTTCTGTGTACAATGTTGATAACGGACCTACAATTAAACCGATAAGAATTAATGGTAAAATTGCGGGTAGTTTTAAGCGCCAAGCCACCCATTGAGCAAGTATCCCTAAAATGATAATTCCTGCAAGCTCTAGCATACATTTTATTTTGTATAAAAATAACAATTAAACGGCACTATATAACATAAAGACCAAGGGAAACAGTGCATTTTTGAGTGCTAGGTTCGACAGTACCAATTCACTTGTAATTATTTAGCCCTATCTTGTTCAGCACAATATTAGAACCAACTACTTATCAAGTTATATCATTCCATTTTATTCGGCTTTGCATTTTCGCCTTCACTCAACGTAAATATACTAGAATCTAGCCGCATTGCATATTACTTAAACTGCAAACTTATTCTTCTACATGTAGGAGAAAAGACCACTGAAAAATCTGAAAAGATTAATCGAATAATTTCTGAAACCGAACAGTCTGGTGATACCATCGAAGTAGTTTGGAAAGAAGGCAATCCAGAGACAATAATTACTAAAGCTTGTATCGATTTAAAGATTGATCTGTTGATTTTAGGCGCATTGCAACGTGAAAATAAGTTTCAATTTTATGTGGGTTCCATTGCTAGAAAACTAACTCGTAAAGTTCATTGCTCCGTTCTGTTGTTAATTAAACCTACACAAAAAAGAGTGCTTTGTAAGCATATTGTCGTCAATGGTCTTGATGCCCCAGAAACGCCAATGGCCATTGAACATGCTTTTTATGTATCGAGCCTTTTAGGTGCGCAACAAATTACCATTGTTGAAGAAATTATGTCAAAAGAAATTCAGGTGGACGTTGAAGATGACCGTACGTTAAAAAAGGCGAATATCATTAAACAACGTATTAGACATAGAGAAGATTCGAGGGTTAACACTATAGTCTGTTCGCTACCAGAGAATATTACTAAAGGTATTAAGGTGAAAACACAAAGTATTTTTGGTAAAAGAGGATATTCTATTGGGCATTATGCCGAGGTGGTAAGAGCTGACTTGTTAGTTATGAACGCACCTATAAAAACAAGTATTTGGGATCGAATATTTCCGCATGACATTGAATATATTCTATCTGATCTACCAACCGATTTATTAATTGTTAGAAAATAGATTTGACAGCTAAAAAGAAGAGTAATTCAAACTTTATAGCCACGCTTCCGAAGAATTTATTTTCTGGTTTCGTTGTTTCATTAATAGCCCTACCTCTAGGGCTGGGACTTGCTCTTGCTAGCGAGGCTCCCCCTATTTCGGGTATTATAGCTGCAGTCGTAGGCGGTATAGTTGTGGCGATTCTGGGCGGCTCGAATGTTACCATTGCAGGGCCGGGAAATGGTTTGGTCATAGTTCTATTAGGTGCCATTACAACCCTTGGTGATGGTGATTTGTATGCCGGTTATTTATTTACACTTGCAGCTATTGTTTTCTCTGGTGTTCTAATGATGCTTCTTGGGTTTCTTAAAATGGGAAGACTTGCAGACTTCTTTCCTGCATCTGCCATTGAAGGTATGTTGGCCGCTATTGGCTTGGGTATTTTAGCCAAACAATTTCATATCATGATCGGGCATAATAACGAACATGGTAGCATAATTCATTTATTGTCACAGATCCCTGAAGGAATAATGGGTCTTTATCAAAACTATCATATAGAAGAACTTATCGCTGCAATTATAGGTGTAATTGCGCTTTTGATTATGGCGTATTACTCTAAAATAAGAAACAAATATTTACACCTTATTCCCGCACCCATGTGGATTCTAATTTTGTCTGTAGGGTTTAGTTACATATTTGTTTCTTTAGGACTACCTTATCCTTTACAAGAAGAATTTTTGGTTAATATACCAGACAGTGTATTGTCGAACTTGGCTTTTCCTGATTTTTCAAAAGCTCTAGACATTGATTTTATAACTACCGTTTTTGCAATTACCCTTATAGCAAGTATAGAATCGCTTTTAAGTATTAAGGCGGTTGACAAACTTGATCCAGAACGAAGAAGATCAAATGTAAACAAAGATTTAAAGGCACTTGGACTAGCTACTTCTCTTAGTGGTTTGGTAGGTGGGTTAAATGTTGTAACCGTTATTGCTAGAAGTTCGGTCAATGTTAATAATGGTGCTACCAATAGATCTGCAAATATTTTTCATGCCTTATTCTTGGTCATTTTTGTATTGCTTTTTCAAGACCAATTAAGGCGAATTCCCTTAGCTGCATTGGCGGCGATATTGGTGTTTACCGGTTATAAACTTGCGACTCCGAAAAATCTGCAAAAAGTTGCTCGTATCGGTAAAGAGCAGATTATAATCTTTTTAGCTACTCTTTTGACCACATTGTTTACCAACCTAATATCAGGTATTGCGATGGGTATACTGGTTACTTTCATTATTCATGTAATGCTAAACAGAAGTTTATCTCTTTTTATAAATCATTTGACCAAGCCAAATATTTTAATGTTTAAAGAGAAAGATGCCGGTAATTATTATATCAGCGTTAAGTATTTTGCCACTTTTCTTAATTTCTATAAACTAAAGAATAAGCTAGATATCATCCCAGAAAATGAAAATGTCATATTAGATTTTTCGCACTGTAGCTTTGTAGATCACACCGTTATGGAGGGGCTAGAAAATTATGTAGATACGTTTACAAAAAAAGAGGGAAGTATTGAGATTATAGGTTTAGACAAGCATGGTGCCGACTCGAAACATCCGTTTGCTATTAGAAAAGTGTTACCGCTCAATAAACTAGGTTCTATAGAAAAATACTTTACCAAAAGACAGCGCCTTTTAAAAACAATGGCAAAAGAATATCAATGGTCTTATGAGCCAAAAAGGTCTGATAAAACTAAGTTTTTAAACAAGTTTATTTTCTTTAAAAATAGAAGAGTTCCTTATTACTACAATAGCCTTTACGATAATACCAAGACCTTTCATTTGTTTGATGTAGAATTTAACGAAGGGGAATTTATTGCTAAAGAAGTGGTTAAAACAACTATTCTACATATAAAACTAAAACATAAAATACCCGTTTTTTCTTTAGACAAAGAAGGGCTTTTAGATTTTGTTTACGGCATGGCCGGTTTTAAAGATATAGCATTAGAAAACCATCAAGATTTCAACAAACGTTTTTTCTTAAGCGGTGAGCATACAACAGATATTCAAAATCTATTTACCAACGAACTTATTCTTTTCTTAGAAAGCAACCCCTATTATCACATAGAAACCAATGGTAATTCTATACTTATTCTTAAAAAAGAACGTCTACTAAGTGTTAAAGAGATTAAGGCTATGCTCTACTTTGGTAAGCAACTTAATCAACTTCTTTGTAAAAGTGTCTCTGTTTAATTCGTTTTTGTTTTATAGAATAGCCACAATCACCCTGTTTAAGCTGATTTCTTACTAATTAGTTAAACAGTTTTAATCGCTGCTATTAAAAGGTTTAATTTCTATCTACATAACCACCTAGCTTATAGACAATAAGTGTGATAACTACATTAAAATAAATCTTACAAAACACGAAGAAAAAACCTCTTTATAAGAGCGACTTTTTTAACTTAGTATATCTTGATAGTTTAAGCTGTTATTATCAATGCTAAAGTGTTAAGTGATTTTATATAATATATATTAATAAAAATGTCTAATACCAACACCCGGTCTATCTTTAAAAACCCGCTATTTTACGGGTTTTTTGCATTTTTAATTGTCTTAATCATAACTCAATTTATTGCCTTTCAAAAACATCAGCTTCATCAAAAAACAGAACAACAAGAAATTGAACAACGTGTTTCTAAATTAAAAATAGACTTACAAGATATATTGAGCCAAAGCTTTAATGCTACGCAAACCCTAGCTTTTATAGTTGAACACTATGGCATACCTGATGATTTTGATAGTGTAGCTCAACTGCTATTAAATAGTAACAATAGTATTGATGCATTAGAATTAGTAAATAAAGAAGGTGTTATAACACATGTATACCCCCTAAAAGGAAATGAAGTTTTAGGACTGAACATTTTAAATGATCCGGATAATAAATTTGGTGCTAGAACTACAATTGAAAAAAAAGACTACTACACCGCCGGACCCATTTATCTACAACAAGGGGGCTCGGGTATAATTGGTCGCAGACCATTATATAAAGATGGAGAGTTTAATGGTTTTGTGGCGGCAGTAGTACGCTTAACAACAGTTATAAATGCTATTCAATTAGACGCTATTCACAACAAGCATTTTTCGTATCAATTGGTGAAAATTAATTCTGATAAAACAGAAGAAACCTTCTATTCTTCCAAAAACATTTCTAAAGAAGGTGCTACAACCTTACCACTTACTACTAGCCAAGGAGAGTGGAAATTATATGTTTATTTGAATAATAGCAATGCCAATTCAACCACCGTATTATTTGTTGTTTTAGGCATATTACTATCTTTAGTATGTGGTATTCTCTCCTGGTTTCTAATGAGACAGCCGGCAAAATTAAATAAGCTAGTTGATGAAAAAACAGCATTATTAAAATCAAGTCAAGAGAGGTATCGGTTACTAATAGAAGAGGCTTCTGATATTATTATTTTAAGTGACTTTGATGGTAATGTTCTAGAGATCAACCCTTATGGTATTAACATATTTGGCTATACTAAAGAGGAATTATTAAACAAAAACCTAAAAGAACTTTTAACACCTGAAGAGTCTAACCAACTACCTGCTCATTATTCTGAAATGAGAGAAGGTAAAACAGTACGTTTAGAAAGAAGATTGGTAAAAAAAGACCAAACTTTATTTTACGGAGAGGTTTGTGCCAAAAAATTAAATGAAACAACCGTTTTAGGTATTATCAGAGATGTTACCGAAAGAAAGGAGCTTGAATTAGCAGCTGAAGAAAATTTGGTGAAATTCAGCAAAGCATATAACAATCGTTTTGTCGGCATGGTTATTAAAGACCATAAAAATCGTTTTGTAGATGCCAATTCTATTTTTTTAGATTTAATAGGTTATTCCTTAGAAGAAATTAAGGGTAAAACCATTCCTGAACTTGGTTTAATTCATATTGATGGAACGCTAAAAACAAATCCTGTTCTCAATGCTTTTACATGTTCCGATAGGGTAGATAAAATTGAAGTTGAATTCATTTCTAAAAAAGGTAGAAAATTACATTTAATTACATCAATTGAACCCTTTGAATATTTAGGTAAAAAACTAAGTCTAAGCACCTATATAGACCAGACCGAAACAAAAAAAGCTAACCAAGAAATTTTAAAAAGCCAGAAAAAATATAAACAACTTACTGAACGTATTTCAGATGCATTTGTCGCTTTTGATCATGAATGGTGCTTTATTGATATTAATGCTAAAGCTGCTAAGTTAATAGGTATCAACATTGAAGAAACGCTTGGCAAAAACGTTTGGGATGAATTCCCTGAATTTAAAAATTCTGAAGCCCAAACTATTTTCAAAAATGTTATGGCAAAGCAAGTTTATACCTATTTTGAACAATATCACGAGAAATTTGATTTATGGATTGAAAATCACCTTTATCCATCGGCAAACGGTCTTTCTATATACTTTAGAGATATTACCAGTAGTAAAAAAGCTGACCAAGAAAAACAAAAATTAATTTCTATAATAGAAAATAGTCCTGGTTTTATTGGTTTAGCAACTTTAGCGGGAGAGCCTTTGTTTATGAATGATGCAGGTAAAAAAATGGTTAATTTACCAAGTAATGTCAATTTTAAAGACACCACAATATTTGATTATTTTCAAGACGATTATAAAGACGTTATAGAAAACACCCACTTGCCAACCATAATGAAAAAAGGTCTTTGGACAGGAGAGGTGCCTCTTAAAAACTTTAAAACCAAAACAACAATTCCTCTAGAATTTTCTGGCTTCTTAATCAAGGACAAAACAACTAACCAACCAATTGCGATAGGTGCTATTGGTTTTGATTTAACAGAAAGTAAAAAAATACAACAAGAGATTTTGACTCTTAAAAACAAAATGGATGCAGCTATTCGAATTGGTAAAATTGGATATTGGGATTTTAATCCGGAAACAAAACTCTTCAATTGTTCCCCGTTAATGTATTCAATATTTGATCTTGATTCAAATTCAATTCTATCTATACCATTTCTAGAAAATATAATTCACCCAGAAGATGTTGAATTACACAGATATCATATAAAAGAACTAATACTTCATAAAAATTCACATACTTTTTCTTACAGAATAATTGTTAGAGACAACTCTATTAAATATTTAATGGTAGAGGTAGAAGTTGTGCGAGACTCTAATAATATTGCGGTAGAGTTTAGAGGTACCGTAATAGATATAACAGAACAAAAAAAGGCAGATTCTGAAATTATCGAACTTAAGAATAGAATGGATGCCGCCATGAGAATTGGTAAAATTGGTTATTGGGATTTTGATTTTAATACGAAAGTTCTCAATTGGTCACCCAGAATGTACGAGATTTATAGTATTGAACCGGGTACTGAAATAAACTTAGAGTTTCTCGAAACAATAATTCACCCAGATGATATTGAAGCCCATAGAAATCTTCTTGAAAATTTAGCAATAGAATTTGACAACAACTCTTTTTCTTACCGAATAATTCTTAATGATAATTGTATAAAATACTTACTAGGAGAAATTGAAACAGAACGTAATGACAACGGCGAACCTATTAAATTTAGGGGCACTATAATTGATATAACAAAGCAAAAAGAAGCTGATAACGAAATACTCTCGCTACAGTCGAAAATGGATGCTGCGATACGAATTGGTAAATTCGGATATTGGTATTGGGACATGACAGGTGATGTCGTAGAATGGTCTAAAGAAATGTATGCCATTCATGAAGTTGATCCAAGCACTATAATAACCCCAACTTTATTAAGAGAGATTATTTATAAAGAAGATCTTGGTCTTGTAGATTCTAAACTTTCAAAAAATAAAAATGAAGACAATACAAATCCAAATTACTATAGAATTCAGCTAAAAGATAGCTCGTTTAAATACTTTTTAGCTTATTCTGAAGTAGAATATAATGATAATGACGAACCTATTATATATCGTGGTACTTCGATGGATATTACCAAAAACGTATTAGCAGAAGAGGCATTAAAAGAAAGCCAAGAGAAATTCTCTAAAGCCTTTCAAACAAACCTTATGGGTATGCTTATATTAGATGAACAAAGACAGGTAATCGATGCTAATGAAACCGCATACAGCATTTTAGAAACAACAAGTAAAAAATTAATTGGTAAAACAATTTTAGAATCTAAAGAGGTTTTCATTGATTTAAAAGAAAGAGAAAGGCTGTGGAAAAAATTTATTGATGAAGGTGAAATTATAAATGAAGAGTATAAAGTTGAACTTAAAAGTGGGGTGAAAAAAACTCTTATAATGTCTATTGTTCCTTTACGCTTGAAAGGTCAAATTAGTTATTTGATAAATATTTTTGATGACTCAAAAAGAAAAGAAGCAGAGGGTAATCTAGAGACCCAATTTCATGAACTTCAAAAGACAAATTCAGAACTAGACAGTTTTGTTTATAGTGCTTCTCATGAATTAAGAGCTCCTTTGACTTCTGTATTAGGGCTGATTCAACTAATACAGATTGAAAATATTGACCCCAAATTGTTTCAACATTTAAATATGATGAAAAAGTCTATCGAAAGATTAGATGACTTTATCAAAGATATTATCGAATACTCTAGAAATAAACACCTAGCCATTAAGTTAGATTCTATAAATTTTAGTACTTTAATCGAACATTCTCTTGAGAGTTTATGGTATTTAGAAAACACCCATAAAATAAACATACAAGTCAGTGTTAACGACAAGATAGAATTTGTATCAGATAGTAAGAGAATTTCAATTATATTGAATAATTTTATATCTAACGCAATTAAATATCATGATGTTTCTAATAATGATGCCGTTATTTGGATCCAAGTAAAAACCAACAAAAAAGAAGCGGTTTTAATTATAAAAGATAATGGTGTTGGTATCGAAAATGACCAACTAGAAAAGATATTTGAAATGTTTTATAGGGTATCTTCTAAAGTAATGGGATCTGGTATTGGGCTGTTTATCGTAAAAGAAGTACTGTCTAAATTGAATGGAACAATAGATGTAAAATCGAAAATTGGTGAAGGATCAACGTTTACTTTAAAAATACCAAATGAATCAGGTAAATAATAATATGGCTAAGGATATAAATATTTTATTGATTGACGATTCGGATGTGGATAATTTCATAAATAAAGCCATTATTTCGAAAGAGGACAATATTTCACAAATTACTACCATGACCTCTGGGCATGAAGCCCTAGCTCATTTAAACAGTATTGTAGACGATACCGAAGCATACCCCGATGTTATTTTCTTGGATATTAAAATGCCAAGAATGAACGGGTTCGAGTTTTTAGATGAATATGTTAAGTTACCAGGCTCACTTACTAATCACTGTAAAATATATATATTAAGTTCTTCGATAGATACTTTAGATTCTGAAAAAGGAAAAGACTATCCTGTTGTTAACAAACATTTGATCAAACCTTTGGCGCACCATATTATTGGTGATTTATTGCGAGAAGATTAGTTTTTTGCATTTTTGTTCAACCATTTAAGCGCTAATACTTTAACAACTTATTTTCATTTAATACCACTACACCTTCAATAAGTATTAATATTTTAAAGGTTAAATGATAATACTTTCTTAATAATTCTAGGATCTCATACACTTTTATTATTTTGCTCCTTATGAAAATTTATCCTGTTGAAACCGGTAATTTTAAATTGGACGGTGGTGCTATGTTTGGCGTAGTTCCAAAGGTAATTTGGCAAAGAACAAATCCTGCAGACAACAATAATTTAATTGATATTGCAGCAAGAAGTCTTTTAATTGAAGATGGTGATAGGTTAATTTTGGTTGATACAGGCATGGGTAATAAACAGTCTGATCAATTTTTTGGCTATTACTATCAATGGGGCGATTTTACCATAGATTCTTCTTTAAAAAAACATGGTTTTCATAGAGATGATATCACCGATGTCTTTTTAACCCATCTTCATTTTGATCATGTTGGTGGTGCCATTCAGTGGAACAAAGATAGAACCGGATATGAACCCGCCTTTAAAAACGCCAAATTTTGGACCAATGAAAAACATTGGAAATGGGCGACAGAACCCAACCCAAGAGAAAAAGCTTCTTTCTTAACAGAGAACTTAATACCAATGCAAGAAAGTGGTCACCTGACTTTTATTAATCATACCGACGGTGAATTTTTAAAAAATAGTCCTCTAGGTTTTGATATTCGTTTTGTAGATGGGCATACAGAAAAGCAAATGCTACCGCAATTTTCATATCAAGGTAAGACCATTGCCTACATGGCAGATCTTATACCTACAGTGGGTCATATTTCATTGCCTTATGTTATGGGGTATGATACTAGACCACTAATGACAATGTTAGAAAAAAAGTTATTCTTGAACGAAGCTGCAGATAACAATTACTATCTGTTTTTTGAACATGATGCACATAATCAATTATGTACATTAAAGCACACAGAAAAAGGTATTCGTTTAAATCAAGTTTATACGTTCAATGAACTCTTCAATTAACTATACACAATCATATTTAACTATAAATAAATTACAAAAAGTTACCCTCGTATGACAAATACATATTTAAAATCAATCTTCGTACTATCAATAGCTGCGGTATTAACCGGGTGTGGAAGCACAAAATCAGTTGGAGGAAGCGGACTAGTTCTTACACCCGTTGAAAACATAGACTCTACGCCTTTAAAAATTTCTGACCTTACTACTAGTGAAAAAAATAACTGGGGTCATTTAGATTTAGTTACCGACACTATACCTGGTATGAGTGTCGATAAAGCGTACAGCGAAATCATTAAAAATAGAAAAGGAACAAAAACAATTGTTGCCGTTCTTGATTCTGGTATTGACCTAAACCACGAAGACCTTGTTAATGTTTTATGGAAAAATACTAAAGAGAAAGCCGGTAACGGTATTGATGATGATGGTAACGGATTCATAGATGACATTCATGGTTATAATTTCTTAGGCGAGTCTTATAATGAGCAGTTAGAATACGTTCGTATGATTCGTTTGAATATTGGTGACGCCGCTACCTTATCAAAAGCTAAAACTAAATTAGATGCTAAATACAATGAGGCTTTACAAGGTAAAGAGCAGTATGAATCAATATACCAGGCTGTAAAAAATGCAGATGCAGATGTAAAGAAATATTTAAAAAAAGACACCTATACTAAACAAGATTTATCGACTATCAAAGCAACAGATGAAGCTATGCAGCGCAATGTTGCAATACTAAATCAAATGTTCGGTATTAATGAAACTATACCTGGTGTTCTTGAAGATTTAACTAACGGACTTAAATATTACACTGAACAACTTAATTACAATCTTAATAAAGATTTTAACGGTAGAGAATCTGTTGGTGATGATGCCTATGATTTAACCGATGTTGATTACGGTAACGGAAACCCTAAAAATAGAGTTGATGATGAAAGTCACGGTACTCACGTAGCGGGTATTATCGCTGCCGAACGTAATAATGGTAAAGGTGTAAACGGTGTTGCCAATAATGTAGCAATTATGAGCATTAGAGCTGTACCTAATGGCGATGAATACGATAAAGATATTGCAAGAGGTATTCGTTACGCTGTTGATAATGGTGCACGAGTAATTAATGGTAGTTTCGGTAAGTCTTTTTCTCCAAATGCTAATTGGGTTAATGATGCCATAAAATATGCTGCAGATAATAATGTGCTTTTTGTACATGCAGCGGGTAACGATGGTGCTGATTTAGACAACCCTATTAACGCAAACTTCCCTAATGATCAAATAAATAACGGACCAGAAATTGCTGACAATGTAATTACAGTTGGTGCTTTGAATCCTAAATATGGTTCTGAATTAGTTGCTAGCTACTCTAATTATGGTAAGATAAATGTTGATATTTTTGCGCCAGGTACAGATATCTATTCTTCATACCCTAATAATGAATACGAATATTCTCCGGGTACTTCTATGGCAGCACCGGGTGTTGCAGGTGTTGCTGCTTTGGTAATGTCTCAATACCCAAGTTTAACAGCTGCTCAAGTGAAAAAAATAATTCTGCAATCTGGCTTACCTATTAAAACGAAAGTAGTGTTGGGCAAAAACACGGGCAAAAGCGGTTCTTTAGATGAAATTTCTACTTCTGGTAAAATTGCTAATGCATACAACGCACTAGTTTTAGCTAGTAAAGTAGCTGCAAAACAGGTTAAATTATAATACTTACACACAACTCATATGACTAAATCATTTTTTACGTTTCTAACAGCTATTTTTTCAATAGGATTACTGGCACAAAACAAGACAGATTATTGGCAACAACATGTTGATTATACCATGGCGGTAGACATGAATGTTGACAATTTTCAATATACAGGTACTCAAACCTTGGTATACACGAATAACTCACCCGATGAGTTAAAACGTGTTTATTTTCATTTGTATTTCAACGCTTTTCAACCTGGTAGTGAAATGGATGTTCGTCTGCAGAACATCGCAGATCCAGACGATAGAATGACCACCCCAGATAAGAAAAGTAGAATAGCATCGCTTACCGATAGTGAAATAGGTTACTTACATGCTACCTCTTTAACACAAGATGGTAGTAAGGTTACTTTTTCAGAAGAAGGTACTGTATTGGTTGTTGATTTGGCTAAGCCAATAGCTGCTGGTGCGAAGTCTACATTTAACATGGAATTTAAAGGTCAAGTGCCTTTACAAATTAGACGTTCTGGTAGAAATAGTGAAGAAGGTGTTGCCTTATCTATGAGCCAGTGGTACCCAAAACTAGCGGAGTATGATTTTGAAGGTTGGCATGCAGATCCATATATCGCTCGTGAGTTTCAAGGGGTATGGGGAGATTTTGATGTAAAATTGACCATTGATAAAGAATATACGGTTGGTGGTACAGGTTATTTACAAAACCCTAATGAGATAGGTCATGGTTATGAAACACCTGGTACTAAAATCAAAAAACAAAAAGGCAAGACATTAACCTGGCATTTTAAAGCGCCTATGGTTCATGATTTTATGTGGGCTGCAGATCCAGAATACATTCATGATATTCAACAAGTACCAGACGGACCTGTGCTTCATTTTCTTTACAAAGACAATCCTGAAATTTTAGAGAACTGGAAAAACCTTCAACCTAAAACTATTGAGGCTATGCAGTTTTTTAGCAAAAACATTGGTAAATACCCATATGACCAATATTCGGTTATCCAAGGTGGTGATGGTGGTATGGAATATGCAATGTCTACTTTAATAACAGGCAACCGTAAATTTGGTAGCCTTGTTGGTGTTATGGCACATGAAATGGCGCACTCTTGGTTTCAACATATATTAGCAACAAACGAAGCTAAACATGAGTGGATGGATGAAGGGTTTACCTCTTTTATTTCTAAACTTTGTATGAGCGAAATAATGGACTACGAAAAAGAGAATCCTTTTGAGGGTACATACAAAGGGTATAGAAATTTAGCCCTTTCTGGTAAAGAACAGCCACAAGGTACATATGCAGATCGTTACGCTCTTAATTTTGCCTACGGTATTTCTGCTTATAGTAAAGGTTCTATATTTTTATCTCAATTGGGCTATGTTATTGGTCAAGATAAATTGATGGAAACTATTCGTCAATATTATGATGAGTTCAAGTTTAAACACCCGGTACCTAACGATATTAAGCGTGTTGCAGAAAAAGTATCTGGTTTTGAACTAGATTGGTATTTAACCGATTGGACACAGACAACTAATACTATTGACTACGGTATTAAAGAGGTGTCGGCATCAGAAAACAACACTAAAGTTACTTTAGAGCGTATTGGTTTAATGCCAATGCCTTTAGATATTTTGGTGGTATATAATGATGATTCTAGAGAAACCTTTTATGCGCCGTTACGTATGATGCGTGGTGAAAAAGCAAACCCTTATGAGGGTATTGAAAGAACTGTTATTGAAGACTGGGCTTGGGCTTACCCAACGTATAATTTTACTATTAACAAACCGATGTCTTCAATAAAAGCAATTGTTATTGATCCTTCGCAATTAATGGCAGATGTCAATTTAGAGAATAATGTTTGGCAAGCAGAGTAGTTTCTTCTTCTAAACTTTAAGATATTTACGCCCCCTCATTGGGGGCTAATTCTTTTTAATACTTCTTTTGTAATGGATACATCCTTCGGAAAAAAGGAAAAACTAAAAAGTAAAATACTCATCACCCAATTGTTCGAAGAGGGAAGAGGTGTTTCCGTATATCCGTTGAAATTAATTTACCTATCCGTAGAACAAAAAGAAGTGCCTATTAAAACAGGGGTTACCGTATCTAAACGAAATTTTAAAAGTGCGGTCGATAGAAATAAGATTAAACGGCTACTTAGAGAGTCTTATAGACTTAATAAAGCACTGGTTTTTAACAATACAGATGCAAACTTTGCGTTTCTATTTTTATACCTTGGTAAGGATATACCCACCTTTGAGCAGTTAGATCATAAAATGAAGCTCGTTTTAAACAAGTTTAAGCTACAGATTGATGAAAAAAATAATAAATAAAAAAGTACTTGTACCCATAATTGCCATCGCTTTTCTATTTGTAGGAAGTAGTTATAAAAGCGACTTTTTTGAAATAGCCAAACAGATTGAAATCTTTACCACCTTGTTCAAAGAATTGAACATGAACTATGTGGACGAAACCAACCCAGCAGAATTAATGGATACCGCCATTAAAAATATGCTGAACGAATTGGATCCGTATACCAAATTTTTAAACGAACAAGATGTTGAAACGTATCGCATAAACAATGCTGGCGAATATTCTGGTATTGGTGCTATGGTGCGTTCTTTTGATGATAAATTACTAATTATTGAACCACACCAGGGATACCCAGCAGATAAAGCAGGATTGAAAGCCGGTGATGAAATAATACAGATAGGCGATATCAAAGTAACTGATTTTGAAGATAATGCCAGTGAGCTTCTAAAAGGGGCTAACGGATCTACGATAGTTGTTACTTACAAGAGACAAGGTAAATTAAATACTACAGCTATTACCCGTGAAGGTATTGAAGTAGATGCGGTACCTTTCTTTAAAATGATAGATAACAAAACCGGGTACATTGTTTTAGCAAAGTTCAACGCCAAAGCAACAGAACAGACCAAATCTGCTTTATTAGATTTGAAAGGAAAGGGTGCAGAAAAAATCATCTTAGACTTAAGAGGAAACCCTGGTGGATTATTATCTGAAGCTATTAACGTGACTAACTTATTTGTACCAAAAGGAGAATTAGTAGTTACTACAAAATCAAAGGTTAAAAAGTTTAATCGAGAATACCATACCAATAACCAACCTGTAGATGAAGAAATTCCTCTTGTAGTTTTAGTGAACGGAAGCAGTGCTTCGGCAAGTGAAATTGTTTCTGGCAGCTTACAAGATTTAGACAGGGCAGTAATTATGGGTGCCAGAAGTTTTGGAAAAGGCTTGGTGCAACGCCCCCTTAAATTAACTTATGGTACACAATTAAAAGTGACCATTTCTAGATATTACACCTCTTCTGGTCGTTGTATACAATCATTAGATTATTGGAACAGAGATGAAAGTGGTAAAGCGGTGCGTAATACTACCTTCAATGATTTTACTACTCGTAACGGTAGAAAGGTACAAGATGGTGGCGGTATTTTGCCAGATATAGAAGTAGCCACTTCTAAAACAAATGACCTTACTATGGCATTGTTACAAAATAACGTCATTTTCGATTATGCTACCAACTACCATTATGCACATAAGTATAATACTGTTGCCGATTTCAAATTTACAGATGCTGATTTTAACGCTTTTAAAAACTATGTAAAGCAAAGTAGTTTCTCATTCGAGACCAAGGCAGAAGAAGCAATCAAAAAAGCGCTTTCAGGCGATGAAAACGACTTTTTAGGCTCAGATGTTAAGGATAGCTACAAAACCTTGTTAGCGAACATAGAAAAAGGTAAAATTAATGCTTTAGATAAATACCAAAGCGAGATTCAAAAGAATCTTGAAGATGAAATTGTAAAGCGTTATTTCTACAGAGATGGTTTGTACCAATATTACTTAAATAATGATGATGCTATTTTAGCAGCTACCGAATTATTAAGCAATAATTCTAAATACAGCGCTATCTTAAAATAATGTTCTTTACTTAATTTTTAAGTTACCATTCTAATTATAGGTACATGCTTTTGTATCTGAAACCTCGTAATACTTTTTGTAGTTCGTTGCTTTTGGGTCTGTGCAACCTTTTAAAATTCTAATTCTTATATTTTTGAAATCAATTGGTTGCCCTTCGCTTTGTAAAGCAATGAAACCTTCTTTCAAAAGCTTACCATCTTGTTTCATTTTTGGGTCATAACCTTTGGCTACACCACCACCAATTTGTGGTTTTGTGTATTCTAACACTATTTTTCCGTTAATGATATGCTTAACCAATGAATCGTGATAAACTACTAACTCTGCTGTTACCCACTGATCCCCGTAATACGTATCGGATGTTGAATTGATACAATGTCTAGGGTCTATTTCACCTTCATAAACAACATCGGTACCTGGTGAGCACATATTGCCTGTTGGGCGTTCTACACCTTCTTCTACACCCGCTAAAAATTGTATTTCTACACTAATGGGCCAATCTTGTTCTTTTAGCATTGTTTTGGGGTCTTGCGAATGAAACATTACACCGCTGTTTAAAATAGTATAATCTGGTGCACCTCTATATAGTTCACCAACAAAACGATATTGCATCGTTAAATGAAAATCTGAAAAAGGCTTGTCATAATATAAATGAGCATACCTATTATTAAATTCTCCTTCATATTTATCATACCTCACCTTTACCATATTATCTTCCGCCCTAAAGGTATCCGCATAGTTATCGCCCACTTCGTAATGGTGTACTTTAGTTGTCCATCCATCTAAATCATTACCATTGAACATAGTTTCCCAACCATCGTTTGTTTCTTGAGAATTAATAACTCCGCATCCTAATAACAATAAAAGAGAGGCACCTAGTACTTGCGATTTAAGTAGTTGTTTATTCATATTGATAGTGTTTAGTTGAATTATCAAGTAAGGGAACTGATGCAAAAAATACGTATATAAATATACTCAATGTTCTGATATCTTAGGTGATGCGATTATTCAGACATATTCCATTCAATGCCAGTAGAACTGTTCATTTATTATTCCTACTTTTAATAGAACAAACTAACAACACCATCAATACTTTTACTCAAAATGAGAAATCTACTAATATTGGCTAGTTGTCTTTTAATTCTTCAATCAACACAAGCTCAAGAACCAAAAAAGGAAACTAAAACGAAACCCATACCAGAAGCAAAATCTTTTATAACCAAGCACAAAGGTGTTTATGGAGGTACAGCTATAGACTATACCACAACGGCAAAAGAAACTTTTTTAACTAATAAAGACGGAGATTCTATTGCCACTTTTTGGTCTGTTGCTTACACCAAAACCAATATGGGAAATGTTACCAAAAGACCAGTAACTTTCGTTTTTAACGGCGGACCAGGATCTGCTTCGATGTGGTTACACATGGGGTTCTTCGGACCAAAAATTGTAAAAGTAGATTCTGATGCCAAATCTGATGATGGCGCAGCACCTTATAATTTAGTAAACAACGACCATGGTTTACTTGATGTCACCGATTTAGTTTTTATTGATCCCGTAGGTACTGGTTATAGTCGTTTGGTTGGTAAAGGAGAAGGAAAAGATTTCTACGGATTAAAAGAAGATGTGAATTCATTTGCCCAATTTATTAGAAAATGGGTGACTGAAAACGAACGTTGGTTTTCACCTAAATATTTAGCTGGTGAAAGTTATGGAACTACACGTGCCGCAGCATTAGGAAAAGCTTTAGAAGGTTCTGGTCAAAATATGGCTTTAAACGGAATGATTCTAATTTCGCAAGCATTAGATTATGCCGGTTCTACTTCTATAAAGAACAATATTACTTCGTTCATTACCTACTTACCAAGCATGGCTGCCACAGCTTGGTATCATAAAAAAGCAGGTCAGGGCAAGTCTTTAGAAAACTTTACACAAGAATGTAGAGATTTTACATACAATACCTATATACCTTCTTTATACAAAGGCAATTCTTTAAGTGAGGCTGAAAAAAATACAATAGCAGAAAAACTTTCTTATTTCACAGGATTGGATAAAACCTATATTCTACAATCTAACTTGAGAATATTAATGGGTCGTTTTCAGAAAAAACTATTAGAAGACAAAGGGTTTGCTATTGGTAGACTAGATGGTCGTTTTATGGGTGATGAGGAAGATAAAGTATCTGAGAATCCGCATTTGGGCGATGCGGCAAGTTATCAAATAAGTGCTGCCTATACTGCTAGCTTAAATCATTATTTCGCTTCAGAATTAAAGGTAAAAATGGATAGACCATATATAACTTCTGGTGGTGGATCTAATTGGAGATGGAGAACAGTACCCGATGGAAAATATTGGGAACCTATGCCTGTAAATACTGCTCCAGATTTAGGTGAAACCATGCGTAGAAATACAGCTATGAAAGTAATGGTAGCGAGTGGATATTATGATTTAATTACTCCGTTTTTTGATGCTGAATATACATTTGATAGAAACGGAATCGTAAAAGAGCGTGTTGAAATGAAGTATTATGAAGCGGGACATATGATGTATACACATGAACCAGATTTTATTAAACTAAGTAAAGATATACGTGAGTTTATTACTTCAGATTAATAAAAATAGAAAGTACGGTTGTACTATTTTTTAAGAATAAGCACATGCTGCTCATTACATTTTAGATTGTAAAAATTAACAATGTCTCTAATGTGCCTTTTCTTGTATTCTTTATTTATAATTTTCTCCACTAAAACCGGACAATCTAAAAAATAAGCTGAAGCTGCATTTTTAAAATTCTTACTAAAAAGTTGATTAGACCCCAAGTGTGTAATTTCTCCACTTACACCCTTGCTAACATAAAGGTTTTTAATATCGTAGTAATTACCGTGAGCCATATTCATTTGACCGTTTACACCACCTACAAACATGGGTGCAGAATATCCGGTTTGTTCAAGAACATATAAATTTACAGCACCTATTTCTAATTCTCTTACTACATTGAAATAGCCTTCTCGAGTTTCTAAATAAATGTAGGTAGAAGCCTCTTCTCTATCATTGATAACTACCTGTTCAAGATTATCAAAATGATATTTTTGTGCCTTATCTCCTTTAAACTTTTTAAATTTTACCTGGTCTCCATTTATAAGTTTAGCTAAACCTTGAAGTTTAGTTCCGTCCTTAAAATATATCGTAGCGGCATCGTTTTGAGCGATGGCAAAAGATGATCCTACAAAACAGCAGATTAAAACTAGAAGAATTGTTTTTTTCATAGTACGTAAATGATCGTTCTATATTAAAACGAGCTCATTATTACTATGTTATATTATTTATCTTAAAATCGATGAAACGCTATTTTTAAAATCAAGGGTTTAATCTTTAATCGGTTTTGTAAGGTTTAAATTCTGAAGCAATGGGTCTTCTTCATTTAACAAGCGCTGGGTTCTTAAATATCTACCTACATTAAATGCATCATAATTTGGCGAATCTTCATCAACACTACTTATACGTACCATTTCAGATGAATGTATAAATTGGTTATCACCGATCCACATACCTACATGAACTACTTTTTCTGGGATTGTTTCTGTAGCTTTTCTTCCGAAGAACAATAAATCTCCTTTCTGCAATTTACTGAAATCTGCAATAGAATCTATAGGCTTACCAGCATGCACTTGCTGAGATGCATCGCGCGGAATTACCATCCCATTTAAATAATAAATAGTCTTTGTGTAACCGCTACAATCAACACCTTTTGTAGAAGTACCACCCCATAAATACGGTACACCCATTAAGGTTTTTGAAGTAGCAATAAGTGAATCTGCGTTATAACTTAAATTTGATAACCAAGTATCGTAGTCTTCCGATTCGTCTTTAGAAATGTACCCCTGTCTACCATCTGGAAATTCAATTTTATAAAATTCATCATCACTACTTAATAGTTTTAATAAGCTTCCTGCAACAATATCTGATATTCTATTCTTACCCTCTTCAAAATTATATGCATGACCATACGTATTGGTGTAAATAATTTTATCTGCAGTATTCCACCCTTTAATATCATTAGCATTCATTAATTGTATTCCTCCATTATCTACCCAAGCTAAATACATGTCTGGTGTCTGTATTAAGTACCAATCTCCTTCTTTTTTTAGTACGTTAATAACAGTACCCAAAGTTGCTTGTGTTGCTAATTCTGCCGAATGTTTAGGGTTGCTTCTAAGGTTTGCCGCTGAAATATTAATAACGGCTTTGGTCATCCCCTCTAATTCTTCTGCGGGTAAAATTTTTATATCGTTAGTTGCTTTAATGCCTTTTTCTTTTAAAAGACTATTTAAAGAATCTACAGCTAGCGGTAAATTAGTTTCACCAGCCAAAGTAAAACCCGACGGACCATCTAATACTTCTAAATTGAAAAGTGCAGTACGCTTATCGGGTGCAAAAGTGCTTTTTATGATTTCAATTTCTTTGACCAATAATTTCTTTTCGTCAATATGTACACTGCATGCTGTATTTAAAGCAATCAAAATCAATACAAAAGACCTCTTTAAGATTATTCTCTTCATCTGTAAAATAATTTCTAATAGTATTAGCCTTGTGAAATTATGTAATTTTATCGCAAATGAAGAAACTAAAGGTCATAGAACTTTTTGCTGGCGTTGGCGGATTTCGCTTAGGATTAGAGGATACCGAGAACTACGAAGTAGTTTGGAGTAACCAATTTGAGCCTAGTACGAAAGCACAGCATGCCTCTACAGTTTATGAAGCTAGATTCGGTCATGAGAATCACAGAAATGAAGATATTTCTGAAGTACCCACTAAAGACATACCCGATGCCGATATTTTAGTGGGTGGTTTTCCTTGCCAAGACTATTCTGTTGCCGCTACTTTAAATAACTCTAAAGGTCTTATAGGTAAAAAAGGGGTTTTATGGTGGAGCATTCATAGAATTTTATCGGAAAAGAAAAATCCGCCTAAATACTTATTTCTTGAAAATGTAGATCGATTATTAAAATCTCCATCAAATCAAAGAGGTAGAGATTTTGCCATTATGCTTAAAAGTTTGGATAACTTAGGCTATGCCGTAGAATGGAGAGTCATTAATGCTGCAGATTACGGAATGCCACAAAGAAGAAGACGTATTTTTTTCTTAGGATACCATAAGTCTACGCCGCTTTACAAACAATTTAAAAAAGCTACGGCCGAAGAATGGATTTTTGAAAAGGGAACTATAGCAACAGCTTTTCCAATATCAAGCACTTCTTCAAAAATGATTTCGTTCGATATCACCGATGACCTAGTATCGCTATCTGAAAGTTTTAATTTGGGTGAAAAATTATCTCCCTTTCAAAATACCGGAGTCTTCATTAAAGGAAAAGTATACACCACTAAAACCACGGCTAGTTATATTGGCAAAAGAACGGTCTTAGCTGATGTTTTACAACAAGAAAAAATACCCGAAGAATTTTATATTCCTGAAGAAGAACATGATAAATGGTATTATTTAAAAGGTGCAAAGAAAGAAACCCGGACTTCTAAATCTGGTTTTGCATACCATTATAATGAGGGTAGTATGATTTTTCCTGATGCGTTAGACAATGCGTCAAGAACAATCATAACAGGTGAAGGTGGTAAAAGTGCATCGCGCTTTAAACATGTTATCAACACTAAAGAAGGGTTACGTAGATTAACTCCTGTAGAATTGGAACGCTTGAATATGTTCCCCGATAATCATACACTACTTGAAGGTATTTCAAATACTAAAAGAGCATTTTTTATGGGTAATGCTTTGGTCGTTGGGGTAGTGAAAAAAATAGGAGAAGTTCTTTCAGATAAAATTAAATCAACGTAATTATTCTTTTTTTTTTTAAAGTAAAGGGTACTTTTCTAACTAAAAATTATATCTAATTAAAATCTTTTTTTAACCACAACATATTGTTAATCAACGTTTAAAATTAGGAATTGTCCTTTATTTTATTATCTTATTAGGTATGGTAAAAGTAGAAAAGTCAGAAAACGTAGAATTTTTAGAAAAGTCAATTCAACATTTAGAAGCTACCGGTTTCGAGAATATTAAGGCTGATATGGAGGGTTACGAAACTCCGAAATCATATTCGAGAAAAGGTATGGAAGACAATATTACGCCAGACATAGTAGCTATTAAAAATGGAAGAAAATATTATTTTGATATAAGTTTAAAATCACCAAAAACCAGATTATTGAAATCGAAATGGTTGTTTTTAGATACTTTAAGTAGAATGAACTCGAACAGATTTAGAATAATAACTACTAAAGGTCATTATAAGTTTACAGATAATATGCTTGAGGATATTAACTTAAGTAATAAAACGCCTATCAAAATTTAAATATTTTAAAATAACGTATTAAAAAAGTCCGCTAATTGCGGACTTTTTTATTTTTTTATCATTTCTATATGCGGTATACCGTCTTCTAAATATTCTTTTCCGGTGGCATTAAATCCTAAATCAGTATAAAATTTGGTAAGGTATTTTTGAGCTGAAATTTTTATTTCATTTTCACTAAAACGTTCATTAACTGCTTTAATAGAAGCTTCCATAATTACTTTACCATAACCAAATTTTCTAAAATCTTTATGTACTGCTACTCTGCCAATACTCGCTTGATCAAAATAGTCACCTGGTTTAAAAATTCTTGTATACGCTACCACTGTGTTGTCTTTAAATCCGATGACATGAAAAGCTTTACCATCTTTACCATCTAGATCTAAATAAACACAATCTTGTTCTACGACAAAAATATCACTTCGTAAATGTAGTACATTGTACAGTTCTTCAATATCGAATTCTTTAAAACCAATTACTTTAATATCTAACATGAGTTTGCTTAATTAACTAGATATGTTCATATCTATAACTTAATAAATGTTTGATTATTAAGTAGTTGTAATAACTATTTTGGGTTATCAACATAGTTATAATAACTATCTATTGAAGTGGAATCTTTTCAATTCTGCGTTCATGTCTACCTCCATCAAAAGAAGTGTTTAAAAACGTAGAAACCATTTCAAGTGCTTGAGGTAAAGAAATATACCTTGCCGGTAAACTTAATATATTGGCATCGTTATGTTCTCTAGCTAGTTTAGTTATCTCTTTTGTCCAACATAAGGCAGCTCTTACATTTTGTTGCTTATTAGCGGTCATACAAGCCCCATTACCACTACCACAGATTATAATTCCATAATCGGCAGTACCATTTTCAACATCTAATGCCACAGGGTGTGCAAAATCAGGATAATCAACACTATCAGTACCATCTGTACCATAGTTAATAACTTCAACGTGTATAGATTTAAGTAAACCTATAATAGCTAACTTGTATTCTGTACCAGCATGGTCATTACCAATAGCTATTTTCATATACTTTGTATTTAAAGGTTATTAGTTCAAGGTTTATATCCAGTGGGGTTGAAACAAAACCATGCTAAAGGTACAATAATCAGGCATTCACAACAAAAAACGAGTGGTTCACAACAATTGTTGTTAAATCAGAAATTAAAATTGTTAATTAGTATGTTATAAGCAAGATTACTTAATGCATAAATTGTTTAGAAAAAGTTGTTTAAAAATTTGGTTATTAAAGTTAACATCTGCTTACACTTTTAATCTTCTGAAGACGAATTTAAATATTAGAAACTATTAGAGGATTTTCATCAAATTAACAACCCTAGTTAACATTAAAATTACATTTAGTTATTAATAAATTCATGTTAATAGCACTTATAAACCACGTTTAATAACTTCTCAAAATACTGATTTTCAATTGTAGATTAATATAATAGGTTGTCAACAAGTATTAGTATCTCATAAAGACAAGTAATATTGAAATAAGTTATTCTAGATATTAACAAGCTATAATAACCATTAATATTTAATTTAATTTAAAAGAAAAAATGTCTAATATGATATATATGTTAATAACAACTCGTTTACTTAACTTTTCAATAAGAAGTACAATAACAGGTAGTGGATTATAATTCGTAATTTTCCAATAAATTAAAAGTTTAAATGTCGAAGAAGAATAAGAAGGCGAAGAACCATAGAAAGAACGAAATTACAAGAGGAATTTTTACCGTTCTTGAAAAGGAGCCAAATAAAAGTTTCAACTATAAGCAGATTGCTGCTAAAATTGATATTACAGATGCTCAAGATAGAAATACCCTTATTAAAAGGTTAACGGAGCTTAAAGAGAAAAAAAGAATTCAAGAAGTAGATAGAGGTCAGTACAAAGTTTTAGAAGATACAAAGTCTTATCACGAAGGTACTGTAGATGTTACCGGTAAGGG
The DNA here is from genome assembly GCF_030547005.1 of Maribacter sp. 1_MG-2023. Taxonomy (GTDB): domain Bacteria; phylum Bacteroidota; class Bacteroidia; order Flavobacteriales; family Flavobacteriaceae; genus Maribacter. The sequence continues at coordinate 121,585 of NZ_JAUOPN010000005.1, read as the reverse complement.
TAATGCCTATATTGTTGTTGATGGTATGGACGATGATATCTTTATTCCTGCCAATAAATTAAATAAAGCTTTTCATAAAGATAAAGTAGAAGTATATATTTATCCTAGAAAGAAGAGTAAGAAGCTTGAAGGTGAAATAGTTAAAGTACTTGAAAGATATAAAACAACTTTTGTTGGTATTGTAGATATGCAGAAGACATTTGCATTCGTAAGACCTACAGATTTTAGAATGTATACTGATATTTTTGTTTCAAAAGATAAATTAAATGGAGCAAATGATGGTGAAAAGGTTTTAGTAGAAATAACCGATTGGCCCGATGATGTTGATTCTCCTTTTGGTAAAGTAACTGAAGTTTTAGGTATACCTGGTGAACATGATACTGAAATTCATTCCATTTTAGCAGAGTATGGTTTACCATATTCTTTTCCTGCAGATGTTCAAAATTTTGCAGATGGTCTAGATACCAGTATTAAAGAAGAAGAAATTAAAAAACGTAGAGATATACGTGATGTTCTTACGTTTACTATTGATCCAAAAGATGCTAAAGATTTTGATGATGCATTATCGTTTCAAAAATTGGAAAATGGTAATTATGAGATAGGTATACATATTGCCGATGTTTCTCATTACCTACAAAAAGATACCATTTTAGATGATGAAGCTTATGAAAGAGCAACTTCTGTCTATTTAGTAGATCGTGTGGTACCTATGTTACCAGAAGTACTTTCTAACAATGCTTGTTCATTAAGACCTAATGAAGAAAAATATACTTTTTCTGCAATTTTTGAACTAGATAGCAATGCGATTATAAGAAATCAGTGGTTTGGACGAACTGTAATCGATTCTAACGAACGTTTTGCATACGAAGAGGCTCAATATATCATTGAGAACCGTAACGGCAATATACCTGAAGATATATCGATAAGAGAAGCTGCATATAGCGTTTCTAAGGATGTTGTAGAGGCTACATTAGAGATGGATAGGCTTGCTAAAATTATGCGCGCTAAGCGTATGGATCAAGGTGCGCTTTCTTTTGATAAAGTTGAAGTTCGTTTTAATCTTGATGAGAATAGCGAACCGATCGGTGTTTACTTTAAAGAATCTAAAGATGCCAATAAACTTATCGAAGAGTTTATGTTATTGGCAAATAGAAAAGTGGCAGAATTTATTGGTAAGCAAAAACCTAAAAAGACATTCGTTTATAGAATACACGATGATCCAGACCCAGATAAGTTAATGGCTTTGAATGGTATCGTTTCTAAATTCGGACATAAATTAGATTTTAAGGATAAGAAATCCATAAGTTCTTCTTTAAACCAATTACTACAAGATGTAAAAGGTAAAAAAGAACAGAATATGGTAGATACGCTTACGATACGTAGTATGAGCAAAGCGATTTATACTATTGATAATATTGGGCATTATGGATTAGCTTTTGATTACTATACCCATTTTACTTCTCCGATTAGAAGATACCCAGATGTAATGGTGCATAGATTATTACAGCATTATTTAGATGGTGGTAGTTCTGCAAATGCTGAAGAATTTGAGAAGAAATGTAAGCATTCTTCAGACATGGAATATTTAGCATCAAGTGCTGAACGTGATTCCATTAAGTACATGCAGATTAAATTCATGCAGGATCATAAAGATGAAGAATTCCGCGGAGTTATTAGTGGTGTTACCGAATGGGGAATTTATGTTGAAATCATTGATAATAAATGTGAAGGCATGATTCGTATAAGAGACATCAAAGGAGATTATTATATCTTTGATGAAAAGCAATATGCTATTGTTGGTGAACGTACCAAAAAGACGTATACTTTAGGTGATGAGATTACTGTTATGGTAAAAAGCACCGATTTAGTTAAGAGGCATTTAGATTTTGCATTAATTCCGGATAACAATAAATAATTTGGAATAGATTTTGGTATAAGAAGCCTGAATTAAGAATACATTTTAATTTTAAAGTGTATTCTTTGAAAAATTACACAGAAAAGAATGAAACAAATTTTAATTTTGATGTTTCTCTTCGGATGTCTTTTGGTTACTGGCCAAGATAATGAGGTTACCCAAAACTTAGAACCTTTTAAAGAGTTGAAAGGTTTTGATGGTTTATCTATTAATCTTATTAAATCTACAGAAAACAAGGTTATCATAACAGGTGAAAATACTAGTAAAGTAGCTATTGTTAATAACGAAGGTATTTTGAAAATACGGATGCAAATTGGTAAGATATTTAGCGGTTATAAAACTTTTATAGATTTATATTATTCTGCAGATATATTAGTTATTGATGTGAATGAAGATGCTAGAATTGTTACAGAAGATGTTATTAAACAAGATATCCTGGAACTAAAAGCTCAAGAAGGTGGAGAATTAATTGTAAGTGCAGAGGTAGAACAGATGTTAATAAAGTCGGTTTCTGGTGGAGTTATAAGAACAGCAGGTTCTTCAAATCTGCAAGATGTTCAAATTAATACTGGTGGTGTCTATGAAGGTAAAGGCTTTGTTACTAATTTTTCTACGATAAATGTAAATGCAGGTTCACGAGCTGAAATTAATGCAAGAGATTATGTAAAGGCCACGGTTAAAGCTGGTGGGGAAGTTCTGGTATTTGGAAACCCTAAGAAACTTGAAGAGAAAACGGTATTTGGCGGTACCATTAAAAGAATGCAATAGTACATGTTAGAAGATATACAGGCAGCAATTCCTTTAGGCTTTTTCCTAAGCTTTATGGTTGGGCCGGTTTTCTTTGTTTTGTTACAAACAAGTGCAGTAAAGGGTTTTAGAGCTGCTATTACTTTCGATATAGGAGTTTTATTGGCAGATGTTTTATTTATTCTCGTAGCTTATTTTAGTAGTTTCCAACTTCTTGAAAATTTAAGTAATCAACCAGGTCTTTATGTTTTTGGCGGAGTAATTTTATTAGTCTATGGTCTGGTTACCTTTTTTAAGGTAGATAAAAAAGTAATACCTGTAGAGTCTAAAAAGATTAGAAAATCAGATTATTTCGGACTTTTTGTAAAGGGTTTTTTACTCAACTTTATTAATATTGGTGTACTTGTTTTCTGGTTAGGGATTATTATAATTATTGGTCCAACTTTAGATAATGAACCAAATCGTTTCTTTACCTTTTTTGCAACAGTATTACTCTCCTATTTTGTAACTGATATTTTTAAAATTCTTTTAGCAAAGCAGTTAAAGCGTAAACTTACGCCAAGAAGAATTGTGTATGTAAAAAAGATTATTGGAATTATATTGGTAATCTGTGGTATTGTTCTAATAGTTAAAGGTTTTCTACCTAAGGATCAGTTTAATATAGAACATGAATTAGAAAGATTTGAAACTAATACTATAGAATAAAAAAAGCCGGTCATTGACCGGCTTTTTTATTGGAATAATTAAAGGTTTTATTTCTTGTACTTATCATTAAGTAACTTTACTATTTTATCAGTAAGATCGTTAGCTTCTTTACCATAAAGAACACTACCACCATCTCCACCACCTAGAATGTAAGAGTAACCATTGGTTTGACCGTAAGCTTTAATTTCTTTTTTAACTTTAGAAACTATGCTGTCCATTTCAGTTTGACCTTCCATTTGTAATTGTTGATCTTGCTGTTGAAGTTGTTGACCAATAATTTGACCTCTTTGTTGCATTGCTGCATATTCTTCTTGAGCTTTTGATTGAGACATTTTTTGAGCTTTAGTTTGAAAAGCTTGCGCTTCAAATTGAAAAGCTTGAGAAATACTATCTCTAGTTTTTGCTAAAGCATCTGCCTTAACTTTGAATTTTGATTCTACATCAATTTTTTGTTGATACTCATCCATCAATTTTACGTTATCTACGTATCCGATTTTTTCTTGTTGGCAAGATGCTAATAATGCGATAGCGAAAATTAAAATTAGGTTTTTCATTTTTTCATTTTTATGTTGTGCAAAAGTAATAAAGCTTTTAGAATGAAAATATTTTATAATTGAGATAAATGATGATATTTAAGTTAAAATAGAAATATGCTATCGTATTTATTTATAATATCGATTTTACTTATTTTTATGATTGATTTTAAAGTATATTTAAGGGATTATTATAATAATTTAAATATGGTATATAATTTATATTATAAAGCTTCTTAAAACGTCTCTAAATAGCTTTTTACTCTTTTTTTAGCACATATATTAGAGAAGAATACTCAGTAGATGTCTTTGCCTTCATATTCGATATAAAACCTCTATAAAATGCTTTTAAGTAATTTGATGAACCAGATTTATATTTTTCAGATAATAGTGAAACATAGTAAGAATCAAAATACATTGGTAGGGTTTTAACTACTTTTATTTTTTTATTTTTAAAAATACTTTTTATTGCATTTTGTGAAAAGTGCCAAAGATGTCTTGGTGTGTCATAGGCCGCCCAAAATTCTTTGTAGTATTGAGCGTCATGTGATTTGTAATTTGGAACAGCTATTATGAGTGTGCCATTTTTATTTAAAAGAGATGCTATTTTATTTATTTGATTGTCTAAATCTGGTAGATGTTCAAGTACATGCCATAGTGTTATTACATCAAATTTTTGATTATTTAAATCATCTAATGATTTATAAATTTCTAGTTTTTTATCTAATGCTTTCTTTCTTGCACTATCGTTTAACTCCACCCCTATTGTTTCCCAATTTTTGTTTTTTGCACTAATTAGAAATTCTCCGGTTCCGCATCCTATATCAAGTAATTTTTTTTCTTCGGTGGTATATTCATTTATCAGTTTGACTTTTTTATTTAATGTGTATTTTTTTACAGTTTGATAAATTTTTTCAAGTAAACCATTTCCACTATCTGAATGTGAAATATAGTTATTTGGGTCGTAGTATTTTTCTAAATCTTGGGGTATAGGTTTTGTTACTAGCATATCAGTTTTAGAATCATATTCTAATTCAAATGATTCTAGAGTGACCAGAAAATCTTTTGTCGATATTTTTGAAATATTGTTAGGCATGACTTGATTAAGAATGTTGAAATTGATGTTATAAATTTTCATTGTTCCACGTGGAACAATTTGCCCTACCTTCCAAGAAAAACTAAAAGTACACTGATATCACTCGGAGTAACTCCACTAATTCTTGATGCTTGAGAAATGGTAACTGGTTGAATTTTTGTCATTTTTTCTCTTGCTTCAAAAGATAAAGATTTCAATTTTGAGTAATCAAAATTAGCAGGAATCTTAACCGCTTCTAATCTATGAAGTTTATCGGCATTCAATTTTTCTTTTGCTATGTAGCCAGAATATTTTATTTGTACTTCTGCTTGTTCAAGAATTTCACCATCGAATTTATTTTGTTCAACAAATTCAGATACTGCATCTAGTTGAAGCATGTGGTCCATGGTAACATTTGGTCTTGAAAATGCTTTGTACATTTTATCAGACTGTTTTACTAATGATGAATCAACGCTTTCGAAAATAGGATTTATGTCTTTTGGTAGTACACTAGTTTCTCTAAAGAAGTTAACAAGAGCTTCAGATTGTTCTAGTTTTTGCTCCATTCTTTTCATTCTTGAATCTGTTGCAAAACCTATAGCATGGCTAAGAGGTGTTAACCTTAAATCAGCATTATCTTGTCTAAGTAAGGTTCTATATTCTGCACGAGATGTAAACATACGATATGGTTCTTCTGTACCTTTCGTAATTAGGTCATCAATTAAGACACCAATGTAAGCTTCGTCTCTTTTTAGAATTAAAGGATTTTCTTCTTTTAGTTTTAAGTGCGCATTTATACCAGCCATTAATCCTTGCGATGCTGCTTCTTCATATCCGGTGGTTCCATTTATTTGTCCCGCGAAATATAAATTTTCAACTAGCTTAGTTTCTAGTGTATGCTTTAATTGTGTTGGTGGAAAGTAGTCGTACTCTATCGCATAACCTGGTCTAAAGAATTTTACTTTTTCAAAACCTACGACAGAACGCAAAGCTTTGAACTGAACATCTTCTGGTAAAGAAGTTGAGAATCCATTTACATATACTTCTACAGTTTCCCAGCCTTCTGGTTCAATAAACATTTGGTGACTATCCTTATCAGCAAATCTGTTTATTTTATCTTCAATAGAAGGGCAATATCTTGGACCAATACTTTTTATTCTGCCATTGAACATTGGTGATCTGTCAAATCCTTCACGCAATAAATCATGAACCATTGCACTTGTATGTGTCATGTAACAATCACGTTGGTGTGTTAATGGTTTTGTATTTGTATAAGAAAATTTTTCAGGAATTGCATCACCAGGTTGTACAATCATTTTAGAATAATCTAAAGATCTACCATCTACTCTTGGTGGAGTTCCGGTTTTCATTCTTCCGCTTTCGAAACCTAATTCAACCAATTGTTCTGTAATTCCAGTTGCTGCTTTTTCTCCTGCTCTACCTCCACCAAATTGTTTTTCACCAATATGGATAAGTCCATTTAAGAAAGTACCATTAGTTAATACAACTGCTTTTGATCTTATGTCAATTCCTAAAGAGGTTTTTACACCAACAACTTTATGATTTTCTACCAATAATCCAGAAACCATTTCTTGATAAAAGTCTACATTCGGAGTCCGTTCTAACATTAAACGCCACTCTTCTGCAAAACGCATTCTATCGTTTTGTGTTCTTGGACTCCACATTGCGGGTCCCTTAGATTTGTTAAGCATTTTAAATTGTATGGCAGATTTGTCAGATACAATTCCGCTGTATCCACCGAGAGCATCTATCTCTCTAACAATTTGTCCTTTTGCAATTCCACCCATTGCTGGGTTACAAGACATTTGTCCTATATTTTGCAAATTCATAGTTACTAATAAGGTTTTTGAACCCAAGTTTGCAGCTGCTGCTGCCGCTTCTGCACCGGCGTGTCCTCCGCCAACTACAATTACATCATATTCTTCTCCAAACATATCTTCTATTGTTCCACGTGGAACAGCTTTATTTTTTCTTCTTCTTTAGCGCGCATTTCGGCAGTAGCTGCATCCGATTTATCCGAATAACCCATAAGGTGTAAAACCCCATGAATCATTACGCGTTTTAATTCATTATCAAATGAAACATTAAACTGATCTGCGTTTTCTTTTATGCGGTCAATTGAAATGTAAAGGTCGCCCGAAACATTTTTTCCTGACACATAATCAAAAGTGATAATGTCTGTTAGATAATCGTGTTTTAAGTAATCTTGATTTATTTTAAGCAAGTAGTCATCACTACAAAAAATGTAGTTGAGTTCAATTATAGAAAACCCTTCGGTATTACAAGATTCTGTAATCCATGAATTGAAGTTATTTTCTGCTACAAGTTTAAATTCTGTTAGGTAATTGTAATTAATCATTTGCTTTGAAGTACTCTTTAACCTTAGATTGAAAATTTTGCCGCAAAGGTAAGCTTTGCCTATTTAAAATTTCAACTTCATTACGATAATTATCTAATAATGAGGGTTTAGTAGTAATAGGATTTGTGAAGTCTTTGGTATTCCTATAACTTTCTCGCTCAGATTTCTCTCCTTGCTTAAGTGCTGCGTTCTCTAATTTCAACAATTCATACTGTATAGTATTGGCTTTGTTGATGGTACGTTGTGTTATTCCATTTTCTAAAAGATCGTTCTCAAAATCTTCCATCTGTTTGATTAATTTTTGTCCTAATTTTTGATCACCAGAATTAATCATATTTTCAAGTTGTTTTTCTAATTCTTGTCTTAATTTTTGTTGATTTTGATAGATTTCATATATTTCTTTTAGTTCGGTTTCACTCATTGCCCCTTGCCCTTGCCCATTTGTACCGTTGGATCCATTATTTCCTTGACCGTTTTCTCCACCCTGTCCATTTTTACCATTTTTTCCACTTTTTCCTTCTCCATTTTTCCCATTTTCTCCTTCACTTCCGCTTTCTCCCTCTTTTCCGTTAGCCCCCTGTTTACCACGTTCGCCTTGTTTTCCACCTTCACCACTTTCTCCCTGTTTTCCTTCCCCACTTTTACCTTCTTTTCCTTCACTGCCAGATTTACCTTGTTGTCCCATTTTTTCACCTAATTGTTGTTGTCCTTTGATGATATCTGGTAATTGAAAACCACCTTCGCTTTGTCCAGAACCTTTTCCCATTTGCATGCTAGAGTTCATATTGTCCATTACTTCGGCAAGAAAATCTGCAAGGCTATTTGCTGCTGTTAAGACATATTTCTGATGAGAAATTCCTTGAAACATTTGACCATCTGCCATGGTCTCTAAAGATTTATCAATGTTGTAATACACTTCGGTAATTTGTTCATTTACAAATTCTGAAAGCTCAGCCTGGCGAAGGGATAATGCAAAAAGACTATCATCAACATGTTCGAATAAACCCTTTAATTCATTCTGATCACGAACTGTTTCAGAATATTGAGTAGCATCTTGGTCTTCTCTAGCTGTTAGTCGATCATATAAAGTTTCTTGTTTAAATGAAAATATGATAAGGTTATCAAGAATTTGTCTTAACATTTCAGCATCTTCTGTTACAGATGAACCACCGCCTCCACCAGAAGATGATTCGCTTAGTTGTTCACTCATTTCTTTCATTTTATCTGCGGCAGATTTTTGCTTTTTATTTGCGTCAGAACTGGTTGGTTTATTTTGGTCTTTAGAGGTGTTTTTTTCAAGTTCTTCTAGTGCTTCTTTTTGGTCTTCTTCAACACTCTTTTTTTTACCTTTTTCGATATTTATATCAATTGGTTTTTTGAGCTTTTCATTGTCCTTTTTTAGGGCTTCAATTTCAGCTGAAATTTTATCAAATTGTTCATTTAGTTCTTTCTGTTTTTCAGCGGTATTATTTTCATTATTCTGTTCTGAAAGTTCTTCTTGTTTTTTGGCTAGCTCTTCTAAATCGCGTGCAATCTGAGATGCCTTTTCTGTAACATAATACCGTTTGGTTAATTCTAACAACTGTTCAAGGCTACGTTGACTGTTTTTTTGTTTTTTACCAAGTTCTTCTAGTTTTTTTGTAAGGTCTTCTTTCTTGATTTTATCAGCTACTTTATTAAGTTCTTCAAGGAGTTGCTGGTTTTTCTTGGCTTGTTCTTCCTGCCGTTCTAAACGTTCTTGTAACAATTGGTTTAATTTATCATCCTTGTTTTCTTTATTTAGATTTTCTTTTAATTCTTTACTAAATTTTTGCATCAGCTGTTCTTGCTGTTCTTGTTTTTTTAGATAATCTTTTATTTGGTTTTTGTCATTGAAATTTAGACTGTTTTTTTCTTTCTGATTTTGATTAATCTCTTCTAAAGATTCTTTCTGTTCTTTAGATTTTTGCAGTGATTTATCAAGGTCTTTTATTAGTGATTGTTGCGATTCTAAATCTTTGTTTTTTAATTGATTTTCATCTAGCAATACCTGCTGGTATATTTGACTTTTTATAGTCTTACCATTATGTATAGCATCGTTGTCTGTAACTTCAAAATAAAAACCATAATTTTTGCCTTCTTCAAGGTTCAAACCAGAAGGGAAAGTGTAATAAAATTGTTCATAATTTGAAGTTGGTTTCAATAGGTTTACGGTATTCTTTTTTTCTTCTTTTCCAACTTCAAAATACACAACATCTATTTTTCGTAAACCATAATCATCAGTTGCATTTCCGGTGTAATAAGATACATTCGGATTTAAACTATCAAGAACTTGATTAACCTTGATAGTAGGGTACCCATCTTTAATTACTTTGAAGTTGTAGGTTAGACGTTCGTAGTCTTCAACATTTTTGTTGGTGGTTGTTAGCTCATAATTGAAATCATTGTAGATACGTTTTTCCAGTTTGAACGTATTGTTTTCTTTTGTTAGCCGTAGTATGGTGTCTTTTATGGAGAGATTAATTTCATCGGTATTTTCCCCATTTATTATCCATTGTATTTTGGTGCCTTCAGGTATTACAGCGTTTCCCGTACTTTTTACTCTTTCATTTGGTTTGTTCAGGTACGAAGGATATGTAAGATTCATGGTGAAATCTAAAATAGAAGGTGTCTCTAAAGCGGTAAGGGTGTATTCTCTAGAATTGACTTCATTTGCCTTAAACTTAAAGTTTGTTGTAGTTAATGGTGGAGTGAATTCATATTCATACAAACCATTGTTTTGTTGCAAAAGAATTTGTTTGCCATCTATTTCTATATATACATTTTCAGGTTTTACTTTCCCTTTAGTAGCAACTTGTATGGTAAAAGTTTCATCTTGTAATGTTTTTAAATTATTTGATAATAATTCGAATTGAAATGGTGCTGGCTTTTCATATGCCATTTCATAGTTCACTACCCGTTCATAAGTACCAAAAAAACTATTCCAATTACCTGTTAATAACAATAGCCCTATTATGACAATGGGAATTATAGCATATTTCAAATATTTTAAGGAATCTTTAAAGTCAATTGCATTCGAAAACGGAATTTGGTCTAGTTGTTTTGATCTTTGGTTTATACTTGCGAGTAATAATTCGGACTGTTCTGGGTCGTTTGCTAGATCCAATAAGTTGGTAAGCTTATCTCCCACTTCAGGAAAATGCTTTCCAATCATTTGAGCAGCATCTTTTGGTCCGATACCCTGTTTTAGTTTAAATAAGTAGAAAATTGGGGTTAAAATGTATTTAAAAAGAAGAAAAAGTTCAACGAGTATAAATATTACGAAAAGAATCATTCTTCCGGTAGTGTTCATCCATAGAAAATATTCTACTCCTAATATCATTAAGAAGAACAGTAATCCGAAGGCGAAAAATAATAATATACCTTTCAGTAGAACTTGAGAGTAGTGTTTTTGAATAAACTGATTTAATCGGTCTAAAATGTGCTTATAGTCTTGCAATTGTTCTTTTTTATACCAAGATAACGGTTATCACTAATGTTTGTTGGGAAATATTTGTTAAATCAAAACTCTGACCTGTTGATAACTACATAATTAAACGGTACTATTTAGCTGCTTTTTGTAAAATTCCTATTTCGCATTATTAAGTTAAAAAGTTAGGGATGCGTATCTTTGTAGCCTTATAAAAATACTATGTCGAAAAAAGTTCGTGTTCGTTTTGCCCCTAGTCCTACTGGGCCTTTACATATTGGTGGTGTTCGTACTGCCCTATTTAATTATTTATTTGCCAAGAAACATGGCGGCGATTTTATTCTAAGAATAGAAGATACCGACCAGAATAGATATGTTGAAGGTGCTGAGCAATATATAGTTGATTCTTTAAATTGGTGCGGAATTCCTTTTGACGAAGGCATTGGTAAAGATGGTGGTTTTGGGTCATATAGACAGAGCGAGCGAAAAGCATTGTATAAAAAATATGCAGACGATTTAGTTGAAAGTGGTAATGCATATTACGCTTTTGATACTTCTGAAAGTTTAGATGGGCACAGAAAAGATCATGAAGAAAAAGGCAAAAACTTTATTTACAATTGGCATAATAGATTAAAGCTAGATAATTCATTGTCTTTAATGCCAGAAGAAGTTAAAGCAAGGTTAGATAATGGCGATGATTATGTTATTCGTTTTTTAACTCCGCCAGATGAAACACTACATCTAAAAGATTTAATACGCGGCTCAATAAAAATAGACACTAACGTTTTAGACGATAAGGTTTTATTTAAGAGTGACGGAATGCCAACATACCATTTAGCAAATATTGTTGATGATCATTTAATGGAAATTAGCCATGTAATTCGTGGTGAAGAATGGTTGCCTTCTATGGCATTACACAAACAATTGTATGATGCTTTTGGTTGGGAATCGCCAGAATTTGCACACTTACCTTTGATTATGAAACCAGTAGGAAAAGGAAAGTTGAGTAAACGTGATGGTGAAAAAATGGGATTCCCGGTTTTTCCTCTTTCTTGGAATGAATCTATTGGGTATAAAGAATCAGGGTATTTTCCTGAAGCAGTTATAAATTTCTTGGCGCTATTAGGATGGAATCCTGGTACCGAACAAGAATTATTTTCTTTAGATGAATTGGTAGAAAGCTTCAGTTTAGACCGTGTAAATAAATCTGGAGCGCGATTTGATCCAGAAAAAACTAAATGGTACAATCAGCATTATCTTCAAGAAACAGCTGATAATGAGTTAGCTAGGTTATTCTTACCGACAGTAAAGGAGAATGTTTCTGATGATGATAAACTGAATTTAGATTATGTTACCAAAGTGGTTACACTTATAAAAGAACGTGCAGTTTTTGTTTCTGACTTTTGGAATTTGAGTAATTACTTCTTTGTTGCTCCTGCTGAATACAATGAAAAAGCAGCAAAAAAACAATGGAAAGAAGATACCGCTTCAATCATGAATGATCTCATTTCTGTATTAAAACCTATAGAAGATTTTTCTTCTGAAAACAGCGAAACCATTGTAAAGGCATGGATTGGCGAGAAAGAATTGTCTTTTGGAAAAGTGATGCCACCTTTACGCCTATTCTTAGTTGGTGATATGAAAGGGCCACATATTTTCGATATCATGGCGATGATCGGTAAAGAAGAAAGTATCTCTAGAATAGAAACAGCTTTAAACAAATTGGGATAAAATAAAATTTTCAGGAAAATGAGACAGTCTTTATTTTCCTGAAAATTCACTTAAAACTTCCATAGCTTTTTTTGTGTCTTTGGTTGCTACAAAAATATGGTCGTGATAATATGCCGCAACTACATTGCAACTGATATTATGTTTTGTTAGTGCTGTAGAAACTGCAGCTGTTAAACCAACGGCATCTAATGCAGAATGAACATTAAGTGTTATCCACGATGCAACAAATTCGTATTTTAATTTTTGGGCATCGGCTTTCTCTTTTTCAAGAATAATGGTGATACCTTCTCTTTCTTTAAATTCGAATAAAATAGCTGACCTAGAAATTTGTTGAATATCTTTAAGAGTTAAGAAAACATAACTTCCTTCGTTTAAGCTTGGTTTTAAACTCTTCAATAGAATGCTAAGATCTGTTTCTCCTGCCATTTTAGCTAATTTGCTTATTTTCAAAAAAATTTTCGACCCTTCGGGTCTATTTTTAAATAAAACCGCTTAAACAGGCTTTATTTTAAGTCTAAAGAGGTTTTGGCCGAATTTTTATTCAGCTTTCCATCTATCGCTTGCCCAGCTTTCCATTTCTTGTGCTGATAAAAATGTCCAAGCAATTATTCTGCTTAGTTTATTGCCCTGCCCCATAGGAGTAGTTTTATGTTCAACAACACCAACTTTTTCTAATCTATCATAAAACGCACGTAGATTAGATTGCTTTGAAACCAAAGATGAAAACCACGCACAATTTTTAGAATATTGAGCACTTTCATTAATCATATTAAGTACAAAACGTTTTTCGCCACCATCTGTCCAAAGTTCTCCACCTTGACCGCTAAAGTTCAGCTCGGGTTTCTTGACCCTTTTTTTCTTTAGGTTGCTTAATTTTCTAAGTGTTCCGGCTTCAGCCTCTGCTTGTGTAGCGTGAAAAGGTGGGTTACAAATAGCTAAATCAACTTTTTCATCAGCATTTAAAATTCCAGAAAATATATGTTCAGGTTTCGGTTGAAGTCTAAATTCGACTTTACCGTGAAGTGAAGGGTTTGATGTCACAATTTTTTGTGCAGCTTCAATTCCCTTTGGATCTATGTCGGTACCTATGAATGACCATCCGTATGCACTATTACCAATTATTGGATATACACAATTTGCTCCTACTCCAATATCCAGGCATTTAATTTTATCACCCTTAACTAAATCACCATTGTTGCTGGCTGCTAAGATGTCTGCGATGTGGTGAATATAATCTGCTCTTCCTGGTATGGGGGGGCACAAGAAACCATCTGGTATATCCCAGAAGTCTAACCCGTATTGAGAAATTAAAATTGCTTTATTTAGGGCTTTTACAGCAACCGGATTAAAGAAGTCTATTGTAAAGTTTCCATATTTATTTTTAGTTACAAACGGCTTTAAATCAGTATTTATTAGTTTAAGCGCCTTTAGATCGTAACGACCGGTATGTTTGTTTCTTGGGTGTAAAGTTGGTTTTTCTAAACCCTCTTTTTTCTTTTGGTCTGCCATAATTATTGAACCTTATTAAGACCCCAAAGCTAACCTTAATTTTTAAGCAGTTGTTTTATTTTTTCGCATTCGCTTTGGCCCATACCACAACCAAAAGCCTGTTATCGTAAAAAGAAGAAGGGATAGCCCCATTACTGTGGTGTAAAATACTTTGATTTGGTTATCACTTGTACCTACATAATCATCTAAAATTGAACCATCATGTATTTGCTCTATTAGGTCAGAATATCTACGCTCTATATGAAGTAATTTACCAGTTGCCCCATCTAATTGTAGCCCCCAAAGATGATCTGCATATACAAATTTGACCATTCCTTTTTCTTTCCTGATGTCAATTCTATCAATTTTTGTTGATAATTCTTCAGATACGTTTTCTAATAGATATGCATTAGCTAGGGTGTGTAAACTATCGATAGGTAACCAATGTTTTAATTCGGTCGAAGTGCCTTGATAAGATTTTGATAGAATTACTCCCCCACTGTGTTTTTTCCATCCTAAAATAAGTCCAGTAATTGAGATGAAAAAAAAGAATATAAATAATGCAGCTCCTGTTGCTCTATGTGCTTTTCTAAAAATGCGCAACCATTTGGCTTGCCCTTGTCTTTTAGTTTGCCTCGCCATATATAACTGTGATATTGCTATGCAATATAGTCAGATTTACTAGGCTCATAAATACGTAATGTGTTAAAAGAGAATGGTTATATTATATATTTCAATAGATTATAACATTGTTGCAAATACCTTAGTTTTCGTAAACTTTTGGCTAGTAATGTTTTGCTAATCTTTTCTTTATCTTAAAAAGGAATTGATACGATTCAAATTACGTATATTTAAGAGCCGTTCTAAATGGTATTTACAAGGTAAAATGTTAATAATATAATTGTGTCATAAGAATTATCTATTATAATATAATTTACCATAGACGTAATACCAATACTTTTACATAAAATTAAAAACAACTTAAAATTTATATAATCATGAGTAGTACTAACGATAAAGGTGAAGCTTGGGATGTTAATGATCCTGCTGCAGCGAATTGTCCATTTTTGAATGGCGAGATGCATCAAGCAGCTGGCGGTGGAACAACGAATAGAGATTGGTGGCCAAATATGTTGAATCTTAATATATTAAGATTGCATTCTAAAATGGCAGATCCAATGGATGATGATTTTAATTATGCTGAAGAGTTTAAATCTCTAGATTTAGCTGCTATAAAAAAGGATTTATCTGATTTAATGACTACTAGTCAAGACTGGTGGCCAGCTGATTACGGGCATTACGGACCATTCTTTATTCGTATGGCTTGGCACAGTGCTGGTACATACCGTATTTCTGATGGTAGAGGTGGAGCTAGTTCAGGTAACCAACGTTTTGCCCCATTAAATAGTTGGCCAGATAATGCCAATTTAGATAAGGCCCGTTTATTATTATGGCCTATTAAGCAGAAATATGGCAAGAAAATTTCTTGGGCAGATTTATTGATACTTACTGGTAACGTTGCTCATGAAAGTATGGGTTTACCAATGTTTGGTTTTGCAGGTGGTCGTGAAGATATATGGCAACCAGAAGAGGATATATATTGGGGTTCAGAAACAGAGTGGTTAGGGAACAAACAACGCTACGATGAAGATGGCAATGAGTTAGAAAACCCTCTAGGTGCTGCACATATGGGCTTAATTTATGTAAATCCAGAAGGGCATAATGCAAATCCTGATCCATTAGAAGCTGCTCATTATATTAGACAGACATTCAAAAGAATGGCAATGGATGATTATGAAACCGTTGCGCTTATTGCAGGAGGACATACATTTGGAAAAACACACGGAGCTGCAGATCCAGAAAAGTATGTAGGTTCAGAGCCTGCTGCTGCAGATATCACAGAACAAGGTTTAGGTTGGAAGAGTACTTACGGTACTGGTTCTGGTGCAGATACTATAACGAGTGGGATAGAGGGCGCATGGACACAAACACCTACAAAATGGAGTCATTATTTCTTTGAAAACCTGTTTGGTTTTGAGTGGGAATTAACTAAGAGTCCGGCTGGAGCTTGGCAATATAAGCCAGTTGGCGATGCCGGTGCTGGTGAAATGCCAGATGCTCATATACCAGGTAAGACACATCAACCATTTATGTTGGTTACCGATATGTCGCTACGTTTAGATCCTGAATATGAAAAAATTTCAAGAAACTTTTTAGAGAATCCAGACGAGTTTAAAGATGCCTATGCAAGAGCTTGGTATAAACTAACTCACCGTGACATGGGACCTACTAATCGTTATTTAGGACCAGAAGTACCAAAAGAAGTGCAGATATGGCAAGATCCAGTACCTGCCGTTGATTTTGATTTGATTAATGATGCCGATATTGAAAACTTAAAGACATTAATTTTAGCTTCAGGACTTTCTACGGCAGAATTAGTTTCTACTGCATGGGCTTCTGCATCCACTTTTAGAGGGTCAGATAAGCGTGGTGGTGCTAATGGTGGTCGTGTGCGTTTAGCTCCTCAAAAAGGTTGGAAAGTTAACAACCCTACACAGTTGGCTAAGGTTACCGCTACTTTAGAAAGAATTCAGAAAGAATTTAATGATAATCAATCTGGAAACAAGAAGGTGTCTTTTGCCGATTTAGTTGTTCTTGCTGGTTCAGCTGCTGTTGAAAATGCCGCAAAGTTAGCTGGTTTTGATACCAAAGTTGCTTTTAACGCTGGTCGTACAGACGCAAATCAGGAGAGTACTGATATTGAATCTTTTGATGCGCTTGAGCCTATGGCAGACGGATTTAGAAATTATACAAAACAAAAACTATCTGTTCAAGCAGAAGAGTTATTAATAGATAGAGCAAACCTATTAACTTTAACTGCACCAGAAATGACTGTTCTTGTTGGTGGTCTTCGTGTACTTGGCGCCAATTATGATGGTTCTGATTACGGAGTATTTACTGATAAACCAGGATTGCTTACAAATGATTTCTTTATCAATTTATTAGATATGGGAACTACTTGGAAGGCTGCTTCTGACAACGATACTGTGTTTGAAGGTAGCGACCGTAAAACTGGTCATGTAAAATGGAAAGGGACTAGAGCAGATTTAATATTTGGTTCTAATTCTGAATTACGTGCATTGGCAGAAGTATATGGTACGGAAGATGCAAAACAGAAATTTGTCCGTGACTTCGCTAGAACTTGGACCAAGGTTATGAATTTAGATCGTTTTGATATCTAATTTATTCACTTTATAAATATTAAAAAGGCAGCTATAATTAGCTGCCTTTTTCTTTTTTAATATCTTTCATTTGTTAAATGATTCTCCAAATGTCAGTAAGTTACTATCGGGGTCTAATAGAGCAAACTCCTTTTGTTTCCAAGGTTTAAGCTCTAGTTTTCCATTAGGGTGTATAGCTACATTGATATTTAATAACGATTGGTATAAGGTTTCTATATCGTTGGTGCGGATATAGACCTGACCGTAGTTCTCTTTTGGATTTAGAGCTTCGAACAAAAAGAAATGTATTTCGATGTCCTCCTTTTCTACCATCAAATACTCAGGATAATCTATTGTGCCTACTTTTTTAAACCCGAGTGAATTAACATAATAATCTATGGTAGCACTTTTGTTTCGCATCGGTAACTTCGGATTTATAGAGACAAGCATAGTTTGTGTGTTTTGATTAGCTCTAAATTAATCAATCTAAACCTAAGTTATGAAAGTCAGAAGTTCATTGATATAGTTTGAAAACCTATCGTAATCACAAAGTAGATTGAAGATTATGTATTTCTAGGCGCTATTCTGTAACAAATATGAAATAAATGCTACTAATACTATGAAGGCATTTAGTATCTTTCAATATTAACCTTAAAAGAAATAATTATGGGCTCATTTATTTGGATTCCGATTGCGTTTTTAGTGATTGCCACTATTCTATCGGGTGTATTTATTGTAAAACAGCAAACAGCGGTATTAATTGAAACATTTGGAAAATTTACCAGTGTAAGACAATCTGGTATTCAATTTAAAATTCCTTTTGTACAACGAATTGCCGCACGTATTGGTTTAAAAATTCAACAATTAGATGTTATTATAGAAACTAAAACACTTGATGATGTTTTTGTGAAACTAAAAGTATCAGTACAATATGTGGTGATTAAGGAAAAAGTTTATGAAGCATATTACCAGTTAGAATATCCACATGAACAAATTACTTCTTATGTATTTGATGTGGTTAGGGCAGAAGTACCTAAAATGAAATTGGATGATGTTTTTGTTAAAAAAGATGATATTGCAATAGCGGTAAAATCTGAACTGCAACAAGCAATGTTAGATTATGGATTTGACATTATTAAAACTTTGGTAACAGATATTGACCCAGATGCACAAGTAAAAGAAGCTATGAACCGTATTAATGCTTCTGAACGTCAAAAAACTGCTGCGCAGTTTGAAGGAGATGCTGCTCGTATTTTAATTGTAGAGAAAGCAAAAGCAGAGGCTGAAAGCAAAAGATTACAAGGTCAAGGTATTGCTGATCAAAGAAGAGAAATTGCTCGTGGTCTTGAAGAGTCTGTAGAGGTATTAAACAAAGTAGGGATTAATTCTCAAGAAGCTTCTGCGTTAATTGTGGTAACACAACATTATGACACGTTACAGAGTATTGGTGAGGCTACTAATACGAATTTAATATTATTACCTAATTCGCCTCAAGCAGGTAGTGATATGCTGAATAATATGGTTGCTAGTTTTACGGCAAGTAATATGATTGGTGAAACAATGAAAAAGACCAATAAGCCTAAACTTAAAGAATAAGTAATTTTAGATTATTTTTCTAGTATGTAACCCGAGAACAAATGTTCTCGGGTTTTTTTATGTTTTTCAAACACTATTCTTGGTAATATACTAATTTAGTTATCGAGCTTTCTTAAAAGCCTAATTTAAAGCCATTAGCGCTTGTTTTTATTTGAATTAATACCAATTAGTCTAAAAAAAGAAAACCACCTGTAGGCGTTATGTCTACAGGTGGTTTTTTATAGTAAACCTTAATGAAACTGAGGTTTTACAATAAGGTATACTTATACTAAGTTATCTATTGAATTTTTGCCCAAGAATCGCGTAAACCAACAGTTCTGTTAAAAACTAAATTATCGGTAGTGGTATCTGGATCAACACAGAAATATCCAATACGTTGAAATTGAAAACGATCTCCTGGTTGGGCATCTTTTAATGCAGGTTCAACATATCCTGTAATTACAGATAAAGAATTAGGATTAATAAAATCCATGAAATCTTTGTCTTTATGTGTATCTGGACTTTCATCTGTAAAAAGACGATCGTATAATCTTATTTCTGTTTTTACAGCGTGTTCTATAGATACCCAATGTAATGTTCCTTTTACTCTACGTAAGCTTTCTTCGGTACCGCTGCCACTTTTACTTTTTGGGTCATACGTACATTGTACCTCTGTTATATTCCCATCGGTATCTTTGGTACAACTTTCCGCTTTAATAATGTATCCGTTTTTAAGACGCACTTCATAACCAAGCTTTAGACGAAAGAATTTCTTATTCGCTGCTTCTCTAAAATCTTCTTGTTCTATATATAGTTCTCTTGAGAAGGGCACTTGTCTTGTACCGGCATTTTCATCTTCTGGAGAATTTTCTGCTTCTAACCATTCCGTTTCTCCTTCAGGATAATTAGTGATAACCAATTTCAAAGGATTCAAGACACCCATAACCCTATGAGTGGTTTTATTTAGATCTTCTCTGATATTAAATTCAAGTAAGGAAAC
This sequence comes from Maribacter sp. 1_MG-2023, assembly GCF_030547005.1. Taxonomy (GTDB): domain Bacteria; phylum Bacteroidota; class Bacteroidia; order Flavobacteriales; family Flavobacteriaceae; genus Maribacter. Next base: position 101,767 of record NZ_JAUOPN010000005.1, on the reverse strand, counting down.
ATCTATAAGATTGTCTCTTTTGGCTATACCTATAGTATCTACAAAATTACGGATCGAATCTGGAGTATATCCTCTTCTACGTAATCCTGATATTGTTGGCATTCTTGGGTCATCCCAACCATTTACAACGCCCTTTTCAACCAATTGTGCCAATTTCCGCTTACTAACTACGGTATGGCTTAAGTTACGACGAGCAAACTCTCGTTGTTTAGGCCTTACTTTAGTTTCATCATATACTTGATCTAAAAACCAATTATATAACTCACGGTGCATTGCGAATTCTAGTGTACAGAAAGAATGCGACACTTGCTCTATATAATCGCTTTCACCATGTGTCCAATCATACATCGGATAAATACACCAATCGGTATTTGTTCTATGGTGTGCTTTATGTAGTATACGGTACATAATAGGATCTCTCATTAACATATTAGAAGAAGCCATATCTATTTTGGCTCTTAATACATGAGTACCTTCCTCAAAGTCTCCGTTTTTCATCTTTTCAAAGAGCTCTAAATTCTCTTCGATAGATCTATTTCTATTCGGACTATCGGTTCCTGGTTCTGTAGGTGTGCCTTTTTGGGTGGCCATATCTTCAGAAGACTGATTATCAACATAAGCTTTGCCCTGTTTCACCAATTCAACAGCCCAATCATATAATTGTTGGAAATAATCCGAGGCATACCGTTCGGTATCCCACTTAAAACCTAACCATTCTACATCCTTTTTGATGGCATCTACAAATTCTTGCTCCTCTTTTGCTGGGTTGGTATCGTCAAACCTCAGATTTACAGGTGCATTATATCTAAGACCTAAACCAAAGTTTAAGCAAATAGAACTTGCATGCCCAATATGAAGGTAACCATTAGGCTCTGGAGGAAAACGAAAACGTAATTCGTCTTTGGTATAACCATTTACCAAGTCCTCTTCAACAATTTGTTCAATAAAATTCAAAGACTTCGATGTCTCACTCATGTCATTATTTTTCAGGGTACAAAAGTAGTAAAATTGGCTTAATTGGCAGGTTTAAAATAAATACACCTTACATAAAATGAGTTTCACAACAGAAATCTTCCTTCCGACAACATAAAGTTCCACTTCGTCGTATTTAATGACATATTTGTCTAAGAAATGTTGAAGACATAAAAACTTATTAACCAACTTTTCAACCGTAGTGGCCCCCAAAACTACAAATACATATGAAAACTTTGAACAAACTTACCGTATTTACAGCACTATCCATGCTATTCTGCGCTTTTCAATTATCTGCGCAAGCAATAGTAATTAATGCTCCAGAACCTGCAGACAATCCAAACCTGTCAGGTAGTACTCCGTGGTCTGCCGTATGTGCAGGTAATGGAGGTTTCAACGAATATTTTGTAAATATTACTTGGATAGGTACCGCCAATGCAGGCAACGAGTTTATACTTGAATTGTCTGATGCCAGCGGAAGCTTTACAAATGCTCAAACTTTGCAAACGATTACTGATCAAAATGCCGTAAAGGATTTTGATACGAGTTTTGCAATACCTACCGACACTCGTGGAGAAGGGTATAAGATGAGAGTAAGAAGTACTGACCCTGTAAAAGTGGGTAGCGAATCTGAGGCATTCAACATGTATTATATGGATGTTACTTCAAATCTAAATATTAGTGAATTGGGTGACGGTGTTCCTCCTGGTACAGTTTGTAGTACAGGAGCTATAACACTTCAAGTTGATAATATAGCTAACCCAGAAACCTATCAGTATATTTGGTTTCGTAGTGGAACAGAATTAACAAGCGAAACTGGGCATACATTAAACGTTACGCAATCGGGTATGTATAATGTATATATTAATTACGGACCAAGATGTACAGGTTCTGGTAATACAGATTCTAATATTGTAGATGTAACTATTGGCGGTTCAGGAACTGGTATTGCAGTTATTGCTCCAACCAAAACTTCTTTATGTAGTACCGATACAGAAATGTTAAGTATAGACCAAACAGATGCTTCTTGGAACTACCAGTGGTTTAAAGATGATGTTGAGATTGTTGGTGCAACAGCAACTTCATATAATGTTAATGCTGCGAATGCAGGTTTCGAAGGAGATTATGCAGTAGAGATTTCTGGAACAGGTATCTGTAATGAAAGATCACCTGTAGTTACGATAACCAATGCAGAATTATATACCGTAACTGTAGAGAATGAAATCAATATGGTTTTATTGCCTACACAAAACGAAGTTTTATCAGTTAGTACAACAGCGGTTACACCAAGTTATAAATGGTTTAGAAATGCTATTGAGATTTCAGGTGAAACAAATAGCACACTTACAATTACTGAAGATGGAGAGTATTATGCAGAAGTAACACAAACAGGCGGTGCTTGTTCAGTATCTTCTAAAAACTCTGATGTAACTACAGTAGTGTCTCCTGCTTCTTTTGAAATAACCATAAATTATACCGATGCGTATACATCTTGTGAAACCACAAGTACTATATTAGGTGTTGAACTTATAAACGCAGTTGCCGCAGATGGTACCATAACAGATGTTACCAGTGCTTTACTTGACGGGTTTACCTATGAATGGAGTAAAGATGGAGCTGCTATAAGTGGTGCAACTAGCAACAGTATTAGTTTGGCTTCAAATTCTGAAAATGGTGATTACGATTTAAATGCAACCATTAATAGTTTTGATGTAGATTCTAATGTCTTGCCTGTTCAATTATTAACTAATGAAACAGTAAGTATTACAAGTTCAGGAACTGTTTTCTGTAGCGGTGGCGAAACCATTACATTAAGCACAACTACTGACTTAAGTTCAGCTACATATCAATGGCAATTAGACGGTTTATCAATTAATACTACGGATGCTGTATTAACGGTTTCTACTGCAGGTACATATACTTTAGCGATAGATATAGATGGTTGTTCTCTTATCTCTAATGATATTGTGGTAACACCGTTAGATGAAAACCTAATTACACTTGATCCTGGTACAGAAATAGTAATGCCAGAAGGTACTTCTAGAGTAGTTACGGCAAGCGGAGGAACTGCGTACAGATGGTTAGATGCCAATGCGGTAGAATTAAGCAACTCTGATAGTATCACTTTTACCGAAGCCGGTAGTTATACCCTAATAGCTTCTATTGATAATTGTGAGATTGTTAGACAGATAGAGGTAACCTATTTAGACACCTTTAAAGTGCCTAATGTAATAACCGTGAACGGAGATGGTATTAATGATCAATGGATCATACCAAACTCTTATTCTAATAAAGCCGATGTCAATGTAATTATTTACAATGAGCAAGGTCAAGAAATTGTAAACGAATTCGAATATAAAAATAACTGGCCGCAGTCAACTACTGCGTTCACCAAACAAAACATGGTATTCTACTATAAAATCAGGAATGCCAGTGAAGTACTTAAACAAGGTACGATCACAGTAATACGTTAAGCTCACCATGCTAAAGAAAAGTGTTTTATATCTATTGTTATTTGTGTTAGCTATCATGAAGGTTAGCGGGCAAGAGGAAAATCCGTTTGTATCATACGATGTTCCTGCCCAGAACCTTTTGAAGTATAACCGATTCTTAATCAACCCAACGTTTTCAACGGTTAGGGAAGACAAATCTTATATCAATTTATTACACCGAAACCAATCGGTACAATTTGATGATAACAATCAAAACTATTTCTTAAGCTATAGTGGACGTATCAACGATAAAACCGGATTAGGTCTTAGTCTATATTCTCAAAGAGAGGGTATCTTAAGTAACTTTGGTGTGTTGGCAAATTATGCCTACGGTATTAAGTTGAATGACAAGAGTAACTTTACTTTTGGTGCAAACGTTTCTTACTACCAAAGTGGTTTTGATAATGGTAGAGCATCTACTGTAGAAGAGGATCCTTTTTTAGCCGGATTGCAAGATCAAAACTTATTATCGTTTCAGCCTGGTTTTAACCTTTCTTACGGTAAGTTTGATGTTGGTGTTTTTGCAGAAAACCTTTTTGACTACAACTTAAAGACCAGCGAATCGGTAACTGAGTTTAAAGACAAAACATATTCTGGTCACCTACAATATACCCATCAGTTTGAAAAGCAAGATGGTATTTTTGAGCAAGGTCGTTTAATGCCTTTGGCAAGAGTAAGAAAAGTTGGAGAAGAAGATGTTACTTTAGGTGGAAGTTTAATTCTTGATCTTCCAAAATTAGGATGGATCCAAGGTGGATATGATAGTTTTTATGGCGCAGCTGCTGGTGTAGGTTTTAACCTAAATCAAAGAATTTCTTTAGGCTATACCATGGAAAAAGGATTGTCCAACAACTTTGATAATTTTGGAGTTACTCATGAAATTTCATTTGCATATTCATTCTCTCCAAACCTTACGGAAGATAGGGTAATGTTAGAAGATGACTTTGAAGATGATTTAGTACAGAATGATGAGGAACCAGAGAATATTGCTACTAATGAAGAAATACAAGAATTGAAGATGAAATTGGCAGAAAACGATGCCATCATCGAAGAGCTGATGTTTCGTCAAGATTCATTAGAAGCTATTCGTCAATCAGATTTAGAAAGACGTTTTGCCATGGTAATGCGTATGGTTAGAAATGAAACAAATGGAGAAAGACCGGACCTTGAGAATAAAGCAAAAGAGCTTTTCCTTGATGAGAATGGTAACACTGAAGTTGCTTCTAGTTATAACCTAAGTAATTCAGGTGAGGCAGTTACAAGTAATCAAGCAACTGGTCAAATACAACAAGACAGGGTAGCAGTGGTAACAAACGAAAGACAAGAAGTAGTAGAAACAAATACAAATTCAAATACGAATTCTTCTGTTGATAGCAGATTTAAAGAACAAGTGCAACCAAAAGATGCTGTAGTTGCAAATAGTCCACGAAATACTTCTACTCCCGTTGCTAAAGCAACTAGAGAAGTAGCTCAGGACGGAGTTAAAAGCAGAAGGTTTAAAGATTTACCTGACGTTACAGATGGTTACTATGTAGTTGCTAATGTATACAAAGGCGGACAGTATATGAACAACTTTATTGATGGACTAAATGATCAGGGCATTAATGCAGATTATATAGACAATCCTAATACTGGTTTAAAATATGTGTACTTAGAACGTTATGATACTTTTGAAGAAGCAGTAGCGGCTCACGATAATAAACTGAACGGTACATATGATGGTGCTACTTGGATTATGAACGTTGATAACAGATACACTAATGAGGCTTACGCAAGTAATGTAAATAAGATCAAAGAGAAATCTTCGAAGTATGATTCTAATGTTCTAACCTCAAATGAGGTGGTTAGAGATAATGTTGATTCTAGAGAAGCTGATTCAAAATCTTATGTTATTGAGGGTGCCGGTTCTGGTTATTACCTTATTGCAAATGTGTTCGCTAACCCTAAGAATGCAAAACGATTTGTGACCTTGCTAAATTCATTCGGATTAAATGCAAGTTACTTCATCAACCCTAAGAACAATTACAGATACGTATACCTTAAAAAGCACGACTCTTGGACCAAAGCTTTAATCTCTTACTACTCTAAGCTAAACGACGCTTACAATGAGAAGATGTGGATTATGAGGGTGAACCATGAACTGCTGGTTTAGAACGACTGTAAGTTAACTTAAAGATTATTTAAAGACCTTTTCATCCAAGATGATAAAGGTCTTTGTTGTTACTACTAAATACTACGTTTAAGTTAGAAACAATAGTATTTTATTTAATCGAAAATATACTCTTCATTATATTTTTAATTGTCATTGAATATTGTTTCAACAACATTCATCTATAAAATTAAGTTGAAAGAATCTGATATATGTATAGATTACGATACCAATTAGTATTTTTAAATGTCTTTCGTATTTGATAGTACTTTAATCATTGATTGCATCTCTACTCAAAGTGAAGATTTCCTAAGTTTTTAAATTACCGTTTACATAGCACTTAATGTTATAAAATTTTTAAGCTATACATTGCTTTTGCTATTTCTTTATTAAATGAATTGCAATCAAATTACCAAGATGTAAATTCAACTTGCTTTTTTTAAAAGTGATTTTTGAACGATAATATTCTTGATGGTTTTTCGATTTTATAATAAGATAATCATCTTCTAAATACCAAAGTATCTCCTCTTTATACTTAAACTGAAACCAGTTACTTTTTGAAGTTATCAATAGTTGTTGACTTTCTGTAAATTTAAAAGTAGTCCCAATCATTTGGCTGAAATCATTTTGAATGCAAACTCCCGGTCGTGTGACCTGAACTTTTTCAATTTTCCATGTACCAATTAATTCTTTCTTCAGTATGCTATCAGATTCAACTTGACCTTGAATTAGTATGAGAAGTACTATTAGTATTCCTTTCATAAGTTCAAGACGAATGAAATCAATACACGTTACTTGATTTTAATATGGAATCATCAATGTAATAAGAGAATAGTAATCTTCAATTTCTTTTGCAGGCAATGTTACTTATGTTGGAACGGTTCTTGTTTTCTCTGATTTATGAGAAATTCAATAATATTGCTTACTCTTTTTTTAGCTCAATTAAGTTTTGCTCAAGAGAAGGAAATATCTAAATCTTTTCTAATTGATCGTTGGAAAGTTTATAAAATTATAAAAGAAGGTGATACTGAAATTACAGTTTATAAGCGGAGTAGAACTTTGAAAATTGGTAGTGAACTTCGTTTTTTTACTACCGGTAAATTTCGCATGACTTTTAATTCTGAAAGGAGAATCGGGCGGAGATGTGGAAATGAAATTCACCAAGGAGGAATTTCTGGATATTATCTTTTTAATACTCAAGATCAATCAGTAACTCTTGAAAGCTACAATACACGTCCTATTATACATTGGAATCTTGTTTGGATTGATGAAAATTCATTTGTAGTAAAAAATGTAAAAGATAACATCACTTATAATTGAGCAAGTCTTTTTACTGTAGGTACTTGCCAAATGACACTATAAAAAACACTTTTCAAGTATCCGGAAACCAAACAGATTTCCGGATGTTACTTGTTATATTAAATCTTGAAAATCAAGATTATTGTTTTTCCCGTTTAAATTGAAATCCGTTTTTTAAAAATCAACCTAGCCGATATTTATTTTCAATATCACCTACTCCTTTTATTTATAACCCGATAATTACAAACACTGTTTTCGTCATATCTAATTCTATGCTCAGATAACAGTTGTGTAATTATTTCTCTGGTTTCATTTTCATCTAGTTGAATTTTTTCTCCTAAGTCAATTTCATTTAATTGATTCTTATTTTCAATTAATGCTTTAAAGTATCTGTCTTTATTTTCCATGTTTTTGTTTTATTACAGCTATCATCATATGCGGACTAAAAGGTAAAATGTAGCTATCGTTTTCTGTAACTTGTAGTAGTTCAACTAATGTCTTTCTCTTTTTATGATTTAGCATGTTTGCAAAGAAGTCTTTATCAAGCCAAGCCATTCCTTCAACCGCATATGTGTTCAAGTAGGTTAAATCTTGCTGTCTGAATTCTTCTTTTAGTTGTTCGGGTTTGTGATAATAGGCTTCGGTCAAGAGCCAAGGAAAAGCATCTGGTGGATTGTGAATTCCAGAAGTCAATTCATTCTTGCACATTTCAAAGAATGACCTTTTGTGTATGAGTCCGTTTAAGAGCCCAACCAAAGTTGATGCCGTATAATTGATAGCGAATCCTAAGATGATTCCGCCATTTTTTAAAACACGCCTAGCTTCTATAATGGTTGATTCTCTATCTTCTTTTCTCTGAAGATGATAAAGAGGACCATGAAGTAAGATGAGGTCTGCATAATTATTTGGGAAGTCTAATTTTCTAGATTCACCCAAATGAACCGAGAACTTGTTCTTTAATTTCTTAGCTCTATTTTCTGCTAGTTGTAAATGTTTAGCAACGGGTTCTACCAAATAAACTTCATGACCTTTTTTGGCAAGCCACTCAGCATACTTTCCTGTACCACCACCAACATCTATAATCTTAGAAGATGATGTAGAAAGGTGTTTTTCAATAAGCGATTTTATTCTTTCAAACTCAAATAGGCCCATGCCTTTTTCTAGTCTGGTTTCTTCAGATGCTTTGTTATAGAACATCTCTATATTTCTTGGTATTAACTGTTCACTTTTCATTTTTGATTTACGGTAAGAGCATCGCATTTCGAATTGTGTACTACAATTGAAAGAGATACTGCAATCGATTTTTTAATCAATTGTTTCTGTTTAAATTTTTATAAAATAATGGGTTGTTATTATCTGTGCATTAGAAAGTCTCTATGCACTAAGTACTCGTTGGTCGAGCTCGTCTTTTTAGAAAGACCTAGATAATATGTAGAATTAGTATAGCAGATTTTAAAGATAGCCATTCTTAATTTATACTTGGCTTACTACAATAGATAATTGGCGGGACTAAGGATTAAAGAAGTTTGTTTAACACACTTATTAGCCTCTTTTAGCAATTGTGAATTAGATACCCAATAAAGTGCTTCAAATTAATAATTGTTCTGTAGAGCGACTAATTCGCGCCTGAACCAAGTACATTTTAATGGACTGGATTTCGAATGAATTTTTGTAAAATCAATACAACTATTTAAAAAGCATTCATTTTGTGTGCATTATTATAAAACTCAATCATCTTTATTAATACAATTATTCTTATTTCTACTTCTTTTATATATCCACCTTAAGAATGTGTCGTAGTAAATTTGAGGTGTTTTTTAAGAAAGAATTGACTTCAAAACTCTCATTTTTTAATAGTATTATTTCAATTTTTTTTCCGCTTAAAATCGAATTTCCCCTATCAAAAACTGGGTCCTTCTAATATAATAATTGCCACTTTAGAATTCAAAAACTGGTAGGTTTTTCGAGAGTTTTCACAACTAATTTTTTACCTAATTATTAAAAAAATCAAAATATTAAAGTTGCGGTAGTACGTACTTAATCGTTGAAATACACTCTTTTCTAAAAAACGTAAACCCATTCTATTTGCTGTTTCACAACAGAAAACATCGTTGCTACAACAATAAATTCTTTAGCCAACTAGTATGGTTAATATTTGTTATTGGAAAATTCCCCATTGAACGATGCGGTATTGATATCGAATGATAGGAAGGCTTCAGCAAATTTATAAAATGACCAAACTGACTCAATTTTTAGATTTTACCAAATACATTTCTCTTATGGGAAAAAATTCCTCCAAATATTTATTTTTCATTTTATTCTTGGCACTAGGTTTACAGACCGCCGTTTCTCAAGTTAAAAATGATTTTGACGTACGTTACGAAGCTGATATTCGAGGTGAACTTACCTTCATAGCGAATAACATTGTCAACAGACGTATACCAGAAAGCACTCGTAGACAATGGGTTTTTAGAAATGGTAGATGGAGAAGGGAAAACGTTACTACCCCAGAAGTATCTCCAAATGATCCTTTGAATGACACAGGTAGTGCTTCAAATTATAATGATAATTATGACATGCAATACATTGATGTCGATAGTGATACCAGTACTTTTAGTTCTAGTAGTGCGAACTTGGTAATCCCCGATGTTGATTGTTCTTTAGTGCGTTATGCAGGTTTATATTGGTCAGCTGTATATGTAAATTCAGATAGAAGTAATATTGATGATATTAAGTTTAGAACCCCTGGTGGGTCTTATCAAGACATTACTGCAGATGAGATAATTTTTGATGGTGCAGGCGATGCTGATTTTGGATATTATAGTCCATACGCTGCATACAAAGATGTAACTTCTATTGTATCAGGATTGGCAAATCCTAATGGAGATTACTTTGTTGCAAATGTTAGGGCAAGCACTGGTAATAATATTTCAGGTGGTATTTCAGGTGGATGGAAAATGGTTATTGTTTATGAAAATCCAAACCTTCCCGGTGACAAATTTATAACCACTTTTGATGGTTATGCGGGTGTTAAATCGGGAGAAAGTATTGATATTCCAGTAAACGGATTTACAACCTTACCAGCTCCTTTTCCAGTGTATGCAAATATGGGTGTTGCTGCTTTAGAAGGTGATAATAGGATTGGTGGAGATGCATTACAAATTAATGCAAACGGTTCTTTTACTACATTGTCAAATGGTCAAAACCCAGCTAATAATTTTTTCAATTCTAGTATTACTCAATTTGATACTCAATATACAACCAGAAACCCTAATAGTATAAATACCTTAGGTTGGGATGTTGACCTTTTTGAAATACCTAATGGTGGTGCTAGTAATACTATAATACCTAATGGTGCCAATAGTGCCGTTTTAAGGGCTAGTTCTTCACAAGACAAATATGATATTTTCTTTACTTCTTTTGATGTAGATATTATTGCCCCAAACATTATTTTGGAAAAAAGAGTACAGACACCTGGTGGTGTAGACATTACCGGGCAAGGTGTAAATTTAGGTCAAACTCTTGATTATGTATTGACCTTTGAAAATATTGGTAATGATGATGGGGTAAACTATACCATTAGAGATATATTGCCAGTAAACGTTTCACCACCAGATGGTAGAAGCTTTTTTAATGATACCGATTTTTCTTTTCCCGCGCCGATATGTACCGGGTCACCTAGAACCTGTTATGAAATAACCTATACTTATGATTCAGCAAGTAGAGAGATAGTATTCAATATACCAGATGTTTATGTAGAAGATGAAGATGGTGAGTATTCTATTATTTTTCGAGTTCAAGTTGCCGAAAATTGTTTTGACTTTATCAATGCTTGTTCAGATTTAATAGAGAACCTTGCTTATAGTTCTTATAGAGGAGAAAATAATTCTGCCCAAGTTACAGATGATCCAAGTGTTACCGATTTTAATACATGTGGGTTTATAATTCCAGGAGCAACCAATTTTCTTTTAGATGATCTATCCGATTGTAATTTTGAAAGAACCATAGAGCTTTGTGGTGCTAGTGCCATTTTAAATGCGGGCGATGGATTTGATTCTTACATATGGTATCGCGATACAAATAACAATGGAGAAATTGATGCATCTGATATTGAAATTAATGATGGTGATCCAGATAATGACCCTAGTACACAAGTTGTAACTCTTGTTGGACAGTATATAGTAGATAAAATTGTTGCTGACCCTTGTAAAGGGTTTAAAGAGATTATTACTGTAGAACCATTTGGTTCTGGTAATTTACCTAACCCGGTTACAGAATACTTTAATGAAGTAAATGGCGATACTGACCCTAGCAACGATATACCTGGCGAGATTGTTTTTTGTTCTGATGACAACTCTTACTTACCAAAAATATTCTTATGTGGTATTAATGATTCGCAACCTTTAGCAGTAAATATAGTTGATGCACAAAGTGTAGCTTGGGAACGTTTGGTTGAAGGTAGCTGTGGTGTAGATGTTGGAGAAGATTGTGCCAATAGAGCACTTACATGTGCATATACAGAAGTTGGTACTGGCAGTAATTATTTATTAAACGCGCCAGGTGAATACAGGCTTTCAGTTGTTTATCAAAACGGTTGTACAAGTAGTTTTTATTTTAAAGGTTTTCAGAATAACTTAGATATAGAATTTAATAATAGTGATATCATTTGTGATACCGAAGGTAACATTACCATTACAAATCTTGGAAATGGATATGGATATCAACTCGTAGATAACGACACTAATGCTAATATCGTTCCATTTAGTGCAAACAACGGACCTAGTTTTGATTTTGCTTCTAGCGAAAATGGTTCTTATAGAGTAGAGGTTACCCAACTTGATTTAAACGGCGACCCTATACAAGATGCCTGTATCTTTACTACACCAGTAATAGGTATTAGAGAAAGAGCTATAACTTATAGTGTAAGTGTAACTCCAGAAACGTGTTTCAATTTAGGTACTGTTACGCTACAGATTACTGATGCCGATCCACCATATGCTTTTGAACTTAGAAGAGATGATGGTACAAATAGCGGATTAGGAACTTTAATAGACAGCCAAAATGGTCATGCAGATAATAATTATTCTTTTACAGATGTAAGTGCTGGCGATTATATCGCTTATATTTCTACAGATGATGGTTGTTCTTATAGCGAAGAAGTTACTGTTTTAGATGAAAACGACTTAGAACTGACCGCAAGGGTTTCTCAACATATTACGTGTAGAGAAGGTAATATTTTAATGGACTCAGAAGGTGGTAAAACACCGCACACCTATGCAATTTGGTCTTATGTTGATGAATCTGGAACTACGGTTACTTCTTATCCTACTTATGCAGATATACCGGCAACTGACTTTCAATCAAGTCAAATATTCGACATTTTAAATCCAGGTGATTATGTCTTTGTAGTATTAGATAGAAATGGTTGTTATAAAGAATCTAATACGGTAACTATCGAGTTTGAGCCGGCCGCCGAGTTCGATGCTATAACACTGGTTGATGTACTTTGTTTTGGTGAATCTACAGGTAGAATTCAATTTAACTTAATAGATAATAACGGGTATCAATTAACCTTCTTTCTTTTTGATTCTGATGACCAACCTTTAGGCGAGAATACAACAGGTCTTTTTCCAAACTTGGAAGATGGTGATTATAGAGTTGTAATCAATCAAAGAAAAGGTAGTGCATCATGTGATTACGAAGAAAACTATTCAATTGCCGCACCTGCTTCTGCAGTTAGTGGAACTTCGGTTTTAATTCAAGATTATACTTGTCTTCAAGAGGGTATTATTGAAGCACAAAATGTTACCGGAGGTACTGCTCCATATGAATATAGTATTGACGGAATCAACTTTATTCCAGATACTACCGTAAACGCACATCGTTTTGAAAATTTAACTGACGGTACTTATAATCTTGTAATTAGAGATGCCAATGGATGTACGCTAAGTACAGACGAAATTGTAATTGACAGACCAAATCCTCCAACAGATTTAACTATTACAGAATCACAAATTTCATGTCCGGCACAAACCGCTAATTTAACAGTAAATGCAATTAATGGTGCGGCGCCATATGTTTATACAATTACGGCACCTTCTGCTTTAACCCCTACAAGTACTTCAGGTAACGAAGCTGTTTTTGAAGGCTTGGCTCCTGACACTTATACTGTAAGAGTTACCGATGTCGATGGTTGTTTTTATGAAGAAAATTATACGATAAATGCGATTAGCCCAATATCGGCAAGTGGGCAAACAACACAACCAATTAGTTGTTTTGGTGCTGCAGATGGCGTTATCCGTTTTAATGTAAACTTCCAAGCAGGTCAAAATTTCACGTACACAATTACGGGTCCAACAGGAGTTGAAAGAACTGGTGGTACTGAAGCTTTAATCGATAATATCAACAACTTAGCTGCTGGTATGTATACCATAGCTATTGTTGACACTGATACTAACTGTACATACAGTGCTTCACATGAATTAGAAGGTCCCGCTTCGGCATTGGCAATTTCTAGTTTAACAGAAATACAGCCAAGCTGTACATCGGCCGGTAGTGTAAGTGTTCTTGCAGATGGCGGATGGGGAAGTTATGTTTATGAACTGAACAATCCAGATAATACCGTATTTGGTTCTAATGCTACAGGTTCTTTCAATGGCCTATCACAAACAGGAACCTACAACGGTACTATTACCGATGCTAATAACTGTAGTATTCCTTTTACTTTTGATCTAAATCCTGCGACTGCTCCAGTTTTAGAAATAACACCTAATCAAGATTGTTTTGACAATGCTGTATTATTGACATTGACCGCTAGTGTTTCTTCTGGTGGTGATGGCACTTTTGAATATAGCTTGAACGGTGGTGCTTTTAGTAGTACTAGTGTATTCCCAGGATTATCAGCAGGAACATATACTATCGATGTTAGAGATGGCAATAATTGTACAGGTACAGAAAGTATTACTATAGACCCAGCGTTAACGGTTACTGCAAGTGCTAGTAATATTACGGCATGTGGTACCGAAACCGATATTACTATTAGTGGTGCTGGTGGAGATGGTAATTATGTGTACGCTGTTGTTGATGATGGAATTACACCAACAGCTGGTGATTTCGACCCAAGTAATACAGTTACGGTGACCGGAACAGGTGACTATGATGTGTATGTAAGAGACAATAGTGGAACGGCAGATTTCTGTGAATCTTCATATGTGATTACAATAGACCAAGATGCTCCTGTAGCCGCAACAGAAACTGTTGTAGATGTTACTTGTTTTGGCGGAAATAACGGTAGTATTTCTTTAGCACCAAGTGGTGGTGAGGCGCCTTATACATTTAGTATCAATGGCGGTACTTTCGGTACGGAAAGTTCTTTTAATAGCCTTACCGCTGGAACTTATGATGTTAGGGTAAGAGATGCAAATAGTTGTGAAGCGATATTATCACTTTCTGTAAATGAATTGCCTGAAATTATAGCGGAAAGCGCACAGACAGAAGATTATACGTGTAATCAATTAGCAGAAATTACTGTTGGTGGCATAACACCTACAACAGGTGGTTCTGGTTCTTACCAATATAGCTTAAATGGTGGCGCTTGGACGGCGGCTACGGCGGCGGGTGCAGTTTTTACAGATTTAACGGATAATACATATCAGGTTCAAGTTAGGGATGCAAACAATATCAATTGTGTTGTAACTCTTCCTGAAATTATAATAGCTCCATTACCAACGGTACCTTCTTTAAGTAGTAGTGTTGCTTATAGTTGTGATGGTACAGGAATAATTACAATTCTTCCAAACAATGCAACGTATACCTATAGTATTGATGGTAATACGCCTCAAATAGGTGATAATGTATTTATTAATGCAACAGTAGGTCAACATACCATTACCGTAGATTATGGTAGTGATTGTACTACGGTTATTGTTGTAGATGTTCAAGATGGTTTTGCTTTCGAAGCAGCAGTGCTTTCTTCTAAAGATTTGGATTGTAATGCAGATAACTCTGGTTCGATAACTTTTGAGGTAGCTAATTATGGTGCAAGCGGATTCGAATATAGTTTAGATAATTTTGCTAGTATTTTAGGTAGTACTACAGTATCTCCACAAACAATATCAGGACTTGCAGCTGGTAATTATACAGTTTATGTTAGAGATGCGGCAAGCACTTTACCAGGGTGTACAACATTTTTCGATCGTACTATTGATGAACCAACATTAGTTGTTGCCGATGCAGATCTTACACAAGATTTTACATGTAACAATGGCGGTGCAGAAATTACGGCTAGTGCAACAGGTGGTACTCCAGGCTATACGTATCAATTGGAAGAAGATGTGCTCGGAATTGTAACTGCATACCAACCAGATACTGTTTTTAACGGATTGCCCGCCGGTACGTATTACGTTCGTGCTAGAGATACAAATGGTTGTTCAGATGTAAGCGATACTCCAATTGTAGTTACAGCACCAGAAACACCAATCTTCACTTTACAGGAAACAACGTGTTACAGTGGCAGTAATGATGCAACTATTGTGGTAGATGTTACTGCAGGAAATGGTGATTACCAATTTAGAATCAATGGTGGTTCTTATGTTACTCCGGCTCCAATAGATGCTACAACGTATACTTTCACGGGACTTTCAAATGGCACATATACTGTTGAGGTTACCGATGCATTTGGTTGTGATGCTGCGGCTCAAACCATAACTATCGAACAACAAGTAACGGTTAGCGCAAGTGCAAGTACAATAACTGCTTGTGGTACCGATAGTGAAATAAATATTACCGCTGCAGGTGGTGATGGTAATTATGTATATGCGGTAGTTGCCAATGGAGTTACTCCAACAGCTGGCGATTATGCAACAACGAATCCGGTTACCGTTTCTGGTTCTGGAGATTACGATGTGTATGTTCTTGACAATAATGGAGGCGCAGATGCGTGTCCTGCAATGTATGATATTAATATTGCTCAAGATGCTCCTGTAGCAGCAACACCAACTGTTGTTGATGTTACTTGTTTTGGTGGTAATAACGGTAGTATTTCTTTAGCACCAAGTGGTGGTGAAGCACCATATACTTATAGTGTTGATGGTGGAACTACT
Source organism: Maribacter sp. 1_MG-2023 (assembly GCF_030547005.1). Classification (GTDB taxonomy): domain Bacteria; phylum Bacteroidota; class Bacteroidia; order Flavobacteriales; family Flavobacteriaceae; genus Maribacter. The sequence continues at coordinate 85,754 of NZ_JAUOPN010000005.1, read as the reverse complement.
TTTGGTTCTGTTAGCTTATTCAATAATCTAACGGCTGGTACGTATGATGTTCGAGTTAGAGATGTAAACGATTGTGAAGTTACATTATCTGTTGATGTAGATGAGTTACCTGAAATAGTAGCAGAAAGTCTACAAACAGAAGATTATTCATGTAATCAATTAGCAGAAATTACGGTTGGTAGCATAACACCTACAACGGGTGGTTCTGGTTCTTATCAATATAGCTTAAATGGTGGTACTTGGACAGCGGCAACTGCTGGTGGAACAGTATTCACTGGCTTGTCTGATGGTACATTTACCGTTCAAGTTAGAGATGCAAACAATATTGCTTGTTTAATAAGCCTTCCAAATATTATTATTGCTCCTTTACCGACAGCTCCTTTGTTAAGTAGTTCTGTTGATTACAGTTGTGATGGAACGGGAATTATTACAATACTTCCCAATGATGCATCGTATGCATACAGCATTGATGGAAATACGCCTCAAACGAGCAATGTGTTCAATAATGCTGCAGTTGGTCAACATACCATTACGGTAAATTATGGTAGTGATTGTACAACAGATATTATTGTAGATGTTCAAGATGGTAATGCTTTTGAAGCTGCAATTTTATCTTACGAAGATTTAGATTGTAATGCCGATAATTCTGGTACGATAACTTTTGAAGTTGACAATTTCGGAGCAGGTGGTTATGAGTATAGCTATGATAGTGCTTTTGCAACTATCGAAGGTAGTGATACTGCTGCAACACATCAAATAACAGGTTTAGCTGCTGGTACTTATACCATCTATGTTAGAGATGTAGACAACCCAATTGCTGGTTGTACTGAAATGTTGACTCAAATTATTAATGAACCTGCAGTTTTAACGGTTTCTAATACGGCAACACAACCTACATGTATTGATGACGGTGTCGTAAACATTACGGTTACTGGTGGAACTTCTGCATATTCTTATGTAATTCAATTACCAGATGCTTCTTTGACGCCAGCACAAAACACAGGAATATTTACTGGTCTTGATCAATTAGGTTTACATACCATTACGGTTACCGATGCAAACGGATGTACTGATACGGATACCTTTACTTTGGTAGCACCGGTTATTCCAGTAGCTAGTATTTTACCAACTTCAGATGTATGTTTTGATACTTCTGTTTCAGGTTCTGCAACAATAGTAGTTGGAGCAACTGGAGGGTTAGCTCCATATTCATATAAAATGAATACAGGTGTATTTGCAGCTTCAAATACGTTTACAAACCTTACTCCAGGTAGTTATACTTTTGAAATTAGAGATGCCAATGGTTGTACAGATACAGTAACTTTTGATATTGAAACTCAGTTAACAGCTAGTCTTGCTTTAACTAAAGATCTAGATTGCTCGGCTTCACCAGAAGCTAGTATGAATTTAGTAGCAACTGGCGGTTATGCACCATATGCTTATGAATTAGAAATAAATGGTGGTGGGTTTACTGCATTCGCAGGAACTTTCCCACATACAACTGCAGCTGCTGGAACATATAGATTTAGAGTAACGGATGACCAAGGTTGTACGGCTGTTTCAAATATAGTTACGGTTACGCCAACGGTAAACCCGGTTGCAACGGAAACAGTTACTCCACCAACATGTTTTGGTGATGCTAATGGAATTATAGAAATAAACATTGATCCTAATTTTGGGTCATCTCCTTATCAAATTAGTTTTGAAAGTAGTGCCTTCACAAGCCAAAGGGTTTATACAGGTTTGGCTGCCGGTACGTATACTTATACGGTTAGAGATTCTAAAGAGTGTGTTTATACCCATTCTGTTACAATTATCGACCCAGTATTATTTGACGCTAATGTTGTTGCTACCGATGTTAGTTGTGGCGCAACAGGAGACGTTCCTGGTAGTATTGATATCACTATTACAAGTGGTGGTGTGCCTAATTTTACATATACCTTATATGACAACCTTAATAATATCGTTGCTACTACGGGTCCAAACCCTATTGTAAATACAGCGGCGACTACTGCTACTTTTGATGGCTTGGCGTTTGGAGATTATTATGTTCGTGTATTAGATGCTAATGGTTGTGAGTTTTATCAAAACCCGGTAAGAGTTCTTTCTAATCCTTACTTATCTGTAGATGCAGTTGTTCCTGCAGTAAGTTGTATTACTGGAGGTACTGTAGAGCTTTTGGCTAGTGGTGGTTCTGGTAATTATGATTTTACCATATATGGTGCGGGAACTATTCCAGATTCAGAGGCTGCAGGTGCTAATCCAAATGAGGAAGTAGCTACTTATAACGGACTTAATCCTGGTCAATCTTATGTTTTTCAAGTAATTGACACCAATACTAGCTGTTCTAGTTTCGTTGAGGTCGATATTCCTAATTTATCAGCAATAGATGTTGTTGCAGACCCAACAGTTACCGATGTAGCTTGTTTTGGAGATACAAACGGTTCTATTTCGTTCCAATTTGAACTATATGATACTAGTGTAACCACTATTAATTATGAAATTAGAGAAAGTATAACGAATACACCAGTTGGTGCTGCATATTCAGGTAGTGTAATTGGTCCAAACGGACCTGGTCCAACTGCTTTGGAAACAGTATCAAGTATTCCTCCTGGAGATTATGTATTATTCTTCCAAGAAGCGGCTACTCCTGAATGTACGAATACATTTGAGTTTAGAATTTTAGAGCCTAATCCAGTTACATTGACTTTGGCAGACCAAAATAATGGATACTGTTCAGAAGATGCCAATGTTACTGTTATTGCAGGAGGTGGTAATGGTTCTTATACCTATGCATATGTTGAAGACGGAGTTACTCCGGTAGCTGGCGATTATGAGACTAATAATTACAAAGAATTAGATCCTTCTACAAATACAGATTGGGATATTTACGTGATGGATGGTAATGGCTGTTCAACTGCCCTACCAATAGATGTTACTATTGCAGATGACCCAACACCAGCTATTTCTGGTTTGGTAATCAACCAATGTACTGCAGATGAAGGTGACTTTATTATAGAAATTACATTAGATGGCGAAGGGTCTCAACCATACACACTAAGTGTAAACAGTGGTTCATATCAGTCTTCTACGTTAACTACTGCTGGTTCAACGCATCAGTTTACTGACCTTAGTTCTGGAAATTATACTGTTCAGGTTCGTGATTTTAACGGATGTGGAAATGTAGAAAACATTGAGATTTTTACCCCAGTTTCTATTTCAGCTGAGGTTGTGGCACAACCATCTTGTGCTGAAGGAGACGGTGAAATCTTAATAAAAGGTTTTGGCGGTTCTACAAATTATGAATACGAATTATTTGAAGGTGGCGTAAGTGTAAACGGAGCTCCACAACCATTGGCTAGCTTTACAGGTTTAGATTCTGGTACGTATACTGCATTTGTATATGATACTACGCTAAGTGGATGTAGTGCTCAAACAGTTATTGAACTTGAATTGGCTACACCTGTATTATTTACTACGGTGATGACAGATGTTACTTGTTTTGGTGATTCTGATGGTACTATCGTTGCTACATTGGATGCATCAATGGATAATCCTGTTTATGAATTCCAACTATATATTAGAACAGCACCATCAACGTTAACTCCGGTTGGCACACCACAAACAACAGGTACTTTTACAAATTTACCTGCTGAAGATTATGTGGTTGGTGTTACTTCTGGTCGTGGTTGTGAATTAGAAGTTGACAGTCCTGTTGGAACTCCTCTACAGATAACAAATGTAACTGCTGACGTTGTTGAATTTGGTTGTACCGTTGGTAACAATTCAAACAATGCAACGGTAACTGTAGATACTGCAGCAATAACAGGCGGCAGTAATACTTACGTTACGTATGAGTTCATTGATAGCAGTTCTGCTGTTGTTCAGTCTGGACCATCAAATGTATTAACGGTTACTGATAGAACAGGAGACACCTATACTATTAATGTATATGATGACAATGGTTGTTCAGGTAGCACCACGGCAACGGTATTGCCTTATGATGAATTAACAGGAGCTACGGCAGATGTAACGACAACAGTTACTTGTGCGCCAGGTAGTGACGGAGTAATTACTGTTACGGCAACATCTTCTGCTAGTGATGATACGAAATATGAATATAGTATCGATAACGGTACAACTTATGTTCCTAACAATGTGTTTGGTGGATTATCAGCAGGTAACTATAACTTCTTAATAAGACATACGGATACAGGTTGTATTATAACAGCTTCAGCTATAATTGAAGAACCAAATACATATACAATCGATGTAGTTAAGACAAGTGATGTAGTTTGTTTTGGAACAAATACTGGTGAAGTAACCTTTGAATTAGTAGACGCTACATATAACACAGGTTTCGATTGGGAAATTTTCCGTACCGATAATACTTCTGTCCTTAGTGGTACAGAATTAGCAAATGGTCCTACACCAATTATTAATTTAGGTGTTGGTGAATACTATGTTTCTATATCACAAACAAACAATCCTTTCTGTACTAATGTTGAATTTTTCAATATTGCTGGTCCTGATACTGATATTACAGGAGATACTATAGTAACTGATATTACATGTGTTCCTGGAACTGATGGGTCAATTACGATTACTGACGTAGTCGGTGGTTGGGGCGGTTATACATATTTTGTTGATACGGTAGCACCAACATTACCAACTGATTTCGTAGCAGATGCTTCTTTCACAGCATTAGGAGCGGGTACATACCAAGCATGGGTTCGTGACGCAGAAGGTTGTGAGCGATTAATTCAAGATAATATTGTACTTGATACTCCAGACCCAATAGCAGCTACTTTACAAGTAACTCAGGAAAACTGTACTAATTTACAAGGAGAGGTTACTGTTAGCGGTGTAATTGGCGGACAAGGAAGTAACTATACTTACCAATTGGTAATGGATGGTACTAATTTCCGTTCACCACAAAACACGTTAGTTTTCTCTGGTCTAGGTGCCGGTGAATATGAGGTAATCGTTACAGATCAGTGGGGTTGTACTTTTACAACATTACCTGTAGAATTATACGAACAGTTAAGCGCTACTACTTCTGTAGATAAAGCAATTGATTGTACAAGTATACCAGGTGGTACAATTACGATTAATGTAACGGGTGGTTCTACAAACCTTGAGTTTGTAATGACACCTCCAACAGGTGCTAATGTTACACAAACAAACGATCCAACATTTACAGGATTAACTGTTGATGGTAATTATAGTTTCTTAGTAAGAGATTTAGATACAACAAACCCGGTTTGTGAATTAACGGTAACGCAAGAATTAGCTCCTGCAATTCAGCCGGTATTTACAGATTCTCATATAGACATAACATGTTTTGGATCAAACGACGGTTCAATTACATTGACTCAAACCGAAAACGGCGTAAATCCGTTAACGTTTACCATATCTCCTGTAGCAGGAACATTTAACCCAAGCAACAATACGTTTGAAGGTTTACCTCCAAATACCTATGTTGTGACTGCAACAGGAACAAATGGCTGTAGTACTGTTTCTGGTAACATTGTAATAGATGAACCCGCATTAATTTCGAATATCAATACTTCGGTAGTTGAATTCGGTTGTACTGTAGGTAATAACCCGAACAATGCTACAATTACGGTTGACGAGACCGCCATTACGGGAGGTAGCGGTAACTATGTAATTTATGAATTTTCAGATAGTGGTTCAGCTATTGTACAATCTGGTGCGTCTAACGTATTGATTGTTACAAATAGAGCAGGTGATACATATACTATCAATGTGTATGATGATAAAGGATGTTCAGGTTCTACAACCGAAACCATTCTTCCTTTTGATGAGATTACTAATGCAGTTGCAAATGTTTCCAATACGGTTACTTGTGATCCAATTAGTGATGGGGAATTAACAGTAGTCGTAACTTCAACCTTAGGTGATGCTACTAAATTTGAGTATAGTATTGATAATGGTGTAAACTACCAATCAATGAACGTTTTCGGCGGATTATCTGCGGGATCGTATACGATTCTAACAAGGCATTTAGATACAGGGTGTATCGTTTCTGCGACGCAAACTCTCGTAGAGCCAAATACATTTACCATTGATATTGTAAAAACAAGTGATGTTATTTGTTATGGCACTGCAACGGGCGCAGTTAACTTTGAATTAGTTGATGCAACATACCCTGGCGGATTTACTTGGACTATTTATGACACTGAAGGCACATTAGCAAATATTGGCGATGATACTATTGTTATTTCTGGTACAGAAGCAACTACAAATGGTCCTACAGCTGACATTAGCTTAGAAGCTGGTAATTACTATGTTTCCATAACACAAGATAATAACCCATTCTGTACAAATACAGAAGCATTCACTATAAACGGTCCTACAGCTGATATTAGTGGGTCTACAGTAGTAACTGATATTACCTGTAATCCTGGTGATGATGGTTCAATTACAATCATTGACGTAGTTGGTGGTTGGGGTGGCTATACATACTATGTAGGTGTGGGAGTTCCTGCAACTGTAGATTTCGTGGCAGGTGCTACTTTTAATTCGCTTACCGCTGGAACGTACCAAGCTTGGGCTCGTGACGCTGAAGGTTGTGAAAGATTAATTCAAGACAATATTGTACTTGATGTTCCAGACGCGATAGCGGCAATATTAGAAGTAAACATAGAGAACTGTACAAACTTACAAGGAGAAATTGAAGTGAGTATGCCTACTGGCGGACAAGGAAGTAACTATACATACCAATTAAGATTAAACGGTACTGATTTCCGTGCACCACAAAATACGAGAGTATTCTCAGGTTTAGGTGCTGGTAGTTATGACGTAGCGATTATAGACCAATGGGGTTGTCCTTTTACAACTAATGCGGTGGTACTTTATGAGCAAATGGATGTTTCTACGATAGTAGATAAGTCTATTGATTGTTCGTCAATACCAGGTGGTGAAATCACGGTTTATGTAACTGGTGGTTCAACAAACCTTGAGTTTGTAATGACACCACCAACAGGTGCTGCTGTAACTCAGACGAATGATCCAATCTTTACAGGTTTAGTCATTGAGGGTACATATAGTTTCTTAGTAAGAGATTTAGATACAACAAATCCTATTTGTGAAAGAACAGTGACTCAGACATTAGATGCGCCGGTTGATCCAGTGTTGTTAGATGCAACAATTGTAAACGTAAGTTGTTTCGGTGGTACAGATGGTAGTATTAGAGCTAATATTGATCCGGCTACAAATACAAACCCTGAGTATCAATATGAATTATATGATATTGCTGATTTGGTTACTCCGATTGCATCTCAAACAAATCCTTTATTTACAGGATTAACAGAAGGTGATTATCAAGTAAGAGTTATTTCTAGTAGAGGTTGTGAAGACATCAAGAATGAAACTATCACAGAACCATTAGAATTAACGGTTAGTGCAGTGGCAACAGAGTTTAGTTGTTCATTAGACAATAGTGTTAACACGGCAACAATAACGGCAACTGCTGGCGCAGGTACAGGTACCGCACCATACTTATACAGTTTAGATAATAACATCTTCCAAGCACAAAATACATTCAATGTATCCGATACAGGAAGTGCACAAACTATAGATGTATATGTAAAAGATGCCAAAGGTTGTACTACGTTTGATACGGTTACAATTCAACCTATCAACACGTTCACAGCTTCAATTGCTCAAGATGTAGCTATAAACTGTACTATTGATGAAACAGTAACAATTACTGTTGCAGATAATGGTTTGGCACATAACTATGGTTATGAATTGCTACCTATAGGAAATACATCGGCTACGCTTATCAGCTCAACAGCAACTTCTGCAACGTACGATTTAAACACTGTTGGTTCTTATGTATTTAGAGTTACAGATTTAGATACGGGTTGTTATGTAAATACAGCTAGTTATACTGTTGCTCCGTTCGATTTTATTACGGCAACGGCTACTCCGGTATCAGCAGTTACATGTTTTGGTGATGCAAATGGTAGCTTAGAAATTGATATTGATGGGTACACGGGTAATTACACTTATGAAGTGTTCAATGCTGCAGGTACATCTGTTATACCTTCTACAGCATCAAATACTAGTGTTAACCCAAGAACAATAACAGGATTATCTGGCGGTAGCTATTATGTTACTATTACAGAAACCGATATTCCTTTATGTTCAGAAGACACGAATATGGTGACTATTGTATCTCCAGATATAGCGTTAAGCGGAACTGTTACAACTTTGGCAGAAGCAACTTGTACTGATGACCAAGGTGTAATAAGAGTTGAGGTTGAAGGCGGGTATAGGCTTTATGATATTGTATTAACAAACACGACAACTGGTGATGTCTTTACAATGGATGATGTTAATGAAGGAATATTTACTGATTTAGCTTCAGGCGCTTATACCATAAGTATTACCGATAATGCCGGATGTGTAGTAAACTATACAGAAACATTGGCAGCAGCGACACCAATAGTGGCAAACGCAACTCCGCTTGTAACAGACTTAGCTTGTTACGGTGATACTGGAGCCGTAGTTACTGCAAATGTAACCGGTGGCGGTAGTGGTATATATAGCTATCAGTTGAACTATTATGATGAAGCTGGTACTACAATTACAACCACAACGGGAGCACAAACGAATCCTAATTTCAATGATTTAGGTGCAGGTTTGTATAGTATTACCGTAGTTGATGGATGGAATTGTGATACCACAACAAATACTGTTGAGGTTAGAGAGCCAACTGAAGTACAGGCTAGCTTAATAAGAACCGATGCATTAACATGTGCACAAGGTGCAGAATTTGAACTTACCGCGTCAGGTGGTAGTGGTTCATACGAGTATAGTGTTGACAATATCAACTTCTTACCAATGACAGGCAATGTAGTTTACTTGCCAGAAACTGGTACATATCAAGCTGGTAGATATCAATTCTATGTACGTGATGCAATTAACGGTTGTGAATCTGCAATCTCTAATGCGATTACAGAAAGCGAAATACCGCCATTATTGTTATTTGTTGATGAAACTGCTGCAGTACTGAATTGTACTGGCGAAAGCACGGCAATTATTTATGCAACTGCTGATGGCGGATTAGGAAACTATCAATATGAATTATTTACCGATAGTTCTTTAAGCGTAGCTTCTAGAATTGCTGGTCCACAATCTCAAGGAGTGTTTAGAGATTTAGGTGCAGGTACGTATTATGTAACTGTAATTAGTCATGATTGTGAAACAACACCAGAAACTGTTATTATTGTTGAACCAACACCATTGACATACACAGAAAATGTAATAGATATTACATGTTCTGGTGAAAATGATGGCGAGATTACGGTTACACTTTCAGGTGGAGCTGGTGGTTATCAATATGCAATTTCTCCGAACTTGAACCAGTTTTATGCTGATGGTACATTTACCGAATTGACAGCTGGTGAGTATACAATAATTGCACAAGATCAAAATGGCTGTTTCGAATACTTGACATATACTATTTCAGAGCCGTCAAGTTTAGAAGTAACTGCAGAGACAACACCAGAAATTTGTGTTGATAGTCAAGATGGTTCTATCATCCTTGAAATAACAGGTGGTACGGCACCATATAGCACGGCACTGAATTCTAATGACGATGCAGACTTTGTATTGAACAGAACAGAATTCTATGACATGGCTGCAGGTAATTACCTAATCGTAATTAAAGATGCCAATGGTTGTGATACTAACGTAGTAGTTGATATTGAAACAGGTGTAAACTTAAATGCTACTGTAGTACCAGTTTATGAATGTTCAAGTGATACACCAGACAATTTTGTGAATATAACTTTAGAAGATGATAGTGTAATTGGCGATGTGCTTTATGCGATAGATTCTGTTGATCCAGCTGCTTTTCAGTTGAATCCTGATTTTAGAAACTCGGCACCAGGTAACCATTATATTACCATTGCACACTCTAATGGTTGTTTACAAACAATTGACTTTGTAATAGAAGCATTTGAGCCATTGACACTTGTTTTGGAGCAGAATAACATGAATGAAATAACTGCTGTTGTAGAAGGTGGTCGTGAAGGCTATACTTACTACTTCGATGGTTTTGACAATGGTGATAATAATATATTCTATGTTACAAGAACAGACACCTACGAAGTGCGTGTTGTTGATGAGAACGGATGTTCTACGATTGCTAACATATTTATGGAGTTCATAGACATTGAAGTTGATAATTTCTTTACACCTAATGGTGATGGGCAGAATGATTTATGGATACCTAGAAACATTGAACAATACCCTCAAATACTAATAAAAATATTTGATCGTTATGGTAGAGTGGTTTCCGAACAAGAAGTTGATTCTGAAGGTTGGGATGGAACATACTTAGACAACGAATTGCCAACCGGAGATTACTGGTATGTAATTAAACTGAACGGCGATCGTGATGAAAGAGAATTTGTTGGACACTTTACTTTATACCGTTAAAAACTTAACCTAAAATGATGATGCGGAACAGTCTATTGACACTGGTATTATTTATAAGCGTATTCTCCCTAAGAGGGCAGGAGCTTACTATACCTCAATTATCTCAATATCTTGCCGATAACCCCTTTGTAATGTCCCCAACTTACGCAGGTATTGGTGACCATGTTAAAATAAGACTTAATGGTCTTACACAATGGGTAGGTATTAAAGATGCACCCGATACCCAATCTCTAGCAGCAGATATGCGTGTTGGTGAAAAATCTGGTATTGGTATGGTATTATATAACGATAGTAATGGTGAAACAAAGCAACAGGGAGCTAGATTCTCATTTGCTCACCACCTTACGTTAGACCGTTATGATGATGAGTTTTTATCATTCGGTATCTCGTATAATTTCAACCAATTTAGAATTGATAACACAAATCCTGATTTAATTGCTGATCCGGCATATGTTGGTGATAAAGCAACTACAAATCATAACTTTGATATTGGTGCACTATATAGGTATGACAAGTTTTATTTCAGTGTTAATGCTTCAAATATCTTAGACAAAGATTTAAGTAATTTCGATGAATTATACGAGCCTAATAGACTAAGAAACTATTATGTGTACACTGGTTATAGATACATGAAAAAAAGAACCAGCAAGATGGAAATAGAACCTTCTGTGTTGTTTCAATTGTTCGAGAGTGATGGGCGTTCTGTTACCGATTTAAACTTGAAATTTAGATTTTACGATTTTGAAGATTATTTCTACGCAGGTGTCAACTATCGTTTCTTAAATGATCAAATTGGTAATCCTCTGTATATAGCTCCTATCGCAGGTTTAAAGAAAAGTAATTTTTACTTCGGATACTCTTATCAAGTTATTCTTAACGAACTTCTTGGGTATAGTTCTGGTACGCATGTAATCACCTTAGGGGTAGATTTATTTCAGGGTATCAGTAATTGTCGTTGTACGTATTAATTCTAAATGTAGATTGATTAAATTTGATCTCCAGAATATAAAGAATGGGTAAAGTACAATTAGAGAATATAAAAGCATATGCCCACCACGGGTGTTTGCCTCAAGAAACTAATATTGGTAGTGATTATTTGGTCAACGTATCCGTTGACACAAATTTATTGATAGCCTCAGTTTCAGATGAATTGAAAGATACTGTTGATTATGTTCATATCAACAGAATTGTAAAGCAAGAGATGGCAACGCCTTCTAAGTTATTGGAGCATGTCGCAAAAAGAATAATCGACCGAATTTTTATTGAACTCCCGACCGTAGATTCAGCTATGGTTTCCGTTTCTAAAATCAATCCGCCTATAAACGGAGACGTAGAAAAGGTAACGGTATCATTGAATTTACAAAGAGGACAATCTGTTCAGTAATCCATCCAACCTTAAATAAATATAATTTCTTAGTTGTTAATGCAGCTTAAATTGGGAATAATGTTTATTTTTGCTCTCGCTAAAAAATGGCATCGTGGCCGAGTGGCTAGGCACAGCTCTGCAAAAGCTTGTACAGCGGTTCGAATCCGCTCGATGCCTCCAAGACCCTCCTAACTAGGAGGGTCTTTTGTTTCCAAAACTTTAGAATAAAAATGAGTCTTCACTTACAAGTAGGTTTAACTCCTATTAAAAATGATAGCTCTGAGCTTGTAGTAGAAATACAAGAAAAATTGTTGGTATAAAATAAACAGCTATTGTTTTAGCACCTTCGTAATCTTTTGCAAGTCTCTGCCCGAATAATAGCATAAGCAATGTTATACCTGATAGTATTGCTCCATATAGTGCGATACTTGATTTTCCTGAACTAAAAACTTCATAAACACCTACTACACATAGTAAACCGGCAATAATCTCGGTTACCAAAATAATACCGACCAATAAAGGGACTATGTTTTTAAAAATAGTTTTTGAGAAGTGTTCTTTGAGCCAAGATATATTTCCGTTCCAATCGGTTATTTTATCAAATCCGCTTTGTAAAAAGGTGATAATCAAAAATAAGAGCAACAATATTACAGTAGAATTTTTTAGTAAAATATTCATGGTGGTTTATTTAAGTTCAGACTTCTTTCTGTGAAGTAGTCTAGTTAGTTTAATAGAAAGGTCGGTAAATATGATTTTAGAATTCCCATTTCTTTCCACATGATAAATAGCATCTTCCAGCTCTTTGGTGATGTCCAAAATGTTGTTTTCATGTACAAAAGGTGCAAATTTCTTCAGTTGAAATCCTTCGGCATGTATTTTTAGATAAGCTAGCTCTTCTGCACCATAATTTATCATTAACGCCTGTCTCATAACCGTAATACAGTAACTTAGAAAGTTCTTCTGTGTTTCTCTACCGGTTTTTGCAACTTCTTCGCTCCACAATAACAATTCATGAATTGCAGCCTTATTACCCTTCGCCTTAAAAGCTGTTCGCACCCATTGTACAAACCAATTTTCGAAAACCAGATCTTCAGAATCCTTATTTAAGAGATCCAATGCTTTATTGTAGTTACCATTTGCTTCATGTGCCAATAGCATGGCTTCTGGCTTGCTAGCACCTTTCTCAGTTAAGGCTGAGGCAATAGTATCTTCTGCTAAAGGAGGAAAATGAACAACCTGACATCTAGATTTAATGGTCTGTATAATTTGCTCTTCGTCTTCACAAAGCAGTAGAAAGATAGTTTTATCGGGTGGCTCTTCTATTAGCTTTAATAATTTGTTCGAAGCTGCAGTGTTCATCTTTTCAGCCATCCAAATAAGCATCACCTTATATCCACCTTCATAAGACTTTAATGATAATTTTTTTACGATATCCTGTGCTTCGTCAACACCAATTTGCCCTTGTTTCTTTTCAATTTCAATGTGGCGGTACCAGTCAAAGAGATTCCCATAGGGCTGTTCTAGTATAAACTCTCGCCATTCTTTCATGTAATGGTTACTAACGGCGTGAGATTTTACCTTATCAGAATTAGAAACAGGAAAAGCAAAATGAACGTCTGGGTGAGCAAATGATTTGAACTTTAAATTACAAGCTTCATTGCCACCATTATTTTCTCCATTCGTGTTAGAACATATAATATATTGAGCATAAGCCAATGCCATAGCCAAAAGACCGCACCCTTCTGGACCAACAAATAATTGTGCATGTGGTATTCTACCGGCATCTGCACTTGATGCCAGGTGTTTTTTAATGTGTGAAAGTCCTAAAATTTCATTGAATAACATAGATTCAAATATAGTTGTTTAAAGCACAACAAATTTAATGGTATTGGGTGTAAATTATCCTATTTAGCACTTTATCCCAAGCCATTTAATCTTTACATTTGTTACCTAACAAAAGTAATATCACATGAAAGTATTGAATGACTTTAATTTTGAAGATAAAAAAGCGTTAATTAGAGTGGACTTCAATGTTCCATTAAATGACAAATTTGAAGTAACTGATAACTCTAGAATTCAGGCAGCTAAGCCAACAATTATTAAGGTGTTAGAAGATGGCGGTAGTGCTGTGCTTATGAGCCATTTGGGAAGACCAAAAGGGGAACGCAATCCAGATTTATCCCTAAGTCATATCGTAGATGCTGTTTCTGATGTTATTGGGGTTACTGTAAAGTTTGTAAGCGACTGTGTTGGTGAAGAAGCTGAAAAAGCGGTTGCAGAATTACAGAATGGCGAGGTACTTTTATTAGAGAACCTTAGATTTCATAGTGAAGAAGAAAAAGGTGATGAAGCTTTCGCAGAAAAACTTTCAAAACTAGGTGACATATATGTTAATGATGCTTTTGGTACGGCTCACCGTGCACATGCATCTACTACTGTAATAGCTAAGTTTTTTCCTGAAGCTAAGTGTTTTGGTTATTTATTAGCGAAAGAAATAGAAGCTATCGATAAGGTTATGGCAACAGGTGAAAAACCGGTATTGGCAATTCTTGGGGGAGCAAAAGTTTCTTCTAAGATTACTATCATCGAAAATATTCTTGATAAAATCGATGACTTGATTATCGGTGGTGGTATGACTTATACTTTTATTAAGGCTCAGGGTGGTAAAGTAGGAGATTCTATTTGTGAAGATGACAAGATGGAACTTGCCATGGAAATTCTTAAACAAGCAAAGGAGAAAAATGTTAATGTACACATACCTGTAGATGTTATTGCTGCAGATGCTTTTGATGCCAACGCGAACACACAGATAGTAGATGTTGACAAAATACCAGATGGTTGGCAAGGACTAGACGCCGGACCAGATACATTACAAAACTTCAAAAAAGTTATTCTAACTTCTAAAACAATTCTTTGGAACGGACCAATCGGAGTTTTTGAAATGGAGAAATTTGCTGCTGGTACCATTGCTGTCGGTAATTATATCGCCGAAGCTACAAAAGAAGGTTCTTTCTCTTTAGTTGGGGGAGGAGATTCGGTTGCGGCAGTGAAACAATTTGGCTTTGAAAACAAAGTTAGTTATGTATCAACAGGCGGAGGTGCAATGCTAGAAAGTTTAGAAGGTAAAACATTACCAGGGATAGCCGCTATATTAGAGTACTAAAGGGGTTATCGATAAACGGCATATAACGAAAATTTGTGCATTTTAAGAGAATTTATTTTATTCTCATTAAAAAATGTACGATTTTCGTTTGTTCCGTTAACGTAATTTAGCCCATTATGAATAAAGTAACCTATAAGTGTTTTTATTTACTAGGATTAGCTTTGATGCCAGTCTTAGGATCTGCACAACAAGAAAATACTGTTTCTGCTGTTTCAGATTCTTTAAACAGCACTACCATAGTTGTCAATGATTCACTAACCGAAGTGGTCCCTTTGAATCAATTAGGTGTTGTAAAAAGTTCTAAAACCGAAAGTTTGGTTTTATACAAACCAACTGAATCTTCTTCTTATAATCTTCAGGATAATGCATTAGCAGCCAAGTTCGATAGTCTTTGGATGAAAGAACTCGTAGATGCAGCACCTCTTTACAATGAAATGTATGAGGAAATTATGGTAGAGCCAGATACTGTTTCTACTTTCGTTTTAGATTTACCTACAGATACGTTAAAAATGCGTTTGGCAAAATTGAACGCTAAAACGCCTTTCAATGTAGAATACAATAAGTCTTTAGAAAGCGTTATCAAATCATTTCTTACTAGAAAGAGAGGCTTAATGGAGCGTATGCTTACTATTAGCCAATTTTACTTTCCTTTATTTGAACAAGAATTTGACAATAAGAACATTCCGTTAGAGATGAAATATTTGTCTATTGTAGAATCTGCTTTAAACCCTAAAGCGCGTTCTAGAGTTGGAGCAACAGGTCTTTGGCAGTTTATGTACGGTACAGGTAAAGAAATGAAATTGAACATCAATAGTTATGTTGATGAGCGTAGTGATCCAATTAAATCAACTGCTGCAGCCGCTAATTACTTAAATAGATTACATAGAATATATGATGATTGGGATTTAGCCTTGGCTGCTTATAATTCTGGTCCAGGTAATGTAAATAAAGCAATTCGTAGAAGTGGCGGTCAACGTAATTACTGGAATATTAG
The DNA here is from genome assembly GCF_030547005.1 of Maribacter sp. 1_MG-2023. GTDB lineage: Bacteria > Bacteroidota > Bacteroidia > Flavobacteriales > Flavobacteriaceae > Maribacter. The sequence continues at coordinate 69,755 of NZ_JAUOPN010000005.1, read as the reverse complement.
AAGAAATTTACCTAGAGAAACTGCAGGCTACGTTCCAGCTTTTCAAGCTACCATGTATATTTTTGAGTATGCAGAAGAGCATGGTTTAAAAGGAAAGAAAGCAGATCGCGCCTATTTTGAAACAGATACGATTCATGTTAAAAGCCTAATTACTTTTGATCAAATTTCTGAATTAGCAGCTATTGATAAAGAAGAATTAAAGGTGCTTAACCCTCATTATAAATTAGACGTTATTCCTTTTGTAGAAGGTCGAGCTCATGCGCTAAGATTACCAGTGCACAAAATGGGAAAATTCGTAGCGAATGAAGCAGCTATTTATGCTCATGTAGAAAAGGAATTGAAAAGTAAAGAAAGTCCGATTGCTCAAATTACAAAGCAAGCAGACGCAAATAGTATTAGATATAGAGTTAGAGATGGTGATTTTCTTGGAAAAATTGCTGAGCGCTATGGTGTGCGCGTAAGTCAATTGAAACAATGGAATGGTTTACGAAGTAATAATTTGAAAATTGGACAACGATTAACAATTTATCCAAAACATAATTCGGGTTCTTCTGTAAAACCTAAACAAACTCCTTCTAGAACAGCTGTTGCAAGTAATTCTAAAACGCATGAAGTTAGAAGTGGAGACTCACTATGGACGATTTCTAGAAAATATCCTGGAGTAACTATAGATAATTTACGAAAGTGGAACGGTATTAGTGGTAACAATTTAAAGCTAGGCACAAAACTTAAATTGTGCGACTGTTCATCGTAAACCAAAACACCAATGAAAAAAAGAATTTCACTTTGTTTTTTAGCAATTTTAGGATTGTCAATTGCCTGTAAAGAAGACGGCAAAGCAGATTACCTACCAGAGTCAGTAGGTGCCATGAACACTTTAACGGTAGTTATAGATAATGATTTATGGAACAGTAATGTTGGCGATGCTATTCGTGAAAACTATACTGCTGCAGCTCAAGGTTTAACTTGGGACGAGGCGCTTTTTAGTGTTACTCAAATACCACAACAAATTTTTACAGGTTCTATTCGTAATACCAGCTCTGTGCTGTATGTTATGGAAGACACCCTGAATGTTGCCCACATGAAATCTAACATGTATGCCAAACCACAGAAAGTGGGGGTGATCAAAGGTCAAAATAAAGAGGAGATAATTGCAAATATTAAAAAGACGGCTCCAGAATTTATAGCTGACTTTAAAGCCCTTGAAATTGCAAAGGCTCAGAAAAGATTTCAGAAATCATTGAATAAAGAAAAGGCGCTAGAAGATAAATTCAATATTTCAATGAAAATACCTTCTATTTATAGAGTTGGAAGGGAAGAGGATAATTTTGTGTGGATAGATCGCCAAATTCAAAAAGGGAATATGAATATTATCGCATACACCATGCCTTGGGATAGTTTTCAGAACGATTCTACTTTTGTTCAAGACATTATAAAGATGCGTGATTCTATTGGCGGACTGTATATTGGCGGTGAAGATATTCCTGGAAAGAATAATCATATGATAACCGAAAAGGCTTTTTCCCCATATGTCTTCCCTGCTGAGGTTTCAAGTAAAAAAGCGGCAGAAGTAAGGGGGATTTGGGAAATGTCGGCTTACCCTATGGCAGGTCCGTTTTTAACCTATATCATTAGTGATAAAGAAAACAACCGTAAATTGATTCTTGAAGGATTTGTTTTTGCTCCTGCAACCAAAAAAAGAGATTACATGTTTGAGTTAGAAGCAATAATGAAATCTGTGCGGTTCAATGTTAATGAACAAAACAAATAACTAATTCAATTTAGTTTTATAAAAAGTAAAAAGGCTCAGGAATTTCCTGAGCCTTTTTTATATGAAATAGGTTCGTTTATGATTACAAACCGTCATTTGCTAATTAGAATTATAAATTGCTGAAAGAAAAGCCCGTAGACACTCTAAAAATTAATACGATAGAGGCATAAGCAATCAATACAAAACACAGCCACGAAAATATTTTAAAGTAGTGTTCTAAAAGGAAACTTTTCCAATTTTTAAAAGCTTCAATGTATATTTCTTTAACTAGGGTAATTTTTTCCATGTTCAATGATTTAGGAGTTCTTGCGAGTAAAGATGTTCAATCTTAATGCCTTTATTGAAAAGCTTAGGTAAAAGGCCCAATTAATCTATAAAATGTAATAGGTTAAAATCTACATCTATTAACAGTAAAAAAACTTGGATAAACAGCACACCCGGCAAGTATTAGATAATCGATAAAGGGTATATAATCATAGACAAATAAAAAATAGCCTGATTAATCAAGATGACTAGTATTTAAAATAACTAAATATTAAAACAGAAATGTATTATAACAAAAAAGACCCGCTAATTAGCGGGTCTTTTTTATTGATGTTATTTTATATTACATATCTACGATAATAAACTCTGATCTACGGTTAAGGTAATGTTGCTCTTCTGTACAACGAATGGTACCATCACAACCATTAATTAACTGTTCTTCTCCATAACCAATGGCGCTTTCAATTCTACTTGGATCAATACCTTGAGCAATGATATAGTCTCTGGTAGATTTAGCACGCTTATCAGATAAGTATTTGTTATAAACGTTATCACCCCTTGAATCGGTATGAGATTCAATTTTAATGACCATATTAGGCGAATCGTTCATTACTTCTACTAGCTTATTAAGTTCTACAGCAGCATCGTCACGTATGTATGATTTGTCAAAGTTAAAGTGAATCATCTCTGTCTTAAGCTTCTTAATGCCATTCTCAACAGCGATCATATCATTAAGTTTTCTCATAGAGACATCTACATTAACAATTTCATTGTCCTTGGTTGCAGCTTCTCTAGTATCATCAAAGTACGAACCTTTGGTGGTCTTTAAAACATATCTTGTATCAGCATCTAAATCTTCAAAAATGAAGTTTCCATTTTCATCGGTTTCCATTTCTTTAAGTTTGATGTTATTTTCATCAAGTAATTCTACTAATGCGTTTGGCATTAAATCGCCAGTGATTAACTCGGTTACAATACCCGATATAGCATTTATACTGGTTGGTATTTCTTCTAGTTGTAATGTTTTAAATGAATAGATATCATCATCGCCTTTACCACCATCACGGTTAGATGCAAAGTATCCCTTCTGAGACTCTTCATCTACAATAAAAGAGAAATCATCTTTACTACTATTTACAGGCTTACCTACATTGCGTACTTCTAAAAATCCAGCTTCATCATCAAAAGCAACTTCAAAGACATCTAATCCTCCTAGACCAACATGACCATCAGATGAGAAGTATAGTTTTTTGTCATTTATAAATGGAAACATTTCTTTATGCTCCGTATTAATTTCTGGACCAAGATTTCTTGGAGAAGAGAATGTACCGTCTTCAAGAACATCTACAACGAAAATATCTGTTTCACCTAAAGTACCTGGCATATCAGAAACAAAATACAATTGCTTTCCATCAGGACTTAGTGCCGGATGACCAGTAGAGTAATTGTCACTGTTGAAAGATACTTCTTCAGCTTCTAACCATTCTCCATCTACTTTTTTAGAACGGTAGATTTTGAGGTGGTTAATTCCGTTTTTATCACGCTTTAGTTTTTTACCATAATTGTTTCTGGTAAAATACATGGTTTCATTATCAGGTGTGAAAGCAACAGATGCTTCGTGATATTTTGTATTTATCTTTTTAGAAAATTTAATGGCATCTTTAAAGTCTTGAGATTCTTCATTTACCTTGGCAACAAACAGATCTAAATAAGGTTGATTGTTCCATTTGTATTTTCTGGTAGTAAATATAGAAGAATCTTTAGCAGATGCATAAACCATTTCATCACCACCATAATACATAGGTGAAAATTCTGAATACTTTGAATTTATGTTCAGGTTGTCGATATCAAATTTCTCTTCCATTCTTAGAAGACCATCTAAAACTATTTCGTTCTGTTCTGTATCTTGTGCAATCTCTTCGCCAGCTAATTTTCTATTATATAACTTTAATAAACGTTTTGACCTTTTATAATTTCCAATACCTTTAAGAGAGTGGGCATATTTAAATAGGTAGTCAGAACTCATGTCAGACTCATATTTGGTATATAGTATGTTGTACCACTTATAGGCGTTTTCCATATCTGTATTAAAGTAATGCGCATCTCCTGCTTTCTTCAATACATCATATGTATAAGCTTTTTCTCCTTTAGATAAAGCTTGTTCATAAAGTTTGGCTGCTTCGGCGTACCACATTTTGTCAAAATACTCATCAGCTCTTTTTATAAGCTTTGATTTAACAGCTGGGTCATTTTCTTTTGATGCCGTAAGCATATCATAAGAAACATCTTCTACTGGTATAGATTCTGTCTCTAACAAAGTTTCATTAGCTAATACTAGTTCTGGTGTTTTTTCTAATGTTGAGCTTGCTTCTAATGCTGTAGTTGTTTCTATTTCTGATTCGGTTGGTAACTCAGCTATTGATTCAGCATCAGTATATAAATTACTATTAATCATTTTTAGTATCCACACTTCATCATCATAACGATTATCGAATTGTGTAGAACAATCGTTTATAGCATCTTCCCAAGATGTATAATGATTTAAATATAGATAGTATAGTAGGTTTTGAGGATTTTGAAAGTATCCTGCGTTAAAGCCTTTTTTATTAAGTTTCTTAATTTGAGAGTTAAGATTTTTGTTTTTAGAAAAAGTGCCAGAAATTACATAGTAACCATTCTCTGTTTCTTCAATATCATGAAAAGCTCTGTAAGGAATAGACAGCTCTTCTGCGGCTCTTTGAAATGCCGCTTTGTCATCTTCCTCAGTTTCATAAACCACTGGGCTATCAATAGTATTATTAACCTCAGACTCAAGTTCGCCTTGAAGATCTTGCGCTTGGGCAAAAACGATAAAAACCAGAAAAAATAAATTTAATACACTTCTCATAGACATAATTCTTTGTTGAATACGAAATTCAACTGGGGTTTTAAGTATAGTACCAACGGTTAGTTATGGCTGTTTAGTACTATATGTCTAACGAAATTAGCGGTAAAGCGATATTCTAAATATTAATTGTTGTGAAAGAAGGGTTTTATGTCGTGAATGAATAGTATTTAGTAGCCTCGTAACCAATGAGATCCCGATAAACGGTTAATTTAAGCGTTTTGTGGAGTGTACGGGGTTATAAAACGCGACCCAGTATTTTTATAAAGAATCTGGAAAACAAAAAAAGCCCTGAAAATCAGGACTTTATAAAATATATGAAAGAATAATTTGTTTACTATTCCTTTTTCTTTTCTTCTAGTTGCTCATCTTCTTTAGAGGCATCTTTAAATTCTTTTATTCCGCTACCTAAACCTCTCATTAGTTCCGGAATCTTTTTTCCTCCGAATAATAGTAGAATTACGACTACCACTAATATAATTTGTGGAGCGCCTATAACCAAAAAAGTAGATAATATTGTCATAAGACTATGATTTAAAATAGATTTCAAAGATACTAAAAAGTTATTAGTTTGCTATTAATATTACTATCAAGTAATTATTTATTTATAATTGTGGCAAGTATACAAAATATACTTATCTGTATATTTTGTAAAATACTTAAAGACATCCTATTGCTAAGTATATTTCTTTTAAAAGTAATTATCGAGTTTTTTATTAATTGATGAACTTCAATTTATTGCTCAATTAAAGAGAGATAGATTGTTTTAGAAATAGAACAGTATTATTTTATAACTTGATTAAGTTATGTATTGGGGTTAAAAGAACGGTAGCACATATAAGTAAGCATACTATGAAATATATATTTTTGTTAGTTAAATTCTTTTAGAATGTTGTAATTAATTTAAGTTTTAATTGCTCTTTATAAATAATTCATTTTAAAGAAGGTCTAAAATTAAATTCTAAGTTTATCTTTGTTAAGATGGCCAAAAAGAAAGTCAAAAAAAGAAAAGAAATAAAAAGGAAACTACTTCACAAGTACCGTTTGGTAATACTAAACGAAAGTACTTTCGAAGAGAAGATTTCTTTTAAGTTAAGCAGGCTCAATGTATTTGTGACAGGATCTCTTTTTATGATCACCTTAATCGGACTTACAACACTACTAATCGCTTTTACTCCGCTAAGAGAATATATACCAGGTTATTCTTCAACAAGATTAAAGAAAGAAGCCACGGAGCTTACGTATAAAACAGATTCTTTAATTAGAACATTAAATTATACCAATAAGTACTTAGATAATATTCGTATGGTTTTAAAGGGTGATATCGAAAATACGGTAGTTAACAGAGATTCTCTTTTTCAAAAGTTTAAATTAGATCCAGCATCAGTAGATTTAAACCCTATTAAAGAAGATTCGTTATTACGAGCAGAGGTCGCTCTTGAAGATAAGTACAACTTATTTGAACGTACAATCGATAAGAAAAATTTAGTACTGTTTACTCCGGTTTCAGGGTCTGTATCTATGAGCTTCAATCCTAATGAAAAACATTATGCGGTTGATATTACTGCTGTTACTGATAGTCCGGTAAAAGCAATTGCAAACGGTACAGTAATTTTTTCTGAATGGACGGCAGATACTGGTTATGTAATTATAATTGAGCACGAAGGCGGATTATTAAGTGTATACAAGCATAATGGTTCATTATCAAAATATCAAGGTAATATTGTTAGAGGTGGTGAAGTAATTGCTGCAGTGGGTAATACCGGTGAACTTACCACTGGACCACATTTACATTTTGAACTTTGGGATAACGGTACACCTATTGATCCTTTAAATTATATCGACTTTAATTAAAACGAAATGTCACTAAAGACTATTGCTGCTAAAATATTTGCACATCGTATCGCGAAAAGAACCGATATATGGGTCAGTAATCCTATTGAGACACAAGCGAGGGTTTTTAGTGAACTTATTGCAAAAGGAAATGAGACAAAGTTCGGTAAAGAACATAACTTAAAGACTATTAAAACCCATAGCGATTTTATAGCTCAGGTTCCTATTAGAGATTACGAAGAACTTAAAGATTATGTGAATTTAGCGGTTGCTGGGCAAGAAGATATTCTTTGGCCGGGTAAACCATTATATTTTGCAAAGACATCTGGCACCACATCTGGAGCAAAATATATACCCATTACAGAAGGTAGTATTAAAGAACAAGTAAAAGCATCTAGAAACGCCATTCTTAATTACATACATGAAACTGGCAAAGCAGATTTCGTAACCGGTAAAATGATTTTTTTACAGGGTAGTCCTGTTTTAACAGAGAAAAACGGAGTAAAATTGGGTAGGCTTTCTGGTATTTCAGCACATTATGTGCCTAATTATCTGCAGAAGAATAGAATGCCCAGTTGGGAGACTAATTGTATTGAGGATTGGGAAACCAAGGTAAATGCCATTGTAGAAGAAACCAAGAATGAAGATATGACGGTTATTGCCGGTATACCATCATGGGTTCAAATGTACTTTGAGAAACTAAAAGAAAATACCAATGAGTATGTAGGTGATTTATTCAAGAATTTTGAGCTATTTATTTATGGTGGAGTCAATTATGAACCGTATAGAAAGAAGTTTGAATCATTAATTGGTCGTAAAGTAGCAAGTATAGAATTGTTTCCGGCAAGTGAAGGTTTCTTTGCTTATCAGAACTCTCAAACAGAAAAGGGTATGTTACTGTTATTAGATGCAGGCATATTTTATGAATTTGTACGATCTGATGAATTTTTTGATGAACACCCTAAAAGGATAACTTTAAAAGATGTTGAAATTGGTGTAGATTATGTTATGATTATAACGACTAACGCTGGGCTCTGGGCATATAACCTAGGTGATACCATTCGGTTTATTTCAACCTATCCTTTTAAAATAGTAGTATCTGGGCGTATAAAACACTTTATTTCTGCTTTTGGGGAACACGTTATTGCTAAAGAAGTTGAAGAGGCTATGTTGGTAGCTACAAAAGCAACCGATGCCAGTGTAAGCGAATTTACTGTAGCACCACAAATTATCCCGCAAGAAAATGAATTGCCATATCACGAGTGGTTTATAGAATTTGAAAAACTACCGTCTAATATGGACACTTTTATACATGAATTGGATACGGCACTTCAAAAACAAAACAGTTATTATTATGACCTTATTGTAGGCAAGGTGCTGCAAACTTTAAAAGTTATTCCCGTTAAAAGTGGCGGGTTTTTAGAGTATATGAAATCAATAGGTAAGCTCGGCGGACAAAATAAAGTTCAGCGACTATCTAACGACCGAAAAGTAGTTGAAAGTCTGTCAAAATATAAGGCATAGCGCAACGAGCTTTTAAATAACAAATTATAAATCGTAATTTCGTTTGAAATCATCAATGGGAAAAGCAATTACAACAACAAGAGCGCAAGAGTCTACAAATGCAATAGAACGCATGTATATTACTATGCGTCATCTTTTTAATAGAGGTTTTTATAAGCCAAACGGAGTTTCTGGTGAAGCATTGAAAAATGCCTTACTGCAGTTAAGACCAGAAATATATGGTTCCGTAGGAGAAGAAAAAGCCGAATTAAACGGACTCATATACGTTTTAGAAAGATTACCAGAAGGTATAGAACAATGTTCATTCATAAATCTAACATCAGATGAAGGGTATGGTATTTCTCATATCAATCCAATCATTCCACCAAAAAGAAGAAGAAACTGCTATCGTATAGACGAAGAGCAGATGAATATAGAAATCACCAGAGGTCGTTCAGATATTTATGATATTCTTACTCACCTTACTTTTCTATTCATTGAATCTGAAAAAATATGTAAGCGTGTTTTAATAACAGATACAGAAAGAACTATAAGAGATTGGGCTAAACTTGAAGCTGCGGTTCAAAAAGAGGAGTTGACTCAGGCTGAGCGAGAAATTGCACTTATACATACAGCCAACATTTTAGGTAGGTCTTTTGAAGAAATTTTAGAAGTCTATAAAAAGTTTAGTACCAAAAACAATCCGGATAGATTTCTGAATGTTATTTATTGGTTGGGTAAACTAGCCTTAGATGAAGAAATCTCAGGAGAGAAAAGAGCTGTTACTTTTAGTGCTTTGCTAAGAGAACGATTAGGGCATCATATTCATGGAGAAAGATGGGCAAATAACATAAAGGAGGTTTTGACCAAAAACAAACTTATGCATAGGCCAATTCATATTATTTCTGCGAATATGCATAGTGTAATGAATTCTTTATTTGCAAAAGCAGCCTTGAAAACTGAATTTCCGAATACAGATTCATTAGAAATTTTTGAAGCACTTAGTAGTTCTGGCAATGCAGCGCTAAGAAAGAAAGTTACTGATCTAGCTGAGAAGAATGGTATGATTATTATGGATGATACCTCTGGAACCAACATTGATGTACAGATTTTTGATACGGCAAAAATAAAAATCAACAATTGTTCGTATGAATTTTCTGAAGAAGAGGTTGATAAAAAACCTGTTATATTTGTAATGGATTACGCATTTGGTGAGCAAGCGTATGAAACAATTGATGAATTATTGAAACCGTACAATACCAAAAAGAACAATGTGTCTTTGATAAATGTTGATTCTGTTTCAATAATGGGAAAAGCAGGTATTCTAGAAGGAGGAAAAGGAGATTTAATGATTCCTTCTGCACATATATTTGAAGGAACAGCAGACAATTATCCATTTAAAAATGAATTGTGTGCCAAAGACTTTGAAGGTTATAGTTTAGAGGTTTTTGAAGGGACTATGGTGACTGTTTTAGGAACATCACTTCAGAATAAAGATATTCTTAAGTTCTTTCATAAGTCAACTTGGAATGTAATCGGTTTAGAGATGGAAGGTGTGCATTATCAAAAAGCAATACAGTCTGCCTCTAAAATTAGAAAGAGTATAGGTGAAGATGTAAAAGTGCGTTATGCGTATTATGCATCAGATAATCCTTTAGAGACAGGAAGTACGTTAGCTTCTGGAGGATTAGGTACAACAGGAGTGAAACCTACATATTTAATTACTGATAAAATTTTAAAGCAAATATTTAATAGATAGAATGGCAAGCAATCAACCACCAGCTACACAAACCAATTCTGATGAAATTGATTTGGGGCAGTTATTTCAATTAATAGGAAGAGGCTTTAGTGCTGTTTTTCGTTGGATTTTAAGAGTATTCTTATACCTTAAAAAGAACATTCTTTTACTTATTGGTCTAGTAGTTGTTGGACTTGCAATTGGTTACGGTTTAAATCAAATTATATCAAAAAAGTATAAAACCGAGGTGATTGTTAAACCTCAAATTGAAAGTAAAAATTACTTGTATGATGTTGTAAGTGAAATTCAATCTAATATAAAATCAAAGGACACTTTATTTTTTAAATCTATAGGTGTCGAAAATATCGATTTCAATGGTTTAAACATTAACATTAGCAGAGTTGCTGAAGTTGGTAACTCTGAGAGTGATCTTAAATATTTAGAATTACTTCAAAGTTTTGAAAATACCGATGCCATAGCGGATATTGTTAGGGCAGAATTACAGAATAAGAGCTCGTTTAACCATAGAATTACCTTATATTATAAGGATACAACTTTCGGTAAACAATTTGCTGAACAAGTTTTGAATTATATCAATACCAACTCATACTTCAATGGTCTTTTAGAAGTTTATAGAAGCAATGCAGCAGCTAGGATAAAGGAGGATGAAAAATTATTGGTGCAAGTTGATCAAATTATTACTAATTATACAAAGGGATTAGCAAATAATGGGAGTTCTTCTTCAAATGATAAAATTGTTTTAGACAATCAAGAGCAAGTCAATATAGCTGATATTTTTGAATATAAAACCAGTTTGATTAGGGACATTGAAACTAAGAAATTAGAACTTGAAGAACGTAAAGAACCGGTAAGCATCATTAATTTAGGGCAACCTCAAGTAGAGCAAAAATCATTTTTCGGAAAAAGTATTGTGTTAATTCCTATTATTTTTGTTTCTGTATTTTTTATACTATCTGTACTTGTTTATTTAAATAGAAAATCAAAATCTATAGTATAATTTATGGCGGACCACCATTCTATTAATACAATACTAATTACTGGTGGCGCTGGTTTTATTGGGAGTAATTTTATTCCTTATTTTTTAGATAAAAACCCAAGTATCAAGGTCGTAAATTTAGATGTATTGACATATGCTGGAGATTTGGGTAACCTTAAGGAAGTTGAGAACCATCCAAATTATACATTTGTAAAAGGAGATATATGCGATAACCTTTTGGTTAAGAATTTATTTGAGAAGTATAATATTAGTGGAGTTATAAATTTTGCTGCAGAATCTCATGTAGATAATTCAATAAATTCTCCGAGGCAATTTATAAAAACAAATATAGAAGGCACTTTTAATCTTTTAGAAAATGCTAGAACTTTTTGGAAAGGTAAAAACAATAGGTTCCATCACATATCAACAGATGAAGTTTATGGTTCTTTAGGGGGAAATGGATTTTTCACAGAGGAATCGAACTACCAACCAAATAGCCCATATAGTGCGTCTAAGGCATCTTCTGATTTTTTGGTCAGAAGCTATTATCATACGTATGGTATGAACGTGGTGACCAGTAATTGTTCTAATAATTATGGTCCTAAACAGCATGATGAAAAGTTGATTCCTACAATAATTAGGTCTGCCATCAATGGTGTTAAGATTCCCATTTATGGGAATGGAAAAAATATAAGAGATTGGTTATTTGTTAAGGATCATTGTAGGGGTATAGGCTCCATTTATCACAAAGGAAAAGCTGGAGAAACTTATTTGTTAGGGGGGAATAATGAATATGATAATTTGACGATAGCGACGAAGATTTGTAAAATTTTAGATATAAAAATTCCTAAAAAAAAGAGAAGCTATAAAGATCAAATTGAATTTGTTGAAGATCGTCTAGGACACGATTTTAGGTATGCAATTGATGCGTCAAAGGTTTCAAAAGAACTAAGTTGGAAAGCCAATGAAAGCTTTGATTCTGGTCTAGAAAAAACTGTTGACTGGTATTTAAATAAATATCAACTTTAAATATATGAAAGGAATCATACTCGCAGGTGGTACCGGATCACGTTTATGGCCATTGACAAAGGCTTTAAGTAAGCAGCTCATGCCTATTTATGATAAACCAATGATATATTACCCGTTGTCCACTTTAATGACAACTGGCATACGAGAAATTTTAATTATTACTACTTCTGATGATTTGCCCTTATTTAAAAAGTTACTTTCAGACGGCAGTCAGTTAGGTTGTAGATTTGAATATGCCGTTCAAAAAGAACCTAAAGGATTAGCGGAAGCATTCATTATAGGTAAAGATTTTATTGGCTCTAGTAAGGTTGCCTTAATTTTAGGGGATAATATTTTTTATGGTAATGGTCTTGAGAGATTATTAAAGGAAAATTATAAGCCAGACGGAGGTATTATATATGGGTATCACGTAAATAACCCAAAGAGATATGGGGTAGTTGAATTTGATAATGACGGAAAGGCTATTTCAATTGTTGAAAAACCAGAAACACCGAAATCTAATTATGCTATACCAGGAATCTATTTTTATGACAATGAAGTAATTGAAATTGCTGAAAACATAAATCCAAGTAGCAGAGGAGAATTAGAAATTACAGATGTTAATATTGCTTATTTAGAAAAGGGAAAGTTACAAGTAAGCGTTCTTGATAAAGGAATTGCATGGCTAGATACAGGTACATTCAGTTCTTTAATGCAAGCCTCTCAATTTGTTCAGGTAATAGAAGAGAGACAAGGATTAAAAATTGGTTGTATAGAAGAAGTAGCTTTTACACAAGGTTTTATTGATGCAAAACAGCTTGAAGACTTGGCAGAACCTTTGTTAAAAAGCGGTTATGGAGAATATTTAATGAATTTGATTAAATGAAAATAACCGAAACAAAATTAAAAAGTTGCTTAATTCTAGAGCCTCAAATTTTTGAAGATAATAGAGGGGTCTTTTTTGAAGTTTTCAAAATAAAAGAACTGAGTGATTTTTTAGGGTATAAAGTAGACTTTGTACAAGAGAATAAATCAATTTCTAAGAAAGGTGTTTTAAGAGGACTTCATTTTCAAAAAGGAGAAAGCGCACAAGCCAAGTTAGTTTCGGCTCAAAATGGCAGCGTAGTCGATGTAATCGTTGATATTAGACCTGATAGTTTAACTTTTGGCGAACATATTAAAGTGCATTTATCAGATATAAATAATAAAAGTATTTTTATACCAAAAGGTATGGCTCATGGTTTTTTAGCTCTTACCGATCAAGTGGTGTTCAATTATTTATGTGATGACTATTATAACCCTAAAGAAGAGTCGGGCATTTTATATAATGATCCTGCTTTAGCTATAGACTGGAATTATCCTTTATCAGAATTAATAGTGTCAGAAAAAGACTTGTTATTACCGACTTTCAAAAAGTTAATGCAATGAAGAAGGTATTAGTCACAGGGGCAAATGGGCAACTAGGACTGTGTTTGCAGAAAATAGCTCCTAAATATAAGGAGTTAAAATTTGTTTTTAAGAATTCCAAAGACTTGGATATTACGAATAAGGAGCAAATGAGTTCTTTTTTTGCAGTAGATGATTTTGATTATTGTATAAACTGTGCCGCCTATACAAACGTTGAGCAAGCTGAGAAAACCCCAGATATTGCTTACGAGGTCAATGCAAAAGGGGTTAAAAATTTGGCTTTAGTATGTAGAGAAAATAATACATCTTTAATACATATTTCTACTGATTATGTTTTTGACGGGGAGAAAAAGGAACCCTACACAGTAGATGATCAACCTAATCCAATAAATGAATACGGTAAATCTAAATTGCTAGGAGAAAAATATATTCAAGAGATAATGGAAGATTATCTTATTATTAGAACTTCCTGGTTATATTCAGAATTTGGAAAGAATTTTTATACTACAATTTGGGAGAAGGCTAAGGCTGGTGAAAACCTTTCGGTAACCGATGAACAGATTGGCTGTCCTACTAATGCCAATAATTTGGCATTGCACATAGTAGAAAAGTTAACCCAGAATAATAACTTTGGTATTGACCACTTTACGGATAATTATTCCTGTACATGGTTTGATTTTGCCCAAAAGATATTAATTGAGCATGGATTACAAATGTCGGTTCAACTACGCAGAGATAAGAATTATCGTACTTTTGCTAGAAGACCTTTAAATAGTGTGCTGAAATAGCACTAATTAAATCTGAATTATGAAAATACTTAACCTTATTGGAAGGGAAAGGGAGTTATTTAAGAATGATATTACTACCCATGAAGATGAATTAAGTCAGAAAGTAGGTAATTCTTCATTTCTTGTCATTGGTGGAGCGGGCTCGATAGGACAAGCAGTGACAAAAGAAATATTTAAACGAAATCCTAAAAAACTCCATGTTGTTGACATTAGTGAGAATAATATGGTGGAATTAGTTAGAGATATTCGTAGTTCTTTTGGTTATATAGACGGTGATTTTCAAACTTTTGCTTTAGATATTGGTTCTAGAGAATATGATGCTTTTATAGAAGCAGATGGTAAGTATGATTATGTGCTTAACCTTTCGGCCTTAAAACACGTTAGGAGTGAGAAAGACCCCTTTACATTGATGCGAATGATAGAGGTCAATATTTTTAATACCGATAAAACTATTAAACAGGCAATAGCAAAAGGATCAAAAAAATATTTCTGTGTATCGACGGATAAAGCTGCAAACCCGGTAAATATGATGGGTGCATCAAAACGTATTATGGAAATGTTCTTAATGAGAAACAGTGCAGAGATACCTATCTCCACTGCCCGTTTTGCAAATGTGGCTTTTTCTGATGGGTCATTATTACATGGATTTGATCAAAGGATTAAAAAAAGTCAGCCCATTGTAGCACCTAATGATATAAAAAGATATTTTGTTATACCTAAAGAAAGTGGTGAGCTCTGTTTAATGTCCTGTATTTTTGGTGAGAATAGAGATATTTTTTTTCCAAAACTAGATGAAGGGCTGCATTTAATATCGTTTGCGGATATTGCAGTGAAATATTTAAAATCTTTAGGTTACGAGCCTTACATATGCGAAAATGAACAAGAAGCTAGAGATTTAGTAAAAGTACTCCCTAATGAAGGAAAATGGCCATGTCTGTTTTCTGGTAGCGATACAACGGGGGAGAAGGATTTTGAAGAATTTTTTACAAATTCGGAAACTTTGGATATGAACCGATTCCAAAAATTAGGAGTTATAAAAAACGAACTTGAGGTCAATCATGAACAGTTAGAATATTTTGAAAATACTATTGACCAAATAAAACAGCAAAGAACTTGGTCAAAAGAGCCAATTGTAGATTTGTTCTTTGAAATGATCCCTGCGTTTGGCCATAAAGAAACCGGTAAGTATTTAGATAGTAAAATGTAGCTGTAATGATTCAAGAAACAATAGATTTTATTAGGTCGTATTATCAGAGCGAAGACTTTATACCTCTTCATGAGCCTTATTTTGCCGGTAATGAAAAAAAATATTTAAATGAATGTATTGATACAACATTTGTATCTAGTGTTGGTAAATTTGTAGATAAATTCGAAAAGGATATAGCAACTTTTACAGGTTCAAAATTTGCGATAGCAACTGTAAACGGTACTTCAGCTTTACATATTGCATTACAACTTGCAGGCGTAGAAAGAGATGATGAAGTGTTAACTCAGTCATTAACGTTTATCGCCACTTGCAATGCAATCAGTTATATAGGAGCACATCCTATTTTTATTGATGTAGATAAAAATACAATGGGTCTGTCCCCTGAGAAATTAAAGCATTTTTTATCGGAAGAAACAATCATGAAAAATGATGTTTGTATCAATAAAAAAACCAAACGCAAAATAAAGGCGGTAGTACCAATGCATACATTTGGAATGCCAATTAATATTGATGATTTAAAAGCGATTTGTGACCCATATAATATCAAAATTATTGAGGACGCAGCAGAATCGTTAGGAAGTTATGATAACCTAGTTCATACAGGAACTAAAGGTTTGTTAGGTACATTAAGTTTTAATGGAAATAAAACCATTACTACTGGTGGTGGTGGTATGATATTAACAGATGACGAAAGTCTGGCAAGAAAAGCCAAACATATAACGACTACCGCTAAAATTCCTCATCGTTGGGATTTTAACCATGATCAGATTGGTTATAATTATAGAATGCCGAATGTTAATGCAGCACTCGGTTGTGCCCAATTAGAAAAATTACCTGAAATTTTACAGAACAAACGAGATTTAGCCCAAAAATATATAGGCTTTTTTATGAATAAATCGGCACGTTTTGTCACAGAACCTGATAATACATCTGCAAACTATTGGTTAAATTCAATTATTCTTGAGAATCCTAATGATAGAGATGAATTCTTGTCAGCTACTAATGATGCTGGAGTGATGACCAGACCAATTTGGAAGTTAATGTCTAGTTTGCCCATGTTCGAAAAAGCTCAAAAAGGAAACCTCGATAATTCTGTTTGGTTAGAACAACGTGTAATTAATATTCCAAGTAGTGTCAAAAAATAAACATATTTATTTTTTAGGATATTCGGGACATGCATATGTAGCCATTGATGTTGCTAATAGTAATGGATTTTGCGTAGAGGGTTATTTTGATCGGCATGAAAATACAGAAAACCCATATGATATTCAATATTTTGGGAATGAAGCCGATATTGATTTAAAGGATTTTGTCAATGATTGTTATGTTTTCCCAGCTATGGGGTCTAATACCATAAGAAAAAGATTATATACATTATTAAAGCAGCTAAATATTAATCAATTGGTCTTGGCACATCCTACTGCCTTTATTTCTAATACGGCCGTTATTGGTGAATCTTCTTTAATAAATCCTAACGTCTCTATCAACGCTTTGGTAAGAATAGGAAAAGCATGTATTATAAATACTGGAAGTATAATAGAACATGAATGTTGTATTGGTGATTATTCACATATTGCACCAGGAGCCGTGTTAGCAGGGAACGTTAAAATAGGAGAAAATTGTTTTATAGGAGCAAAGTCTGTTATAAAACAGGGAGTGTCAATAGCCGATAATGTAATTATTGGTGCAGGCTCTGTAGTTTTAAAAAATATAGAGGAAGAAGGGACATGGGTAGGTAATCCTGCTAAACAACTTATTAAATAATGAAAAATAAAGTACTGATAATTGCTGAAGCGGGTGTAAACCACAATGGAGATATTACTTTAGCGAAAAAACTAATAGATGCAGCAGCAGCAGCAGGGGTAGATTATGTTAAGTTCCAGACATTTAATTCTAAAAAACTTGTTAGTAAATCTGCTCAAAAAGCTGATTACCAAAAACAAAACACAAATAATGAAGTAGAATCTCAGTTAAAGATGCTTCAAAAACTTGAACTTAGTAAAAACGACCATCTTATATTAATCGATTATTGTAACGCTAAGAATATTAAGTTTCTGTCAACAGCTTTTGACTTAGATAGTATTGATTTTTTAGAAGAACTTAAAATTGATTTGTGGAAAGTACCTTCTGGTGAAATTACCAATTTACCATACTTAAGAAAATTGGGTGGCTTAGGCAAACCGGTAATAATTTCTACAGGTATGGCCGAGATGTCAGAAATAGAGGACGCAATAAATGTCGTTACTTCATCTGGTACAGATATAAAAGATATTACTGTCTTACATTGTAATACTGAATATCCAACACCTATGCAAGATGTAAACTTAACAGCCATGAACACTATAAAAGACGTGTTTAAAGTGCCTATAGGTTATTCTGATCATACTTTGGGTATAGAAATCCCTATAGCTGCCGTAGCTCTTGGAGCCACCGTTATCGAAAAACATTTTACCCTTGACAATACTATGGACGGTCCTGATCATAAAGCATCCTTAGAACCCCAAGAGCTTAAAAAAATGGTGACTGCAATAAGAAATATAGAACAGGCTTTGGGCAATGGTGTAAAAGTGCCTAGCCCAAGTGAGGTTAAAAACAAACCTATTGCGCGTAAAAGCATTGTTGCAAATGTGGATATTTCTAAAGGAGAAGCTTTCAACGAAAACAATATAACGGTGAAGCGACCGGGAACAGGAATATCTCCTATGAAATGGGACGAAGTTATTGGTACAACTGCAACTAAAAACTACAAAGCTGACGAGTTAATATGAAAAAAATTGGTGTCATAACAGGTACTAGGGCAGAGTACGGTCTATTAAAGCCATTGATTAAAGCCATTGATGATGCCAAAGTTTTACAGCTTCAACTTTTTGTTACCGGCATGCATTTAATGTCAGAATTCGGAAATACGTATTTACAAATAGAAAAAGACGGGTTTACCATAGATGCAAAAGTTGATGATGGTTTGAAAGGCGATAGTGCTTTGGCAATCTCAAAAGCGGTAGGTAAAGCTACAATAGGTTTTGCAGAAACTTTTGGTGAATTTAACCCTGACATGATTGTAGTTTTAGGTGACCGTAGCGAAATACTTGCTGCAGCTACGGCCGCAGTAATCAGTAACATTCCTGTAGCTCATATTCATGGCGGTGAAACAACAGAAGGGGCTTATGACGAGTTTATTAGACATGCAATTACTAAAATGAGTCATTTACATTTTGCAAGTTGCGAGGTGTATAGAAATAGAATCATACAATTAGGGGAGCAGCCCCATACTGTATTTAATGTTGGTGCAATAGGTATAGATAGTATAAAAAACCTTCAGTTGTTAGATAAAAAATCTTTTGAAGAATCTATTGCTACAAAACTTGACAAAAAATCGGTATTAATTACTTTTCATCCTGTTACTATGGAAAATTGTACTGCCGAGGTACAATTTCAAGAATTATTATCTGCTTTAGATAAATTGAAAAATACTACATTAATTTTTACAAAACCTAATTCGGATAAAGGCGGTAGGGCTATCATTGATATGATTGATTCCTATGTAGAAAATAATATCGCAAAAGCAATTAGCTTTATATCGTTGGGTCAACTTAGATACCTTTCAGCATTAAAATATGTAGACTTTGTAATCGGTAATTCTTCAAGTGGAATTCTAGAAGTTCCTTATTTTCATATTCCTACTATTAATATTGGAGATAGACAAAAAGGTCGCGTAGCTCCAATAAGTGTTATACATTGTGCGCCAAATGAGCATGAAATTTCATCGTCTATAATAAAAACAACAAATAAAAATTTCTTGGATGAGATTTCAAAACAAGAATTGTTATTTGGTAATGGCGATGCAACAAATAAAATAATAAACAAACTAACTACATACAATAATAAAAATCTTAAGAAGTCATTTTACGATTTAAAACCAACATGTTTTGAGAAACTATAAAGACCATTTACTACTTACACAAAGCACCATCAGGGAAGCCTTGATAAAGTTACAAGATTTAGCAAAAGATGCCATTTTATTCGTCGTTGATGATGAAGATAAACTTTTGGGTTCGCTCACTGATGGCGATATTAGAAGGGGATTAATAGATGGTGTTGAAGTTACCGATAACGTAAACAAAATAATTCAGCCCAATCCTAAATTTATTAGAAAAGGCGAAAAAAATTTAGAGAAAATAATTGAATATCGAGAAGGTAATTATAGAATTTTACCCGTTTTAGACGATAATAATATCGTTGTAACCGTTATTAACTTTAGATTAATACGTTCTTATTTACCTGTTGATGCTGTAATTATGGCCGGAGGTAAAGGAACGCGCTTAAGACCTTTAACCGAGCATACGCCAAAACCTTTGTTAAAAGTTGGCTCTAAACCTATTATGGAGCATAATTTAGATAGACTTGCGTTATACGGAATAGATGATTTTTGGATATCAGTAAAATATCTAGGAGAGCAAATTGAAGATTATTTTGGAAACGGAAGTCAAAAAAATATTAATTTAAGTTATGTATGGGAAGACAAACCTTTAGGAACCATTGGAGCGGTATCTAAAATAGATGATTTTTCACATGATTATGTTCTGCTTACCAATTCTGATCTTTTAACCAATTTAGATTATGAGCATTTTTTCTTAGATTTTAAGAACAATGATGCGGATTTGGCCGTTGTTACAATTCCTTATCAAGTGAACATTCCGTATGCCGTATTAGAAACAAATAATGGTCATGTAATAAATTTTAAAGAGAAACCTACTTATACATACTACTCTAATGGTGGCATATATCTAATTAAAAAATCGGCATTAAAGTATCTTCCTAAAGAAAGCTTTTTCAATGCTACCGATTTGATGGAAAAATTAATTGAAGATGGTAAAAAGGTTGTTTCTTATCCATTATCTGGTTACTGGTTAGATGTAGGCAAACATGAAGATTTTGAAAAAGCACAAAGAGATATTGAACAAATTAAATTTTAAATGAATATACTAATTACATTATGTGGAAGAGGAGGCTCTAAGGGAATACCTGGTAAAAATATTAAAAAATTAAATGGTGTTCCTCTATTGGCATATTCTATTAAACATGCCAAAGAATTTGCTTCAATACATGATAATGTAGATATTTTACTATCAACTGATGATAGCGCTATTAAAGAAGTAGCCTTTTCATTTGGTTTGGAAACAGATTATATTAGGCCAGATTACTTGGCGAATGATACGGTTGGTAAAATTGATGTTTTAAAAGATGCGATAAAGTTTCAGGAAAGCAAGAATAGCAAAAAATATGATATTCTTTTAGATCTTGATGTTACTTCTCCCTTAAGAACTCAGAAGGATCTAAATGAAGGTTTTATAAAGCTTTTGGCCGATGACAAGGCCATAAATCTGTTTTCAGTATCTAAACCTCATAAAAATCCTTATTTCAATGTTGTAGAGGATGCTGATAATGGCTATTGTAAATTGGTATGCCCAAGTGACACAAGATCTAGACAAACGGCACCACAGGTTTTTGATATGAATGCCTCATTTTATTTTTATCGTAGAACATTTTTTGAAAACGGCTGTAAGTCGGCGATTACAGAAAGAAGTTTGTATTATGTTATGGACCATATATGTTTTGACCTAGATGAGCCTCTAGATTTTGATATGATGGAATATCTTTTGGCAAGTGATAAACTAGGAATGAACTTATGAAAGTACTGGTCGTAGGTCTTGGTTCTATCGCTTTAAAACATATTGCGGCTTTAAGGAAAATTGATTTTAATGTTGAATTGTATGCTATACGATCTTCATTAAAAGCAGATGCCAAGAAGGGGATTATCAATATATTTTCATTTGAAGATTTAGATCATATAGAAATTGACTTTGCCATAATATCTAATCCTACATCGGTTCATAAAGAAACAATTGAGCACTTAATACCTAAAAAAATACCCTTATTTATTGAAAAACCGCTTTTTTCTTCATTGGGGAACAAGGCTGTATTACAAAAAATTAATAGTAATAATATTATTACCTACGTGGCGTGTAATCTTAGGTTTTTAGATTGTATAAAATTTGCTAAAAAGTACATACAAGGAAAAAGAATCAATGAAGTAAATGTTTATTGTGGATCTTATTTACCAGATTGGAGACCGGGTATAGATTATACAACTACATATAGTGCAAATAGAAAACTTGGTGGAGGGGTACACATTGATTTAATTCATGAAATAGATTATACATATTGGTTGTTTGGTAAACCTCAAGAAGTACATAAGATTTTTTCAAATAAATCCTCTTTGAACATTGATGCTTATGATTATGCAAATTATATGTTAGGGTATACAACATTCAACGCAAACATAGTTCTAAACTACTTTAGAAGAGACCCCAAAAGAACACTTGAAATTATTTGTGATGATCATACATTAACAATTGATATTCTAGAAAATACGGTTTATCAAAATAAGGAGATTATTTACACTTCTAAGAAAACAATAATCGATACCTACGAAGATCAATTACGATTTTTTATTCATGAGGTCGTTGCAAAAGATAATAAGTTTAATACAGCTAATGAAGCTTACGAAATATTAGAAATATGCTTGCAGAACGATTAAAAAATAAAGTAATTATTGTTACAGGTGGTAGTGGTCTAATAGGCAAACCAACATTAGAGCTTTTAAAGAAAAGCCAAGCTATTGTAATCAATGCCGATATCAATGCAAATACGAATATCGAAAATGGCGATTATAATTGCGACGTTACTTCTGAAGATTCTATAAGGGAGTTGGTAGCACAAGTGTATGCCAAGTACGGTAGAATAGATGGTTTGGTAAACAATGCTTATCCGAGAACAAAGGACTGGGGCAATAAATTTGAAGATGTACCGCTAGAGTCATGGCGAAAGAATGTAGATATGCAGATGAATAGCGTATTTTTCTTATGCCAATGTGTTTTAAAAGTAATGAAAGAACAAGGGTCAGGCTCTATCGTAAATATCGCTTCGATATATGGTGTTGTTGGTAATGATTTTACTATTTACGAAGGGTATGGCGGCACATCACCTGCTGCTTATGCCGCTATCAAAGGAGGGGTCATTAATTTTAGTAAATATTTAGCTTCTTATTATGGCAAATATAACATTAGGGTAAATTGTGTTTCACCTGGCGGAATTAAAGATGCTCAGCACCCTTCGTTTATAGAGCGGTATGAAGATAAATCACCATTGAAAAGATTGGGTCAACCAGAAGAAATAGCTCCTGCAATTGCTTTTTTACTGTCAGAAGACGCCTCATTCATTACCGGTCATAATTTAATGGTAGATGGCGGGTGGACGGCAATATAATAATTAGATGTACTTGGGTATAAAGATATAAAGACAGTATTTATGAGGACTAACATTTTTTTAGTACCAATTATTTGTTTTACTCTTTTCATTAACTGTAAAACAGATGATGTAATTGAAGAAACCGAAGAAATATGCCCTAGAAATGTTGATATTGGCCTAGAGGCTTTATCACCTTACAGTGCCACCATTAAATGGTTAGAGACTCAAGGTTTTGCCTCAAATTATGAATATGGTGAGAAAGGCTTTGTGTTGGGCACAGGTGTTAAAGGAAATACATCTGATGAGAATGCTGAACTGAAAGATTTAAAACCAAATACGAAATATGATTTTTATCTGCAATCTATTTGTTCGGCTGACATTATAGGAGAGTTTATCACAAACCCATATACCTTTACTACCCCTACTTGTTATGAGCTAGATGTGGATAATTTAGGCTTCATAGGTTATGTAGAAAATGGCGATTTTAGAGCTTTTTGGATTCCAAACAGAAACGCAGAAGAGTGGCAAGTTGCCATGTTGGCAAACGGAAATAGTAACCCTACCGAAGCACAGATATATACTTTAGAGCGTAATACTGATATTTTTAACTTTACCAATATTGAACCAAATGTTGAATATACTTTTCTTGTTAGGGGAAAATGTAACGATGTCTACGGTGAATGGGTTACAAAAAACATAAATACTGGCGATGAAAATCTAACTTCGCCCTGTATAGCAACCATAAGAGATGTGTATGAAGATGGATATAACATTAACTTTTACGTAAATACTCAGTCAAGTTACGTTGTAGAAATAGTAGAAGAGAATACAGAAAAAGGGACTGGTTTAGAGTTTGAAGATTATTTTAATTTAAACAAACTTACCTTTCATAATGAATACTCAGATTATATAAAAGCAAATACTAATTATGATATTTTTGTAAGAGTAGCTTGTGGTTCTTCTTTTTCGGAATACACAAAGGTCTTAACTTATCGTTCTCCAATTGCCAATGTGGTGTTCATTACAGAGAGCAGTGTTGTTGACGATCAATTACAACTAAGCTGGCCTGATTATCATTATGGTTTCAATTATGAATACTGCCAATCTTATGATCAGGTAGTTTACGAAATTGAATATGGTCTGCAGGGTTTTTTAGAAGGTGAAGGAGTTTCGATTGAAATAACGCAAGCTACACGCAGTGGGGGATTATTCTCTTATAGTTTACCATTAAGTAACTTTGAATCTGGTAGCACTTATGAGTTCTCAATTCGTTCTGTTGTTAATGGTAATAGTAGAGGTGTGTGGAATTCTCTAAACAGCGGAGCCTGTAATCAGACTAACAAAGATCGATTCGTTTTTACAGCACCATAGACATGCTAATTGTTGTTTTGGTTTTAGTATTTTTACTGAAACTTAGTTAAAGTCTTTTATACTAATGCGAATAGCATCACTTGATTATTTACGAGGACTAATGGCATTGGGTATAATGTGTTATCATTATCTTGTATGGTCTTATGGAGTATATGGTAGTGAAACCTTTCTTGGTAAAATTGGTATTTATGGTGTTTCGGTTTTCTATGTGTTAAGTGGCTTAACATTATATCTTGTATATCAAGATAAATTAACTTTGAAAACAATAAAGAGCTTTTCTGTAAAACGTTTGGCTAGAATATACCCTTTATTATGGTTTTGTATTTTATTAAATATACTTCTTTTAGCTAAAAGTTATCCCTACGAAAAGATTTTACTAAATATAACTGGACTATTTGGTTTTTTTGCCGTGGATCAATATATACCTACTGGAGCTTGGTCAATAGGGAATGAATTAGTTTTTTATGCTCTCTTCCCCATCATTGTAATAGCATCAAGGAAGTTTAAATATTTAGTTCCCGTTTTCTTTTTAATTACTTTATTTATCGCACTGTATTTTGCGTTTTTCCAATTATCAGAATTTGATAGTTTAGGTAAGGCATGGAAAACCTATATCAACCCATTAAACCAATTATTTTTATTTGTTGGTGGAATATTAATAGGTAGTTTATTTGCATTGAAAGAGAATAATAAGCTCGGATCAATTCTATTATTTCTTGCTCTTATTATTTTCCTGTTACCCTTGTCAGAAGGCGATTTAATTCATATAATCAGCGGTTCTAATAGAATAATTTATAGTGGTGGTTGTTTTATTTTAACGTCTGCATTTTTGCTTATTAAATTCCCTAATTTTAAATGGGTTAATCTAGTCTTAGAACGCCTAGGTCATATATCTTACTCCCTTTACCTTATTCATCCAATTGTGTATTGGTTTCTAGCTAAACAACTTAATATAGCTGAAAGTTCTTATAGCTTTTTAAGCTTAGCTGTGATTATAACTTTAGTTTTAAGTTATGTTGTTTTTTTTTATTTTGAGAAAAGATTTATAGAATATGGAAGAAAATTTAGAGAAGTTAATTTTAATATATCTTCAAACTTATATTTGAAACCCCTTGTAACCATTATACTTGGAACAATTCTTATTCTACAGGCAAACAAAAGAAATATACAATTAGACAAAAAGGAAAAACAGCAAATAAAGATGTTGAAGACTGGTAGTGAATACTCAAAACTTCTAGCTCAAAGAAGTGTTTACTCAGATAGTGTTTACAAAATATTCATTGCCAATTTTGATGGTAAAAAAGAAATAGTTTTTCTTAAAAAAGGTACATTGACCAATATGCAACAAGAAAGTAAGTTCTTTGTTCATTTGTACCCTAAAAACCAAAAAGATCTTTTGGGAAAAGCCAACCATAATCCTATAAATTTTGACAGCAACTTTACATCGTTTGATTATGAAGGTCAATTATATCATGTTGCACATACGGAATTACCTGATTATGTAATTGAAAAACTTAACTTAGGGCAATATAGTTATCGTGGAGATAATTCAATAAACTATAAAATTCAAAAATTAATTATAGGTACGGAAATTGCCAGGATCCTTAAAGAAAATAAAGAGGAGATGAATAATTTTGAATACTTGCAAGAAACATTTTAATTATGATTGGTTTTTTAAATAAAAGAAGGTTTGATAAAAAGGCAGATCGCCTCGGACCAGATTGTCCATTTACACATTGGAGACTATTTTTTAAGAAAACCTCTCGTAAATTATGTGAAAAGAAATTTGGACATTTTGGCGTTGGGTCAGAATTTAGACCATATGCGTTTGCAATTAATTGTTCAAAAATTAGTATTGGCGATAAAGTAGTTATAAGACCTGGCAGCATGTTATTTGCCGATATACGTGAACCGGAAAAAGGAAAGATTATAATTGAAGACCATGTTTTAATTGGTTCAGGAGTGCATATTTATGTATCTAACCATAAGTACGGAGCATTAAATACAATGATTATGGATCAAGGTCATTTTAATGCAGAGAATACAATTTTAAAAAAAGGTTGTTGGGTAGGCGCTAATGCAATTTTATTACCAGGTGTAACAATAGGTCATAATTCCATTGTAGGTGCAGGTAGTATAGTTACCAAAGATGTTCCTGATAATGTTGTGGTTGCCGGTAATCCTGCAAAAGTTTTAAAAGTCATTAGTTGAAAAATAGTTTAGAAAGTTTATTTACAAGGGGTATTTCAATAGCTTCTAAGTTTTTGTTGCTTGGTTATTTAGCTAAAAACCTTAGTCTAGATGATTATGGTAGTTTTCAATTAATTAGTTATTTCGTGCTAATATCCACTACTATTTTTGGATTGGAATATTATAATATTACCAATAGGAATATTGCACAAGCGACAGAGAAAAAGCAAATTTATAACGAACATTTTTCGTTTTTTGTCACAATTGCTCCATTCGTTTTAATTGCACAAGTACTCTTGTTCTTAATAGTTTTTCCAAATGAATTGATAACATCGGTAAATGTAGTGCTAGTACTCGTAATTGGACTGTGCGATTATTTTTCACAAGAGGTTTACAGGTATTTGATGATAAATAAATCTTTTAGAAAAGGTAACATACAGCTAATTTATAAAAGCTTACTTTTTGTTCTATTGATTGTTGTTTATGACATTTTTTTTGAAGCATTGACTTTTGAAATAGTTCTTTGGATTATGCTAGTTTCTTACATTTTATTGTTTATAATAGCTTACAAGGGTTTTGTTGGAACTTTACATAAGGTTACAAATTCTATGTTCAGGAGAATGTCATCAGAACAGCTGAAATTAAGTTTAAAGGCTATTTTGCCCTTTGTTGTCTTGATACTATTTTTAAAAGGAATTGAATTCTCTGACAAATTTATAATAGGTAAGGTACTTAGTCTTGAGGATACCGGTATCTACTCTTTCCTTTTTTCAATAGCTTCAGTAATACATATTTTTATTGTAAGTGGTTTTTACATTATCTACCTGCCACAATTAATTCAAAGCTTTGCCGACAATAAAAATATATTTATATCTGAATTAAAAAAGTTCGGTCTGTTGACATTAGTATCAAGTATTACTTTAGCAGTAGTAATTCCGTTTATCAGTCCTTTTATTTTTAGTTTAATTGATAAAGAGGCCTTTATAGCTCATATAGATTTATTGTACATATTCTTATTAGGATTTGTTTTTAATAATTTGTCATTGATACCCCATTTGTTTTTGTATGTTAGTCATGATGAAAAGGCTATTACAGTCATTATGGCTGTTTCATTTGTAATAAATTTAGGTCTTAACCTGGTTCTAATACCTAAATTTGGAATTTTAGGGGCTGCATACAGTTTTGTGATTACATATTTTACAGTTCTAGTATTAAAATTATTAAGAGCACAAATTAAATGGAGGGAAATAAAGGTTTAATAATCTTTGAAAAAGCAATGAATAAACGTTTCATGGATATGGCAAATATTCATGGTTTAGAGGTTTTTAAAGCCAATTTGGAAAATAACTTTGATGGCAACCCGGTAAAAAATATCTTTAAAAGATTGTTGTCGAAAAAGAATCTTTTAAAAACTACCTCTGAAATAGAAGCTTTTATAATAGAAAATAAGCTTGAAACTGTTTATTTTTCATCATCAGAAGGTTTTATAAGCCATAATATTATATGTCATTTAAAAACTAAGTTGCCTGACATTTACTTTATAGCCCTACAGCATGGTGTTTTTCCTCTAGAATTTTCTAAAAGTAAGGAATTAGCTAGAGGAATAGTTAACAGTTTTTCGAAGGCGATTTTCGGAGTATATGCTGTAGGTGCAGGTTTTGGTGGTATTATTTTAAATTCATATTATGTTTATTCTCTAAGGGAAAAGAATTTTTTAATTAAATATAAAAAGTGGAAAGACAATCAGGTTTTTGCGAAATTAGATTTTATTAAGGCAGATTTGTTGTCTCATTACAATAATAGCGAAGTAGAACAAGATTCAGAAACAGCTATTTTTTTAATGCAATGTTTACACCTAGCAGGGTTATGTTCAGCTGAGGAAGAAATTAAGTATACCAATATTATTATTGAATATTTATCTAATAAATATCAAAATGTGCTAATAAAACTTCATCCGGCCTGCATTAATCAGTTAGATAATATCAATTTACCAAATAATGTTATTGTTGTAAAAGACATGATAGATGGCTTTAAAAAATGTAAAAACGCTTATAGTTTTTTTTCGACGGCATTAATCGATGCTAAAATTTTTAATCTTAAAACGATCGGTATAAAAATTAAGGGAATTAATATTGATGATGAAATTTATAAAAACTTTGATTTAACACTTGATTTTGAAGACATTCTCGTTAGCCAAGTTTAGCTTAATCTTACTTTTATTATCTCTTCCGTTTAATTTTATTTTAACGGACGGCGTGGGAAGTGTATATCTATCTACTATTTTGATATTTTTAAATTTTTTAATCGTCGTTTTCTTTTCTAAAGGACGGTTAATATTGAAAAAGGAAGCATTTATTGCAATATGTGTTTTTATATACTTTTTACTTTTTACAATTCTTAATGTTTTAGTTAGTAAAGGTTTTTTGTTAAAGGAACAGTTAATATTCTCTGTAATTCACTTACAGCTTTTTCTTGTTTTGATATTGGGTAATTATTATTCAAGTTATATAAACAAAGAAGTTTTATATAAAATTTTGCTTTATGTCATCCTGCTTTTTTCTTTTAGAATTTTTATAGATGACTGGGACAAAGTATTTAATTTGAGTTCCGTAAGGGGGTTTAGGGTAGAAACTATTTTTGCAGGTGGTGTAAACAATTTTGGTTTAATCGTTGGGCTTGGTTTTATAATCAGTTTTTTTCATTTAAAAAAAGGCATACTAAAAGTTGTATCATGTCTTTATTTTATAGTTGTAATAATTCTTACAATGTCTAGAGGTGCTTTATTTGGGCTTGTAATAACATTGTTTTTGGTAGCATTATACGATCCTAAGGGTAAAATTCTTTCTTCTTTATTGAAAACTTCTTTTTTCTTAACTATAATTGGTTTTGTAGTGCTATTATACTCAAATGCAGCTCAAGATATAGCACTACAGTTCAGTGAAAGATTTTTGAGTATCTTTTCAGGTGAAACAACAATAGAACAAGCATCTTCCGGAAGGGGTTTGATTGTAAGGGATATGTATAATAATCATATTAAAAACTCATCAATATTAGAAATTTTGTTCGGGCATGGTATGGGAAGTATCAATTTTATGGTTAATGGTTCACCTTACGAGTCCTCTCATAATTTCATAGTGGACGTTTTTTATAGAAATGGAATTTTAATGTTATTAGGATATTTAGCTCTGGTAATGTATTTGTGTTATATGTTTTTTAAAAATAGGAAAAGTGCTGATTTAACCTTTTTCGGTTTTTTTGTCTTTTTACACTTTGAAATTTTGGTCAACCCTTACGTTTATGCAGCTCAAACAGGATGGATTTATGGACTCTTTTTAGCTGTCTTTTTTAATCAAAACAAGCTTGGTCGTCACAAGCGTAGCAAAATCATTTTGGAATGATTAAAATGATTAAAAATGGTGCTTTACCTTTTCTTTTAGGAATATTTCCTTTCATAGGTATATTTATAGGAGAAAAGTATGTTCCCTTTTTATATGTATTATTTGCCTTTGCCCTTATTTTTGAAAAAAACAAGAAAATAAATTTATATTCCAATAGGAAGGTATTATTTCCTTTTCTTATAGCAATCGGAGTTTTCATAACGTTTACAATTTTATCTCCAGATTTTAAATTGGCTTTAAAAATTCTTGAAAGGCAGATTTCGTTGTTAGTTATTCCATTTATAATAGTTGCAGCGAAATGGAATTTATCTAGGATAAAAATTTTTATCAAAATTTTTATATCCACAACTTTTTTTATTGGTTTATATTCTATTGTAAAATTCTCAAGCTTTGTGATTAATAATTATGACTGGGTCAAACATATGGCTGCAGAAAAAGGAAGTTTATTTTTATACTTACAATATAAATTCCCACATGTAATCGGTGTTCATCCTACATATTGGAGTTATTTGATAGTAAGTGCTTTAATATTTCTTTTATCAAATAAAGTGCTAAAGGTTTATCAAAGTAAGGTTTGGGCTATACTCTTAATTTCTTTTTTAAATATTAACTTGATTATCCTTGCTTCTAGAATGCCCTTATTGGTAAATTGTTTGGTTCATCTTTTGTTTCTGGGCAAGTATATAAAGGTTGACAATGTTTCTTTATTAAAAAGACTAAGTTTACTATTTTTATTGGTTACCCTATTCTTTGTAGGTTCCAAATTGCCCTTATTATCCAGTAAATTAGATATAACTAAAAATGATGAACGTATTTATCACTGGCCAACTGCTTTTAAAACAATTTCGGATAATTATTTTATTCTTGGCGAAGGTTTAGGTCAGAGCAATGAAGTACTAAGACGAGAAGTAATTAAAAATGGAGATGAACGAATTAGGTATTTCGGTTATGATTTGCATAACCAATACTTAAGGCAATATATGGACATGGGCATATTAGGTATTATAAGCTTATTGATTTTATTGTTCTACCCTTTTCTTTTGCATAGAAAAAAAAGCATTTTTAACAATGAAATTAATATTTCTTTCTTAGTGCTTTTTGGGCTAGGCTTATTGTCAGAGTCCTTTTTATACCGTTTAAAAGGTATTGTATTTTTTACGGTAATTTCTTCATTCTTATATTTGAGTGCTGTTAATTTTAACAAAGTAGATGACCATCAAGATTAGTGCTTTAGGGTATCTATTAACTATTAGTTTTAAATATTTCCTAAAACTTGTGTCGTTCTTTTTAGGTTTATTAAATAGTATGGAAGAGTAACAGTGTTTTATTAACTATTGAAAAATATGAAAGTAGCTATAGTACATTATTGGTTAATTACCAGAAGAGGGGGAGAAAAAGTTATAGAAAGTATTTTAAAACTTTATCCTGATGCGGATATTTATACCTTGTTTCTGGATGAAAGTATTTATGGTTCTAATTTACCTAAGAATACTATAATTTCTTCTGTATTAGACAAGCCGTTGTTAAAAAAATATTATCAAAAATTATTTCCATTATATCCAATAGGAATTAAATCATTAAAGCTAAAGGAGGACTATGACTTAATTATATCTTCTGAATCAGGACCAGCTAAAGGTGTCAATTTTAAGGCAGGTACACCCCACATTTGCTATGTTCATTCTCCAATGCGTTATTGCTGGGGCTTTACTGAAGATTATCTTTTAAGTATGTCTAAACCGTTGCGACCAATTGCAAATTATTTTTTCAAAAGATTACGTAAATGGGACATTACGACAATTAATAATGTCACCAGTTATGTTGTTAATTCAGAAAATGTAGCAAAAAGGGTTAAAAAGTTTTATAGAAAAAATTCGACGGTGATATATCCGCCTATCGAATTAGCTCTTTTCGAAAGACCTTTAGTGAAAAACGTAGAGCGTGATATTTATTTAAGTTTTGGTGCTATTACCCCTTACAAAAGAATTGATTTGTTAGTTGAAACATTTAATAAGAATGGTAAAAAACTAGTAGTAATAGGAAATGGATCAGAAAAAGAAAAACTTTCTTCAATGGCTAATTCCAATATTTCTTTTTTAGGTAGTTTATCTTGGGGTGAAATTGAAAAATATTTAGATAGAACAAGAGCTTTAATTTTTCCAGGAGAAGAGGACTTCGGAATGATTCCGCTTGAGGTAATGGCTTATGGTGTTCCTGTCTTAGCATTTAAAGGAGGAGGGGCTTTAGAAACCGTGGTTGAGAATGAAAATATCAGCGAATCTAGCGGAGGTTTTTTTGACGAACAGAATTCTTATTCTATTCAAGAATGTATTGATTTATTTGAACTGAATGAAACAAAATATAATTCGGAATGGATTAGGGGTCATGCAAGAAAATTTGGGGAAGATCAATTTTTAGAACGTTTCAATTCTCACGTAAATAATATATTTTCATCAAATTAATAAATCTGCTTATATAATTTGGTACGATTAGTTATGTTCAAAAGCGATAGAAACATAGTTGTTCTTATCCAAATTGTTTTAATTTGCATATTACACATATGCAAAATATGTTTAGGGTGTTTCAACCCTTTTATAATTAATAAATAATCTCAAGTGAAATATAGAAATGGAAGGTGGTCGAAATTATTAAGGCCTTTAATGGGGTTAATTGATTTGACTATACTTATTTGTGGTGTTTTTTTGTTTGAAATTCAATTAGTTAATTATTATTTGTTTATAGGTTACGTGTCGATTGCTTGGACCATAATTTCTTTGAAAAATGGTTTTTATGAGGTAGAAAGACAAGCTAGGTTAATTCAACTATTCTCACTATTAATAAGGCAAATACTCCTGTTCATAATAGTCTTATATGCATATATGGGATTTTTTAAACAACCTGATGTTGGTAGATTAGCATTAGCTAATTATGTCGTTTATGTAACATGTGTGGTCTTTTCCTTTAAATGTTTAGTTTTTTTCCTATTAAAAAAATTCAGGGTATTGTTAAAGGGAAATGGTAGAAGCGTTATTGTAATTGGAGACAATGCAAAAACTAGACAGCTTATAAAAATTTTTCAAACAAAATTGGATTATGGTTTAAATTTTAAAGAAACATTCTCTGTTAGAGATAAAAACTTTTCTTTAATGAAATGTATGGAGTACGTTGTAGAAAACAATATTGATGAAATTTATTTTTCTGTAGCAGAATTAACTAATGATCAAATAACGCACCTTGTTGACTTTGCAGAAAACAACTTAAGAACATTAAAGTTTATTCCTGATAATAAAGATATTTTTGCTAGAAACCTGAAATACGAGTATTACGACTATATTCCAATTTTATCTTTACGTAAAATCGCATTACATGATCCTATAAATGCGTTTATCAAGAGAGCGTTTGATATCGTTTTTTCTTCAGTAGTTATATTGCTTGTTTTGTCTTGGTTAACACCATTAATGGCTATTTTAATCAAGTTAGAATCTAAAGGGCCAACTTTGTTCTTGCAAAAAAGGCATGGATTGGATAACAAAGAGTTTTACTGCTTTAAATATCGATCGATGGCAGTTAACCGTGGTAATGATGCTCTGCATGTTACAAAGAACGATATGCGAGTTACCAAAATAGGAAAATTTATTAGAAAAACTAGTTTAGACGAAATGCCCCAATTTTATAACGTATTCTTTGGGCAGATGTCTGTTGTTGGACCAAGACCACACATGGTTTCTCTTTCTGAAGTTTATATGAAGAAAGCTAATAGGTATATGTTGAGACACAGTGTTAATCCTGGTATAACTGGCTTGGCTCAAGTAAGTGGGTTTAGAGGAGAGATAGAGGCAGATACTGATATAATCAATAGAGTTAAATATGATATTTTCTATCTAGAAAATTGGTCTCTGTTATTGGATTTAGGTATTATTATTCAGACGGTAACCAATTTATTTAAAGGAGAAGAAAAAGCCTACTAGAATTATTATGAAAAAAATATTAATTACAGGTGCTGCAGGTTTTTTGGGTTCTCACTTGTGCGACCGTTTTATTGCTGAAGGCTTCCATGTTATAGGAATGGACAATCTCATTACAGGAGATTTAAAAAATATTGCTCACTTATTTGCATTGGAGCATTTTGAGTTTCATCACCACGATGTTTCGACATTTGTTCACTTGGAAGGAAAGTTGGATTATATTTTGCACTTTGCATCACCCGCAAGTCCCATTGATTATTTGAAGATTCCGATTGAAACTTTAAAAGTAGGATCATTGGGTACTCTTAATTTACTTGGTCTTGCAAAAGAAAAAGATGCTAGAATTTTGGTGGCATCGACTTCAGAAGTTTATGGAGACCCTTTAGTTCATCCTCAAAATGAGGAGTATTATGGTAATGTTAGCCCTATAGGTCCACGTGGAGTTTATGATGAAGCTAAGCGCTTCATGGAATCTATTACAATGGCTTATCATAGACATCACGGACTAGATACACGTATCGTTCGCATATTTAATACCTATGGGTCTAGAATGCGTTTAAATGATGGTAGAGTTGTTCCTGCATTTATGGGTCAAGCGTTACGTGGAGAAGATTTAACCGTTTTTGGAGATGGCTCTCAAAGTAGATCATTCTGTTATATTGATGATCAAGTAGAAGGTATATACCGTTTGTTATTTAGTGATTATACAGATCCTGTTAATATTGGTAATCCGCATGAAACTACTATTAAGGAATTCGCAGAAGAGATTATTGCTTTAACAGGAACCAAACAAAAGGTAATTTACAAACCGCTACCGCAAGATGATCCTACCCAACGTCAGCCAGATATTACCAAAGCAAAAGAAATTTTGGGCTGGGAACCAAAGGTACACAGAGCCGAAGGTTTAAAAATCGTATACGATTATTTTAAATCCTTGTCTTCAGAAGACTTACAAAAGAAAGAGCATAGAGATTTCTCTACTAAATAAGGTTATATAAAAGCAAAAAGTAATTTTGCAAAAATTGAAAAAATGAACATTTTAATTTTAGGATCAGGTGGTCGTGAGCATACTTTTGCTTGGAAATTGGCACAAAGTAATAAACTATCAAAACTATTTGTAGCACCGGGAAATGCAGGTACTGAGAAAATTGCCACTAATGTACCAATTGGTGTAAATGATTTTGGAGCTATTAAGGAATTGGTTTTAAAGGAGAACATTGAACTGGTTATGGTTGGTCCAGAAGATCCTTTGGTAAATGGAATTCATGATTTCTTTTTAGAAGATGCTCAGTTGAAAAATGTTGCAGTTATCGGTCCGGAAAAATTGGCGGCTACTTTAGAAGGTAGTAAAGAGTTTGCGAAAGAGTTTATGATGCGTCATGAAATTCCTACCGCTCAGTATAAAAGTTTTACAGCTGAAACGGTCGAAGACGGATTTAAATTTTTGGAAGAATTAAATCCTCCGTTCGTTTTAAAAGCTGACGGATTGGCTGCTGGTAAAGGGGTAGTTATTCTCAATGACTTAAACGACGCCAAGGTAGAATTAAAATCTATGTTGGTTGATCAAAAGTTTGGTGCTGCAAGTGCAACTGTAGTTATTGAAGAGTTTCTTGATGGTATTGAATTAAGTGTTTTTGTGCTAACCGATGGTGATAGTTATAAATTGCTACCAACCGCAAAAGATTACAAAAGAATAGGTGAGGGTGATACCGGACTCAATACTGGCGGTATGGGAGCTATTTCACCGGTTCCTTTCGCAAGTAAGACCTTTATGGATAAGATTGAGCAGCGAATTGTAAAACCTACCGTAGAAGGGCTTAAAAAGGATAATATGCCTTATAAAGGTTTTATTTTTATTGGACTTATAAAAGTTGGCGATGATCCTAAGGTTATTGAATATAACGTTAGAATGGGTGACCCAGAAACTGAAGTAGTTTTACCACGTATTCAAAACGATATGGTAGAATTGTTAAATGCGGTTGCTGGGCAAAAACTATCAGAGATTGATTTAAAGCTAGATGAAAGAACAGCAACAACTGTTATGACAGTATCCGGTGGGTATCCTGGTTCTTACGAGAAAGGAAAAGAAATTTCTGGTATAGATGCTATTAGCGAATCTTTGGTATTTCACGCTGGTACTACGCTTAAAGATGGTAAAGTAGTTACTAACGGTGGTAGAGTAATGGCCATTACTTCTTTTGGTACTGATTTTAAATCGGCACTTGCGCAATCGTATAAAAATGTAGAAAAACTTTCCTTCGAAGGAATGAATTATAGAAAAGATCTAGGTTTCGATCTTTAATAAATAATCAGTTATCAGTTTTTAGTCTTTAAAAATTGATAACTGATTAAATTTGATATTATAAGTAAGAGTGAGAAGTACTCGACTTATCCTCTTCACCGTTATCATTATATTTCTTCAATTGAAGCATCCAATACACAAATGCTACAGAACCTATTAGCATAAATACCCAGTTTAAGATATTTGCCAAAGCCCAGCTATCTGCAAAACGTAAAAAATCTAACGGTGCAAATAGTACATTTACGAACAAATCTGCGATACCTTCAAAAAATGATTTCATCTTATTACTATATTTACCAGCAAAAATATAAAAAGCTTAGATGATTTCAAGCATTTTTGAGAAAACAAAACCGGTGAATTTCATCATTCTTCTGGTTTTTTTGTTTCTTTTCTACTGGTCAGTCCAATTTTACCTCTTTGATTTATCGATGAGCAATGTAGAAATTGCCCCGTCAATGGGTATTTTGACCATTTTATTATTCAGTGTCTTTATTGTTGACTTTGTTGTTAAACGTAACAAACTTACGAGTACAAATTCTTTTGCAATTTTGTTTTTCACCCTGCTTTTTGTGGTTTTCCCTGAGACGCTAGGTGATAATAATGCCATTTTCACCAGTTTTTTCTTATTGCTCGCGATGAGGCGATTGCTAAGTATTAAATCTCTAAAGAATATTAAACTTAAAATTTTTGACGCCTCACTCTGGATCTGCATATCAAGTGTTTTTTATGAATGGGCTTTGCTTTATTTGCTTTTGGTTTTTGCAGCAATATATATTTATGAGCCAAAAAACATACGAAACTGGTTGGTAATCATATCGGTTGGCTTCTGCTTTTTTATGATACTATACGGTATATTAGTATTGCTTGACAAACCTAATTTTATTCTAGAGCATTATGATTTTGCAATTAACTATGACGCTATATTCCCCATTAAATGGTGGACTAGCTTAAAAATGACATTATATGCCTTGTTCAATATGGCTCTTGCTTTTTCTGCTTTTGTTCATTTGAGTAAGTCGGGTGTAGGTAAAGTAATTGTAATGAGACTTATTGCATTTTCGTTTGTAATAGGGTTGGTTGTTAACGTGCTAGTTACTTCTGAAAATAACAATGCCGTGATGATTACCTTTTTTCCTTCGGTAATTTTCATCGTCAACTATCTTGAATCTATTAAGAAACCCAAGTTTCTAGAATTAATTCTTGTTTCTAGTATTTTAATACCCATCATAGTTTTTGTTGTGAAACTTTAGGTTTATGCTTTAAACTTTATCTTTGTTAAAAACAGTTCATATGTTTAGCGAATTCGCATTTAATATCTTTAATACCAGTATTGAAAAATATCACATAGCAGATGATGTGTATCAAAGTTTTCATAATCCTTATTCGAAAGAGGATATAGAGCATTTGCTATATCGCAAAAACTGGATTGATACCGTTCAATGGCATTATGAGGATATTATTAGAAATCCTGATATAAATCCAGACGACGCCTTGGTTTTAAAACGTAAAATTGATGCTAGTAATCAAGACAGAACTGACTTGGTGGAGTTCATTGATAGTTATTTTCTTAATAAATACCAATCGGTAGAAGTTAAGGCGGATGCTACTATTAATACGGAGAGCCCTGCTTGGGCAATTGATCGCCTGTCTATTTTAGCGCTGAAAATTTATCATATGAATGAAGAGGCTACTAGAGCAGATGCTTCTTTAGAGCATAGAGAAAAATGCCAAGTTAAACTCGAAATCTTGCTTGAACAGAAAAACGACCTTTTTGTAGCTATAGACCAACTACTTGCAGATATTGAAAGTGGTACCAAGTATATGAAGGTATACAAGCAAATGAAAATGTATAATGATGAGGAACTAAACCCCATCCTTCGTGGTAACAAATAAAACGAATCACATACTGGTAATACGACTTTCCGCTATGGGAGATGTCGCTATGACTGTCCCGGTGCTTTTAGGGGTTTTAAAAAAATATCCTCAGGTAAAGATTACGGTTTTAACAAAAGGATTTACAGCACCTATATTTGAAAATATACTAAATGTCTCAGTTTTTAAAGCTGATGTAAAAGGAAGACATAAAGGCTTTTTAGGACTTTGGAAATTATACAAAGAATTAAAGGGGTTACAGATTGATGCAGTTGCAGATTTGCATAATGTTTTACGTAGTTCTATTTTAAAACAATTTTTTAAGCTATCTACAATTCCTTTTATTCAAATGGATAAAGGCAGGGCAGCGAAGAAAGCTTTGGTAAACCCCGAACGAACTTCATTTATTCCTATATCAACTACTTTTGAGCGCTATTCTGAGGTCTTTGGTAAGCTTGGGTATCCTATTGCTATAACTGAGATGGAAACCTTATCTAAAAGACCAATTCCTGAATCGGCAAAAACCTTAATCGATTTTGAAGGAAAGATGCTTATTGGTATTGCCCCGTTTGCGGCTTTTAGCGGAAAAATGTATCCATTACCATTGATGGAGAAAGTTTTAAGTGACCTGAACGCATCCAATAAATATTCAATAGTTTTATTTGGAGGAGGGAAAAAGGAAATTGAGGTTTTAGCAAAATGGGAATCTCAATTTAACAATTGCTCAAATGCAGCAGGTAAATTGTCATTTTCAGACGAATTGAGCTTAATATCTAATCTTCAGTTAATGTTAGCGATGGATAGTGGGAATGCCCATTTAGCTGCAATGTTTGGTGTGCCAACCGTTACAATATGGGGCGTTACGCATCCGTATGCAGGTTTTTCGCCTTTTAATCAGCCTAAGCATCATGCCCTTTTATCCGACAAAAAAAAATATCCTGCTATACCCACTTCCATTTATGGTAATAAA
Organism: Maribacter sp. 1_MG-2023; assembly: GCF_030547005.1. GTDB lineage: Bacteria > Bacteroidota > Bacteroidia > Flavobacteriales > Flavobacteriaceae > Maribacter. The sequence continues at coordinate 30,982 of NZ_JAUOPN010000005.1, read as the reverse complement.
TATCCCGATGGTTATGATAATGTAATGGAAACAATATTACCTGAAACAATCGTTCAGAAAATCAGTGAAATTTTAAGTGTTTCGGTTTAAGAATTTACGGGCTTAGCTTCTATACTTTTAAAGTATTGACGTATCTGAGACATAAATCGATATTTTTTAGAAGAAGGAGCTGCACTTGTCATTAAAATTCTTACTCCGAAATAAGAACTCATTATAAAAGTAGCTGCAGCTTCACAATCTGCATGGCGGTCTAAATAGCCATTAAATTTTCCTTTTTGTAGAGCAGTTACTAGATTTACCTCCCATACAGTAACAATCTCATTTAGATGACGCATAACAACATCATTCTTACCATTGAATTCGGCCAAAAAATTACTTAGAACACAACCATAATCCATTTCATTATGAACTGCGGTTTCCAAAGCATCGTCGAAACATTTTGTAATAAGTGTTAATGGATTATCATGACCCTCAATAGGTTCTATTAATGTGCTGTATATTTTACGTGCAAGAAGATTTTCTATAATTTGTATAAAAAAATCTTCTTTAGATTCGAAGTGATAATAAAAAGCACCTTTAGAAAGGTCTAGTTTTTTTAAAATATCATCTATACTAGTATCGTAATACCCTTGGGCATAAAACAATTCTAATCCGGTGTTCTGTAAACGTTGCATGGTTGCCATGCGCTTAAGGCTCTTGTTCATAATATGTAGATTTGGGTAAATCCGACCATGTGGTCTTTTTATAGAACGCTAGATTGTCAAACAACCTCAGGATTTATAGATTAGATGCATTTTTTTTCGATAAACGTACATTTTATCGGTGTATGACATCCTTTTTACACTGCTAAACAAACTAAGTGGTCAGTTCTGTACGTGATTTATTTGGTTGGTTTATAGTAGAATGAGTTCGTTTAAAACAAAAAACTGCTCAATTTAAATCATCAAACGGTTCTTTAATTTCATCCTAAATTGTATTAAGCAACAGTACCCTGGCAACTACTACCGGCACCTGCTGTACAACCATAACAATGCTGTGATATGATAATGTTTCTATCGTTTAACAAATCTTCATTATAGTCCTTAATATGCTTCACCTTGCTAGCTACTTTTAGGTCTAGCATTTGGTTAAAATCACAATCGTATAACCATCCATCCCAACTAATAGATATCGTATTGGTACACATAACATTTTCTACTGCAGAGGGGTTATAAGCTTCTACTAGAGCATACATATAATCTTCATAATTCTCAGATGCTATTAAGTAGTCTAAGAAACGTGCAATGGGTAAATTTGTAATGGCAAAAAGACTATGAAACTGAATATCAAAATCCTCTTTTAAAGCTTTTTTGAAATCTTTTTCCATCGCTGCTTGATCACCTGGTAAATATGCACCTGATGGATTATAGACTAAATCTAGCCTTAAATCGCTACCTGGCATACCGTAGCCTCTTTCGTTTAATTCTTGCAATGCCTTGATCGACTTATCAAAAACACCGTCCCCTCTTTGCTTATCTGTTTTACCACGTGTGTAGTGTGGCATTGAAGAAATAACGTGCACATTATGTTTCTTAAAGAAATCTGGTAAGTGATAATATTTTTTATTAGCTCTAATTATAGTAAGGTTAGAACGAACAATAAAATCTTTAATTCCAGCTTTAGCCGCTTCTTCTACGAACCACTCAAAATCAGGATTCATTTCTGGTGCTCCACCAGTTAAATCCAATGTGTGAGCTCCCGTATTTTTAATGACCTCTAGGCATTGGTGCATGGTTTCACGCGTCATGATTTCTTTGCGATCTGGACCAGCATCTACGTGGCAATGTTCACAAACTTGATTACACATGTAACCTACATTGATTTGCAAGATTTCCAATTTTTTAGGTCGTAATGGAAAACGTCCTATTTCGGCAATTTTATCTTTAAAATAAGGAAGTTCGCCATCAGCAAAGATTCCTCCGCTTAATATTTCTAATTGCTTATTGGAAACTGCTAAATCGTTTCCTGTCGCTTTTAATGATTTTGTAGCCATTTTTTAGTTGTTCGTTGTTCGTTGTTCGTTGTTGGCATTTTGTAAATGCTTCAAACTTTAACAAGACAACAATTAATTTCTTATTCTTAACCGTGAATATTCATAATGAATATTCCATTTGCAATATTTTTTAAACTAGCTTTAATTTCAATGTATTGATTATTAAAGAGGCTGCTACCAACAACCATCAACGAATAACCAACAACGAAATTTACATGGACAATTTATTATACTTATTCATCATCTGTACACCATGTACCAATGTTGCACCGCTTTCAATGGCAGCACCAACATGAACGGCTTCCATCATTTCTTCTTTCGTAATTCCTTTTTGCAATCCGTCTTTGGTATACGCATCAATGCAATACGGACACTTAACTACATGAGAGACAGCTAAAGCAATTAGGGACTTTTCTCTAGCACTTAGTGCGCCTTCTTCGAAAACCTTACCATAATAATCGAAAAATTTTGTTCCTAGCTCTTCGCTCCACTCAGTAATTTTTCCAAATTTTCTTAAATCTGCTGGGTCGTAATACGTATTTGCCATCTTTTTTTGTGTTTTAGGTTTTATTGAATCTTTTTGATCTTGGTTAAAGTGAATTGGAATTCCCTGTCCCATTTTTTCTATTTCAGGGAGAATTTCCATGTTGTCCCAAATGCCAGAGGTAAGTGTATCGCCATAGGCTTCGGGCAAGTGATTTTTATACATTAATTTTTGTGCGGTTTCGGCATCGTATTCAAATGATTGATGTGTGTAGGATACTTCGCCATCAAGAACATCTAAAAGCATATACCAAACTCTAGTTGTGCCATCATTTGCGGGCATTCCAATTACTCCAGGATTAAGCCATAGCTGATCTTTGATAGATTGATGAAATGGTAGACCGCAATGACCTGCTATGATGATATCACTTTTAGTCTCATTAAAACAGCGTACTTTACTTTCTGTGGCATTTGACTTGAATACGAATTCAGAAGTATTTCCATAGTTTCCATGGACTACGGTTACTTTCTTACTACCATAATCGAAACTGATGTACTCTGGTATTTCCTTCATCCAACCTAAAGACTGTTGAGATAAATGTCCCTTAGTATACGGAAACCACATTTTTGAAAAATCATCACAACGGCTACCACTTTTGAAATCGCATCCACAGTCTTCGCTATCGCTAGCCAATTGTAGCTCTACATTACCTGCAATGCTTAATGCACCCCATGTTTGAAACAGTTGTACGGTTTCTTCTGGTTGTGCACAATACCCGGTAAGATCTCCGGTGCTAATACAATTCTCAGGTTGAATTCCTGCTTCTTCAGCTATCGAAATCAATTGCTGTAAAGCCTGAAGATTACTGTACACGCCACCAAAAAGTAACAGCTTTCCGTTCTTGGCACCAATATGTTTTATTTCTTTATCCATGTAGGTATTATATAAACGAATAGGCAACATAAAATGCCCCAAAAATTAATCCAAAGTAAATCGGCATACTTGCCGGTGGTGAAAATCAAATTATCTGGAAACCATTTAAAAATTAAAAGGAACCCAAATAGCAATCCTATAAATACGCTTAGGTGAAAACTGATTTTAGGTGCTTTATCCTTCCAAAAAAGGAATACAGGAGTAAGCCCTATCACCATAGTTCCACTAATCGTCGTAGCAGATAATATCTCTGCATCTAAAAAAACAGGAATTGTACCTAGCACTGCAATAGCAACCATAGACCAACGACCGAATTTTAAAGTGTTTCCTAAGTTTAAGTCGAGAGCTAATAGTTTTGAAAATGATGAAAAAGTAGAATCTAATGTAGATGCAGCAGAGGTGATCATGATGAAATTGATGACTAATAATATTACGGTTCCAAATGCTTTACCAACTTGTACTGCAGCCTGACCGTGCATACCTTGAAATTGTGCATATACTCCGATAATACTAAATAAGATGATACAGATAGCACCTAGTACACTTGCCCATAAAAAACTCTTCAATGTTACTTTCGGACTACTGATAAATCCTCTATCGGTTAACACCGGGTCATGAAAGGGATAACTAAAGGATTGTAGCAATGCAGCGAATAGTAAATTAAGCCCTGTTTCAAAAGACCATATTCCAGAGTTAACCACTTCGGTAGTGGTGATTGCATTATCCTTTCCAAAAATAGTGAACAATATTACCGCTAATAGTATAGAGAATAGCCCCATTTGGACAACATCGGTAAAAATTGAACTGCTCATGCCTCCTTTGAGTACATAAGCCAATGTTAGTCCGGTAAATACTAAAATGGACCAATAATATGGGCTCGTACCCATATCACCAAAGTAAGAACCAATAACCATAGTGTTACTCCAGACTTCATTGAATAAACGAAATGCTATTAAAATGGAAAAAATATTTACTGCTGCCTTACCAAATTTGGAGGAAAGGAAATGATGAATACTGGTGTATTTACCATGTAGCCTCATTTTATAAATGACGATACCCGCAACTGCAAAGGATAAATAATATCCAGCATACGCCACTCCACCAACAATGCCGAAGTCCAAACCTAAATTAGCGGCATTTGTAATACTCTTTGCAAAAATCCAAGAGATGATCAAGCTACCCATTAACATAAAAGTATTGGGTGCTTTCTTTTTCTGGACTGCCTTAAAAAACTGGTTAGTGTCTTTTGCCCATGGGGAAAGGAAAAACAACACCAAACTTGATGTTATTATTAATCCCCATTGCCAAATTTTTACTTCAGTCATTTTTTTGTTCTTACCTAACTCCTAACTCCTAACTCCTAACTCTGTTACTCATCCCACCAAACAGGTACATTTATACTATTGCCTTCCGTATTGTTTGAAGCTTCGGTATAATTGGCATTATTTAAAGCTTCTTCTTCTGAAGGATATGGCATGCGAATCGGAATTAAATTATTGTTCAAACTAGCGGAAATTGTTTTCAATTGCGGAAAACCTGTTCTTCTATATTCAACCCAACCTTCATAACCGTTTATACTATTTGCAATCCATTTTTGAGTGATGATATTTTCTATAGGATTGCCATTGCTTAAAGAAGCATCAACCGTTAAATAATCAGCAGGAAGCGATACTTGCCAATATTCAAATGCTTGGGTTATTCCCGTATTATAAAGACTTTCAGCATCGGCAGTAATCAACCCTTTTTGGGCGGCTTCTGCTAACAATAAATGAGTTTCCATACTGGTCATGAAATTGGCGTCTAAAAGCCCTGTATTTTCTCTAAAAATCGTCCCTAATAAGGAATAATCAGCTAACGAGACTCCGGCAGAGGCATCAATCCCATTTAATAATCCGTTGTAACCGCCATCAGTACTATTTGCAAATGGTTTATACATTCGGCTAATACGTGGGTCATTTAAACCGGTCAAGATTTCGTCCATAGTTTCTGATAGCACGTAGTTGTTGAAATCACCTATTCTCAATCGTGCTAATCTGAAATTGTTTGGCTCACCATCGGTAAAATTGAAAATCGCATTTTCGCTGTTATCATCAATGAAATTACCATTAGTAACTATTGTCTGTAATTGAGACGCAACATCTATTTTACCTGAAACACGCATTAGATATTTAATCTTCAATGAATTTGCTAAACGGATCCATCCATCCAAATCGCCATTAAATAAAATATCACCTTCTAAGGCAATTGTACCTGTGTAGCTCTCAAGCGCAGCAATACCTTTATCGAGATTATCAAATATGCCACCTTCATCCATATAAATAGATTCTTGAGAATCGTAAACGGGAGTGACGGTTTCTGTATCACCTTTGAATGCTTCAGAATAAGGAACGTCACCAAATAAATCTGTTAAACCTGCCGCCATATATGCTTTCATAATTCTTGCGGGACCCTCATATACCGCAAAGGCAGTATTTTCTTGAGATAAATTCAATATGATTTCATTGTCCCTTAGATTTTGATAGAATATAGGCCACGGATTTCCACCTAATTGTGGAGATTTCAAATCATGACGATCGAATAAGTTGAAATCGAGAGCTGTACTATATTGACCTAACAGATTGCCTGCAGTAAAACCTTCATATGACATTTGTTCACCAAAATCATAGATAACCTGTCTTAACAATAGACTAGGTTGTACCGCTACAGGATCATTGGTATTCGTATTAATTTCTTCAAAATCTTTTGTGCAGCCAACGACCAATAATAAGATTAGAATGCTATATATATGTTTCATCTTTTTTTCTTAAAAATTAAATCCGGCTTTGAAACCTATGCTTCTTGTGGTGGCGTATGACATATCTTCAACACCACTTATAAATCCTTGTCCTTGTACCGCTAGCTGCTCTGGGTCAAAATGTGGATTCTCCGTAATGGCGAACAAGTTCTTTCCGATAAGAGATAAACTCAGGGTTGCATCTTGGTTAAGTACACTAAGATTGTCAAACGTATAGCCAACAGATAATTGACGCAACTTTAAAAAGGAAGCGTCATAGGTGTTGTTTTCTTCATGGTTTCTATCATAAAACTGACGGTAGTAACTTTCTGCCGAAACTGCCACAGTGTTCTGTGAATAAACAGTATTATCTGCAGTACCTGTATTCAGAACGCCTTCGGGAACAATACCACCTTCGGGTCTAAAAGCTGTTTCAGCTAATTGACCACCAACATTACCTAAAGCCCTTGTTCTAGAAACTATGATTCCGCCTTGGCGCCAATCGAAAAGGAAACCCATATTCCAGTTTTTATAATTGAACTGGTTATTGAAACCCAACATAAAATCAGGATTGTAATTACCCAATTTTTGAAGTTCATTATCTGGTATGTATCTGCCTTCATCCGTAAGAATAAAATCGCCATTATCATTTTTAAGATATCCTGTTCCGTATAGGTCACCAACGCGACCGCCTTCTTCTGCCTGTAAAAATACCGTTTGGTTTTGACTATCGTAGATTCTAGAATATGCCAGTGTTAATCGTCCTTCGTCTTGTGGTAAACTTTCTACCGTAGATTTATTAGTACTAAAATTTAAAGTGCTATTCCATTTTAAATTCTGACTTATTACTGGCGATATGCCCAAAATAATCTCTACTCCTTTAGAACGAACTTCACCACCATTAACTACTTGCTGTGTATAACCGGAGGAGATACCTATAGGCAAAGAAATGATTTGATCTTTGGTCAAAGCATTATAATAAGAAACATCGAACCGAACCTGATCGCCAAACAATCGTACATCTGCACCTACTTCAAATGAAGAGGTTAGTTCTGGTTGTAGATTTGCATTTGCAATCGTGTTTGAATTACTGAAAGTAGGTTGACCATTAAACGGTGTCTGCGCTACAAAAGCACCTGTAGTCTGATACGGATTTGTATCGTTACCAACCTGTGCCCAACTTGCCCTTAGTTTTGCAAATGAAATTGCTTTAGGTAAAGCAACCACTTGAGATAATATAAAACTACTAGATACCGATGGATAAAAGAATGAGGTATTATCTACCGAAAACGGAGTAGCCAAGGCACTAGACCAATCGTTTCTGCCTGTGACATCTAAGAAAAGAAAGTCTTTATATCCGAATTTTGCTAAACCGTAAAAACTGTTTATTCTTTTATTCGAATCGAACTCAAAAACTTCAATTGGTGAAGCAGCATTCGATAATCTAAAAATACCCGGTTGTGCTAAGCTTGTGGTTTGCGCTTGTGAGGTGAATGCCTTTTGATCTAAACGATTTCCGCCAAGTGATACATCAACTTTAAAGTCATTGAATTGATTTGAATAATTTAATAGAAAATCGGTATTCACTTCTCTATAGAAAACATCATGCTCGGCATAAGCACCATTAGAGAAACGATTAGAACTATAAGCCCTTTTTAATTGGCGTAATTCACTTGAATAATCCATTCCTGTTCGTATAGATGCCGTTATGTGCGCTGTAATATCATAGCTGGCTGAGATGTTTCCAAAAACACGATCTCTATTGAAAGAGTTGGTATTTTCATTAAGAATAAAATACGGATTATCGAAAAAGGTATAGTTATATGAATACTGTTGTATGCCTTCTAAACCTGGTTGCCAGTAGTTTTTTAAATTTTCAATGTTTAAAGAACGCGGACCCCAAGCGACTAAAGAATAGTTGGCATTTTCAGAACCATACCCATTAGAAGGTCTGTTGTCACTATTTGAATTTATATAACTTATAGATGAATTGATGCGTAATTTATCAATAGGATGAAAATTCAAACGTGCACTTACGGTTTGTCGGTTTAAATTAACTCCCGGTATTATAGATTCACTTCTCAAATCCGTAAACGAAAGACGATAGTTACCTTTTTCAAATCCGTTAGAAATAGCGATGTTATTAATTAACGTTGTTCCGGTTTCATAGAAATCCTTCAAGTTATCAGGATTCGATTTAAACTCCGTTGGTGTTATCGCATTGCCATTGTAAAGAGCAGTATCACCACCACGAACAATTGTTCCGTCTGCCAATGTCACGGGACTATCATATTGCGGGATTAAATTGCCAACATCTAAGCGTGGTCCCCAGCTGTAGGTGATTAAGTCATTTGTTCCACCACCTAATCCGTCTACAAAAGCAAATTCCCCAGAATTACCTTGACCGTATTCATTTTGAAAATCGGGCAATTGAAAAGCTGAATCCACAAAAAAGCTGGTATTGTAACTAACTCCCAATCCTTTCGAATTTTTACCGCTTTTGGTTTCAATAATGATAACACCGTTAGATGCTCTTGTGCCGTAAAGCGCTGCCGCACTTGGTCCTTTTAATACAGATACTTCTGCAATATCATCAGGATTCACATCCATAGCGCCATTTCCAAAATCGATTTCTTGAAATCCTGCTGCTGCTTCATTGGTAAAGTTGAAAACCGAGTTGTTATTAATAGGCACTCCATCTACAATAAACAACGGATTGTTATTAGAGAAAGAAGCTTCACCACGAATAGTAATTTTTGATGAAGAACCAACACCAGTAGCACCTTGGTTAATAGTTACACCTGCCAGTTTACCAGAGAGGTTGTCTAGAAAGTTCACTGATTTTACTTCCGTAACTCCTTTGGCGTCTAAACTTTGAACTACATAACCTAATTCTTTGGTTTCTCGTTTCAACCCTAATGCAGTTAATACGACTTCGTCTAAAACTTCAGATGAATCTGCCAAGGTGATATTTATAGTACTTCGATTGTTAATGGAGACTATTTGAGTTTCATATCCTAAAACTGAAAATTCAATAGCGCCTGCGAGGTTAGGTATATCAATAGTATAAAAACCATTTTCATTAGTGGTCGATCCAGTTACGGTGCCTGACAGTAGAATGTTTACGTATGGTATCGTATTTCCATCGGTATCTGTTACGATACCTGTTATAGTTTCTTGAGCATTGACCATGTTTATCATAAACAGTGTCAACACTAATATTAAGTGTCTCATAAAAAGCTTTAAACTGAAGTTGTATTTGCCCAACTATTGGGCAAAGAGGGAATTAGATAAATGATACTTCAGGGGAGCCTTTGTTATAAAGAAAGCTGTTGGGTAATAGTTTAGAGAAGTTCTGTTTAGTGTAGTATAGACTTCTGTTTATTTCTAATAAACCGATAATCAACAATAATATGGTTGATGATAGACCAGAAGAAAACGATAGTATAGATTTTAAATCTCTTTCGTTATCCAAATCTTGTAGAACAGGTAATTTTATTAATTCAGACGACTCTTCTTGTAACCACAATGAAATTTGGTGGTATAAGCTGAAGCGCTGCCATGGTAAATTTTGAAATTCTGCAACCTGAAAGTTAGATTTTTGTAGACCTAACAAATAGAAACCACCATCATTTGAAGGACCAATTACAGTCTTACCAATTGCCAATTGGTGGGCAGTATGCTTAAGATGCTGTGTATTTAAATGCGGAGTGTCATTACCAATGGTAATAATGTTAGAAAAGCCTCTTTCAAAAACGTTGGCAATGGCATTGGTAAAACGCTCACCAAAAGTAGCACCAACTTGATCTTTGTCTGAAAAGTGAAAAACAGGTAAACCTGTGTTTTTTGCTTTCTTGAGTGTAGTTTGAGTTAAAAGATCAAATAACTGTTCGCCTTTAGCAATGTGCTTGTTCGCTAAATCTTCTTTAGCGGAATTGGCAAAAACCAGAATTGCAGTAGTACTCAGTGAATTCAATTATATGTTATTTCTCGTTGTTAAACTTACGTAAAAATATAGCAAAGGTTTTTTAAGTATGCATAATAGTTAAATTAAAACATACGAAATACTTTACTTTAAGTCAAAATGACAGTTTTAGACCACTTGGTCGGTTTTATGCTCGCTATTTAGTATCCTATCTTATATATTGGACTATAAACATGCTCATAAATCAGTTTAATAACTTGTTTTTAGTCGTGATTTTGACAAAATTTTAAGGTTACAGACTGGTTAGTCTAAAAAAAGCCTTAAAATTTCAATCAGTTTTAATTTTTTTTTAGCATTGACAGCAATATGCATGGCATAGCTATTGCGATTAGGACATCAGAAGAATTATAAAAATTTAAATACATATGAAATCAGACACAAATACCAGAAGCGCTTGGAAGGTTTACTTCTTCTCAGCAGTTATTGCTCTTGCAGTTAGTTACGGAGTACTACATTTTAACAAACAGGAGATGAAAGAATCTACTGGTGTAACAGTCGTAGAATCTGTACCTGGTGCACAAGCTTTATACACTAGAGATAACGACGGAAATATTAAACCTTTAGATTTTACGGAAACTTCTGAAAAAGTTTTAGATGCCGTAGTGCATATTAAATCTACCCAAACGGGGTCATCGAATCAAAGCCAAGGTGCACGCGAATTGCCAGATCCTTTTAAAGAGTTTTTTGGTGATATGTTTAAAGGGCAATCTCCAAACGGTGCGCAGTCAAGACCTAGAGTGGGTACGGGATCGGGAGTAATTATTAACGACCAAGGATATATCGTTACCAATAATCATGTTATTGATAATGCCGATGAGGTTGAGGTTACCTTATATAATAACCAATCGTATAAAGCGACGGTTATTGGTACCGATCCAACGACAGATTTGGCGCTTTTACAGATTAAAGCCGATAATCTAAAAACGATGTCATTGGTAAATTCTGATGATGTAGAAGTCGGTGAGTGGGTATTGGCAGTTGGTAATCCGTTAGGGTTGAATTCTACGGTTACTGCGGGTATCGTAAGTGCTAAGGCAAGAAGCATTCATATTAATACAGATAAGTTTGCGGTAGAAAGCTTTATACAGACAGATGCTGCTATCAACCCAGGTAACAGTGGTGGTGCTTTAGTGAATTTAGATGGTAACCTTGTGGGTATTAACACTGCCATAGCAAGTACAACAGGTACATATACAGGATACGGATTTGCGGTACCTAGCAACATCGTTACCAAAGTAGTCGAAGATTTACTGAAATTCGGTAACGTGCAACGTGGTATGTTAGGAGTTTCTATCAGAACTATGGACAGTAACTTAGCGAAAGAGAAAAATGTTGACTTTACCAAAGGGGTATGGGTAGAACAAGTTGGTGAAGATAGTGGCGCAGATTTGGCAGGTATGGAATCTGGCGATATTATCGTTAGCGTAAATGGTAAAGAAACAGGAACTTCACCAAGGCTTCAAGAAATTATTGCTGGTAAAAGACCTGGCGATAAGGTTGCCATTATTGTAAATAGAAACGGTAAAGAAAAAGAATTAGAAGTAGAGCTTCATAATTCTCAAGGCGGTACCGATATTATTAAAAAAGAAGAGAAAGAGGTTTTTAATCTGCTCGGAGCTGATTTTGAGAACGTAAATAAAGAAGTTGCTAAGAAGTTTGGTTTAGATGGCGGTGTTCAGGTTACCAAATTATACCCTGGTAAGATTAAGAAAGAAACTCAAATGAGAGCAGGGTTTATAATCACGCATATTGATGGTAAACGAATAAAGGATGTTGATGACGTTGCTGCTATTTTAGAGAATAAAAATGGCGGAGTAATGTTAGAAGGAATTTATGAAGATGGCACTAAAAATTATTATGCCTTCGGATTGGATTCATAGTCCACATTAATGTTTAATTTTATGCCGAGCGAATAATAATATTTGCTCGGCATTTTTTTTGAAATTAATTCTAGATAGATGCAAATAGGTTCTAAGTCCGTAGGTTTAGTGCTTTCCGGTGGGGGCATAAGAGGTATGGCACATATAGGGGTAATTAAGGCAATGCAAGAGTTTGGTCTAGAGGCCAACGTTGTATCCGGAAGCAGTATTGGTGCTTTGGTAGGTGCATTGTATGCAGCCGATAAACCAGTTGTAGATATGCTCAAGTTTTTTAAGGAAACTCCGCTTTTTAAATATAATTACTTTGCGGTCGCTAAACCAGGTTTATTGAACAGCGAGAGTTACATATCTTCTTTCAAACAATATTTTCCAGATGATAGTTTTGAGGCTTTAAATAGAGAGCTTCACGTGGTTGCCACCAATTTGCAAAAAGGCGAAGAGCTTTTTATAGACAAAGGTGAGTTAATAAAGCCCTTATTAGCATCTGCAGCATTACCTCCTGTTTTTAGTCCGGTGGAGTACAATGGTGAATTATATGCCGATGGCGGAATAATGAATAATTTTCCTTCAGAGCCGGTTTTATCTAGAGTAGAATATGTAATTGGCAGTAATGTTTCGGTAGTTTCTAAATTAGAAAAGAAGCATTTGAACAATTCATTTCAATTAACAGGCAGAGTAACTGGGTTGATGATTTACGCTATTAACCGACAAAAAATTAATAATTGCCATCTTATCCTCGAATCGCAAGAATTGGAACATATCGGTTTACTTGATCGAAGAGGTATCGAAAAAGCCTATGCAATTGGGTATGAGACTGCAGTGAGAAAATTTGAAACTATGTTTCCATAATAGTTATTAGATAAAAAAAACCTCATTGCGATGTACGAAACAATCTCACAGATAGTAACAACTATTAAACAGATTGTTTCACAACGTTCGCAATGAGGTTTTTATAAAGTTTATTTAGTACTTAACTAAACATCATCATAATCTACCTTAATAGTAGGGGTAGTAGCATGAGCCTGACAGGTTAAAATAAATCCGTCTGCGATTTCTTTATCGGTCAGAATCTGGTTCATGACCATTTCTGCTTTTCCTTCCGTTACCTTGGCAATACAACTACTACATACTCCGCCTTGGCAAGAATACGGGGCATCTATATTTTCCTTTAAAACGGCGTCAAGAATAACCGTCTTTTTATCCATGGTAAACTGAAATTCTTCATCATCAACAAGAACGGTAACCGAAGTTTGACCATCTGCCTGTACAGGTAATTCTTCTTTTATTTCAGTAGGAGTAAAAAGTTCAAAATGGATTTTATCCTTTTCAACTTCATTCTCTATCAAAGTATCTTGAACTAAACGAATCATCTCTTCTGGTCCGCATAAATAGTAGCCATCAAAACCAACATCCTTATGCTTATTTAATAATGCATAGTTTACAGTTGAGGTATCAATTCTACCAAATAAAGCCTTGTCTTCGCGAGTTTGACTGTTAGTGAAGTATACAAAAAACCGATTGGCATATTCTAGTTCTAGTTTCACCAAATCAGTATAAAACATCGTCTCTTCGTAAGATTTGTTTCCGTAAACCAAAACGAATTTGTTCTTTGGGTTACTGTCTAAAACAGACTTTACAATACTCATAATAGGGGTAATACCACTACCCGCAGCAAAAGCCGCTATATTCTGTACTTCTTTGGTAGTTTTGAATACGAAACGACCTTCTGGTTCCATAACCTCTAATGTATCACCTACTTTTAATTCTGAGTTGGCGTAGTTAGAGAATCCCCCATTATCTACCTTTTTTATACCAATGGTGATTCCATCTTTTTCGGTAGATGAACTAATAGAATATGCTCTTCTAAGTTCTTTACCTTTAATTTCTTTTTTTATGGTGATATACTGACCTGCGGTAAAGGCGAAAGCCTGTGCCAATTCTTTCGGAATTGAAAATGTAACGGCAACAGATGTTGGCGTTAATTTCTTGATATGTTTTACCGTTAATGGGTGAAAATGCGACATATGTTGGTTTCTTTAAATCGATTTACAAAATTAAGCATGCTTTTGCGATAAAATATGACATTTGTCAAAAAAGTATAATTCTCTATGTTTTGTCGTGATGTTTCAGTTTAAAAAATGCTTAAATTATCTTTTTGAAAAAATTATTCTAAAAATTGTCCCTAATTTGATTTCGGTAACGTCATGGGGTAAACAATATGAACTTAGAACGAGTTCTATGTAAAAACTAAAACAGTTAAATTATGAAAGATTTTATGATGATTTTTATTGGTGCAGATTACCAAGAATTAGGTTTATCCCAAGAGCAATTACAAGAACGAATGGGGAAATGGTTTGCTTGGAATGAAAAAATGATGGCTCAAGGTATTGTAAAAGGTGGTGACGCTTTAGTTCCACATGTAAAAAGAGTTTCTGGTCCGAAGCGTACCGTAACCGATGCTCCTTTAATAGAGGGTAAAGAGTTGATTGGAGGGTATTACATTGTACAAGCGGAAAATGCCGATGCTGTGGTTAAGATTGCTGAAGATTATCCAGATTATGATTTGAACGGTACCGTTGAAATTAGAGAAGTAATGGTATTTGAGCAGTAAGATATATGGAACATAAAGTAGTTGACCATCTTTTTAGACATCATTACGGGAAGATGGTCGCTATTCTAACCCGCTTTTTTGGTCTCTCTTATTTAGAAACTATTGAAGATGCGGTACAGGATACGTTTATAAAAGCAACTTGGCAATGGAGGACAAAGATTCCAGATAATCCTGAAGCATGGTTGAACAGGGTTGCCAAGAACAGAACTATTGATATCTTACGAAGTATACAAGCCGAAAAGAATAGGAATTTTAAAATTACTACAGGGGCATCATCGCTACAGATTGATGAACTTTTTCTAGACCATGAAGTTGCCGATAGTCAGTTACGAATGATTTTCGTTGCATGCCACCCAAGTTTGCACCCTAACGAGCAAATTGCTTTTGCACTAAAAACAATTTCGGGATTCAGTACTAAAGAAATTGCTGCGGCCTTGCTGACCAAAGAAGATGCAATTGTTAAGCGATTGACCCGTGCTAAGAAATCTATTCAAGAGAATAATATTCAATTTAAATATCCAAATCCTGAAGCTATTCAGGAACGGATGCTACGCGTTATGGAAGTTATTTATTTGACATTTAATGAGGGGTTTCATTCTACCAATCAAGACAAATTGATTAAGGAAGATTTGTGTGGCGAAGCCATTCGACTTTGCCAACTTCTTTTGAAAAAAGAGCAATTTAGAAGCGGAAGTTTGTATGCACTTTTTGCTTTACTATGTTTTCACATGTCTCGATTAGAAAGTAAAATATCTATTGATAATCAAATAGTTAATTTAAAAAATCAAGACCGTACCAAGTGGTATTTTCCATTAATAAAAATGGGAGATAGTGCTATGAATAAAGCAGTTGAATACGAAGATACTTCTGTTTATCATTACGAAGCGGCAATTGCGTCAGAACATTTAAATGCAAAAACATTTGAGGAAACCAATTGGAAAAAAATCTCCTATTGGTATGAACAAATGTATGCGTTCGAGCCAAATTCGTTTACCTTATTAAATCATGCTACCGTATGTATTCAATTGAGTGATTTTAAAAAAACACTCCATTTACTAAATAGTATAGATGTTTCTGATTTAGTACAAAGAACGTATTTATATTATGGTTGTTATGCCGAATATTATATTAAGAAAGGGGATAAAGAACTAGCGATTTCTTTTTTAAATAAAGCACTTTTGGAAACTTCAAATACGTTGGAAAAGGAGTTTTTTATGGGGAAGAAGGAAGGATTAATCGGTTAATTTTTTCTGGATATATAGTAAGGTATAAAATAAGAGCTTAATGAATATTTTGAATTTTGTTTGTAACAAACTCTAGATTTTTCTTACTTATATTCAGAATACTAAAACCAACCGAATGTTTAAACGTTTTTCTTCATTACAATGGAAATCCTTTTTCAGGTCCTCTAACCTTGGTAAAAGCTTGGGGATAAAAATTTTCATGGGCTTTATGGGGGTATATCTGCTTTTATCACTTGCTGGTGCAGGAGCCGGAATGTACTTTCTTTTGAAAGAAATATTCCCAGATCAGAGCCCAATGTGGAGCATTAGCCAATATTTTATTTACTGGATTTTAATTGAATTATTACTTCGGTATTTCATGCAGAAATTACCGGTAATGGATATAAAACCATTTTTGACCACCCCGGTTAAAAAAAGTACCATCGCACATTATATATTAGGTAGATCGGCAGCATCCATATATAATGTATTGACATTATTCTTTATAGTACCCTTTGCAATTGTATTACTGTTTAATGGCTATCCTGCAGTAAATGTTCTGTTATGGATAGTAGGTGTAATGGCAATTGTAATGTGTATTAATTATGTGAACCTGCTTGTAAATAAGAATGATAAAGTTCTTATTGGAATAGGGAGTATTCTTGTTCTAGGGTACGTATTGGATTATTTCGGAGTGTTCTCTGTAAAAGAGTTTTTTGCACCTGTTTTTCATGCGCTTTATGCATATCCAATCACCGTATTGATTCCTATTGCTTTGGCAGCACTTATATATTATGTCAATTTTAAATACTTACGTGATAAGATTTATCTAGATGCGAAGCTTCAATCGAAATCGGTAGAAGCAAATACGTCAGATTTAGCTTGGACAAAGCGTTTTGGAGAAATGGGTTCATTCTTACAGCTTGATCTAAAAATGATTTGGCGAAATAAAAGAACAAAATCTCAAGTGTATATTTCCCTACTTATGGTGTTCTACGGATTGGTGTTCTACACGCAAGACATGTACAGTAGTATGATGCCAATGAAAGCATTTGTGGGTATTTTTATGACGGGTATTTTCTTAAGTAATTTCGGTCAATTTATCCCCGCTTGGGACAGTAGCTACTATAGCATGATGATGTCGCAAAATATACCTATGCGTAAGTATTTAGAATCTAAAGTATCTTTAATTACGGTAAGTGTTGTATTTATGTTTTTATTGACTTTGCCTTATGTATACTTCGGTTGGGATGCTTTGGCAATCAATTTTGGTTGTGCATTATATAATTTAGGGGTAAATATACCGATCATTTTATATTTTGGTTCATTTAATAAAAAGAGAATCGAATTAGATCAGAGTCCGTTTGGTAACATGCAGGGCGCAAGTGCTACTCAGTTTCTGGTAATGCTTCCGGTAATGGTGGTTCCAATAATTATATTTTCCATCTTTTATTACATCTTTAATTTAGAAGTTGCAGTAGGTGTATTATCAGTTTTAGGCATTATTGGTTTTGCCATGAAGAACTACTTAATCGATTTAATCACCGAGCAGTACAAGAAAAAGAAATACGGAATGATTGCAGGTTTTAAAGAAAAGGCTAGTTAAGGTTTTTCATTTGGCGCATTTAATTTCATCCTAAAAAATTAGAATAATAAAATTATGATTACAATAGAAAATTTATCAAAGATATACGGTTCACAACAAGTTCTTAATATTGAATCTTTAAACATACCAACGGGGCAAAGTTTCGGTTTGGTGGGTAATAACGGGGCAGGTAAAACAACACTTTTTAGTTTGTTGTTAGATTTGATACAACCAAGTACTGGTCATATCATTAATAATGATGTTCAGGTAAACACTAGTGAAGATTGGAAACCATTTACATCATCGTTTATAGATGAAACCTTTCTGATTGGGTACTTGACTCCTGAAGAGTATTTTTACTTTATAGGCGACCTTCGCGGTCAAAATAAAGCCGATGTAGATGCATTATTGGCACAGTATCAAGATTTCTTTCACGGTGAAATTTTGGGTCAGAAAAAGTACTTGAGAGATTTGTCTAAAGGGAATCAAAAAAAGGCAGGAATTGTAGCTTCTTTTATTGGTAATCCAAAAGTGGTCATTTTAGATGAGCCTTTTGCAAATTTGGACCCAACTACACAGATTCGTCTAAAGCAAATTATTAAAGAACTTGCTGCAAAAGAAGATGTCACCGTTTTGGTATCTAGTCACGATTTAATTCATGTAACCGAGGTATGCGAACGTATAGTCGTATTGAACAAAGGAGAAGTAGTTAAAGACATTGAAACATCTGCTGAAACCTTGAAAGAATTAGAGGTGTTCTTTGGTGCAGAAAGTGCTCTGCCGGTTACGGAATAATCCGGATGTCTGTTCGTTCCAGGGCAGTGGCGAACTACAACTCGTTAAAAAATCAATGAGATTTCGGCAGCGTGTGATTAGACGAACTACACTTTTAACTAAAAGCCACAAAAAAATATAAAACCGACCACTAGGTCGGTTTTTCATTTCTGAGTTTTATAGGGAGATAGATAAAATCCGATGAATACATATTTGATCAGATTATCTGCAGTTACCATATAAATTCTTGGTCATTTAAATTTAAAACAAACTACATAGTCGGTAAAAAATGGTGTTAGTGCTTTAGAAATGTTGCGAATGCTTAAAAATAAATATGCTGTTTACCGATTAACTACATAATAATGTGGCTGTTTTTAAGTTAAACATACATACGTAGATCAACTATTTTGAATCTTAGAAACAAACTTATTTTATCGGGTCTTTTGGCGAGTATGCTTTTTAATGCATGTTCTGTTAAGAAAGACAAGTTCGTAAACCGTAACTGGCATGCGCTCAATACCAAATACAATACTTTGTATAATGGTAATATTGCTTTTGAACAAGGTCGAGAAACTTTGAACGATACCTATCAAGATGATTATTTTGAAGTCTTGCCTATAGAACGTTTAGAGGTTAGCGGCGAAATTAAACTTGACTCAGAAGACAACAATCCTAATTTCCTTATTGCAGAAGAAAAAGCCACTAAGGCTATTCAACGCCATAGTATGGATATTAAAGATGAAGAACGAAACCCACAAATAGATGAAGCTTTTCTTCTTTTAGGAAAAGCAAGATATTTTGATGAACGCTATATTCCGGCATTAGAATCTTTCAATTATGTACTAAACAAATATTCTGAAAGTGATAAGCTAAACGAAGCTAGTATTTGGAGAGAGAAAGTAAACATCAGGTTAGAAAACGATGACCTGGCAATAAAGAACTTAAAACGCTTAATGAAATATGAGCGTTTAAAAGATCAGGAATATGCAGATGCAAGAGCAATGATGGCGCAAGCGTTCATCAACCTTAATGCACCAGATACGGCAGTTCAAAATCTTAAAATTGCATCGCACTACACTACAAAAAATCCAGAGAAAGGAAGGTACTATTATATTATAGGTCAGTTATATAATCAACTAGGCTTTAAAGACAGTGCTAATTACGCATTTGACAAGGTTATTGAATTAAATAGAAAGTCGCCACGTGTATACATGATCAATGCCGAAATTGAAAAATTAAAGAATACCGAGGTTACAGCTGAAAATAAAGAAGAGGTACTGGAGTATTTGACCAAATTAGAACTCAACAGAGAGAATAGACCTTTTTTAGATGGTATTTACAGACAATTGGCAGAGTTTCATTTAAAGCAAGAGTCTGATAGTTTGGCGTTGGTTTATTTCAATAAATCTTTACGTGCTTCGCAGAACAAGCCAAAATTGAATGCGCTTAACTATGAGAATTTAGCGGAATACAATTTTGATGAAAGTGTATATAAGCCGGCTGGTGCATTTTACGATAGTGTATTGACCAACCTTAATGAAAACACCAAAAAATTTCGTTCTATTAAGAAGAAGCGCGATAATTTGGAAGATGTTATTAAATACGAAGACATTGTACAGTATTCTGACAGTGTAATTACAATTTATCAAATGCCTAAAGATGAGCAATTGACTTATTTTGGAAAACATATTGAAGAATTACAGAAGGCGAAAGAAGCTGCACAGAAAAAAGAAAAGGCAAGAATTACCGATGGTTTTGCTGCATTTAGCAACAGTAAAGGTGGCAAAGAAAACAAGGGTAAATTTTACTTCTACAATATTACCAGTTTAGGCTATGGTCAGAACGATTTTAAGAATCGTTGGGGTAATAGAGAATTGACAGATGATTGGCGTTGGTCAGACAAATCGGTTATCAATACTGAAAATATTGCATTGCAAAATGCACCGGATGTAAATGATAGTTTAAGTATAGTTAGTGAAGATGAGAAATTCTCATTAGACTTTTACATGGATCGTTTGCCAACAGATGTTGCTGTTATTGACAGTTTAAAAACAGAACGTAATTTTGCTAACTATCAATTAGGATTAATATATAAAGAGAAGTTTAACGAGAATCTTTTGGCAGCTGCCAAATTAGAAGATGTATTGGCATCTAATGCCGAAGAGCGATTGATTCTTCCTTCAAAATATAATCTATATAAGATTTACGAAGAAGTTGATAGTCCGTTGAAAGAGACTATGAAGGCAGACATTATTGCCAACCATGCCGACTCTAGATATGCTGAGATTCTATTGAATCCGCAAGCGGTATTGGCAGATAGTTCCGATAGTCCAGAGAAGCGCTATGAGAGCTTATTCAAACAATATAAAGAACAACAGTATTTACAGGTAATTACAGGTGCAGAGGAAAACATTAATAGATTTACCGGTGACCCTATTGTTCCAAAATTTGAAATGCTGAAGGCAAATGCAATTGGTAGACTTCAAGGTTTTGAGCCTTTTAAAGAAGCATTGAATTATGTGGCATTGACGTATCCTAATAATCCGGAAGGTAAAAAGGCAGAGCAAATGATTGCGGAGCAGCTTCCGAAGTTAGAACCAAAGGAGTTTTTTCCTGAGACAGATTCAAAAGGAACATCGAACTGGAAGGTAGTTTTCCCGTTAAAAAGAAGTAATACCGAGCAAGCATTGAAATTAATGGAATTGTTAGATAAATCCATCACTGATTTAAAATATGAAAATACAGTTTCTAAAGATATTTATAACCTAGAAGAACAATTTGTAGTAGTTCATGGGTTTAAGTCTGAAGATTTTGCCCGAGGTTATGCAGAACTGCTAAAAAACAATAAGGATTACTACGTTGCTGAAGAGAATTTTGTAGTTTTATCGGAGAACTATAAGATTATACAAGTACACAAGAATTTAATCGATTATAGAAATACACTTTTAACCCCAAAACCGTGAACAATGTTTTCAGACAAACAAAAACCTAGAGCTATGAATGAAGTAGGAGGGCAACCTAACAGAATAGAAAAGAATACCAAGATAAAAGGAGATATTATATCTGAAGCAGATTTTCGAATAGATGGTAAGCTAGATGGTAATGTAAAAACTTCAGGTAAAGTTGTTATCGGTAAAGATGGCTACATTCATGGTAAAGTAGAATGTGTAAACGCAGATATAGAAGGTAGCTTTAATGGCGAGCTTTTAGTGTCTGACCTATTATCTTTAAAATCTTCTGCTGTAATAGAAGGTACCGTATCGGTAAATAAATTGGCTGTTGAGCCAGGTGCTACGTTTAACGCCTCATGTACTATGGGTGGCGGTAAAGGTGCTGCGGGTTTAAAATCTTCTAATAATGGAGCCGCAAAAGCCTCGTAATGATAATTCTGAGCTTTTAAGAAATGCCGCAAGCTTATCTGGTGTTGCGATACAAATGGGTGTCACTATATTCTTGGGTAATCTTTTAGGGGAGTGGTTAGATCAAAAATTTGAAAAAACCTTTTTAGAAGACACATTTACGTTACTTGCTGTATTTTTGTCAATCTATTTAGTCATAAAAAAAGTTATGGCGTTAAATAAATAAGCGTTGCTAAAAAATATCATTTTATATATAGTCGTGTTCACTGTTGTGGGCGCGACTTCTTATTTTCTACAAGATTTGGTTCTTTCGACTGCACCAATTTATTTTGGTCCGCTTTTGATCAATGCATATACTTTTCACTTCTTGTTTTCCTTAACATTGGTTGTCATATTCTTAATTGCTTCAAAAAACAATTCATTTTTTGAACAATTAGGTTTTATGTATATGGGTGTGTTGGTTTTTAAGATTATGGTTTTCGCAATATTGTTTTATCCATACTTGTTGGGTGAACTAATTATGCCTCAAATATATAGGGGTGCGCTGCTTATACCGGTGATTATTTTTTTGTTTCTAGAAGTGTTTTTTATTTCGAAAATTATGCGCAAAAAAAGACTCTAAATTTTAAAGCTTTAAAATTGGGTAGATTATGCAATAATTAACTATTTTTGCGCAAAATTTCTAGGAGCTAAATTTTTTGATAAAGAACTAATGATGCAAGTTTCAAATACGATTAAAACCTTATTACAACTTCTAATACTTTGTTTTTCATTGCAAAGTTTCGCTATATCCGATACTGAGCCAGAAGGAGCGGTAAGTGGTAAGGAACAGGTAGATGCTTATATTTTACATCACCTTAAAGATTCTCATGATTTTCATTTGTTCTCTTATACTAGTGATTCAGGAGAAAGAAAGCATGTTGGTTTTCCGCTTCCTGTTATTCTTTGGTCAAGCAATGGTTTGGCAACTTTTATGTCATCAGAATTTCATCATGATGATAACGGACATGTAATTGTTGAGAGAAACGGTTCTAAATTCGTAAAACTTCATAGTAAAATATATGAATTGGATGCTGGAGCATCTTCTGTGAATTTTGATGAAGAGCACCATGCCACTAATGCACACAAAGTTTTAGATTTTTCTATTACTAAGAGTGTTGTTGGGGTATTGTTGGTTGGCTTACTTATGTTATTGGCCTTTTCTTCATTGGCGAAACAATACGGAAAGAAAAAAATTCCTACTGGCTTCGGTAGAGTATTAGAGCCATTGGTGCTTTATGTAAGAGATGAGATTGCTAGACCTAATATTGGGGAAAAGCATTACAGAAAATTTACAGGATACCTTTTAACAGTATTCTTCTTTATATGGATACTAAACTTAATGGGTCTTACTCCATTCGGATTTAATGTAACGGGTCAAATTGCAGTAACAGCTTGTTTGGCAATATTTACTTTGGTTATTTATACAGTTAGTGGTAATAAAGATTATTGGATGCACATTTTATGGATGCCAGGTGTACCTGTATTCGTAAAACCTATTTTGGCTATAATAGAATTAGCTGGTGCATTTATCATTAAACCATTTTCATTGTTAGTGCGTTTATTCGCAAACATATCTGCAGGTCACATTGTAGTAATGAGCTTAATTGCAATTATGTTTACATTGAAAGAGAGTTTAGGTGTAGCAGGAGCTACAGGTCTATCATTGGTGTTATCATTTTTTATTACGCTTATTGAGGTTCTAGTAGCCTTTTTGCAAGCATATATTTTTACCGCGCTTTCAGCCTTGTTTATAGGTATGGCAGTTGCAGAACACGATCACGATCATGAACATGATGAGGCGGGTCACGAAGTTGCCGATACAGAAGATGTAAGAGCGGACTTCATTTAATAAGAGTTTTTTTAATTTAATTATATAAATCAATTAGTATGGTAACTTACAATTTAATTGGAGCAGGTTTAATCGTTATCGGAGCAGGTCTAGGTCTTGGTCAAATCGGTGGTAAAGCAATGGAAGGTATTGCTCGTCAACCAGAAGCGGCAGGAAAAATTCAAACTGCGATGATTATCGTAGCTGCACTTTTGGAAGGTTTAGCATTCGGTGCTTTGTTCTTAGGAAAATAAGAACACGAAAACCCAAAGACATCTTCCTGTAACGGTTGGTTACAGGAAATGTTTTTTTAATTATTGATTTAGATTTTAAAGATTAGGATATGGAAGTTTTATTGAACGATTTTTCACCAGGTTTGTTTGTTGTTCAAACAATATTATTATTAGCATTAATTTTCTTAATGGTAAAATTTGCTTGGAAACCAATTTTAAATTCGTTGAACGAAAGAGAAGCTGGTATAGAAGAAGCATTGGCTGCTGCTGATAAAGCACGTACAGATATGCAGAACTTACAAGCTGATAATGAGAAGATGCTTCAAGAAGCGCGTGCTGAACGTGAAGGGATGTTGAAAGAAGCTCGTGAAATCAAAGAGAAAATGATTTCTGACTCTAAAGAGCAAGCTAAGCTAGAAGGTGATAAAATGTTGAAGCAAGCACAAGCTGCAATCGAAAGTGAGAAAAAAGCTGCTGTTGCTGATATTAAAAGTCAAGTTGCAGAATTGTCTGTAGCTATAGCAGAAAAAGTATTGAAAGAAGATTTATCTAGCAATGACAAGCAATTGAAATTGGTTGATTCAATGTTGAGCGATATAAAACTTAACTAAAAGAAATAATGAGCGAATCTAGAGCTGCATTACGTTACGCAAAGGCAATATTGGATATGGCCAAGGAAAACAAAGCCTTGGATGCTGTTGAGAAAGATATGCGTTCAATCGCCGCTACTATTTCAGGTAGTAAAGAACTTAGAGATGTGCTGGCTAGTCCGGTTGTTTCTGGTACTATGAAAAAGAATGCCTTACTTGAAATTTTTAAGGGCAGTCATTCTATCACAGAAGGTGCTATTAATATGTTGGTAGACAACAAACGTTTAGGAATGCTAAACGAAGTTGCCTTAAAATACATTATCATCAATGAGCAATTAAAAGGTAAAGATGTAGCGTATGTTACAACTGCTGTACCTTTAGATGCTGCAATGGAGAAAAAAATATTAAAGAAAGTTGCTGCACTTACCGGTAATGAGGTTACCATTGAAAGTAAAGTTGACGAAAGTATAATTGGAGGTTTCATCTTAAGAGTTGGAGATTTACAGTATGATGCTAGCGTAAGCAACAAGCTTAATAATTTAAAAAGAGAATTTTCAAATAGTCTATAATAACTATATAAGGCTTCGGATGGTTACATTCATCGCCTAATATCTTATATCTAATTAAAAATGGCAGGAGTAAAAGCCGCTGAAGTATCAGCAATTTTAAAGAAACAATTATCAGGATTTGATGCTACCGCTACTTTAGACGAAGTAGGTACTGTATTAACGGTAGGTGATGGTATCGCAAGAATCTACGGATTAGCTAATGCTCAATACGGAGAGTTAGTTGAGTTCGAAGGCGGACTTGAAGGTATCGTTTTGAACCTTGAAGAAGACAACGTTGGTGTGGTTCTTTTAGGACCTTCTAAATCTGTTGGTGAAGGAGATACGGTAAAACGTACGCAACGTATTGCTTCTGTAAAAGTTGGTGAAGGTATTGTTGGTCGTGTAGTGGATACTTTAGGTAACCCTATCGATGGTAAAGGACCTATTGCCGGTGATACTTATGAGATGCCATTAGAGCGTAAAGCTCCAGGGGTAATCTACAGAGAGCCTGTAACTGAGCCAATGCAATCTGGTATTAAAGCAATTGATGCGATGATCCCAGTTGGTAGAGGACAAAGAGAACTTGTTATTGGTGACCGTCAAACTGGTAAGACTACAGTTTGTATCGATACCATTTTGAACCAAAAAGAATTTTATGATGCTGGCGAGCCTGTTTACTGTATCTATGTTGCCATAGGTCAGAAAGCATCTACTGTTGCCGGTATCGCACAAGTATTGGAAGATAAAGGAGCAATGGCATATACTACTATTGTAGCTGCTAATGCATCTGATCCTGCGCCAATGCAAGTATATGCACCATTTACTGGAGCATCTATTGGTGAATACTTCCGTGATACAGGTCGTCCTGCATTAATTATATATGATGATTTATCTAAACAAGCGGTTGCTTACCGTGAGGTGTCTCTTTTATTAAGAAGACCACCGGGACGTGAGGCTTACCCAGGTGATGTTTTCTACCTACACTCTAGATTATTGGAGCGTGCAGCAAAAGTTATCAATGATGATGATATCGCAAAAGAAATGAACGATTTACCAGAGGTATTAAAGCCAATTGTAAAAGGTGGTGGTTCTTTAACGGCTTTGCCTATTATTGAAACACAAGCGGGTGATGTTTCTGCTTATATCCCAACAAACGTAATCTCTATTACTGACGGACAGATATTCTTAGAGCAAGATTTATTCAACCAAGGTGTAAGACCGGCAATTAACGTGGGTATTTCTGTATCTCGTGTTGGTGGTAACGCTCAGATTAAATCAATGAAGAAAGTTGCAGGTACATTGAAACTAGATCAAGCACAGTTCCGTGAATTGGAAGCGTTCGCTAAATTCGGTTCAGATTTAGATGCAGCTACGTTGAACGTTATTGAAAAAGGACGTAGAAACGTTGAAATATTAAAGCAAGCACAGAACGATCCATTTACTGTTGAAGATCAGGTTGCAATTATCTATGCAGGTTCTAAGAACTTGTTAAGAGATGTTCCTGTTGAGAAAGTAAAAGAATTCGAACGTGATTACTTAGAGTTTTTGAACGCTAAGCATAGAGGTGTTCTTGATACATTGAAGTCTGGTAAATTAACTGATGAGGTTACCGATACATTGACTTCTGTTTGTAAGGAGCTTTCTGCGAAATATAAGAACTAAAAAAAGTACTGAGTACTGAGTAGTTGGTACAAAGTGTTATAATTGCTTAATACTTTGTACTACTTACTAAATACTGAATAAAATGGCAAATTTAAAGGAGATACGTAATAGGATTTCATCGGTTTCTTCAACGATGCAGATTACCAGTGCTATGAAAATGGTATCTGCTGCAAAATTGAAAAAGGCGCAAGATGCTATTACGGCAATGAGACCTTATGCAGATAAGCTGACCGAACTACTACAAAACTTAAGTGCTAGTTTAGAAGGTGATTCTGGTAGTGTTTATGCCGATAATCGTATTGTGAACAGGGTTTTAATTGTTTCCGTTACTTCTAACAGAGGTCTTTGTGGAGCTTTTAATACTAATATTTTAAAGCAATCGGTTAATCTAGCAGATAATGTTTACGCTGGTAAATCAGTTGATTTTATTGCTATTGGTAAAAAAGCAAATGACTTTCTAGGGAAACGTTTTAATGTTATCGAAAATCATAGCGATGTATATGACGATTTAACCTTTGATAATGTTGCTGAAATAGCTGAGCGTTTGATGGTCCTTTTCACAGAAGGAGCTTATGACCGTATTGAAATTGTGTATAACAAATTCAAAAACGCGGCAACTCAAATTGTAATGACAGAGCAATTTTTACCTATTGTTCCATTAGAAGAAGTTGAGGTAACTGCAAGTGCAGATTATACTTTTGAACCTTCGAAATTAGAAATTATTGAACAATTGATTCCTAAATCTTTAAAGACACAATTGTATAAAGGTATTAGAGATTCATTCGCTAGTGAGCATGGTGCACGTATGACTGCAATGCACAAAGCAACCGATAACGCAACTGAAATGCGTGATCAATTAAAATTAACATACAACAAAGCAAGACAGGCAGCTATTACTAACGAGATATTAGAAATCGTTGGTGGTGCAGAAGCATTGAATAACTAATACTTCTATTGTATTTAATGACTGAGTTGAGTGAAGTCATTTAAAGCTTGAAAATATATTGAACTTAAAACCCCATCTAAAAGTGGGGTTTTTATTTTTATCTCTTTAAGATTACTTTTTTTGTCCGACTTTTGTCTTGACCATGAAATCCAATAAAACCGCCTTACTCTTTATTTTTATTACTATTCTTGTTGATGTAATAGGTATCGGTATTATTCTACCTATTATTCCCGAATTGATAATGGAATTAACGGGGGAGGGTAATCACATGGCAATTATCTATGGTATGTGGCTGACCACTGCATTTGCAGGTATGCAGTTCTTGTTTTCACCCGTGTTAGGTGAAATATCTGATCGATTTGGTAGACGCCCTATATTACTTCTCGCACTTTTAGGTTTAAGTATAGATTATTTGATTCATGCTTGGGCACCGACAATTACCTGGTTATTTCTAGGTCGTTTCTTAGCTGGAATAACTGGTGCCAGTTTTACTGTTGCCTCGGCCTATATCGCAGATGTAAGTACTAAAGAAAATAAGGCAAAGAACTTCGGATTAATAGGTGCTGCATTCGGAATTGGATTTATCATAGGTCCCGGTATTGGTGGTTTTTTCGGGGAGATCAATATTCGACTTCCATTTTACATAGCTGCAGGCTTAACATTTGCCAACTTCCTTTTTGGGTATTTCTTTGTTCCAGAATCTTTAGCTCTAGAGAATAGAAGACAGATTAATTTTTCAAAAATGATTCCGGGAGTTTCTTTGTTTGCATTACGAAATTATAAAGGCATCTTGTTATTGATATCTGCTTTCTTCTTGGCAAATCTTGCCGGCCAGGCATTACCATCAACGTGGTCTTATTATGGTATTGAGCGATATGATTGGACTCCGAAACAAATAGGATTGTCGCTAATGGTTGTAGGCTTATTAGTTGCAATTGTACAAGGGTTTTTAGTAGGTAAGATTGTAAAGAAGTTTGGAAAACGTAAAGTAATTACATTCGGTTTTTTGTTATGGACAGTTGGTATGTTCTTATTTTCTTTCGCCAAAGAACCGTGGATGCTGTATGCGTTCTTAATTCCGTATGCCTTAGGCGGTATTGCGGGTCCTACTGTGCAAGGCGTAATTTCAAACCAAGTATCTGAAAAGGAACAGGGAATTTTACAAGGATCAATTACCGGTCTAGTTAGTATTACTGCTATACTTGGGCAATTTATCTTT
Organism: Maribacter sp. 1_MG-2023; assembly: GCF_030547005.1. Classification (GTDB taxonomy): domain Bacteria; phylum Bacteroidota; class Bacteroidia; order Flavobacteriales; family Flavobacteriaceae; genus Maribacter. Next base: position 2,275 of record NZ_JAUOPN010000005.1, on the reverse strand, counting down.
GCACCCGTGTTTTATTATTTTATACGTCCTGAGACATCAATTTACTTTCCTGGTGCACCATATGCTCTGGCGGCAGTATTTCTCTTAGCTGCTTTTATTTTAGCGTCCACAGCTATAAAAAGAATGGATGTAGAGCCAGAATAAAATCTTTTTTCAATTTAGGATGTAACATTTTTAATTTTTTGAATCTAAAGGGCAAACAAACAAAAACTCTTATGATGAAAACAATTAAAAAGTTACTATTCGGATTACTTATTATTTCCTCTCTTTCAATAACTGCTCAAGACAATCCTTTTAAAGTCGAAGTAATTGGTAAAGGAGAACCAATACTTTTATTTCCAGGCTTTACGTGTACAGGTGAAATTTGGGAAGCTACAGTTGCAGAGCTATCAAAAGATTATGAATGTCATGTATTTACATTTGCTGGCTTCGGTAATGTCCCTGCTATTGAAAAACCATGGTTACCCAAAATTAAAGACGGAGTCGTCAACTATATTTCTGAAAAACAATTAGAGAATCCTGTTTTGCTAGGTCATAGTTTAGGTGGTGCTTTAGCATTGTGGATGGCAGCAGATGGCAATTCATTTAAAGAACTAATAATCGTTGATGCTTTACCATCAACAGGTGCTTTAATGATGCCCGATTTTAAAAGTGAATACATGGTGTATGATTCGCCATATAATAAACAACTATTAGCTATGGGCGACTCTGATTTTGAAGCTATGGCACAGCAAATGGCGAATAGTATTACTAAAGAAAAATCTAATCAAGAAATAGTTAAAAATTGGATGATTCAGGCAGATCGAGAGACCTATGTCTATGGGTATACCGATTTATTAAAGTTAGATTTACGTGAAGATTTGGCTAAAATAAATTCACCGGTTACTATTCTGGCCGCTACAGAACCTTATGGTTTAGAAATGGCGAAATCCACTTATGACCTACAGTATAAAGCGCTTGCAGAATACACCATTGAATTTGCTAATGGGTCATCTCACTTTATCATGTATGATCAGCCACAATGGTTTATCGAGAATCTTAAATATGCGTTGAACGAATAATGGGGTCTAAAGAAATTACATATCAGAAGATATATGAGGAAAATTACCCCAAGATTATTCGATTGTGCATGGGGTATACGGTAGGTAACGACGCTCTTGCCAAAGATCTGGCTCAAGAAATTTTTATTAAGGTTTGGCAGAATTTAGACGGATTTAGAAATGAAAGCGGACTCTCAACTTGGATCTACCGAATTTGTGTAAATACATGCCTGGCTGAAATAAGACGAGAACGTAAAAAGGATAAAAATCTACAAATTGATAATCTTCAAGTAAGCGATTCTGTTGACAACGCTACAGAAAAAGAAGATATGTTAGTTCAGCTTTACAAATGCATCAATAAATTAAGTAGTACCAATAAGGCTATAATATTATTGGAATTAGAAGGATTACCGCAGCTAGAGATTTCAGAGATAATGGGAATCAAGCATGAAGCCATCCGTACTAGAATACATAGAATAAAACAACAACTTACAAAATGTGTCCATAATGAATAATTTTGAAGATTTACAGAATAAATGGCAGAACCAAACTACAGTTTCTGGCACCGAAGACGGATTTCAAGGGCTTTTAAAAAGTGTAAAATCCATAGAACAAAAACAACGAACAGGAAATATAGTATTAAGCATCACGATTATCATTCTGGTTGCGTTTCTACTATATGTTTCTGGATATAAGAGTGCTACATTCATGCTTGGCATCGGTTTAATGATCGGTAGTTTAGTGGTTAGAATAGCTGTTGAGTTATATAGCTTAAAGAAGTTAAGAACTATTAATTTCAGCAAAGAATCAAATACTTTTCGTAACGATTTAACCAATTACTATAATTTCAGAAAATATACCCATTACCTAGGTACGCCATTGGCCATAGGCGTTTATACCGTTGGGTTTATTATTTTATTACCATTATTTAAAGCTACTTTATCACCGGGGTTTTATTTATATATTTTATGTTCATCAGTTGTGTTTTTAACGCTGTTCTCTGTGTTTTTATACAAACAAGCAAAGAGTGAACTCTTAAAATTGAAACAATTACAAATAGAGGAATAAGCCCTTAATTTGTGACAGCTTTTTTATGGGTATTTCGTAAATAAAATACAATGTAAAAATGTAAAATATGAATTTCATAAGTGTATTGGTGCTGAGTTCAACCCATAAGTGCAACACACTTATCATTTAGGACTTCAATTGGGTTATTATAATTAAACTTTCTAATG